>CAZIBI010000004.1:50109-54997 GCA_964537215.1 uncultured Ignavibacteria bacterium | reverse complement strand
CTGTCTCTATGCGGGGTTTCGACAACTTCCTCTTGGTGTCGATTCTTCCGTAGGGCCGATCTCCCAATCTAGAGTTCTTGCCCCTTGGAGCAACTCACTTGGAGATTTGCCAATCCACAGGAGAGCTAGGTTCCGTAGGTCGAAACCCCTAATCGGAATGCACCTTCCTACGCTGTCTCTATGCGGGGTTTCGACAACTTCTTCTTTGTGTCCATAAAAGATCCATTCGACTCATCGCCTTTCACTCCGCGAATTTCCCTTGCCGATGCCAAAGCGACAGTTGTAAAATGCACTGTGTGGATTCTAACTCGTTACATCCTTAGGGAACACCTCGGCCCCTTCCTGTTTGCCTTCTTTGTCATCACTTTCGTCTTGATCATCGATTTCATCCCGCACATGCTCGAGCTGATCATCGGCAAAGATATCTCGACTTGGACCGTCCTGAAATTCCTCGTCCTCAATCTTGCCTGGATGTTGGCGCTCGCCGTTCCCATGGCAGTCCTCGTCGGTACGCTCATGGCTTTCGGTCGCATGACCGGCGATAAAGAAATCCTCGCCATCAAATCCCTCGGCATTGATCTCTTCCGCCTGATGATCCCGGTCGTCATCGTCGCTTCGCTCATCGGGGGCGGCCTGATTTGGTTTAACAACGATGTCTTGCCCGAGGCCAATCACATGGCGTCCAACTTGCGCTCCGATATCGGCCGGCTTCGCCCGACCTTCCAACTCCAACCGGGCATCTTTGTCGAAGACATCCCCGGATACATCGTCCTCGTCGAAGACATCGACCACAAAACCTCGCGCATCAAAAACGCCGTCATCTATGACCGCACGAACCAGAACGTCAATCGCACCATCACCGCCGATTCCGGGCTGGTTGAGTTTTCTCCCCGCGATGAATCGATCACTTTCCACCTGATGGATGGCCAGGTGCACGAGCAGGATCGCGGCGACAACAAGGGCTATCGCATTTCCGCCTTCAAGTCGCAAACTTTCAAGGTCGGCAATCTCGAAACGCGCCTGAAAGAAACCCAGCAAGACTACCGTGGCGACCGCGAAATGTCCGCACCGCAAATGCTCAAGAAGGTTCACGCCTGGCGCAAGGAAATCGCCGACTACCGCGCTGCCATCACGCTCGACACCGATTCGTCGCTGCTCGCGGTTCTCAAAGCTCCGCTCAAACCCATCGAGGGCGGCAATCGCAACGCCGCCGAGTGGCTAAGCTACGCTGTTGGCCAGTCGTACAATAAAGTCGTCCAGATGACACGGCTCTTCAAAACACGTCGCACCCAAATCAATACCAATGTCAAACTGATCTCAAAATACTCCGTCGAGATTCACAAGAAATACTCGCTCCCCGCCGCCTGTCTCGCCTTCATCCTGATCGGCGCGCCGCTCGGCGTCGTCAGCCGTGGTGGTGGTATGGCGCTCTCCGTCGGAATCTCCATCGGCTTGTTCACAATCTATTGGGCATTTCTCATCGGCGGGGAACAGCTCGCCGACCGGCTCATTCTCCCCGCTTGGTTTGCTATGTGGGCGGCAAACATCCTTATGGTCGGTGTCGGTTTGGTTCTTATCTACTGGGTGCGCAGCGAGAAAAGTTTCGTTGCCGCCATTCGTTCAATCTTCTGGCGGAGCAAATGAACTTGAGTATTCTTGCCCGCTACCTTTTGCGCCGGTTCTTTCTGACCTTTTTCGTGTCGATCGCCTGCTTCATTCTGATCTTCAACCTCGTCAACCTCGTCGAAAACATCGGCAAGTATGTCGAGTCCGGCGCTAAAGCCACAGATATCGCGCTCTACTATTTCTATTTCACGCCGTTCATTGTAGTCCTGACTTGCCCCATCGCAACTCTACTGGCGGCAATTTTCTCAATCGGACTGCTCGCAAAGACCAACGAACTCACTGCCATGAAAGCTGCCGGCATCTCCATCTATCGCATCGCTGTCGTCCTAATGACAGGCGGGCTCGTCATTGCCGGCGGACTCTGGATCTTCGGCGAAATGGTCTTGCCCGAGGCCAACTACCAGAAAAATATCATCAAGACCGAACGCATCGAGCGCCGCAAAAGTGAAAGCGCCAGCGTCTACCGCAATCAGATGTTCCAGGGTCTCGATGGCCGCATCTTTCAGTTCGGCAATTATGTTTCCAAATCAGCCACCGGCGAGGATGTCCTCATTCAAACCTTCGAGGGCCGCGCACTGCGCCAAATCATCACCGCCGACAAACTCGAGTGGCGCGACTCAATCTGGGTTGGCACCAACGTCGGCTGGAAAGAAATCGGCGATCTCGATACCGCCGCCCAACCGATTATCACCATAACTCACGACTCGCTGGCGTTTCCACAATTCCGCGAACGCCCCAATTTCTTCGAGGACTGGTTCACCCGCCAGGATGCCTACTCGATGGACTACTTCAAACTCAAGCGTTTCATCGCCGTCAGCCGTTCGCTCGGGAAGAACGTCAAGTCGCAACTCGTCGATCTCTACAACAAGACTTCCTTTCCGCTGATTAACGTCATCATCATTCTTATTGGCGTTGCCTTGGCATCCAACCCGCGCCGCGCCGGTCTCGGAATCAGCTTCGGACTTTCGATGGGTATTTCCTTCGTCTTTTTCACCATGGTCAAGATCGCCATCGAGATGGGACACAACGGCATCATCAGCCCGATGCTCGCCGCATGGGGAACAAATGTCGTCTTCTTGCTGCTTGGCCTGATCTTGCTTATTCGCGTACCCAAGTAACCGCGCCTAAGAATTCTCACACTTCCGTTGCATGCTTGGCCGCCCGACATTGCAAACGCGCGCATACCTTGCATAATCGCGACAATCCGCCGCAATTTCGCTCGTTTCACTAACCCGTTACATTTCAATAGAATGCGCCGCCGCTGAATCGCCGGTCGCGCCATTTCCCGCTCGGCACACCAGTTGCGTAAGAGTAGCTCCGTCAACAACAGAGAGGCAAGGAGATACACGACAATGGTTGCAACTGACATGAAACGAGGATTCGCCGCCAACCGCTTTGAAAAGAGCGTTGAGCCGCGAGTGAAGAAAGACGACGGCGGTTTCTACCTCTATACGCTTAGCGAAAACGTCAAAGTCTACTTCGATGATTACTACGCCTTTTTGGAACAAGTCGAGGGCCGCGCATTAGCCGATCTCGCCGATGTCAAATCGAAACAATCCGAACTCGGCCCCCACGACCATGAACTCGCCGCTTACCTTTATGCACGCCGTAAAGTCATCGAGGTCCTGCTCCGCACGGTGTATGATTTCTATACTGAAGCCAATAATTTCGGCGTCGTCATGACCCCTTGGTGCTTCGGTACCGTTGTTCTGGAGAAGGTCGAGGCTTATCGCGACCGGCTTAGCAAGGGCAATGCCAACGATGATGACTTGCCCGAGTACACCTACGACGTCGTCCGTTACCTCGATGAAATCTACCGCAAAACGCTGCTCGACCTGTTTGCCTTCCCGGACAAGGCTTTCTCGATGCGCTGGCAATACTCCGAGCTGTTGAAAAGATACTCAAAAGCCCTCACCAATATTACTACCTCACTGCAATCAGTCATGATGCTCGTCAAGAGCTACGGCAGTTGATCTTTCCTCCTCTTTTTATGTAGCCTGTTGGCCCCTCCCTTTCTGTGAACCGGTCCCGAAACAAACGGGGCCGGTTTTTTTACTTTCAAGGAAGACAACGCCTTTGACGATAATTCATTTAATGCTGTCACAATCCGAACATCTCCAGAAACGGCGTCTGGAGGCTGGTCAACCGGCGTTTATCCCGATTCATGTCGAGTCCTTGCGGATTGATAAGATCCTCAATTTCGACATCTATATTTACGTCGGCAGGGAACTAGTCCTCTATCGTTCGCAAGCGCTCCCCTTTACGACCGAAAATCTCGAGCGTCTTCGCGAGAATAACGTCCACGAAATCTATATCGCCCATGAGTCGCGCGCGGCATACCAGCGCTACATCGAGGAAAACCTTTCCGAAATTCTTACCGATCCCAAAATCGAGGAAGTCAAGAAAGCCGAGATTCTCTACGACACCTCCAAAGCCCTCATCAAGGACGTCCTCGCCAACCCGACCTATTCCGAAAACATCAAGCGCAGCCAGGACCTCGTTGAGAACACCATCGACTACATTCTCAAGGGCCGCGAGGCTTTTCTTAGCTTGATGAAGATTTCGTCATTCAATTATTACACGTATACGCATTCCGTCAACGTCGCCACCTTTTCGCTCGCCTTGGCGAGGCAATTGGGCATTTCCAGCCGCGAAGAACTCACCATCCTCGGCACCGGCGCACTGCTGCACGATGTCGGCAAAAGCAAAGTTCCCGAGCGCATCCTCACCAAGCGCACTTCGCTCAATCGTTCTGAATTTGAAATCATGAAGAAACACCCCGGCTGGGGCGGCGAGATCTTGCGCGAAACCGACCTCATCCACGAGGAATCCTATTTTCCGGTCTTGCATCACCACGAACGTCTCGACGGCTCGGGCTATCCCTACGGTCTGCTTGAATCGGATTTGCATCCTTACAGTCGTATCGTCGCCATCGCCGACGTATTCGATGCGCTCACTACTGAACGCGTCTACCAGTCCGCCATCGAAACTTTCTCGGCTCTCAAACTGATGCATGGAATGAAAAACAACTTCGACCTCAAACTGCTGCGCGAATTCACCGTCCTCATGGGACCCGGCAACCAATAACCTCCCTTTCACTTTCGCCAACTCCGTCCTGTCATTCCCCCTTTACAAAGGGGCTAGTTGGTTGTGTCTTACCTTCGGCAGTACAGACATTCTTGTCTGTCATTGTAGTACCCTGGGCGCCCCAACGCTTGTTGAGCGCAGCGAAATCCCGCTTGCGGGGCGCTGGGATTACGTA
>CAZIBI010000004.1:27016-50009 GCA_964537215.1 uncultured Ignavibacteria bacterium | reverse complement strand
CGTCCGATCCTCTACCGCCTTTGTGCCCCACCCGAAGGGTGGGAAAAACCTACAATTCCTTCCCCCGCTTCAACCGGTACTCCGCCACCATCCCATGCATCACCGGCACCGTCAACACCGTGATAATCGCAATTGTCATACCGCCAAACGACGGTATCGCCATCGGAACCATCACATCCGAGCCTTTTCCGCTCGAAGTCAACACCGGAATCAACGCCAACAGCGTCGTCGCTACCGTCATCAGTGCCGGCCGGATTCGCTTCGATCCGGCAACTATAATCGCCTCGCGAATTTCTCTCACGCTCGACGGCTTCTTCTCGTTGAACACTTGTTTGATATAGGTCGAAATCAACACGCCGTCGTCTGTCGCAACACCAAACAACGCCAGGAATCCTACCCAGACGGCTACGGAAAGATTGTAAGCTTTGATACTGTACAGCTCCCGCACGTTGTCGCCGAAAAGCGGGAAGTTCAGAAACCAATCCTGCCCGTAAAGCCACATCATCAAAAATCCGCCCGACCACGCCACGAATATGCCCGTGAATACCAGCATCGTCACCGGCACATCGCTGAACTGGAAATAGATCAGCATGAAAATGATCAGAAGCGCCAGCGGTACGACCACCATCAGCTTCTTTTCCGATCGCACCTGATTCTCGTAACTGCCCGCGAAGCTGTAGCTGACACCGGCCGGAATCTTCAACTCGCCCGACGCAATCTTGTCCTTGAGGAATTGATCCGCTTCCTCGACAACATCCACTTCGCCGCGTCCCGGCTTCTTATCGAAAATGACATAACCCGTCAAGAACGTATCTTCAGACCGAATCATCATCGGCCCCTGCACATAATTGATTTGCGATAACTGCTTCAGCGGAATTTGTTTTCCATCCGCTGTCGGCACCAATACGCGCTCAATATCCTCGATTGAACTGCGCAGCTCGCGCTGATAGCGAACTCTCACCGGATACCGTTCGCGCCCTTCGACCGTCGTTGTGATCGGCATACCACCCAACGCAACTTCGATCACATCCTGCACCTCGCGAATCGACAAACCGTATCGCGCAATCGCTTCGCGGTCGATCGCGATCTCAAGATACGGATTACCGACAATCCGGTCTGCAACCACCGTCGCCGGCTCAACTGCGCCGACTTCCTTCAGAAATTTCTCAATCTCGAATCCGACCTCTTGTACTGCCTCGAGCGACGGCCCCTTGATCTTGACACCCATTGGCGCGCGCATCCCCGATTGCAACATCACAATGCGTGCCGCGATCGGCTGCAATCGCGGTGCCGATGTCGTCCCGATCACCTTGCCGGCTTTGACAATCTCATCCCAAATGTCCTTGGAAGACTTGATATGCTCCCGCCACTGCCGGAACGGCTTGCCGTCCTCATCGGGAATCAGATTGTTCTTCTCATCGCGAACGAATTCCTTCTTCTCATCGTCATACTTGAACTTCAGCCGGTTGCCGTCTTTGTCATTCAAATATTCGGTCTTGTAGCTGATCACCGTCTCGATCATCGAAGTCGGCGCCGGATCCAGCGACGATTCGACCCGCCCCAATTTTCCGACCACCGATTCCACCTCGGGGATACTCTCAAACGCCTTGTCTTGCAACTGAACGATGCTCAAAGCCTCATCTATCGATGCGTGCGGCATCGTCGTCGGCATATATAGGAATGACCCTTCGTCAAGATCGGGCATAAACTCCTTGCCCGTCCCGGGGAATAAGTGACTCATCGCGGCATACGGCGCGGATGAGCGAACGAACTGCGGCATGAATCCGAATATCGCATCAAACCCCAGCCAGACCGTGAATCCGATTGCGATCAACGCTGCCGGAATCGATAAGAACAACCCACGATTGTCAAGACACCAGCGCAAGACCGGCTGATACACTTTGATAAACATCAAAAACAGCGCCAGCATCCCACCCACGACAACAACTACAAACAGGAAATTCAAAAACTCGCCGCGACCGACTCCCAGCGGCATCCAGTGCTTGGTCAAAATCGTCGCCACAAATAGCGCGAGCCCATAGTTGATAATTCGCGGCATGTTGCGCTGCAGTCTATCCGACAACATCGGCTTAGCGATCATGTACGCTGCAATCGCCATCAACATCAGCCCGGCCAACCATAATCCCCACGCGGCAATGAAAACAAGTCCCGCCAGCCCTAAGCCGATCGGTATCAGCCGCGTACTCCGCTTCTTCTTGTCTGGGTTGCTGAACATCAAATGCGCCAGCGCCGGGACTATCGTCAAAGCCACTACCACCGAAGCTATCAGCGCGAACGTCTTTGTGTACGCCAGCGGCTTAAACATCTTGCCTTCGGCGCCTTCCATGAAAAACACCGGCAAGAATGAGACGACCGTCGTCGCTATCGCCGTCAGCACCGCCGATCCAACTTCCGAAGCCGCTCGGAATATGATATTCCTCCGCGAAGTCCCCGCCGGAGCTTCGTCAAAATGCCGCAGTATGTTCTCGCAGATTACAATGCCCATGTCGACAATGTCGCCGATAGCAATCGCAATCCCCGCCAGCGCCATGATGTTCGCATCCACGCCAAAAATCTTCATCCCGATAAACGAGCCGAATACTGCCACCGGCAGTAGCCCCGATATCAACAGCGAACTGCGCAGATGCATCACCATCACGAGCACAACGATGATCGTGACAATGATTTCGTCAACGATTGCCGAATTCAGCGTTCCGAGCGTTTCGTAGATCAATCCCGTGCGGTCATAAAAGGGAACCACCGTCACCTTCGAAATCGTCCCGTCTGCAAGCGTCTTCTGCGGCAATCCCGCAGCTATTTCCGCTATCTTTGCTTTGACATTCTTGATCGTCGCCAGCGGGTTCTGTCCAAATCTCGTGACTACCACGCCGCCGACAACTTCCGCGCCGCCCTTATCCAGTGCTCCGCGCCTCATCGCCGGACCAAGCGCCACCGTTGCTACATCCTTCAATCTGACCGGGATGTTGTTCGTCTGTTTGACTACGGCATTTTCGAGATCGCTTGTGCCCTTCAAAAATCCGACGCCGCGAATTGTATACTCAACGTTGTTGATTTCAATCGTGCCAGCGCCGACATCGATATTCGATTTGCGCACCGCCTCAAAGACATCCTCCAGCATGACATCGTACGCCCGCAGCGCATCGGGATTGACATCAACCTGGTACTCCTTGACAAACCCGCCGATCGATGCCACTTCCGCGACACCATCCGCCGACTGCAGGGAATAGCGCACTGTCCAATCCTGAATCGACCGCAATTCATGCAGGTCCCAGCCGCCCGTCACGTTTCCGTCCGGATCGCGTCCTTCCAGCGTGTACCAGTACACTTGACCCAGTGCCGTCGCGTCGGGTCCCAACGCCGGCTTGACGCCTTGCGGCAACACTTCCGGCGGAAGTGAATTCAGCTTTTCGAGTATTCGCGTCCGCGACCAGTAAAACTCGACGTCGTCTTTGAAAATGATGTAAATAGTTGAGAAGCCGAGATACGAATAACTCCGTATCGTCTTGACTCCCGGCACACCGAGCAGCGCCGAAGTCAGGGGATAGGTGATCTGATTCTCAATGTCTTGCGCCGAACGACCGTCCCACTCGGTGAACACGATCTGCTGATTCTCGCCGATGTCGGGAATCGCATCGACCCCGACCGGATCGCGCGGCAGAAATCCGATATTCCAATCGAATGGCGCCACCATGATTCCCCAAATCAGCACCGCCATCGTTATCAACAGGACAACCAACTTGTTGTCCAGGCAGTACGCGATGATCCGGTCGATCAAAGACATCTTGTTGCGATCAGGTGTCTGGTAGGAGTCGCTCATCTGCTAATTCTCAATGCTGGCCTTAAGCGGTTTCTTGATCTCGCCGCAGCGCAACATCGCCGCGCCATAAAAAGAATTGTAGACGGTATCCACTGTCTGCAGCCAGTACGCCCCCGCATTGTTGCGCGCCATCGGACAAAATGTCAGATAGTAATTCCGCGCTTCGCTATGCCCGAAATTCTCATGGAGACTTATCATCGCTTTCGATAAATGGAAGAATGCGCCCCGCGCTTGCTCAATATCGGTAGCTCCTGCCGCTGCTTTTGCTTGCTTGCCAATCTCCTGCGCCAGCTCCATCCACTTCGTATGTGTGGCGCCGGAGAACAGCATCATGTCAACCGCTTCTGTTGCCGCAGCTGTCTTTTCAGCAGCAGCCTTCGCAGCAGCCAGGTCGTCTCCCGCCAATGCCATCTGGAACTCGAAATATTTGTCGTACACCGGCGCCAGCGCTGCACGTGCCGCGCTTGAAATCGCCACAGTCTTTTCCGCAGCCGTGCTGGTCTCCGTCATCGTCGCATGATTATGAACCGCAGGCGCAATGCCGCCTTCCGGCGACATCATGCTCGGCTTTGCCTGAATCTGCAATTCGCTGTCGAGCTTGAATGCGCCATTGGTCACTACTATTTCACCTTCACTCAACCCGGAACGAATCACATAGTAGCCGCCGACCTTCGGACCGAGTTCGACTTCGCGGCCCTCGAACAATGGCCCGTCATCGCTCGGCAACTGCACATACACAACCGCGCGCTTTCCGGTAATCAAAACCGCCGACTCCGGCGCCAGCAGCGATCCTGCAGCGGCATCGCTCTTCTGCGCGCCCCTTGCATTCATCGTCGCATCCACAAACATGTCAGGCTTCAAGCGCCGGTCCGAATTGTCAACCACGGCGCGTACAGCTACCGTGCGCGACATCGGATCCAGCGTCGGATTGATAAAACTCACTTTGGCGCGGAAAGCCTCGCCCGGCTGCGCTTGCGTCGTGAATGTTACCTCGTCGCCGATTTTCAGAAACGGGACGTCCGATTCATAGGCTTCCAGCACTACCCATAACTGCGACAAGTCCGCGATTTCAAATAGGTCCATTCCCGCCTCAACGTATTGCCCTTCAGCGACCATCTTTTCAATGACGGTGCCACTGCTCGGCGCCAAAATCGTCACCTGCTCGGAAGTCTCTCCTTGATCTGCAATCTCTCCGATCTGTTCATCGGTCAGTCCGACCAAGCGCAATTTCTCCTTCGCCGCAGCAACTGTCGCCGCAGCCGTGCTCTTCAGAATATCACTGTTCGATTGTGCTACTTTCGCTATTGAAGCGCTCGCTTGCACCAGCTCTTTCTGTGCCGACAGTAACTCCGGCGAATACAAATCAATCATCTTCTCGCCGCGCCTTATGCTTTGGCCCGTGGTGTTCACATACAAGCGGTCGATTCGTCCGCCAATTCTTGCCGTCACTTTTGCGACGCGCGATTCGTCGACCATGGCCTTTCCGTAAAGATGCATCTCCTGCGTGGCGTCGCCGCGAATCACCGGCGTCGTCTCAATTTGCGCTAGCTGTTTCGAAGATTCCGACATGCGCAATTGTCTCGGCCCCAGCGAGTCGCCGCCATCGTCGCCTGCCAGTGGAATCAGTTCCATAAAGCAAATCGGGCACTTGCCTGGCTTCGGCAACTTTATCTGTGGGTGCATCGAGCAAGTCCATACTTCCGCCTTTGTAACTACCGGCGCCTGCACTTTCGCAGATCCGCCGCCGGAGACCATCATGCCGAACGAAAACGCCGCTACCGTGACCGCTGCAATGGCTATCCAAAACGCCGGTCGCCGTGTCAATTCCTTCATGCCGCTATTCTCGCTCATTTCGATTGGTCTCCTGTCTATTCATTGCCGGTTTGTTTTGTGGGCGGCTCATTCACGGCCGCCCACATGAATTTGCTGCCGGCTTAGCCGTGATTGTGGCCTTCGTGGCCCTTTTCTTCTTTCTTCTCTTCCTTCTTTTCATCCTTCGGGGCCGCGCTCTGTTCGTCGAGTTTCTTCAAATACTTCTGCGGATCCTTGGCGAACGTTGCCTGGCACTTGTTGCAGCAGAAATAAACCCGTCTACCCTCGAAATCGCTGAACACAACTTTGTCTTCAAGCTCTTCGCCTGACACCGGGCATGCCGTCTGGATATTTTGAAACAAGATTCCGTCTGCGGCTGCCTTCTTGAAATACTTGTCCGGATCAGCCTTCAACTTCGCTGTGCACATCGGGCAGCAATGGTAAACGCGCTGGCCTTGGATATCGGTGTACGACGTGCTGTCAATCTTGCCGCCCATCACCGGGCAGTTGGTTTGGTTCTTCAATTCCTTCGCTGCGTCCTTCTTTACTGCGACTTTTGCTTCTTCGCCGAAAGCCGCCATGGCTGCGCTAATTGCCAGCGCCGCTGCGACCATTAAGATCTTCCTTACTGTCATTGCATTTCTCCTATTGTGGTTTATTCAATTGATTAGTGGTTAACTTAGTTCCTGTGATCATTTCCAGCTCCGCCAACTTCGTCGCCGCCGCAGCTTTCGCGCGCTCCGCCGTCAGCTCAAACTCCAACAATTGCCGTTGCGCATCCAGCAGCATCAAAAAATCCGTCGCCCCGGTCTGATAAGCCGTAAACGATGCATTCAGCGACTCGCTCGCCTTGGGGATCAAACCGCTGCGATACAATCGTAGCTTGCGCACTGCGTCGTTGTATTCGAAATTCGTCATCGCAATCATCGCCGCCAAATCATTGAGCTCTTCCTGGTGCATGTATTCGCTCATCCGCACCCGTGCCCGCGCTGCATCCCGCATCGCACGATTTTTTCCAAACCAAATCGGCAGCGACACCTGCACGTTCACCATGTATTCATTCATCGTTTCCTTGTCGCCCGTCATTGCATCGACCAGTGAAGCCCGCTCATACTCGACCCCCAGCATCATCTCCGGATAGCTCATCTTCTTGGCGACCGTCGCCTCGGCACGCTCCGATTCAATCTGTTTGCGGATCGCCGCCAGATTCGGATTCGCCGCCTCTGCAATCGCAACCAGCGAATCGCTGGGGAATTGCGTCTCGCCGACTTCGAATTCCCTCGGTAGCGGCAAACTCATCGTGTCCGGCAAACTCATTTGCGCCAGAAGTCGCACCCGTGCCGGCGTCAACATGTACTCCATGCTCCGAATCATCTCTTCCATCTCGCCCAGTTCGATCTGCGCCTTGATCAAATCCGGATGCATCGACAGCCCCGCCGAATAGCGCGTGCGAATCACTTCTTCGAATTGCTTCATCAATTCAAAATTCGCCTTCGTCAACTCAAGCTGCCGTGCTGCCAAATAGTATTCGTAGTAGGCTGACTTGACCCGGTATGCCGTGTTCAGTTCCTCTGACCGGTAGCGTTCGTAATTCGACTCCGCCGCAAATCCCGCCGCTTTCTTTCTTGCGCCAAGCGTGCCAAACCACGGCAGCGGCTGCATGATCCCGAACTTCTGCCGCTGCGGACCGACCGGATCGGAAAATTTGGTGTAGCCGTATTCGTAACTCAAAAGCGGATTATCCAGCGCTCCCGCCGAACCGCTCATCGCCACCGATTCCTGCCATTGCTCGTAACTCGCCTTCAACCCACTGCGATTGCTGGTCGCATAAGTCACGTAATCCTCGACAGTCGTCAGCGAGTCGAACTTCGGCAAGCCCTGCGCAGCCAATCTTGTCTGCGCCTTCGCCTCTCCAATCATCCCGAGGCAAATCAAAACTATCAAAAACAACAGTATTAACGGTCTCATACGACATACCAATTATCAATCGCCATGCCAACAGATCTAAGTGCTTGTTTCGCAGTAGTTTAGTGTATTAGGGGAGTCGAAGTTCGCACGGACTGTTGAATAATATTCTACACTTGTGTATAATATTATACAAAATAGCCGATCCAGAGACGTATCTTGTCAGACGCTGCAATCGCAATCCAAATTGCCGTCCATACACTTACGACACGCAGCGATTGCTAATGACCGGTACGGCACCGCGATTGCTTCTGTAACAAAACATGATCGATTCAAGGAACGAACCCGATGACCTTTGACGACCGCCGCTTCAAAATCGCCACCATCGCGCTAATCACGATGCTGACCACCGCGATCCACTACGGCTATGTCTTCGAACCGATCTTTGGCGATGCCCATTGGATTCATGCCGTCCACAGTCGCTTCTGTTACATTCCCATTGTTATCGCCGCTTCGTGGTTCGGTATTCGCGGCGGAATTTGGACCGCCACCGCGATAACTCTCACCGTCATCCCGTTCATTCTCGGCGCCCGCGATAACGCCCACAACTTCGCAGGCGAAGTCGTCGAAATCATCTTCTACTTCGCACTCGCTGTCTTGATCGGCGCTCTTGTCGATCGCGAATTCCGCGCCCGCCGTCGTCAGGAAGACATGCGCCTGCAACTCGAACGCTCGCAAAAACTCTCGCTCGTCGGCCAGGTCGCTGCAGGCGTCGCTCATGAATTGAAAAATCCCCTCGCCTCCATCAAAGGCGCCGTCGAAATCATCAGCGACGAATCCACCGGTGACAAAGATCGCAGCGAATTCAAGAACATCCTCTTCCGCGAAATCAAACGCATGGATGGCACCGTCACCGAATTCCTCGAATTCGCCCGGCCCAAGCCGACTCGCATCGAAGAGATCGATCTCTCGTCCTTGCTCCAATCCAGCTTTCGTCAACTCGAAGCCCAGGCTTCCCGCGAAGGCATCAAGATCGTCGAACGCATCGAACCGGCAGTTCTGATCGCCGGCGATCGCGAAAAATTGCACCAGATGATCCTCAACATTATGCTCAATGCCATCCAGGCATCAAAAATCGGGAGCTCAATCGACGTCCAACTGCGCAGCTCCAATGATCATGCCGAAATTCAATTCACGGATCACGGCGAAGGGATCGCACCGGAAGTTCTTGGCCGCATCTTCGAACCATTCTATACCACCCGCGCCACCGGCTCCGGCCTTGGCCTCGCCATTGTCAAGTCAATCGTCGACGCGCACAATGGTGCCATCGAAATCACCGGCGCTAGCGGGCAGGGGACATCCGTAATCGTGAAGCTTCCGTTTCAGGATAGTGTAAATTAATGCTGAAGATATTACTCGCCGATGATGACGCCGCATTGCGCCGCGTACTCGAATTCAAGCTCAAGAAGAACGGCTTCGAAGTCACCGCCGTCGGCGATGGGGAAGAGGCTCTCGCGCGCATCCGTAGCGCCTCGTTTGATCTGCTCCTTGCCGACATTCGCATGCCGAGGCTCACCGGCATCGAACTACTCGAGAAAGTCCGCACAGTTGAGCCTTCGCTCAAGGTCGTGCTCATGACTGCCTATGCCACTGTGCCGCAAGCAGTCGAAGCAGTCAAACTCGGCGCCTTCGACTATCTTACCAAACCCTTCGAGGACGATCAACTTCTGCTGACAATTGACAAAGCGTTGAAATTCAAACGTCTCGAGGACGAAAACTCCCGCCTCAAGTCGGAACTCAATCTCCGCTCCGGTCTCAATGAAATCATCGGCACCTCCGCGCCCGTCAAGGAACTCAAAGAAATCATCGCGCAGGTTGCGCCCACCGATGCCACCATCCTCATCTCCGGCGACTCCGGCAGCGGCAAAGAACTCGTCGCGCGCGCCATTCATGCGCTTAGCCCGCGTGCAAGCGCGCCGCTGGTTGCCGTCAATTGCGCCGCCTTGCCAAAGGAACTGCTCGAAACGGAATTGTTTGGCCACGTCAAAGGTGCCTTCACCGGCGCTATCAAGGACAAACGCGGCAAATTCGAAATCGCCGGCGGCGGTACCTTGATGCTCGATGAGATCAGCGAACTGGCGCTTGAACTTCAGGCCAAACTCCTGCGCGTGTTGCAGGAACGTGTAATCGAACCCGTCGGCTCCGAGTCTTCGCGCGAGGTCGATGTCCGCCTCATTGCTGCCACCAATCTCAATCTCAAAAAACGCGTAAGCGAGGGCAAATTTCGCGAAGATCTCTACTATCGTCTCAACGTCATTCCGATCCAGGTCCCGAGTCTGCGCAAGCGCCTCGATGACATCCCGCTCTTGATCAATCACTTTCTGACTCGCCTTTCGCCCAAAACCGAAATCCGTGTCGATGCCGACCTCTTGGCTGTGCTTGCCAATCATCGCTGGCCCGGAAATGTGCGCGAACTCGAAAACCTCATCGAGCGCATGGTCGTTCTCCGGCGCCAGGACACGCTCTCCCGCGCCGACTTGCCCCGCGATTTCCAGCTCGACGGCAACGAGCCGGACACCGACGCTGCGCCTGCTGGCGACGCCCACGCCGTTACCTTTCACGAGGCCGAACGAACTCTAATTCTCAACGCCCTCGAAAAATGCAACGGCAATCGCAGCAAAGCCGCCGAACTACTCGCCATCCCTCGTCACGTCTTGCTTTATCGCTTGAAAAAATACGCCATTCCCAACGACGCCTAATCCCCGTACCGATTCTGTCCAACATTGCCTTTGCGTCTCGACCCCAAATTTCCCATCTTGGCATATCATGAATTGGAAGAAACTAATCTTCGGTCTGGCAATCGCCATTGTCGTCGTCATCGTTGCCGGCTTGGTTGGCGTCAAGCTGCTCGTTTCGCCGACAACCGTTGCTCAAGCCATCGTTCCCAAAATCTCTGCCATGCTCGATCGCGAAGTCCGCTTCGGCAAGGCCGAGCTGTCGATGTTTCCCATCGGCATCAGCATTGCAAATCTGGAAATCGTCAATAAAGAGCCATTCGCCAATCGGACGCTCGCCCGCATCGATCAGTTAAGCGCCAATCTCCAATATCTCCCACTGCTCATCGGCAAGATCAAAGTCAAAGAAGTCGCGATCCACGGTTGGGAAATGTTTCTCATCAAAGATTCTGTCGGCACCATCAATTACGACTTCTTTTCTGCCCGCGCCATGTTGCCCGACCGTAAGCAACAATTCCAGGAACCGCTCTGTCGCAATTTCCGCCTCGATGAAGGCCGCCTGCTGTTGCGCAACGACTCGACCGGCTTCCGCATGATGCTCGGCAACGTTAGCCTCAACTACGAACTCCGCGGCGAACGACTCTCCGAAATCGACGGCAGACTCCAAATCGATTCGCTCTTTGTTTGGGCAAATACCGGCACTTTCTTGCTTTCTCCCGGAGCGCTCGAAGCTGACTGGCGCGGCTATTATTCACAAGTCAAGGATTCGCTTGCCTTCCGTCGCTGCAACTGGCGCCTTGACAAATTCGCCGGCCGTCTCGACGGCTCCATCGGTGCGATCACTATTGCGCCTTCAGTCGACTTGCGTCTGCTCTCCGAACGCACCGAACTCGCCAATTGCGTCGACTCGCGCGTCATCGCCGCGATTCCCTTCCTGCGCGATCTCAACTTGACCGGTCAGGTCCGCGTCGACATCGCCTACTCCGGCATGGCCGGCGTTCCGGCAAGCCGCAACTTGCGCGGCAAAGTTACCGTCACCGATTTTACCGGCGTGCTCCCCGCAAAAAATGTCGATCTGCGTATGAAACTTCTCGAGGCCAACTTCAACGAACGAACACTCTCGCTTTTCACTGAAGCTGGCTTCATTGGCACTGCGCCTGCGGCATTTCGCTTTACCATCGACGACTACTCCGACCCGACATACTCCGGCGAAATGAACCTTACCTCCGATGTTGCGACCTTGGGACGCATACTGAATGCCGCACCAACTGTCTCCTTCGCCGGACAGGTTGAAGCTAACTTATCCGGATTCATCAAACCGTCGCTGGCGGAGCAGGGCCGCGTTTTCGGATCACTGCGAGTGTTGCAAGCTGCCATCGTCGACACAACGGCACATTGGGCAATCGATACGCTCAACACCGAAATCCAGTTTAGCGGCAACTACGCTCAGATTCAGCAGCTCACTTTCGGCATCGGCGCCAATCGCTTGCAAGCGAGCGGCACCATCACCGACTTTCCGCTCTTGGCGGCGCCGCGCGACCAAGCCCGCAAACGCGCCCGCCTCGACTTTAACGTCACCGGCGACCATTTCGATTTCGACACCCTCGCCGCAATTGGAACTCCCGGCGTTCCCGGTTCCGACACCGGCTCCGTCATGCGTTTCATCGACCGATTCGTTGACTGCGACGCCACCGGCCAAATCCTCATGAATTCCGGCCGCTTAGCCGGCGTCGATTGGGAAAATCTCGAATCTCGCTTTTCCATCACCAATCGCATCGTCTACAGCGACACGATCTCTCTTCGCGCTTTCGGCGGTCAAACCTCCGGCGAGATCGTCTACGACCTCAACCAGCTTCTTGAGCCTGACTTCGATATTGATCTCCACACCAAACGCACTTCCGCCGCACAGCTTCTCAATCGCTTCACTTCATTTGGCGAGCCGCTTTCCGGTGAACTTGACCTGTCGGCGAATATTCGCGGTCGCGGTCTCACTGCAGCTCAATTCCGTCCGGGCTTGATTATCAAGGGGCAGGCAATCATTGCGAATGGCACAATCGTTCCGTTCGATTTCAGCCGCGCCTTTTCTGACTTCTTCGGCATCGAAGCATTCCAGAAGCAGCGGCTCGAAAACCTCGTCTGCAATTTTGCCTATGCGGACCAAGTCCTGCGCTTCAACCAACTCGATTTTGATTCAGATGATTTGGAGTATTCCATCGAAGGCACCATCACGCATTCCGGCGAAACCGATCTGCTCATAAGTCGCAGACTCTCTAAAGACGACCACCAGGTTCTGCTTTCGTTGCCGGAGTACCGCGACCTGACCGGCGGCAAACAACCGAAATGGGCGACCTTCCGCGCCATCGGAGCGCACACATCGCCGTCATTTCACGTAGTGTCCGTCCGCCAGAAAGATTAACTACTCTTTAGTCCCTTACCGTCGTACAATTCAATCATGGCATTCGAAGACATCAAGGCAATTTACCGCAATGACCCCGCCGCACGAGGAATCGAACCGATCCTCTACTCCGGCCTCCATGCCATTCTCTTCCACCGCGTCTCGCATCGCCTCTACAAGTGGGGTTTTCGCTTCATCGCACGCTGGCTCTCGCAGACCGCCCGCTTCCTCACTGGTATCGAAATCCATCCCGGCGCGACGATAGGGAAGGGGCTTTTTATCGACCACGGCATGGCGCTCGTCATCGGCGAGACCGCCGAACTGGGCCGCAATTGCGTCCTCTTCCACAACGTCACGCTCGGCGGCACCGGCAAACACACCGGCAAGCGCCATCCCACTTTGGGTGACGAGGTCTTCATCGGCGTCGGAGCAGTTGTGCTGGGACCGGTCAAGATCGGCAACCGCGTTCGCATCGGCGCCAACTCCTTCATCTACATGTGCGATATCCCCGATGATGCCACCGTCGTTGGCAGCCCCGCACGCATGGTGCGTCTCAAGGGCGAACCTGTGGACCTGCCGCTACCCAAGACAATTCATCCCGACGGCTAATCCGCGATAATCTTCCTGAAAAGGCAAGAGCCGAACCCGTAATGAGTCCGGCTCTCATTCTTATGTAACTATGATCTGGGGGATCGGTCTTTAGTTGCCGCCGCCGCCGAAGCCTTCTTCGGTGCCGCAGTCAAACGTGCCGTAGAGCACGACGCGATACTCGCCGGTCTGCGGATTGACGGTCTCAACCTTGCAGCGGCAGGTGGTGGAATTGAGCAGGATTTCCGTGAATTTTTGCTGAAGCTTGGCCGGTGAAGTCGGGGCCTTCTCGATTGTATTGACATCAGTGATGCTGAATTTTCTCATTGGTCAATCTCCTGTGATCTAATGTTTCTGCCTGTTGTCAACGGGCGAATTGCGCCCGGTGGTTCTTTCTCTTTAACTCCGGAGCTCCGAAACATCCTTGCATTAGCTCCGTCGATTTGCCTCCCTGCTTTTGCAACGCTTGCGAATTTAGAAGCGGTCGGTGTTCCAGCCGCGGTCCAGATCAAGCGTGCCCTGGAGGACAATGCGGTACTCGCCGGTTTCCGGATTGATGCCTTCAACTTTGGCGCGGGTGTTGATAGAATTGAACACGAGAGCGGTGATGCCTTCGTTCAACTGTCTCGGCGATGTGACCGGACGATCGAAGCAACGAAAATCATTGAAGTTGAACCAGTACATGGTTCCTCCTGTAGATGGGGTTTAAGAAAGAAAACAAGGTCACGAACGAGTTCTCGTCGGTGCCTTACTGCCTGATTTCGTATTGTCGTGATTGCAAGAGATCACCATCCGGTATCCCTCGCGATTGGCTAGCTCTGTCTTGCCCGCGTCCGCGTGCAGCACGATCGGCTGCTTCACCGGTACGCCCTTTATTGCAGTCTTACTATTCATTGCTGACTCCGTCATTGAAGAAATGAAAATGCGCCAGTTGATTGATCGCCGAGCTGATGTTCTCGACCGACTCGCCCAGAGCCGCCGCCAATTTCGCGATCTCGTCCTTGGTTTCCGGAAACGTCTCGACCATGCCCGCTACTTCGAGCAGTACATGGCAGTCGTCCTCAACCGGATAACCCGCCATGTAGTTGTTCATCAAATTCGCGGCAAAACACGCCGCAAATACGCCGATCCGCGGATCATCGCACTCGATGAAAAGATCAAACCGGCTTTCCGGCTTTTTCCAGCCGCAGGTAATCCCCGAGCAACTTGCCATCTTGCCGACATTACATTGCACGTCGACAATCAAGTGCTCCAGCAGATGCGGAAAATCCGCCAATTCGCCTATCCGTTTCACTGAAACCCCTTTCTCGCTCGAGACATACAGCGGTGCCGATTCCCAGCCCTCACAACAGGAATGCCTTGATATGCTCGGAAAAACTCCCGACATCGACCGATATAAGTCCAAGAATCGCTCTCGCGAACAATCGAGCCCGGCATCGATATCTACTACTACCTTTAGTTTGCTCAATCCCCGGTCAAATCGGCTATAGAGCCTTTCGATCTCTCGAAATTCTCCATAGTACATAGCAACGATGTCAATCAAGATTCTTCGCAACGTCCTGGTTAAGTTCACATCGCTCTGTCCCCCAAGTTATCGGACTTACATTGACCTACTTTAGCCACGTTCCGTTTTCGCTTCCGCGATCCCGCTTTTTCTGCCATTAACCCGCATATTCCCCTGCATTGTTTTCGCACAGGGAAGCGTTGCACTCGCCCGCGCCGCAACGTATATTGAATAAATCCGCCGCATCCGTTTGCGCGCGTTCAAGAAGGATTAAGAATCTGTCAGACCTGTTTCAAGACGAAGCCCCGCTGCCGCACAAACGCAACGCGCCCCTCGCTGAGCGTATGCGACCCGAAAAACTCGACGAGTTCGTCGGCCAGCACGAAATCATGGACGCCGGCAAACCGCTGCGTTCGCTCCTCGACAAGGGCAAAATCCATTCGGCCATTTTCTGGGGTCCGCCCGGATCCGGCAAAACCACGCTCGCTTATCTGATCTCGCGCACACTCAAATTGAAATTCATCTTCTTCTCGGCAGTTACTTCGGGAATCAAAGAAATCAAGGAAGTTATGACAGAGGCCGAGAAAGCCGAAGCCCTCTACGGCCAGCGCACCATTCTCTTCGTCGACGAAATCCACCGCTTCAACAAAGGCCAGCAGGATGCATTTCTGCCCTATGTCGAATCCGGAAAAATCGTCCTCCTCGGCGCAACCACCGAAAACCCTTCCTTTGAAATCGTCGGCGCTCTGCTTTCGCGGCTCAAAGTCTACTTGCTCAAACCGCTCGAAAGCGAAGACCTCGACAAAATCATCCTGCGTGCCTTATCCGACAAAGATCGCGGCCTTGGCAACAAGCAGGTCAAGCTAAGCGACGACGCCCGTTCCTATATCGTCCAAGTCAGCGGCGGCGATGCCCGCAAAGCGCTCACTTTGCTCGAACTCGCCTGCGAAGCTGATCCCGGTTGGGAAAACGGCGCCGCCGACATCTCGCTGGAACGGATCACCGAGGTGCAGCAAAAGAAGGTCCTCTTATACGACAAGTCCGGCGAAGAACACTTCAATCTCATTTCGGCTTTGCACAAATCAATGCGCGATTCCGATCCCAATGCCGCCTTGTATTGGCTTGCCCGCATGCTTGCCGGCGGGGAAGACCCCATGTACATCGCCCGTCGCGTCGTCCGCTTCTCCGTGGAAGACGTCGGACTCGCTGACCCCAATGCGATGACTGTTGCCCTCAATGCCAAAGAGGTCTACCACTTCCTCGGTACGCCCGAAGGCGAATTAGCCATTGCCGAAGCCGTCGTTTACCTGTCTGCAGCTCCCAAATCCAACCGCGTCTACGCCGCTTACGGCAAGGTCATGCGGACGGTCGAGTCCGAACCGGCCTATGAGGTCCCTTACCATATTCGCAACGCCGTGACCGGTTTGATGAAGGGCATCGGCTACGGCAAAGGCTACCAATACGCCCACGACGCCGTCGAGGCAATTACCGGCCAGTCCGACCTGCCCGACCAACTCAAAGCCCGCGATTTTTACACCCCTTCCGAACACGGCCTGGAAAAGAAAATCAAGGAGCGCCTCGAATACTGGGATGACCTTCGCCGCCAAATCCGCCAGCGTGATGCCGCCCCAAAGGACACCCCATAAAGTCCAAGAAGTTTAGGCGCACAGCTAATTCTGCTGTATAAATCAGGAATGTTTGATTATCTCTTGTGGCTATGAAATTCTTTCGTTTCTCAATACTGCTGACACTTCTTTTTGCGCTGACCTCGGCCAACGCCTTCGCAAGCAAGATCCTCATCTATATGGATCGAGAACAGACCAATCACCTCAAAGCCTACGGCGTCGCGTTCTGGATGCTCAAACAGGGGAGAACTGTCGAATGGCTGCTCAACTATCGCGGCGGGTCGTTCCTAATGGACGAGTACGAAGGGGTCAAGAATCTCTGTGCCTTGCGCGGCGTTGCCTTTACATCTGTCGATCCCGGCGATGAAGCCCTCATTCGCGCCACCATCGAAGAAAACAACATGGAGTCAGTGTTGCTCGAGAAAGCGCCCGCCGTCGCAATCTACAGTCCACCCAATAAAGAACCCTGGGATGACGCCGTGACGCTTGCTCTTCAGTACGCTGAAATCGAATACAAGACCGTCTGGGATGCCGACGTCCTCGATGGAAAGCTCGAAGAGTACGACTGGCTCCATTTGCACCATGAGGATTTTACCGGCCAGTATGGCCGTTTCTATAACTCCTTCCGCAATACATTGTGGTATCAGCAGGAAGTCGCCGCCAACGAACAAATGGCGAAATCACTCGGTTATCGCAAAGTCTCCGAGATGAAGCGCGACGTCGTTGCCGCAATCGAGGACTTCGTCGCCCGCGGCGGATTCATGTTCTCCATGTGCTCCGCACCGGAAACTTTTGATATTGCTCTCGCTGCGCAAGGCACCGATATCGTTCCCAAAGAATTCGACGGCGATGCCATCGATCCCAACTATCAAAGCAAGCTTGACTTCGGAAAGTGTTTGGCCTTCGAGAATTTCACTCTCTCCGTCAATCCGCTTGAGTACAAGCACTCCGATATCGACACTTATCCCGAGCGCCAAAAATTCGCACCCGTTCCCGATCTCGACTATTTCCAATTGTTCGACTTTTCCGCCAAACTCGATCCGGTACCGACCATGCTCGTCCAGGACCATGTCGGCGTCGTCAAAGGCTTCATGGGTCAGTCGACCGCGTTTCGTAAATCATTGATCAAGAAATTCGTCACAGTCCTTGCCGAAGTCGACGGGCAGGACGAGGCCCGCTACATCCACGGAAATTACGGTAAAGGCACATTCACTTTTCTGGGCGGACACGACCCCGAAGATTACCAGCACATGGTTGGCGACCCAGCCACCGACCTCGAACTCCACAAGGATTCCCCCGGCTACCGTCTGATTCTCAACAACATTCTCTTTCCGGCCGCCAAAAAGAAAGAACGCAAGACCTGATCGCCGCCAATTAATTGCCCGGAGATCGTGAACAATTTCGCTTGATTTTGGTTACAACATTAGTTAGATAAAAGTACCTTCACTGATCTGAACAGATCGGATAGACGGCTAACACCCATCATTGTTTAGATTGTCGTCAATAGGACAACGCGGAATCCTTCGATAGTTTCGCGCTGCCGCTTGCCGCCAAGACAGCTAACTTATCGAATAACATTAGTTTGGAGGATCGCGTGTCGGGTGCCAATGACATCCTCATCGCCAACAGCAAAGAAAAAGGCAATGAGGTTACTACCTATCTGGAAAAAGAAGGTATCAATATTCGCTATACCGCGCTGCGCCTGATCGACTACTTGATCGCCGGCAGAATCGCGGTCATTCGTCGTACTGTACCCGCTTTCATGGATGACCTCGCCAATAAAATGGTCTACCGCACGGCTCCCGAATTCAAGCGCACCTTCCCCGATCCGTTGTACATCGTCGAGGGCGACCGCCCCGCTTCGACCATCTCTTCAACGACTCATGGCCGTTCCGGCGTGACCTATCTGACCTTTGTAAATCGTATTCCGATTATTTTCTCCAGCACTCCCGAAGAGACCGGCAAATATCTCGCCTTGATGATGAAGCAAGTCGCTTTCGCCGCTACTGCCGAATCCATGAACAATGGCGGCGAAGATCAAGACGACGCTGCAGACATCGAAATTGATGCCGAAGTACAGATGCATTTGCTTGTAGCAATTCCTGGTATCAAAGAAGTCGATGCCAAGGCGCTGCTCGCTAAATATGGATCACTGCGTGCCATCGTCATGGCCAGCGAGGCTGAACTGGCGAAGGTCAAAGGCATCGGCGCGAAGAAAGCCAAAGCCATCGCCCAGGCATTCAATACTTCGGCGCTCGACGAGCCCAAACAGCCGGCCACCAATGCATCCCGGGCCACTCTGTCCCGATAATCCAATTTCATCGCCCTTCGTCCGCCTCATCCTTTTACATTTAGCTTTGTGCTGCTATATTGTTTGAGTGACTCGCGCTCTCAAATCCGAACTCTTCTGGCTCGCTGCAGCGGCATTGATTCCGCTTGGCATTTACTTGGCGACACTCTGCCGCGGAATTCCTGTCGGCGACTCCGCTGAACTCGCCGTTGCCGCCGCCAATCTCCAAATTGCACACCCGCCCGGTTATCCGCTGCTTACGCTCGCTGGCCGCATTTGGACCCAGTTGTTTTTCTTTCTGCGACCAATCGTTGCACTAAATCTCTTCAGCGCTGTCTGCGCAGCCGCTGCCGGAGCAATGCTATTCAAAGCTGCAATCACCCTTGTAGAATCAAAATCAACCCAGCTTCGCATCGTTGCTCTCGCGCTTGCCGTAACATTCGCCTCTGGTCGCACACTCTGGTCGGTCGCCACCAACTTCGAGGTCTACGCGCTCGCGGCGTTCTTTGCAGTCGCAATCATTTGGCTGCTGATTCGCCTTTACTCGTCCGGCGAGCCGCGCATCCTTTACTTGTCAGCATTCTCAATCGGCCTCTCGCTCTGTAATCACCTTTCGCTTATCTGTCTCATCCCCGCGTTTCTCATCGTCGTCATTTCAATGCGAGCGCGCCTCAAACTGCGCGATCTCATAACCGCCGGAATTTTCGCCATCGTGCCTGCAGGTCTCTATGTGTATTTGCTAATTCGCGCACGCTTTGACTTGGTCTTAAGTTGGTACAATCCGCAAAGCTGGACTGGTCTCAAACAGCAAGTCTTGGCTGAATCCTATCAGCGTTTCGTCGTCGCTCCCAATCTCGCCGACTTGGAGCCATACTTGCACAGGCTCGCGCAGCAACTCGGAAACGAATTTTTCCTGCCCTTTGCTCTACTTGCTGTCATCGGTTTTGCAATTCAGTGGCAACGGCGCCGCACCATTGCGCTAATGTTCCTTGCAATAGTGCTAACAAACTGTGCTCTCAACTTCAGCTACACGATCAGCGATATCGCCCCATATTTCCTGCCGACAATTGTCGTTTTAGTCATTTGGATATTTGAACTTTTCGCCTGGATGATCTCAAAATCCCGACCCTTCGCTCTCTCGGCAATGATAATCTCTGTCGCAATTGTCCTCGTCACGATTTTTGGCAACTATCAACGCTCCGACCTAAGTCAACGCACAAAATCCGAACAGTACGTTCTCGACCTATTCGATCGCACGCCGTCCGGCGCCATGCTCTTTTGCGGCAGCGATAACTCGATGTTTCCGGCGCTCTACTTGCGCTATGTCGAAAACTACCGACCCGATTGCGGCGTCTATGGCCATCTCCCGACATTAACTCATCTACAACGCGATCTCGGCCATCAATCAGACGGCAATTGGACATTCTTTCCGGCGCTTCTCAAACAAGCCGTCGCGTCTCGTCAGCGTCCGGTGATCCTGACTCGCGAACTAATGAACTTTGACACCAACTATCCGCGCCTGCTCGACAATCTAATTGCCAAAGACCTTGTCTATCTCGTCGACTCAACTCTCGCAATCGATTCACGTTCGTTCCGCTTCGACTATGAAAATATTCCCGACATCTACGACTCCAAAGAAGCCTTGATGTACTCCGTCTACTTGCTCGCCGCCGCCGAAAGCGCCGCCGCGTTACGCGACCCGGACTATCAGCGCTATTACAACCGCGCCGTCAAGCTCGTCAATTCCATGAACGATCCTGCACTATCAAGCTCGCTCGCTGCCTATTTCACCGACCGCAAGGAGCAGCGGCTCGCTGTTGCCGTTATCGAGCCGGCACTCCAACTCAATACTGTCAGACTATCAGAGCGCCTCCAACTCTTGAGTGGGCTCGGAGCAATGCTCCTTCAATTGCAAAAGAAAGACGCTGCCGCCACAGCTTTCGAACAAATGCTCGCGCTCGAACCCGGCAACACCGAGGCCCGTTTCCAGCTCTTGGCAATTCAGGCTGCAGATCTTGCTGCGAAGCAAGAATATCCTGCCGCCATAGCGATCTATGAACAAATGGAAAAACTCGCCCCCAATCAGTGGCAGGTTACCCTACAACTGGCGCTACTCTATGCGCGCACCAACAATCTTGCTTCCGCCCGCGCCGCTGCACAACGCTGTATCGATGCCGGCTATCAGTCCGAAACTGCCGCCGCCCTTATTCGTGATTTGGATTCTGTGAAGAACTAATTCTGAACGATTCTCTCTAAGCCACCGTCGCTGTTTGCTCGGCGATTTCCGCTCCCAAACACTTATCGCCTTCGATGCTCTCCAGTCGCACCGGAACTATCTGATTCTTGAAATCTGTGTCACCTGCCGGCAAATGCACACGCAAGTAATTATCCGTGTATCCCGTCCAGAAGCCGTCTTCAATAGTCTCAAACAGCACATCAACGACTTGCCCCAGTCGTGCTGCCGCGAATGCCCGCCGCTTTCTCTCCGACAGTTCGATGAGATTCCGCGTCCGCTCTTTCTTCACTTGATGCGCCACCTTCGGCTTCAACTCGTAAGATGGCGTCCCCGGTCGGTCGGAGTAAGTGAAAACGTGGAAATAGAAGAACGGCAAATTTGTCAGCACCTCGCGGGTATTATTGAATTCCTGCTCGCCTTCGGTCGGGTACCCGACCATGATATCCGTCCCCAGTCCGATATCCGGAATCATCTTCGCCGTCCACTCGACAAACTTCGCCAGCGGTTTGATTGTGTGCTTGCGAAGCATCGAGGTCAAAATCTTGTCGTCGCAACTCTGCAAGGGAACATGCAGGTAGTGACACAGCTTCTCCGATGAGGCCATATATCTCACCAACTCGGTGCCGATCGTGGTCGGCTCAATCGAACTGATCCGAATCCGCGCCAGCTCCGGGATCTTCTCCAACCGCTCGATCACCTTCAGCATGCTCTTGCCGTCATTTTTATAGGTGCCGATATTGACTCCCGTCAGAACCAGTTCCTTATGACCGGCTGCCACCAGTTGCTCGGCTTCGCGAATGATATCTTCGAAATTTCGGCTGCGTGCGCGTCCGCGCACCGTCGGAATGATACAAAACGAGCAGAAGTAATTGCATCCGTCCTGAATTTTCAAATTTGCGCGCGTGTTGAAACTGTACAGTCCGTTCGTCTCAATTGTGAATTCCTTTTCCGGCAGTTTGTGCGAGTGTACAATCTGCGGCGCGGAATTCTTTTGCAGCCCGTTGAGATATTCGCCCACCTTTAGTTTGTGCTCATTGCCGATGATCAAATCCACGCCGCGAATCGCGCTGATTCCTTCGACGCTGTTCTGCGCGTAGCAGCCAACCACTGCTACAAACGTCGCCGGATTCACGCGCAACGCCTGTCGCACCGCCTGCCGGCATTTCGAATCTGCCTGCTCTGTGACCGTGCAAGTGTTTATCACCGTCACATCCGCCGGCTCGCCGAATTCGACAATGTCAAACCCGCGCGACACCAAACTGTTCGCGATTATCGCAGTCTCGGCTTGATTAAGCCTGCAGCCCAATGTATGCAGCGAAGCTTTCGGCAAAAATCTACTCCAATGATCCATTAATCCAGTGACTCATTCCACCGGATCGCAATTCCCCAGAATAAATGCTGTCGTGATTAATGTCAATAGCCCGCGCCAAGCCTATTTCCGCTGCTACTGGTATCCTTGGTGTCCCAGCGGCGCGGCGGATTTCGGCATACGCTTGGTTCCCCTCTTGAGAGGGGTGGCTCCGAGCCGATGAATGAGGCTTGGAGACGGGGTGTGTTGTGACCAAATCGGCAGCAATTCCCCGGATACCTGCCAATCTTTCCCGCGCCTGCATTGGCCTCGCGTAGGGGCGCGGTTCCCTCGCCCGTCAATGAAGCAGACTCTCAATGCAGTTCGCAGATCGGCGTTCCCAGTCCGTGGGTCGAAACCCCTAACTTGCGATTGATGACTTAACACCCCTCTCCGCTTGTTTTCGACAAATTCGCAGTAGGGCAGGTCTCCTTACCGAAAGGTCGTGTCTCAAGTAGCATTCTCATTGAGACCTGCCATTCCCGCCCGCGGCTTCAAGAACGAAATTCGATATTTTACGGAAATTCTGTTCTCCCCCTCTCCCGCTCGCGGGAGAGGGAGAGGTCGAAGATCCCGTGCTTAGCGGGAGGTGAGTGCCTTCAACTCCGCAATGCCGCAGATTCTTCCCTCGCCTCACCCACCCACTTTTCAATCTCCACCACCGCTGGCTCAACCGCTGCCTCCACAACCTGCGTCATCATTTCTCCCAACGTCGTC
>CAZIBI010000004.1:18989-26916 GCA_964537215.1 uncultured Ignavibacteria bacterium | reverse complement strand
CGCTGGCTCAACCGCTGCCTCCACAACCTGCGTCATCATTTCTCCCAACGTCGTCACATCGGCAACCTCGACTGCCAGCACATCAATTTGCTCCGGCATTTCATAGCCCATTTTGCGTCCCAGTTCCAGCGCGGTCGGCAGACTCATCTGATGACTGCACGTCAAATTCCGCGACGGTGTCAGTTGCCCCATTTCAAAAAAATGCAGCGTCCCCGCTCTGGCGTTTCCGGTCTGAATACTATCAACTACCAATACCCGCTCCCGCCTATGCATCAGATCCAAAAGCGAAAACCCGGCGACCGGAGCAAAAACGACTTCCACTCGATCGCACGGGTCTAACTTTGTTTCCAACCGGCGCGCCACCGCCGGGCCAAACGCATCATCCGTCAAGACCTCGTTGCCAAGGCACAAGACCAAGATGGGCTTGATCATTGCCTTCTTGCCGTCTGAACTACCTCGCCGCTTTCGCTGTCGTGAACAATGATCTCCAGCGGCATCTCACCCGGAAGCGAATGCGTCGCGCACCCGAAGCACGGATCGTACGCCCGAAACGCCATCTCGATCCGGTTCAACATCCCGTCCGTGATTGCGACACCCTTCTTGATTACACCTTCCGCCGCCCGTTTGATCGACATCGTTATCGGCGCATTATTATTGGTCGTTCCAACAATTAGGTTTGCCTCGGTCACAATGCCGTTCTGGTCGGTCTTGTAGTGGTGCGTCAATGTCCCGCGCGGAGCTTCGACAATTCCCACGCCTTCTCCGACTATGCTCGTCGGCGGATCAAGGATATGATCCGATGTGATCTCTTCGTCCTTGGCTTGCTCAAGTGTCGCTTCACAGGCAAACATCAACTCAACCACGCGCGCCCAATGCGTCGCCAAGGTCGAATTCACCGGGATCTTTCCTGACCGATCGCCCGTCAGCGTCTCGAAGTATCGCTCATACTCCGCCTGTGCCAATGGCGTCGCCATGCCCTCAGCGACATTCAATCGCGCCAGCGGCGTCGCTTTGTACACGCCCGATTCCATCCCGTCGACGAATCCCTTCCATCCGATCTTCTTCAAGTAGGGATACTTGAGATACGAATACGGTTCCACTCGTTCTTCTACATATTGCAGATAGTCCTTCGGCTCATACTTAGCATGTTCGCTGCCATCCGGCGCCGTCACTCGCACCATCCCGTCGTAGAAATTCACGCGATTGTTGGCATCGACGAGTCCCATGTTGTAGGTCTGATGTGCATAGGCGTCGGACAAGATCATCTCCAAATATGCCTTATTCGCTAGCACCACATCGTTGAGTATCTGGATCGTGAACTTGGCGAACTCAACCATCTCCTCGCCGATTCTAATAATCTCCTGTTGCTCTTCCTTGGTCACTCGCTTGCTCATTCCCCCCGGAAGCGCCGTTACCGGATGTACCTTCTTTCCTCCGATTATCTCAATCACCCGCTGTCCGCGTGCCCGTTGTGCGATCACTTTCTTGCCCGCGTCGATCCCAACTTTGGCAATCACGCCTAAGATGTTTCGCTCTTCTTTCGGTGCATCCGGTCCGCAGACAAAATCCGGCCCGCCCAAAGCATAGAAGTGCGTCGTGTGATCCCCGGCATAAAACGCATTGTACATCAGCTCCCGAAGCTTGCGTGCCGCCGGAGGTATCGTCACTCCATAAACCGCATCCGCTGCCTTTGCTGCCGCCAAATGATGTGCATCCGGGCACACGCCGCAGATGCGCGTCGTGATCCGCGCCAATTCTTCCACCGGTCGCCCTTGACAAAACTTTTCAAACCCGCGCAGCTCCGGAACCTGAAAATAGCAATTCGCCAGACTGCCGTCGTCGTTTACGAACAGGTGAATCTTCCCGTGGCCCTCAAGCCGCGTGATCGGATCGATTACAACACTTTTCATACTTGCACCCTCCGCAACATCGACCCGGCCATGCTGAATCGATAGAATGTTCCGAGCGGATCGGGAATCGTATTGATAATCCGCTCGATCTCCTCCGGATCCGACGAATCTATGACGCTCGCCAGCGCCGAGGCCATCTTCGCGCCCTGGTCCCGGACATTCGCCGGAAGCCCATAGCAACCGCGGCAGGGAACACCCGCCTTAACGCACTTCGCCCCACAGCCAGACCTTGTCGCCGGTCCGACGCAGATAATCCCCTGTTCCATCAAGCACAGATTCGGGTCGGTTACCTTTTGAAATGGCCTGATGAACGACTTGATCTTCTTGATGTTCCGTTCGCGCGGACATTCGTCACAGCAACTCTTGTCTGATGCGCCTAGCACTGTACCCTTCGGAGGCAGCGGCTTATTATTCTGCAGAATATCGATTACCGCCATCACGGCGTTGGCAATCTGATCCGCTTGCGGCGGACATCCCGGTATGTAATAATCCACTTCTACGACTTGGTCCAGCGACCGCACTGTGTTCCACAACTTCGGAATTGTGATCGTCCCCTCCGCAACCGTATGTTCTGGCTGCGGTTCGACGTTTTCCGGATTGACCGTCGAAGGCGACTTGTGATACACGTAATCCATAATGGAATTCTTGTCGTAGAAATTCGCCAGCGCCGGAATACAACCCTCGCCGGCGCAACTCCCGAATGCCACCAACACGACCGACTTCTGCCGCATCAGTTCCGCCAGCTCGAAATTCTCGCTCGTCCGAATCGCACCATTGAATAATGTCACCGTAATTGCTTTGTCCGGCAGCGCGCGGATATCGTCATACTTCGTGTCCATCGCGCACGGCCAGAACATGACATCGAAAAAGTCTGCCACGGCGAGTATCTTATCCTCGATATCAAGTATCGAGATATCGCAGCCGCCGCAGGATGCCGCCCAATATATTGCCAGCTTTGGTTTAGACATGTTGATGCACCTCTTCTGCGTTCGGATCAAACTTGTAATCCTTCAGTGCCAGCGGTCCGAGCGCGCGGATCTGCTCGGTAAACTCCGTTATCACTTCCTGGAAACGCCCGCCCTCCGAGGCTGACACCCACTCCAGCCGCATGCGGTTGCGGTCAACTCCAAACTGCTGCAGCAATAGCTGCGTCAGTGGCATCCGCCGCATGCACTTGTAGTTTCCCTCGATGTAATGGCAATCTCCCGGATGACAACCGCAAATCAACACGCCGTCGGCGCCCCGTCGGAACGCGTCGAGAATGAACGCCGGGTCAACTCGCCCCGAACACATCACCCGAATACTCGTCACATTCGGCGGATAATGCAGCCGCGCCGTCCCCGCCAAATCCGCGCCCGTGTAACTGCACCAGTTGCACAGAAATCCCACAATCCTCGGTTCAAATGTCATGACAGTATCCCCTCAATCTGCGCGTAGATTTGTTCGTCGGTGAAGTGCCGTCCTGCGATCGCTCCCGATGGGCACGCCGCTACGCAAGTCCCGCATGCTTTGCACAGCGCCGAATTGACGACACTGACTCGCTTCTCGGCATTGTAGTCAATCGCATGGTAGGGACACATATCATTACAGATGCGGCAACCGGAGCAAAGCTCCTCAATCACCTCTGCGTATGTCGCATCCATCAAGACTTCGCCTTGGCAAAGCAGCTTCATTACCTGCGCTGCTGCCGCCGATCCTTGCGCCACCGAATCGGGAATATCCTTCGCCCCCTGGCAGGCGCCCGCCAGAAAGACACCCTCCGTCGAAGTCGACACCGGCGCCAGCTTCGGATGCGATTCGATAAACCAACCGTCCGCGCCAACCGAGATATTGAACTTCCGCGCAATATCCCGCGCGTCAAGGCGCGCTTCCAGCGCGGTGCAGAGCACCACCATGTCGACTGGTACCTCGCGGTACTTGCCAATCAATGTGTCTTCGCACCGGATAATCAACGCGCCCTCGCTGCGCTGCGCCAATGTTGCCGGAACAACTTCCGCGCCTTTACCGCGCACGATGTTCCCGCCTTCATCCAGGATGCGCTGATAGAATTCCTCGTAGCCCTTGCCAAATGAACGCATGTCGATGTAGAACTGGTGTACTTCCGCTTTGGTCTTCTCCATAATGAGGTGCGAGAACTTCAGCGCGTACATGCAACACACCCGGCTGCAATACTTGTGATGGTTTTCATCACGGCTGCCGACGCAATGGATAATCCCGATGCGCTTCGGCTCTTCGCCGTTTTCCAAAACGACCTTGCCGCCCGTCGGTCCGGCGGCATTGTTCATCCGCTCAAATTCCACCGAGCTGACGACATTCGGATAGCGGCCATAGCCATACTGCTTCATCGGCGTCGGATCAAAATCGTCAAACCCCGTCGCCAACACCACCGCACCGACTTCGATCTCCTCAATCTCTGCACGGTCGCCGTAGTCGATACAATCTTTCGGGCAAACTTTGCCGCAAATCATGCAGCCGCCAGTCTTATAGTGGATGCAATTTTCGCGCACGATATACGGCACATTCGGTACCGCCTGCCGGAACGGCAGAGTAATCGCCGCGTTCGGCCCGAGGTTTAACTCGCGATGGTTAATCGCCCGCTCCTCGATATCCTGCATCTTGATATGTCCGGTGGGGCAATGCTTGGCGCAGGCGCCGCAGAGAATACATGCCTCCGAGTCGAGATGAAACGGCGTCGAGACGTCGCGCTCCCGCCCGCGATTCACAAACGTCAATGCATGTGCGCCGACAACTTCATCGCAAATGCGCACGCACAATCCGCACAGAATGCACGTATACGTCCCGTGTCCCCAGCGTGGCTCCTTCACGCCGAACTTCGCCGCCATCCGTTCCAACACCGGCACCGGCGCGCAATTCGCCATCAACATCTCAAGATTCGTCCGCCGCGCATTCACTACGCGCGGTGTGTCGGTGTAAATCTCCAGACCGTCCCACACCGGATAGTTGCAAGCCGTGACAATCTTGCTCCATCCTTTCCCGTTGCGCGCTTCCACCACGCAGATGCGGCAAGCTGCATACGGGCTCATATGCGGATAATAGCACAGGGTCGGAATCTCAATCCCCAACGACTGTGCCGCGCCGAGAATGTAGGTCCCTTCCTCGACCTCGGTCGCCTCGCCATCGATCTTTATCTTAACTTTGCTCATCATCTGCTCCTATACCGCGCCCGCCGGCTGCTTCACGGTTTCTTTCGGCTGCCAGATTTCCCGTGCCCGCTGCTGAATCTTCTCGCCTTCGCCGCGTTTGGCGCGCTTGATCGAATTATAGCGGCAAATTTGATAACAGGCGCCGCACTGAATGCACTTGTCCTGAATGATCATGTGCAACCGCTTCGGGTCGCCAACGATCGCATTCGTCGGACACGGCTTCACGCAGGCATGACAACCCGTGCAGGTGTTGTCGATCGCGTGCGCCACCAACTCCTTGCAGACGCCGGCCGGACAGCGTTTGTCCCGCACATGCGCCACATACTCGCCGCGGAAATAGCGAATCGTCGATAACACCGGATTCGGCGCCGATCCGCCCAATTGGCAAAGACTCGTGTCGATAATCACCTGCGACAGCTCCTCCAGATGTTCGATATCCTCCATCGTACCGTCGCCCTCGCAGATTTTGTTCAATATTCCCAGCATCACGACAATTCCCTCGCGGCAGGGAAGACATTTCCCGCACGATTCTTCCTGCAGAAATTTCAGGAAATACCGCGCCACATCGACCATGCAGGAATCTTCATCCATAACGATCATCCCGCCCGATCCCATCATTGAACCGGCTTTGGTCAATTCATCGAAGTCTACCGGCAAGTCGAGCAGGCTCACCGGCTCGTCTTCGTCGCGAATATCACCGTGCGCGACCATGCTGTCGTGCACCGAGGTCTCGGATGTCTCCACGATCAGCGTGCCGCCGGAAGGCCCTCCCGTTTGCACCGCCTTGAAGCGCTTGTTATTCGGAACACCGCCGCCGATGTCGTAAAGAATCTCGCGCAGCGTGATCCCCATCGGAACTTCCACCAGTCCGGTGTTGTTCACCTTGCCAGTCAGCGCGAAAACTTTCGTGCCTTTCGAGCCCGCAGTTCCAATCGCTGCGAATGCCGCCGCGCCTTTCTCGATAATCACTGGTATGTTTGCCCAGGTCTCGACATTGTTCAGATTCGAGGGTTTGTCCCATAGACCCGCCTCGACCGTGTGGATATACTTCGCGCGTGGTTCGCCAACTTTGCCCTCAAGCGAGGCCATCAGCGCCGTCGATTCTCCGCATACAAACGCTCCGCCGCCGCGCGATATCTCAATTTCGAAATTGAATCCGGTGCCGAGAATGTTCTGGCCGATCAATCCCAATTCACGCGCCTGACTGATCGCGATGTTCAGATTCTTGACGGCGAGTGGATACTCGTTGCGCACATACACAAACCCGTCATTGCTCCCGATCGCAAACGCGCCAATTACCATCCCCTCGATCACCGCATGCGGATTGCCCTCCAAGAGCGAGCGATCCATAAACGCCCCGGGATCGCCTTCGTCCGCATTGCAGATAACATACTTCGGCTCGCCCTTAGCTGCGCGGCAAGCTTCCCATTTGCGGCCCGTGTCATATCCGCCGCCTCCGCGTCCGCGCAATCCCGACTTCTTGACCTCTTCGATGACCTGCTGCGGCCTCATCTCCATTAGCGCCTTCACCATGGCTTGATATCCGCCCAACACGATATAGTCTCTGATTGAGGTCGGGTCCATGAACCCGTTCTTGCCGAAAATTAGGCGCATCTGCTTCTTATAGAAGGGAATGTCCTTCTCAAGTTTGATCACCTGCTGCGATTGCGGATCGCGATACAGCAGCTTGTTGACCAGATGATTCCCCTTGATCGTCTGGTCCCAAATCAACTTGGCATCCGCCGGCCGCACCTTCTGGTAGAAAATCCCCTGCGGCTGAATCACAACCAGCGGTCCCCGTTCGCAGAATCCGTGGCAACCGGTAATCTTGATCTCTACTTCATTCTCAAGATGGTCCTTGATCATCTCCTCGCGAAACACTTTCGCGACCGCTTCGCATCCACAGGCGCGGCAGCCAGTGCCGGCACAGATCGTCACGACGGTCCTGTTGCTGCTGCGGTGGCTCTTGATTTCCTCGCGCAGTTTCGCCAGATCTTTCGGCGACCGGAGTTTGGTGGTTTCCATTACTTTGCCTCCTCCGGTTTGCGAATCCGCCCGGCGCGAAGGTCATTCAACATCGTCTCCGTCTTAGACACCGTCATATTGCCGTAGTACACCTCATTGGCGGTAACCAGCGGCCCCAGCGCGCAGGCGCCGAGACAATTGACCGTCTCCAAACTGATCTCGCCATCCGGCGTCGTTTCGCCCGGCATGATCTTCAGATCGCGCTCGAGCTTGTCGACGATTACCGTCGCCTGCCGGACATGGCACGCCGTGCCGGTGCACACGCAAATGTGATTCTTGCCCTTCGGCTTCAAACTGAATGTGCGATAAAACGTCGCTACCCCGAAAATCTGCGCCAGCGGCAGCTTCATCGTCTTCGACACCGCCCGCAACGCCGGCTCTGGCAAGTAGCGGTAGTGCTTCTGAATATCCTGAAGAATCATTATCAGCGCCGACGGCTTCGCGCCATACTCGGCGACGATACTGTCGATCGCTTCCTGAACATCGTATTCTTCCTGCGGTTGAATTGTCGTAGTCATCATGATTGCTTGACCTCCACCGGCAGAAGTTCAATTTCCGGCATCGGCTGCGCGGCCGTCAGTACCGTCAAATCGTGCTTTGGTCCCATCCGCCATTTGTCGAGTACATCCAACAGTCGTCCTTCGCGATAAACGCGCTCGCCGATCATCATCCGCCGGCGCTCCGGCGTCGGAACGCTGGGACATGCCTCATAGCAGGCGCCGCAACTGTTGCACTTCGTCGCGTCCACGTAACGCGGCTTCTTCTTCAATTTGACCGTGAAATTCCCGAGGTATCCCGACACCTCCTGCACTTCCGTCCAGGTCATCA
>CAZIBI010000004.1:10377-18889 GCA_964537215.1 uncultured Ignavibacteria bacterium | reverse complement strand
ATTCCCGCCGCCTCGCAAGCCTTCCGGAATGTCGGCTCGTGCATCAGCGGGCTGCAAGCCGCCACCACCACGCGGTTGAGATTCTGCTCCTGAATGTCTTTCTTGATTAGTTCTTGCCCCGGCTCGGAGCACATGAATTTGTATTGCCGCGCAACCACCACATTCGGAAGCGCTGCCGCCGCGTCCGCCACCTTGCCGACATCCACCATCTTCGCGATGTTGTTCCCGCAGTGGCAGACATAGACGCCGATGCGGATTTCCGATCCGTTTTGTGTCGCGTTCATACCGCAACCTCCCGCGCCTGGGTCAGTCTCACCGGATCAATCAACAATCTGTCCAGTCCCAATTCCTCCGGCGTTAGTCCCAGCGCAATTCCCACCAGATGCGAGAAATACACCACCGGAATATCGAAGCGCGAACCGTAGCGATCGTTGATCTTTCCTTGGTAGCCTTCCAAATTGACATGGCAAAGCGGACACGCTGTCGCAATAATCTCACCGCCGTTCTCTGCAGCCGCAAGGAGCAAGTCATAGCAAAGCTTAACTGCGATCTGCTCGTCGGTCGTCATCAGCATCCCGCCGCAACAGCGTACTTTGGGCGGATAATTCACGGGTTCCGCACCCAGCGCTCTAATCAACTGATCCATCGTTTGCGGATCATCGACATCATCGAAATACCCGTTTGGCCTAACAATCTGACACCCGTAGTAGGGCGCTACTTTCAGACCCTTCAACGGACGCACAACCTTCTTCCTAATTGCTTCGAGTCCCACGTCGTTAACGAGTATGTCCAGCGGATGCCGGACATTCACGGTTTTGGTGTACGACATTCCCGCCGCACCAAGCGCCGTGTTGATCTTATCCCGCTCCTTCGGATTCCACGCAATGTGCTGATTGGTCTTGCGCAGTATCGTATAGCAGCTGCTGCACGGTGCACAAACATCAAGCCCCATTTCTTGTGCCAGCGCGAGATTGCGCGCACTAATCGAATAGCCGACAATCTTCTTAGCCGACATATACATCGTAGCCCCGCAGCAATTCCAATCTTCAATCTCCCGCAGCGTCAAATCGAGCGCCCGAAATATCGCACGCACCGATTTATCGTAGGGACTGGCAGTGTGCTCAAGACTGCAACCCGGGTAATAGGCATATTCTGGCATTAGTGATCTCCAAACTCGTTGGCTTTTTTGATAATCGCTTGAACCTGGTTGATCCGCCGAATCCGCTTCGGCAGCAGCGCCATCCGGCCCCGCCGAATCAGCGCCAGTCCATATCCCGCCATCGTGAACAGCTTCATGAAATCTGATTTCATCAAATACCGCACACCCAGGCCAAGTTCATAATTCCGGCCGTACTTGTAGACATTGTTCATGAATGTCGAAGACAAGTTGTGTACCGGGAAATTCGCCGGATATATCTGCCGCGCCATCGCAATCCGCTTCAGCGCGTACATCGTGTCCGTCACCTTGATCCCCGCCGGGCAGCGCACGGTGCAGGCATAACACGACGCACATATCCAGATCGTCTTGCTGCGAAGAATCTCCTCAAGCAGACCCGCGCGAAACATCGCTATCGTCTGCCGCGGAGTTATGTCCATGAATTCGGAAACAGGGCAGGCGCCGGTGCAAGTGCCGCACTGCAGACACTTCTTGATCTTGTGTCCGTCCGCAAACGAATCCACTTGATCCCAAAACGCCGAACGCAGTTCGGCCCTTGAGGGCGAGTTGGTCTTGAGCGCTTCAATCATAAGACCTCATTATGTATTCTGTTTGAGCGATGGCTGTCGACTGCCGGCACGGCGGCTAATGTGATGGCAATATCGCCGCAACTGCTCAATAATAGAGAAAAATATCGACGATGGAATTTATCGGCAAATTTTCCTTAGTCAAGAGAAATAATTCACAAAGTCGCTAAGATTAAATCGATGGAACGGGTAGAAGTAGTATTACTCTACCCGCAATTTCAGAGGCTTTTAGTGGGATTACTGTCGGCCAATTAGATGCAAGAATTCTGCGCGTGTGGCAGGATCCTCATGAAGTTCACCCAACATCGAAGAGGTCACCATCACCGAGTTTTGCTTCTCGACACCACGCATCATCATACACAGATGCTGTGCTTCGATCACAACTCCGACTCCGATTGCGTCGGTTACTTCCTGAATTGTATTGGCGATTTGTCTTGTCAGGTTTTCCTGAATCTGCAATCTGCGCCCAAAGGCATCGACTACCCGTGCGACCTTGGACAGCCCAAGAACTTTGCCGTCTGGAATATAGCCAACATGGCATTTTCCGAAGAAGGGGAGAAGGTGGTGCTCGCACATGGAATACAATTCGATGTTCTTCACTACGACAAGTTCCCGCGTCTCCGATTTGAACAAGGCATTATTCACAATCGCCTCAATGTCCTCGCGGTAACCTTTCATCAGAAACTCAAAAGCCGTCGCTGCGCGCGAAGGCGTCTTCTTTAAGCCCTCTCGATTCGGGTCTTCGCCAATACTGGTAATGAGATTGCGGTATAGATCTTCGAGATTCGCGGTCATCTGCTGTACTCCTTAGACTCGTGCACAAATTACTTATGCACAATATACTGGAGTAAGGTCGCTTGTGTTTAGGAAATGAATGAAATTATGCGCCGGTTTTCGCAATCGGCAAGGCGGGATTCGCTTCTACGGAAACAACCATTAGCATTGGTGCCCCCGCAGATTCGCTTGCGGTCACGGCAATTGCGAGCGAGCGCTTAACCCGCAGCCACTGCGCCTGGGGAATATATGGTGCGACACTTGCCTCGAAACTGTGTATGGCGTAGTTGACATCAAACAATGTCCGCACCTCGTAAGTCGCTATCACCATCGGCGGGTTTCGCATGATCGGTACCTTGGCATTCGGCTCATCAAACTCGCTGAAATCCAATTGCAGCGGCCTGCGCGCTCCGGTTGCGCCCAGCAGCCCCAGCGGCAACTCCAGGCAAGCGATAAACTTCGTCTGCGAATGGGGCAGGGGAATGATCGAAAAATTCGCCGACCTTTGTATTGCTTCAATCTCGCTGCGATCGACCACTGATCCGATTATCGAATTGACTGTGTGGAGGACCTCAAGAAACTCCAGGGTCGAGTTGACCATGTAGCGAACACACTTGGGTAAGCCGTACTTTTCTGCCGTTACTTGAATAGATTCAGTCTTCATTACCTACTTCCCGCCAACGCGTTCTCTGGCTTGGGTTCTGTAACAATATCGGCAGGCTTCCTAAATAGATTAATTTGTCGCCAACCCCGTATCAACCGCACCCTTTGATCTAACCCCTTGTTCTATAATTGCATACCTCGCCTATTCGGCGAGCATCACCGTGATACCCCAGTATTGCGGATTCCTCGGCTGCTGTGCGTTCCAATTACCGAATGAATGCGACCCGTCTGATACATAATGTATCTTATATCTGCCGGCATCAAGCAAGACCCGCGTGTCGCAAAGCCGGTTCTTGTCTGCCCCGCCCGCTGGATCAGTCTTGCGATACGTCATCTCCCAAACGATGTCGTCATTATCCCTATTCTCAATCCAGCCGTAATCGTACATTTCGTTACCCTGACCCTCGCCCATCGCCACTATGTGCACGCGGGTCGGCTTATCAAGCGAAAACACGGCCGATTCGTCGGCGTCATCGCCGACACGTGTGATCTTCGCCAGCACTTCCTTCGATTCCGTCTCCGCTTGCTGTTCCGTTATCAGCGACTTGTCGAAATTCTTATCTACCGCGAACAGTGAAACGCCATAATTCTTTTGATCATACGGCGCCCCGGCGTTCCACGCACCATAGGCGTGCGAATCGTCCGTAACATAGCCCAATACATAGTCGCCCTTAGGCAAAGTCAACACTTCATCCGCGAGCCGGTTCTTCTTGGCGCCGCCTGCCGGCTCGGTATTGCGTTCCTGCATCAACCAAAATGGCCGCGTATCGCCTTGCCGTTCAATCCACGCGTAATCGGCAAAATCTCCGCTTCCCGAACTATATTCGCCGATCGCATACACGCGCACTTTGCAGTCCTGCTTCACATGGAACGGCTTCACTTCCATGAAATCGTCCCCGGCGCGCACTATCGACAGAAGCGACATCTGCGACGACGTCTCTTTGTACGGCGTGACTGCTGCCAAATCCGATTTGTTCACGGCGGTAATTCTCACACCATACGCTTCCGGATTGTAAGGCGGCGGTGAATTCCAATCATCATAGCTGTGCGAATCGTCGGTCACGTAATACAGGAGGTAATTGCCTTTATCGAGATTAATAGTTGTTCTTACCATCTTGTTTTTCTCGGCTCCGCCGGCCCAGCGCAGCCGCTCGTCAGCCATCGACCATTCACGCTTGCGTGTATCTGCATTGACAATCCAGCCGTAGTCTGCGTAAGATTCGCTCCAGTCCGGAATCTCGCCAATACCCTCAATTTCGATTTCCATCGGTTTGCTTAGCGAAAATCCAACGGATGTGTATTGGTCATGGTCGGGTCTAAGAATCTCCGCTACCAGCCGGTCCGAATTGTAAGAGCAAGTCGTCGTGCGAATCACACTGTTGTCGCCGGTGATTTCGAGCCGGTATTCCGCCAGCAATTCCGCCTGCTCCTCGGAATTATCCGTATCGACGTCCACCCGCCAGTTGCCTTCCTTGAGCTGCTTTTCCAGTTCCTCAAGGTCCGCCTTCTTTGCCGTCAAATTCTTCTTGAGTTCTTCCAGCGCCGCCTTCAACTCTTCCCAATCGAGACTGACATTTACGCCATCCCAAATATTCGTGACACCGGCGTAGAAGTAGACTTGGTACTTTCCCGGCTCCAACTCGACGCTGCTGTCATATTCGCGCAGCCGCGAATCGTCATCGTACTCGTCGGTATTGCCGTCATCCATTGCCCAGACCGGCTCGAGTCCGCCCGCAGGTATGATCCAGGCGTAAGCAGCCATTTTCTCGCCATGTCCGGTGATCGAACCAACCGCGTCAATATTGATCGAAGTCGGCGCTGTCACCTCGAATGCCTTGCAGTAGAGTTCACCTTCACGGAAGTCGCGGACTTTGACTATTTGCGCTGTTGCTCCCCAAGCTGCCGTTGAAATCACCAAACTTGACAACAGAGCTGCTGCCGCTATCTGAATCCTTGCTTTCGAACCAGTCTCGTTTCTCACGGCAAATATCCTTCCACTGCGATTAATTCACTCTACATAGCCAATGTAAAGTACGGATTCTACCTGATTAAGTTTCACGGCTTCTCGACGGCAAATGCCCCTATCAATCCCCAAATCGATTCATTTTGCAACGTTTTAGCCTTTGGAATTCGTCATCAGTTTATTCCACCTGATCTGCTCAATCCCGCTTACTCCGGCACGTGCCGATGCCGCACCTACCGCCGTTTCTGCCGAACTCCTTAAGCTTTGCCCCAGCGCGCAGGCGGCGACAAACGCTCCGGCAAAAACGTCGCCGCATCCCGTTGTGTCTACGACCCGCCTAAGCTGCGCTGCCGCAATCTGTCTCGCTGCTACGCCACCCCGTTTTCGTTCTGCCAGAATCACGCCATCCTTACCCAGAGTCACCAAAAGCCCGCGTGCTGATCGCGCCAGATGCTTCCGCGCTAATTTCTCGCATTCTTGCCGGCTCGGTCTGACTCCGGCCAGCAGTTCGAATTCGACCTCGTTCATCTGCAAGATATCTGCGCAAGCCACAGTCTCTGCCCAGTCCCGCGGCCGCCGCAGAAAACGCGCGCCATCGCGCTTTCTTCCTAATGTCCGTGAATGAAAATCGATGTAGATGTTAGCACGAGTATTCGCCCGCAGCCATTTCAAATTTGTCGTCGAGATATCGCTACCCGAAATGAAATTCACCAATATGAAATCAGAATCAAGAATCGCTCGCAATTTTTCGCGACTCACGCCGCCAACCCAGCCGCTCAATATTTCCGTCTTTTCGGAGACACTCTGATAGGTCAACAGACAGTGATTATTCGCCGCCCTCACATTTGCCAGCGCTGACAAATCGCAATTCACGAGTTTCCCCAGAAGCTTGCGAATCTCGCACTCGTGATCAGCGCCAATGTTCGCAACCGGAAATATCGTCCCACGGTCTCCCAGCAGCCGCGACAGAACCGCCAGATTGTAGAGTATCCCGCCGTATCCTTCAATCCTGCTTCCGTCCGCCCGGATCACGGTATCGCGATTGATCGTCCCGATCACAGCGACCTTGCAACGCTTCTTCGTCGTCATTTGCTCCAACTTAACCGATGCCTACTCGTTTCGCAATTGCCTCGCTTGTTGACTTGTTCGACGCGAATCAATATCATTCACCAATCATGAGAATCGGCTTCGACGCCAAACGGGCAGTCTTCAATATGACCGGTCTGGGAAACTACTCCCGCACCATCATCCAATCGCTTGCCGCGCGCTATCCCGACAATGAGTATTTTCTCTACACTCCCGGCTGGAAAGACAATCCGCGTCTGGAATTTCTGCGCAATTGCAAAAACGTCAGCACAGTGCTTCCGCGCGGTATCTATTCCGGCGCCCTCAAGAGCCTTTGGCGTTCGTGGGGAATTCGCAGTTCACTTAAGCGCGATCGACTCGACATCTTCCATGGCTTGAGCAACGAACTTCCATTTGGTATCGCGGGGCAGAAGCTCGCCAAAGTCGTCACCATTCACGATCTGATTTTCCTGCGCTATCCGCAGTATTACCCCGGGCTCGATCGCAAAATCTATGACATCAAAAGCCGCCACGCCAGCCGTGCCGCCGATACCATAGTCGCCGTCAGCGAGCAGACCAAGCGCGACATCGTCGAATTTTATCGCGTCCCGCCGGAAAAAGTGCGCGTTATCTACCAAAGCTGCGATCCGATCTTTTGCCGCACAGCCTCCGAAAGCGAAAAATCTGCCGTGCGCGCGCGCTACAATTTACCGCCGCAGTTTGTGCTCTATGTCGGCTCGATCGAGGAGCGCAAGAACCTCCTTGGTCTTGTCAAGGCCGTCGAGTTACTGCGCAAATCTCACGACCTCCACTTGGTCGCCATCGGCGGCGGCACCGACTACAAGGAAGTAGTTGCACAGCACGTCCGATCAGCCGGGTTGTCCGACCGGGTGCAAATGCGCACCGACATCGCCTTCGCCGACTTTCCGCAGATCTACCAAATGGCGCAAGCCTTCGTCTACCCGTCCCACTTTGAAGGATTCGGCATTCCGATTATCGAAGCGCTCTGGAGCAAGACCCCGGTTATTACCTCAAATGGCGGCTGCTTCCCCGAAGCCGCGGGACCCGCGAGCGTCTATGTCTCACCAAGCGACCCAAATGAAATCGCCGATGCACTGAAACGTGTCATCGGCGATTCTAATCTCCGCGCCAAAATGATTGCCGGCGGATTATCCCACGTCCAAAAATTCCGCGTCGAAACCGTCTCCGCGCAATTGTTCGAACTCTACCAAACTCTGTCGCGCCGCTAGCTTATTCTGCGGGCGTGAACACCGGCTTGCCGCCGTCGGACTTGATATTGCCGAGCTGTTTTTCGCCGGCGTCGCGAAATACAATCACTGCGCCCTTGGTGTCGTAGCCGCACTTCTTCAGGCATTCGGCCCAGAAAGAATAAGCTGCTTCGGCGGTCTTGGTGCGGTCTTCCGCCGAAAGGGAATTCCACTCATCGCTGGAAACCGTCAGCGCTGCCGATGGTGCATCGCCATCAATTCCCGCTACCCCCGAAATGATCTTAAGCGCCGGATTTGTACGGCTTGCGTCGAATTTGAACCGCGTCAATGGCTCGACATAGCGTTCCTTGGTCAGCAGCGTCTCAAACACGTACGCCGTCCGTCCATCCGTGAGCTGAACTCGATACCATTTGTCGGCATACTCAAGCAACTTGACCTCCGTCCCGCGCGGCAGTTGTGCCACGACATCCGAGCTAGTACTCGCCTTGCTGCGGACATTGATCAAGTCCTTGATCACCCAACCCGACTCGGTCTGTGTTTCTGAGCTTGCGTTTGATTCCGACTCGCCCTGCGCCGCCGGCGTGGTCGGCGCCGTGTCCTTGCCTTTGACTTCTTCGCTTACCGGCGGAAGCGTCGATCCGGTCTTCTTGCCGCATCCGGCAAAAGCCAGTGCCGCCGCCAGACAAATCGCCGCCGTAATTCTCGTGCTGCTGGAAATGAAGTTCTTCATTCGTAAAATCTCTGCCTCCTTGGTTTGTCAAATTAGTTTCGTTGCCGAATATTGCGCCCGCCCGGCTCTGCTGTCAAGACGAATTATCGTGAGAATAGACCGCTATTTCGGCTTAGTAATGTCCGACTGTGGATTTCCATCTCCGGTGCGTCCATAGCCACTGGTCCGGATATCGCTGAACAACCGCGCCCAACTGCTCCGAAAATACTGATACCAGCCGTTCGATCTCGACCTCGCGCGCTGTCGCAACATTCGGCTCGATGATCGCCGGAATCATCAAAGTCATCTTCCCGCCCGAACGTATAAGAAAAATCGGAACCAGCGGCGCAGTGTAGTGATAAGCGA
>CAZIBI010000004.1:0-10277 GCA_964537215.1 uncultured Ignavibacteria bacterium | reverse complement strand
CCGCCCGAACGTATAAGAAAAATCGGAACCAGCGGCGCAGTGTAGTGATAAGCGAACGAAGCAATGCCCCTGTGATACGAGGCCCGCGTTCCCATGAAATCGACGACGATTCCATCTTTGCCGGCATCCTGATCCGCCACCAGGAATATCGGCGCCCCGCGTTTCAGCGCCTTTGGCAATTCGCGCGCCGCCGCGTGGCTATGAATGATCTTGTTATTTTCCATCTGCGCGATGCGCAACTCGTTCACATAGCGGTCAATGAACTTGTTCGACTGTTCCTGCGCGACAAACCGGCACTCTTTGAATTCGCAACCGATGTATTGCCCCAAGATCTCCCAATTCCCGACATGGCCCGTGGCAAACACGACCGGACGCCTCTGCGACAAGATTTCGCGCACGCGTTCGAGATGTCCCGCCGAATGTGCCGGAATTACGATCTTCCCGAATGCCCTCGGCGCATCGACAATATCAAACGCATTGCGCGCGATATTGCGGTAGACCCCGCGAATGATCGGCTTGATCTCTTCGTCGCTGGATTCGGAAAATACTAACTTGAGGTTTTTGCGGGCGATCTCCACCCGGCTCGGCGTCAGCAGTCGTGCGACTCCCGCCAATCCGTTGGCGAACGGCTCCCGCAATTTGTCGGGCGTGATCTTTACCAGTAGGTGGAAAGCGCGGACAAACAGGTACTCAAAAACGTGTTGAATCTTCTTCTTCAGAGTCTTTCCATGGCTCATCATCCGACCCGCTATAGTCAAAATCGGTGCTCTGGTACTTCTCCTCGTCCTTCCAGCGGTCGTAGGCATCCTTCTTCCGTTTGCGGATCAGAATCCATCCGAACACCACAATCAAAGCCAGTATTATCCAGAGACCTGACATGTCGGCAAGTATAGCAAACAAGGTGTAATTGTCCGAAAGGAATTTCCGATAGTCCGCCTCAAACCGCCAGAACGAGATGTCGAGCGTCTGATGAAACGCCTCGCTCATGTTCTCACCCGTAGCCAGGGCATCGATCAGATCTGTAAACGCCAGCTCGCCGAAGCGCTTGAAAATGTAGTTCACGACTAGGTAACTCTGCGCATACGCCAAATTCGCCTGGCCTTGATGAAAGCGATTGACGTCGTCGATATCCCGCAGCGGCAACAGCGACTTGGTTATCTGCGCCGCCGCCACCGTAGTGACTTGCGCGAATGTCCACTCGCCGGCAAACCACGAGGCAAATCCCTCATCGATAAAGCGCGGCAGATGCGCACCCTTGGCGCGCCGACTCAAGGCAATATGCGCCAGCTCATGCTGAAGCAAATCCGCTGTGTTTCCCGGATAGCGATTCATCATCGGTTCGCGCAGGATGATCAGGTTCCGCGCCGGTATCGCGGCACCGGCGCCCCATTCGGGAATCTTGCCCCCGGCTAGCGCATCAAACTCCTCTTGAGACTGCACGATGCGCACATCGATTGTGTCCTTGAAAGATATTCCCAGCAGCTTGTCCAGCCGCAAGGAAGCGACTTCCAGCACCAGCCGCATTTCGCGGTTTTGGCCCGTGTCTTCGCCGACAAACCGAAACGAGGCCGCGGACGCAGGCAATACCAGCGCCAAGACCAGTAAGACTGCAAAAACGAGTCGCTTCATATCCCAAGTATACGCAAATTGAGCATCCAATTCCAAACCAGTCTCGCATGAACGCGTTTTCTCTTGACCGCCATCATCTGCCTGCTTACTTTCATTCGACCAAGAAATTCTGCGAAATGGAGAATCCCTAATGCGAAAATGCCTCACGATATTCGCAATCCTGCTGTTCACAGCCACGGCTGCTCTCAATGCCGCCGGCTTTGACCTTGCCGTCGATGAATCGAAACTCAACAACGGCCTCACGCTGCTGATCGCACCCGACACAACGGCCGCTACGGTCAGCGTATTCACATTTGTAAATGCCGGCTCGCGCGACGAGGACCGCGTCGGCATCACCGGACTGGCACATGTCTTCGAACACATGATGTTTCGCGGTACCGAGAAGTTCCCCAACTTCAGCGCCGTCGTCTCGCCGCTCGGCGCCGAGAACAATGCCTGGACCACCAACGATTACACGGCATACTTTCTCAATGCCGAAGCGCGCTTCCTCGATAAGATGCTTGAAATCGAATCGGACCGTATCCGCAACCTGATCTTCACCAACGAGACTTTCCGCACCGAGCTTGGGCCGGTCAAGGAAGAACGCCGCCGCGGTGTCGTCGATGATCCCGACGGCTTCCTTAGCGTCGAACTCGAGCGGCTCGCATACACGATTCATACCTATCATCATCCGGTCATCGGTTGGGAAGAGGACCTCGAACAAAACATGACCTTCGAGGATGGCCGCCAATTCAAAGACCGCCACTACGTCCCGAACAATTGCATTCTCGTCATATCCGGTAATGTCAATATCGACACGACCCGCAGTTTGGTGGAGAAATACTATTCCGACTGGCAACCCGGCGAGGCTTACACTTCGTTAGTCGTGACTGAACCGGCGCAAACCGCAGAGCGCATAAAGAACTTCGTTTGGAAAGATGACGAAATTCCGCCGTTGCTGCGCATTGCCTATCATGTCAACGCCGCCCACAGCGATTTCGAGGGTTTCGCGGCCATGAATCTCATCAATGAAGTGCTCTTCTCGAATTCCGGGCGCCTGACCTCGCTGCTCAAGAATCAACTCGCGCTCGTCGAATCTATCGACGGCGGTGCCGATATGCGCAAAGATCCCGGCTTGCAGTCAGTCTCTGCTCGGTTGCGCCGGGGTGCAAATCTCGCCGAAGTCCGCGACACAATTTACAGCTACCTGCGACAAGTCAGTGCGCAGCCGATTTCCAGCGAAGAGCTCGACCGCGCCCGCAATAACCTCCGCGCCCGGATGATCTACTCGCTTAACAGCCCGTCGCGAATTGCCTCGTCGCTGGGAGTGAATCGCGTCGTCACCGGAAGCCACCGCAGCTTGATGGAACTCTACGATCTCTACGCCTCGGTCTCCGCAGAAAAAATCCGCAGCGTTGCCGCCGAGACTTTCACCGCGGCAAATCGCACCGTCGTTACGCTTGTCCCTAAAAGTGGAATTTGAGGTAGAATCATGTTAAAGTTCAAGATAAATTCCGTTCCATCGCAGTTGCGGCCCCAGCTCGCCTGTGTCAAGCTCGCTTTCGCAATGCTGATTGCTCTTTTGTTCGTTACTGCTTGCGGACCGGTCTCCGACAACCAACTTGTCGTGCTCAAGAAACCGGGATTGCCGGTCGTGTATTATCGGGTTATGATCAACGCCGGCTCCGCGCTTGATCCAGTCGAGCAACCCGGCTTGGCCTATTTCACCGCCAATCTCCTCAACAAGGGCACGCGCAACCTCTCCCGCGCCGAAATCGAACGCCGCCTCAATCAGATTGGCGCCGAAATATCAGTTTCCGTCGACAAGGAAGTCGTCGTCATCACGGGCCGCACATTGTCGGAAAATTCCGGCGAGTTTTACTCGATCTTCCGCGAAATCCTGACCGAGCCGGCGTTTCCTGATGAAGAAGTCCGCAAAGCCGTCACCGATCAAATCGATCAGATCGGCCGCATCCGCGAGGATGATGCACAACTTTCGCTGGCCGTCTTCGAGGATGCCATATTCGAAGGCCACCGCTATGGCCACATTGTTCAAGGCACAGAGTTGGCCGTCCGTAATTTCAATCGCCGCGATGTCGTCGATTTTTACCATGCCAATTACCTGCGCGGAAATGTCCTCGCCGGTATCGGCGGGGATGTCGCCGATTCGCTGGTCGAGCGCTTCAAGACTGATCTCGGTAATCTTCCGACCGGAAAAGTCGTTCGTTCCGACGTTGTTCCCAAAATGGCAAAAACGCCGAAGGTTATTCTCGTCGAGAAGGAAAACCGCACTCAATCGCACCTGCGCGTCGGTCATGTGCTGCAGGACAATCGCACTTCGCCGCAGTACTATCCGATGCGACTCCTCGGCTGCTACCTTGGCCAGCACCGCGAAATGTTTGGGCGCCTGTTCCAAACCGTCCGTTCCGAGCGCGGCTTGGCTTACGGCGCGTACGCTTATGTCGAGTATTTCCGTCCGTCGGGCTGGTCCAAGATGATGGATAATGGTATTCCGCGCACGGATCAGTACTTCCACATGTGGTCGTATCCCAAGGAAGTTAACTTCGAGTTCTGCGTGAAATTGATGCTGACCGAAATGACCAAACTGACAACGACGCCGCTTACCGCTGACGATATCGACCGCACGAAGGATTATGTCGCCAACAACTCCGCCTTTGCCATGGAAACTCCCGATCGTCAACTCGGCATGCGCCTTGACGAGAAGTGGTACAATCTTCCTGAATACGTCGACAAGTTCAAGACCAACATCAATCGCGTCCCGCGCAGCGAGCTGCAGACAATCGCTATTGACAATCTCCATCCGGGAAATGTCTTGATAGTTGCTGTCGTTTCGAACGGCGAGGACGCCAAGCGCGAACTTCTGTCCGCAGATACCAAACTCGAACTGCCGTCCGGCTCTGTCGAGGGCGAGCTTGCCGCCATCAACGACCAGATCAAAGCTATGGACTTGAAACTTCTGCCCGAGGACATCACTGTGGTGAAAGCATCTGCGCTATTCAAATAGGCAGGTCGATTCGATTGCATGCAAAAAAGAAGCGACGGTCACTGACCGTCGCTGCTTGTATCTGCTTAGCTTTCGCGTGTATCAAACTTTGAGGCAAAAAAAAAATCAACGAGGGGAAGCAGTCCTCTCCTACTTCACTGATACACCCAATGGTATCAGTCAAGCGCTTCCCCTGTCGATACACAACTGAGCCGAAGCTCATGGTTATTATACATTCAAACTGCGGAATTGGCAACTGTTTTTCGACAATTTTGTTGTGCCGATTTCATACGAATTTGGCCAAATTCTCCCCGCATCATGGCCTTTTCCAAGGAATTCTCTCCCAGCCCTTGTCTTAATCCGCTGAATCCGTATCTTTGAACATATATGAAGGATTCCAACAGGCTAATTGCACCTGCGCCGTGGGTATTTCGAATTGCCTTAGTTATTGCCCTCGTTTTACTTATACCAAGTTTCTTGGGCCGGGAAATTCATAATGACGAGGCTTGGATCGGCCAACACGTCTGGACTTTGCTTAATCACGGCCAGGTTGAGTCCGAGCTTTTTCGCGATTACCCTCCGCTCGACCAGCCGATTGTCGTCTATCATAATTTGCTAACTTGGATAGGTGCATCTGTGGCATGGTGTTGCGGCTGGGGTCTTTACCAGCTCCGTGCCGTATCATTCATAGCCGGATTACTTACCTTGCTCTTGGTTTTTAACCATTGTGCCAGAGCAGGTTACAGAGAGTTACAATGGCGCTTAATCGCAATCCTGGCGTTCACGCCGGTCTTCTGGCTGCAGATGCTTGAATTTCGTCCCGAAGCGCTCCTAATGTTATGCGGTTTTGCTTCATTCTTGATTCTGACCCAAGCCCGCAAGTCGGATTCTATTTTGCTCTACGCCGCAGCCGGACTGCTCGCCGGTTTTGCCGGATTGACACACGCTTTCGGTTTCGTCTTTGTCATCGCCGGATTCGTGACCCTGCTGTTCTTCCGCAAATTTGTTCCGGCGGCAATCGTCTTGATATTCGGCATCATCGCTTTCGCGCCCTATGTCAGCGGCCTCTTCACAGACCGCGAATTGTTTCTCCAGCAGACAATTCACAATCCGCTCATGACCACTTCGCTCAATCTCAATTGGTGGCAGCCGTTCGTCAATATGGTCACCGAGCACAAGCGATTGTTGCGCAAGCCCGAAGTCATCGGCATCACCGTTTGGATGCTCATCGCTCTTTTCACGATCAACCGTGATTTCTGGAGACGCTTCCGATTTGAGTTCATCTATCTGATCGCAATGGCGCTGGTCCTTGCCGCATCGCCATTGCCCAAATTCACGCGCTATATGATTCCACTCGCCCCATTCATGGCAATAATCATTGCCGCCGTCTGGAGCAAATTGGAGAGTCTTGCGGTCGGTTGGCGCCGAAATTTGCGAACCGTGTTCCTAGCTTGGTCATTGGTATTCTTCGGCTATGGACTTTATGCGCTTGTCTTTACCGCTATTCCTGCAAAACCAAATCCCATCAAAGCCAATCAGCAGATGTCTGAACTGATGCGTCCCGGCGCTTTGGTCATGGCGCCGTTCGACTTTGTCTACATGCAGCAAGGGAAGTTCACTATTCAATCCTGGTGGGGCGCCGAACGACTGGCAGGTGCACAGAAATCAACCAATTATCTTGAACACTACGCCGACTCGCTCGGTGTCGATTATCTCGTCGCCGACGAATTTGCCATCAAAACCTGGGGCATACAGGAAGCAAACATCACCGCAGCATTCTCGCGATATCAACTCCTGCTGGCAATTCCTCTGCAACATCGCTACCTGTTTGGGAAATCCGATGCCGCAACCCGCAAAGACTGATCGCAAGTTGCTAATCAGCATCTTGCTGGTTGCCGCTGTCGCAAGGCTTGCTGTCTACTTAGTTACCGGCTATCAGGTCGATGATGCGCTGATCACTTTCCGCTATGCGGAAAATCTCGCTGCTGGAAACGGCTTCGTCTACAACATTGGCGAACACATCCTCGGTACCACCTCGCCGCTATTCACAGTATTGCTGGCGTCATTGAAATATCTCGGCGTAGCGGTTCCGCACTCGGCTGTGGCTGTTTCAATTCTCTTTGCGTTGCTCACGTCGTATTGCCTGCTGCGATTCGCGGAGCGTTGCGGACTGTCGCGCTTGTCCTTTCTGCCTGCCTTGGTTTACGCTCTTTATCCGCGCAGTATCGTCAGCGACATCTGTGGACTGGAAACTGCCGTCTTTACGGCGACGCTCGTGGTGGCACTCTATCTGTTATTTTCACGGCGCTACCTCTTAGCCGTGATAGTTGCGTCGTTTGCTTGTCTGACGCGTCCCGAGGGCGCCGCGCTATTGTTGATTGTTCTTGGCGTTGCTGCATACGAACGCGCGCCGCGATTCTGGCTGGTCGCCGCAGCGCCAATATTATTGGTAGGAGGATGGTTGATTTTCTCGATCCAATACTTTGGGACAATTATCCCTAACTCGATAGCAGCCAAATCAGCGCTCTACACAAATTCAACGCCGCTGATTAATCGCCTTGGTCAGATGACTACTCTCGGTACCTGGCCCGGCCTCGTGCTGATTGCCGCAGTGATTGCTGTCGCATTCGTCTTGGTGCGGCAACGTGATCGCCTTTTTGTTGCGGCACTGACAGCATTGGGGATGGTTTTCGGACTGTCGTTTTTCTCACCGCGCATTTTCTTTTGGTATGCTGCGCCGGCTTTGCCGCTGCTCTTTCTCGTTTTGACCAAGGGCTTTGATTTGATAGCAGGGAAGAGGCTTTCCGAAAAGCTGTCGCTAGGACTCGCAGTTGTCATCGCACTGTGCCTCGCAGTTGTGTCGTTCACTCGCATTGACGGACTCGAGAGCGAAATGCAATGGTATGCAGACAATCACATAGCTGCGGCCGAATATCTGAACGCTCACGCGGCGACTGGCGACACAGTTCTCGCCGAGGATATCGGTCAATTCGGATACCATTACCGCGGCCGCATCATTGATCGCGACGGCTTGGTCACACCGCAGGCGATTGATTACAATCGCAGCGGTAGTACACTCCAGTTCGCCGATTCTGTCAATGCCAACTGGCTATTTCTTGCGATCAATCAATCCGGCTCACTACCGATATTGAATTCCGCAGCCTTCATGAGTCGCTATGAATTGATTACATTGGCGCGCCCGAGGACTCTCGAGACGCATCGACTCTATCAGCGTCGCTAAGCCATTCCAGACAAAAAAATGCCGGCGGTCGCTACCATTAGAAACCGCCGGCTTGAATCTGGGGCAGAGTTTTCACTCTCCCCACAGGAGGTATGTTGCTCGGAATCTACAATCCGCGTCCACGCCCGCCGGGTCTGTCGCCGCGCTCTCTGAATTGCTTCATCATCGCGCCGCGTTCGATCATGGCTTTGTGGCGGCCGCCCATGCCCATCATGCGCGGACGGCTGTCCCAGATCTCACGTTGCTCGGGCGTGAGTACCTGGCGCATGGCGATCCGATGACCGGCTTGCTTCTTGGCGATATCAGTTTTGAGTTTGCTGATTTCGTCGATTTTGCTGCTGACGGTCGCCAGCGAGGCGTCGGATTCAAACAGCTCTTGCAATTCGATCTGCTTGACTTCGACTTGCGCGCGCAAGGGAATCATTTCCTTGCGATGCGCAGTCCGCATGTCGTCCATCTTCTTTTGCTGCTCTTTCGTCAGAGCCAGCTCTTCCATCATACCCTTGCCGCCGCCTTCGTGCCAACGAGCCCATGCGATGTCATCATCGTCGTCGAGTTCGACACCTTCGACTTGCTCGACCTGCTGTGCCAGCAGCGGCAGTGACACTGCCAGCGCCAGAGTCAGGATCGCAGCAAGCGTTGCGAGTTTCCATTTCATATGGTCTCCTTTCAATTTCCACTCATCAGAATTTTCGTTCCATTTTTTTGCGCCCCTCGAATCGTCCGCGTTCCTGCCATTGCGTACGGTCTTCGATCATTCTTAGCAGCCGTTTGCGCTGCTCCGGACGCAGCGAGCCGCCGTCGCTCAAGAATTGCCCCACCATCTGTTTTTGAATCGCGCTCTGCAGTGCGCCGATGTCGCCAATCAGTTGGTAAACCTTGGTTGTATCCGGATCGTCTTTCTTCAATTCTTCCATCAATTGCCCGCGTGCTGTTTGAATCTTACCGACGATCGGTTCGATCAGGCTGTCCAGTCGTTGACGCGACTGTTCGATCGCCATTCTTTCGCTTGCTGATAGTTTCGGCGGTTCGAAATCAGGCGGACCGTTGCGGCGGAAATCGCCTTTCTCCCACGGTCCCTTCGGCGGCGTCATGCGATAATAAACCATCGTCGAAATCGCAGCGACATTCACCACCAACAGTAGAATGATCACATAAATCAAAGTGCGAATTTTCACCGGTTGCCTCCTTGCGTCGAGCTTACTTGCTCGAGGACTTCCTCAAACGGCAACGCCGTTTCGGTCAAGGCGCCGGCATAGTATGAAGCAATCTCGTCTTCATAACTGGTCTGTTCAACTTGATTGGTCTGGCCAAGATAGATTCCGGCAACGATAGCCGCTGCTACGCCGATCGATTGTAAGGCCAGGCCGAATAAGGGCCGCCGTTTGGGAAACAGGGTAGGCTGTGACTGACGGCCCTCTTCGAGCTTATTGATTCGATTCTGGATCGACCGCCACAGAGAATCCGGCACTGTCGCCGGCGTTTTCGTTTCGGCCGCAAAGATCGCTTGATATTGAGCAACCATTGCGCCGCAGGACGGGCATTCGCGCAGATGCGCTGCTATCGCCGCCGCCTCCGACCGATCCAGACTGCCTTCAACAATCGCCAGTAGTCTGTTTTCAATGTCATTGCACTTAATCAAGCTTCTCCTCCATCATTCATAATTTGGACAACACCGTCCCGGCATTACTTGCGCCGATTTTTGAAGCGCTTAAGCATTACTTTCTGTAGATTCTGTTTGGCCCGGTGCATCAGCGACTCAACCGACGCGAGCGTAATGTTCAATTCTTCAGCAATTTCCTTATAGCTAAGCCCCTCGAGTTTGTGCAACAAATAGATTTCGCGCTGCCGTTCCGGGATTTCCGCCATCAGTTCCGCCAGTTGATCGCCGGCCTCCCGCGATTCCAATTTGCTGTCGGGCCGCTCGGATTCGGGCGCCGGTAATTGGTCCGCCAGCGAAACATCTTCCGTATCGATCGACATGATCTGCTTGAAGCGGCTGAACACCCCGCCGCGTTTGCGGTGATTAATCGATTTGTTAACGCAGACCCGATGAAGCCAAGTCGCAAGCCGCGCCTCGCCGCGAATCGTCTTCGCCTTCTGCCACAGCGTGATGAAAACATCCTGCGAAATCTCTTCGGCGTCGCGCGCATTTCCGAGCATACGCAAGCAGACGCCGTAGACCTGCGGGGAATGTAGATCAAACAGGACCTTGAAGGCGGACCTGTCCCCTTGGGCGACCTTGGCCAAAAGCTCAAGTTCGTTTATGTCTGATTCGCGACGCACCGGTGCGTTCAACATACAATGCATTAGACACATAATCGATCAAAAAACTGGCGCATCCGCGACGTGTCGGTTGAATTTGTTTCACATCATCTTGTTGTCTCCGCTTGGTTTGTCCTACCTCTCGTTGCTTCGGTTGGG
>CAZIBI010000003.1:141872-153344 GCA_964537215.1 uncultured Ignavibacteria bacterium | reverse complement strand
CATCGCCTATATCTTCTCGGGCGGACCGGCGCCTTGCTCGGCCTGCAAGTAAGAGCAATTCACCCGTAACCGCTACGGGACAAACTCAACCCCGCAGGGGCATCCATCCCGGATGCCCCTGTTTTGTTGGGGGGGACAAACATAGAGATTGACGATTGAACTTCTCGAAGATATCTTCGTCATACTACAGAGAATCTCACGGTTGCAATCACGAGGGCCAGACTCACACTTGCACTGTGACACTTGCCGAACGCAACGTGTTCAGGTCGAGAAATTGAGGTATTGGCATGCCCAGCGTCGCACGAGATCGCGATTCCGACAAGACGTCAAACGAACACACTCAATTCCAATCTGCTGCCATCTTAATAGTCTTAGTAGCGTTCATTATCGGCCTCTGTACTGTGCCAATTGCGGCAAATGAGGCTGCACGCGTCAAAGGCGAGATCCTCATTCAGCTTGATCGCGGATCTAGTGCACAGTCTGTCGTTGAACCGCTGAGCCAGTACGGACTGAAACCGATAAAACAACTTTCCGCACGCCTCAACATCTGGCTTTACGAGTTCGCTGATACTCCTGAAGACAAGTCGCGGACGCAACAGATAATCGAATCAGTGCGGCGCACACGAGGGATCCAGCGTGCACAATTCAATCATTACGTCACCGAACGCACGACCCAACCAAACGATCCGCTATTTGGACAACAGTGGTCCCTGAACAATATAGGGCAATCGGGAGGCGCTCCGGATGCGGATATCGACGCCATCGAAGCCTGGGACACAGGAACCGGCGGGACTACGACTGACGGCCGCGAGATTGTAATCGCCGTAGTGGATAACGGCTTCGATCTGACGCACCCGGACCTTCAGTTTTGGAAAAACGTCGGCGAGGTGCCGGGAAATGGCATCGATGACGACTCCAACGGGTATGTCGATGACTATGACGGGTGGAATGCAATCAGCAGTAGCGGGGTAATCACCGGCAACGTACACGGAACGCACGTCGCCGGCATTGCGGCGGCACGAGGCAACAACAACATCGGGGTGAGCGGCGTAAACTGGGGCGCAAAGGTACTACCTGTCGTTGGCGTGTCGCGAACGGAGGCGGTTGTTGTCGAAGCCTACGGTTACGTGCTGGAAATGCGGGCGCGCTACAATGAATCTAACGGCGTGTCCGGCGCATTTATTGTGTCATCCAATTCTTCGTTCGGTATAGACTTCGGCCAACCGGAAGATTATCCGCTTTGGTGCGCGATCTATGACTCGCTGGGTCAACAGGGGATTCTCAACGCTGGCGCTACTGCCAATCTCAATATCGACGTCGATGCAATTGGCGACATCCCGACCGGCTGCGCCAGCGACTTCTTGATCTCGGTAACCAACACAACCGATGTCGATTCACGGAATTCAGGTGCGGCGTTTGGACTGACGACTATCGATCTCGGTGCACCCGGAACGGACATCCTTAGCACGGTTCCCGGAGGGGGATATTCGGAATTGACCGGGTGCTCAATGGCGACACCACACGTCGCCGGCGCAATTGCGCTGATGTGGTCGGTTGCTTGCCCGCGATTGCTGGCGGATTATCGCGAAAATCCGCCGACAACAGCGTTGCTAATGAAACAGCTGCTTCTGCAAGGAACCGATCCCATCGCGGCTTTGATGGGAAGCACAGTTTCCGGAGGACGCCTCAATGTAAGAAACTCTGTCGATTTGGTTCGGGCACTGCGCTGCGGTGTGGCGATTAATCACGTACCGCTTGCCGATACTCGCGATACGACCAATGCGTACCTCGTACGAGCGTTGATATCATCCGACACGGCACTCGTAATGGATTCGCTCCTGCTGCACTTTCGAACAGATGCCGACTGGGTAACGGTTCCGTTGGCTGCAACGGGCGACTCAATCGAATTCAGTGCCGCTATTCCACCACAGTCACCCGGAACGCGAGTCGAATACTACCTGGAGGCGCACGCACTTGACGGTACCGCCGACACAACCCGCATCTTGAGTTTTGAAGTTATCGATTTTGATTTCGATGTCGTCCTTGAATCTGATGTCCAGAGCGGCGCGATTAGCGATACCTTGATATTCCCGTTCTCGCTTGCAAATACCGGCTTGATTGCCGACAGTTACGCAATCATGTCCGCAGCTTCAGACTGGCTATTCGAAATCGTCGACGGCTCTGGTTACCCTCTGGACACTACCGGAATCATTGTGCCTGACAACTCGCTGGATTTCGCCGTCCGAGTAGTTATTCCGACTGTCAATTTTGGCGCTGTTGATTCGTGCGAAATCTCGGTTCGGTCTAATTCCGATTCGCTGACGAGTTCCTCAATAAAAATTACTGCCATTTCAGCCGGCTATCCGATCGATCTTCCGATCTCCGAACAATTCCCTATCGAAGAACTTGACGATTCGGTGTGGGCTTTCGTCGCTGGCGCGACGATCGACACGCTTGCCGAAAATGAAATCAGCGCGCCGTATTCGCTTCGACTGAATGGCTCGAGTCTGGGGAGCGATACCGTCGTGACAAGAGCAATTGACCTGCGCGGTGCTACCGGGGTCAGCCTCGACTACTATGTCCAGCAACAAGGCGGCGGAGATGACCCTGAGTTCGGTGATGATCTGCTGGTCGAGTACTTCAACAAATTCGGCAAGTGGTCCCAATTTCGAAAACACTTGGGCAGCAGCCCGATTACGCCCACGTTTCAACACATTAGTTTCGGATTGCCCAGCGACGCCTATCACGCCGCTTTTGCAGTGAGGATACGCAACATAGCGGGAGGAATCGGCGACGACTGGTTCGTCGACGACTTCGCACTAAACTTCGGTCCGCAAGTTGAGATTTCGAGCCAGTCGATATTGGACACCGTCTATACCGACGATTCGACCGAAACGGTCATATCAATTTCTAACTCCGGCGCGTTGGCGTTGGAATATACAGTTTCCAAACGCCTGACCTCTAGTTCGCCGCGAATGTGGCTGTCGCTTTCGAAAACGGCAGGTACGGTTGAATCAACAGAAGTGGACTCGATTGTTGTTCGAATGCTGGGTACCGAAATGGCGTCAGGAGCATACTTCGCCGAGTTGACTTGCCGTAACAATGATGCGGACGCTCTTGACACGGCGATGATCGTTTATGTCCAAATGGTGGTAACCTCGCCGCCGTTGCCGTACTCCTGTGGCGACGCCGATAACAATCATATCCGCAATATCAGTGACGTCGTGTTTATCGTTTCTTTCATATTTGCCGGCGGGCAGGCACCGGTTTACTTCTTGAGCGCCGACGCCAATTGCGACGGCGGAGTTACGATCTCGGATGCCGTGTTCTTAATCAACTACATCTTTGCCGGCGGACCGGCTCCTTGCGCCGGCTGCCAGTAAACCGAGTCATTCGACCGCCGAATTCTGTTGCTTGAAGCTGCCCCTTGTAGGTATGTTCCATCTCTATTCAATTGATCAGTGAGACATTGGCTTTACGACTATTGGGAGAAGCTGTGACTGAACCGATAATGGCAGACAAAAAATCAATCAAGCTCGAACTTGAGCTGGGCACATATTCGTGGTGCCGCTGCGGCCGCTCGGCCGGCCAGCCATTTTGCGATAACTCGCACGTGGCCACAGATATTCAGCCCTTAGAGTTTACGATAAGCGAGAAGAAACTGCGCTCATATTGCCTTTGCAAACAGACCAAAACACCGCCTTTTTGCGACGGAACACACAAGGAACTCCCTTAGCGGCCTCAATTTTAGGCTATTTGCGCCAAATCGGGCATTTTCGCCCGGACTGGTGTTATAATTTTGCACTTCCCCACCCAATTTTCCGGTCTTGACAGTTTCGGTTTTAATGTATATACTGGAGATATCAACTCGATATTGTTCTACGCGAATTGTCAGTGTCAACTCTGGCCGGCGTCGTCCTCGAATTCGGTCAGTATGTTAATGAAATTTTTTGCTGCACTATAAGAGGATTTCTTATGACCAAGCTTGGTTCCAAAATTGCCCTCCTGACAGCAGTCATCCTTGCTGTCGTAATGTGTGCTGCTCTTCTTGCCGATGAAAGCGCCGCTCAATCCGGTGAGACCATGAAATGGCAAGTCATTTCAGGCGGCGGTTCGACGAACGGCAGTTCTCCGAGTTACAAATTATCCTCGACGGTAGGACAGACAGCTGCGGGCCCGGGATCATCCGCAAGCTACAAGATTAACCATGGATTTCAGCAGAATTTCAGTGCTGCGTGTTTCTGCGGCGATGCAGACGGCAACACCATTATTACCATCTCCGACGCCGTCTATTTGATCAACTACATCTTTGCCGGTGGTCCAGCGCCAAGTCCGATTTGCGAAGGCGACGCCGACGGCAACTCGATTATCACGATTTCCGATGCCGTGTACTTGATCAACTACATCTTTGCCGGTGGTCCGGCTCCGCACTGCGCCTAGCATCAGAATCAAAGCCAAAAATCAAAAGGTCGAGACTGCGTAGTCTCGACCTTTCATTTTGCTGTTCTGTCAACTTATCTTACAGATCGCCGTTAGCCCAAGTAATCAAGCCGAATTCATGCGAATGCACCGAGCTGCGATGCCCCGGAAGCACGCGCACCGAGTACCCGAAACGCCCGCTGGCAGTCAGCGGCGCCTTGCAGGTGAAGGTGTAGATGCCGGCCTGTGGGTTTCCAATCGGGCTCATTTCGATGCTTTGAGCATCGGCGATCTCACCGCGCTGCGAAATTCTACCCAAGTACAATTCTACCAGCAATTCGTCAGCTTTGAACTCGCCGACAAAAACCTTGGCGTTTACCTGGATTTCCTGGGTGACATCAAGTTTCGGCGGCGTAATCGAATCTATTTCCAGGATGCGAATATCCGCCCACTTGTCGCGCAGATGCCGATACCAACCGGCAAGTGAACGCAATTCTTCATAGTTGTTGTTAAGCAGAATCTTGTACTGGCGGTAAGCATTGGTATAGAATCGATCGGTATATTCCTGCACCATGCGGTTGGAATTAAACGCCGGGCTTAGCAGCTTGATCGAGCGTTTCATCTTGGCTACCCATTCGCGCGGAATACCGTCGCGGCCGCGGTCGTAGAAAGTCGGAGCAATTTCCTTTTCCAGCAGATCGTAAATGGCGCTGGCTTCGACCTCGTCCTGATAGTCGTGGTTGTCGTATTCTTCGCCAGAGCCAATCGCCCAGCCGACGTCCGGCCGATAGCCTTCGCACCACCAACCGTCCAGCACGCTCAGATTAAGGCCGCCGTTGAATATGACCTTCATTCCGCTGGTACCGGAGGCTTCCATGGGTCGGCGCGGCGTATTGAGCCAAACATCAACGCCCTGGACCAGGTAGCGCGCCATAGACAGATCATAATTTTCCAAGAAAACAATCCGGTCACGCAACTGCGGGTCGCGGATGCTATGGATGATCGATTTGATCAGTTCCTTTCCGATATTGTCCCGCGGATGCGCCTTTCCGGCAAAGACAATCTGGACAGGATACTTGGAGTCATTAACAATGCGCTTGAGCCGTTCAATATCGCGGAAAAGCAAAGCTCCGCGCTTGTACGAAGCAAACCGGCGCGCAAATCCGATGGTCAGGTATTCCGAGTGCAAGACTTCGCTCACCAGCTTCAGCTCTCGCGGCGTGGCGCCCCGGCGCTGGAATTGTTCTTTGAGGCGCTGGCGAATCAGCGAGATCATTTTTTCGCGCCGCAGCTCATGCGTGCGCCACAATTCGCTGTCGAGGATGTCGTCGACATTGGCCCAACAATTGTGGTTTGCCGGCTGCTCCATCCAATCGAGTCCGAGATAGCGGCTGTAGAGATCCGAAATCTCCTGTGAAATCCACGAACGTGTATGGATACCGTTAGTCACCGAATCGATCGGGACTTCATTAAGCGGAACACCCACCCACGACCCCTGCCACATCTTGCGCGAGACTTCAGCGTGGAGCTTACTCACGCCATTGATATATGACGAGAAATTCATTGCCAGATAAGCCATGTTAAATTCGGCAGCTCCATATGCGCCGTTCTGGCTTCCGAGCGCAAAGAAATCGTTAAAACTTATGCCTAAAGCGGTGTAATGCGCCCGCAGATACTTCTCGACAAGTTCGCGCGGGAACCGGTCGATGCCGGCGGGTACGGGAGTATGCGTTGTAAATACCGTTGTCTGTTTGACCAGCATCGAAGCCTCGCCAAACGACAGACCGTCATTCTGCATTCTACGGCGAACACGGTCAATCGCCAGAAATGCGCTGTGACCCTCATTCATATGATAGACGGAAGGCGAATGACCCGATTCTTCGAGAGCGCGAACGCCGCCGATACCGAGCACCAACTCCTGGCGAATTCTCATGTCGATATCGCCGCCGTAGAGTTCGCTGGTGATGTCACGGTCTTCGACGGAATTCTGCGGCAGATTTGTATCGAGTAGGTAGAGCGGCACGCGCCCAACCTGTAGCTTCCAGACTTTTATGAGTACACGACGCCCGGCTAAGTCAATGGACACGACCAAGGCATCACCCTTCGCATCGACAGCCTCCGACAATGGCAGCATGGAAAAATCAAGTTCAGGATAGTACTCCCCTTGCCAGCCGTCGGCATTGAGATACTGCTGAAAATAGCCGCGCTGATAAAGCAGCCCGACACCAACCAGCGGTACGCCCAAGTCGCTGGCAGATTTGAGATGATCGCCAGCCAGAACACCCAAACCACCGGAATAAATTGGCAGTGATTCCGTAAAACCAAATTCCGCTGAAAAGTAAGCGATCTCGCGGCGGTCAGTCTTAAAGTGCTGTTCGCCAAACCAAGAGTCGCTCTCCATATAGACCTGCAAGTCGCGGTATACACTGTCGAGATGCGAGCGGAAGGAGGAATCTTTTTCGAGTTTGTCGAGTTTCTGTTGCGGAATCATCGAAAGCAGGCGAACGGGATTGTGTCCGGAATCTTCCCACAATTTAGTATCGATGCGGCGCAACAACTGAATAGCTTGCTGATTCCAACACCAATATAGATTGTAGGCAATCTCGCGGAGAGGTCTAAGTCCAGGCGGGAGTACCGGCTCTACCTGAATGTATCTTAAGGCTTTAACCATCTGCATTCCTTGTCATTATCGACCGCAGTGCAATTATCATTACCGTTCCCGGCAAACAATCTCGGCAATAAACAAGATAGTGCAAACTTGCTCGCCTGCCAAATCGATACTTTGCATAATACAAACCTTTGTCGACCAGTGTAATCCGATTAACAAAATTAATCGACTTCATAAGTCCATACGCGCCACATTCTCAAGTTGCACTGCGTATAATTCGTAATGAGATATTATGACCACGAAAGGTAGTATGCAATTACCAACGACATTAGGAGCGCTGAAAGCCTCCGGATACAAGTCGCGTACGCTCAAGGATGAGTTGCGCGCCAACTTGCTCGACCAAATGCGCTCCGGCCGCCAGCGCTGGCCCGGAATTATCGGATATGAACGGACGGTGCTGCCGCAAATCGAGAATGCGATTTTGTCTAAGCATGATATTCTCTTGCTTGGTTTGCGCGGCCAGGCTAAGACGCGCATTCTCCGTCAACTTATAAATTTTCTCGACGAATTCGTTCCTGTCATCAAAGGCAGCGCGTTGAATGAAGATCCGCTGTTGCCGATCACGAAGGCTTCCCGCGAAGCGATTGCCAAGTTCGGTGATGACTTGGAAATCGCCTGGCTCAACCGCGAATCGCGCTATCATGAAAAACTAGCGACGCCCGATGTTTCGGTCGCCGACTTGATTGGCGATTTGGACCCGATCAAGGCGGTCAAGGAACGGCTCGACCTATCCGATGAAAATGTGATCAATTGGGGAATTATCCCGCGCACCAACCGCGGCATCTTCGCGATCAACGAGCTTCCCGACTTGCAGCCGCGCATTCAGGTAGCGCTGCTGAATATTCTTGAGGAGAATGATTTCCAGATTCGCGGGTTTCCCGTTCGCCTACCGCTCGATATGATGCTGGCATTCACCGCCAATCCCGAGGATTACACCAATCGTGGCAATATTATCACGCCCTTGAAAGATCGCATTGCCTCGCAGATAAACACTCACTATCCGAACGATGTCGCAACTTCTAAGCAGATCACGCTGCAAGAAGCTTGGCGCCAACGCTCCGGCAAAGTCGAAGTGCCGGATATTATCCACGACATTATCGAGCAAATCGCTTTCGAAGCACGCAAGAGCGAGCACGTCGACCAGACCTCCGGCGTCTCGGCGCGTCTGACGATTTCCGCCTATGAAAACCTCATCTCAAATGTCGAACGCCGCGCCGCGTTGAACAATGAAAAAGATCACTTTCCGCGTATATGCGACCTCTTCTCGGTGGTTGCCTCAATCGTCGGCAAAGTCGAGTTAGTCTACGAAGGCGAACTTGAGGGGCCAAATATCATCGCCGTCAACCTGATCGGCGAGGCGACTAAGAAGATATTCAACGCACACTTCCCGCAGCCGCGCAAAATCAAAGCCGGCGCCGACCAGCGGCCGCAGGAAAACCTTTATGAAGCGGTGACTGACTTCTTCTCAACCGGCAAGCGCCTTGAGCTTTCCGATGAGATGCCTTACAAAGAATACAAGGCAGCGTTGCTGCAAATCGCCGGACTCAAAGAAATTGCGAAAGCCCACTACGCGACGGAAGATGAACGCGGCGTGATCCTGGCGATGGAGCTGATCCTCGAAGGGCTGCACAAGCACAACCTGATTGCCAAGGAATCGCCAGACAACAAGTTCATTTACGTCGACATGCTCGAAAATATGTTGAAGGACTAAGAATGCGTTTCATCTATTCGGCATGGGATGATTCGATGATCGAGCAGTTGCGCCAGATGCGCGACTTGATGTCGATTTTCAATTATCTCCTCTTGCAAGTCAATGGCAACGTCAAAATGGCGCTGCAAATCATGGACCAGCTTAAGCGCATGGGCTATTTACCCAAGGACGCTGATCTGGAAGAGTTCAAGCGCAATCTCGAAGAGAGTCAAATCATCTCCATCGATCCGGCGGGGATGAACTTGACGCGCAAAGGCGAGCGGTCGCTGCGCAAGGACTCTTTCGACAAGATCTTTGAGCAGCTCAAATCCTCCACCGGCGGCGGTCACCCAATCCCGAAAGAAGGCGGCAATTCCGAAGAGCAATTGCCGGAGCGGAAGAAATACTCCTATGGCGACAATCTCCGAAACATTGACTTCCAAAGCTCGCTCTTGAACAACATCACCCGCACTTCCGACTTGGGAATGAGTATGGAGGAGGAAGATCTCGAAGTCTACGAGACCGAGCAAGTAACCAACTGCTCAACGGTGATGCTGATTGACATTTCCCATTCGATGATCCTCTACGGCGAGGATCGCATCACCCCGGCCAAACAAGTCGCCATGGCATTCACGGAAATGATTCTCACGCGCTTTCCGAAAGACACGCTCAATATCGTGCTATTCGGTGATTTCGCACAGGAGATCAAGATCAAGGACCTTCCCTACGTCTCGGTCGGTCCGTACCACACCAATACCAAGGCGGGATTGCAAATGGCGCGACAAATCTTGCTCCGGCGCAAGAGCGCCAACAAACAGATCTTTATGATTACCGACGGTAAACCGTCGATGATCAATCGAAGCGACGGCAGCATCTACAAGAACCCCTTTGGCCTCGATCCGATCGTCGTTAATCGTACTCTCGATGAAGCAATTATCTGCCGCAAAAAGAAGATTCCGATTACGACCTTCATGATTGCTGAAGACCCGTATCTGCAGCAATTCGTGCAGAAGCTAACCGAGCTCAATCACGGCCGGGCCTATTTCTCCTCGGCACAAAACTTGGGGGATTACGTTTTCTGGGATTTCCTCAAACACCGCCGCAAAGCCGGCTAAGCGACAGTAATTTCGCCCTTGCCGGGTCCCGTAATTTCACCAATTATCGCAGCCTCGCTGATGCCGATCTCGCGCAGTTCGCGCAACATGGCATCGGCTTGATTCTTCTCGACCGCAATCAATAAGCCGCCGGAAGTCTGCGCGTCAGCCAGCAGGATCTTTGTGACATTTGCAATCCCAGGTGTCCAAACCACATACGGACTGACGTATTCGAGATTGTTCTCGGTGCCGCCCGGCACAATTCCTGACGATGCTAACCCCACTGCCTCGGGGATAAAATGCACTGCAGCCGAATTAATGCGGGCGTTCATCTTGCTGCCGAGTGTCATTTCCTTGAGATGTCCAAGCAACCCGAAACCGGTCACATCGGTACAGGCAGAAACATCGTAGCGCGTCATAGTTTCTGCCGCCTTTGCATTCAACGTGCTCATGATCTTAATCACGCGGTCGCGCAGATCATTGTCAACCAACTGCCGCTTGATCGCGGTTGAGATGATGCCGGTGCCAATTGGCTTGGTCAAGATCAGGCGGTCGCCGGTGCGCGCCGTATTATTCTTCCGAATTTTTGCCGGATCGACGATGCCCGTTACTGCAAGGCCGTACTTTGGTTCGGTGTCGTCGACGGTGTGCCCGCCGATGATACTGATTCCGGCCTCGGCTGCTTTATCGGCGGCACCTTTGAGAATTTGCTGGAGCACCGACATCGGCAGTCTATTCGAAGGAAATCCCACTACACTCAAGGCGAACAGCGGTTTTCCGCCCATTGCATAGATATCGCTCAAAGAATTTGTCGCCGCAATGGCGCCAAAGTGATAAGGGTCATCGACTATCGGTGTAAAGAAATCGACCGTCTGCACAACGGCAATATCGTTACTTAGGCGATAGACTGCGGCATCATCCGAGGATTCGGCACCAACAAGCACGTTGGCATCACGAGGGCGCGGCAATTGCGCGAGAATTTTTTCCAGAGCCTGTGGCCGCAACTTGCAAGCACAGCCGAGCCCGTGCGTGTACTTGGTCAGGCGGACTTCACTTGCGTCAGCGATCACCGGCACAACGCTCGCTCCCGTCGGCGCGAGTCGATTTATTGTCGCTTCAATAGCATCCGCAGCTGCGACGATCTCGGCCTCGGTCGTCATGTATCCTACCGAAAAGCGAATCGTTCCCATGGCATACTCGACCGGTACTTGCATTGCTTCGAGCACATGCGACATCATAACCTTGTCGGAATGGCAAGCCGCTCCGGGTGAGCAGGCGACTTCCTCTAATTCAGAGATAATTGTGTTCGCTTCGATGCCGGGAAACGACACCGACAGAGTGTTTGGCAATCTTGCAATCCGATCGCCATTGATCTGGCAATGCGGTATGCGCGATTCCAACTCAGTTTCCAATCGGTCGCGCAGTTTCGCCATAATCGGCGCCTGCTTAGCCATTTCGCGGCTGACGACTTCGCACGCCTTTCCCAGCCCGACAATCTCAAGCACATTCTCTGTGCCGGCACGCAAGTTCTGCTCATGGGCAGCGCCATGAATCAATTTCTGCAATTCAATTCCCCGCCGTACATAGAGCGCGCCAATGCC
>CAZIBI010000003.1:109970-141772 GCA_964537215.1 uncultured Ignavibacteria bacterium | reverse complement strand
GTTATCTCAAATCCTTGCTGTGCGAGATAGCGGCAGATTTCCAGCACCGCCGGGTGTTCAATCTGCGAAGTGAGAATGTGATTTCCCCGTCCGCGATGTCTTAGCGCGTAACCAGCGATAGCGAAGTTATCCGATTCGCTACCACCCGAAGTGAATATAATCTCGTCCGAGTTGCACCCAAGCAACGCCGCGACTTGCGCGCGCGCCGTTTCCACGGCTTTGCGTGTTTGGACACCAAACCAGTGCGAGCTGGAAGGATTCCCGAAATGGCTGCGCAAGAATGGAATCATCGCTTCGGCGACTTCGGGATGAATCGGCGTCGTGGCGTTATAGTCGAGGTAAATGTGATCCACTTCTAATACTCCAAACCAATCAATTACAAACGTGCCGGCGGGGCTAACATCAGACTTGCGACAGCTTGCCGCTTCCGATCCAACGCCGATGCCACAGTGCCAAATTTAGCAAATTCCAGATGCGCATGCCTTGATTATTTCCGCGCCGGTGGCGGGCAAATATATCCTCGAGATAGTTACGGTTGACCAATTCTCCAAGGAACTCGCTCTCCGACATCAACAAATCATACGCGAATTTATCCACCTGCGGTGACACCATATTCTTTGCCGAGCCGCAAAATCCGACTTTGGGCCGATTCAGTATTTCGTCCGGAACGATTCCTGCCACCGCTTTCTTGAGGAGGTATTTTAGAGTGCCGTTTTTGTAGTGAAGGCTGGGCGGAATACGCAGGACGTATTCGACCAACTTGTGATCCAGGAACGGAACTCGTGTCTCAATCGAATGTGCCATCGCCATCTTGTCGACGCGCATCAAAAGCAGCTCCGGTAGCCGTTGCTTCATTTCCAGATACGTCATACGTGCGAAGTATTCGTCATTGTCTTCCACCGGCTCGTAGAGTTGATCAATGATAGATGCTGTATTGAAGCCACGGCATTGTTCGAGCATCTCGAGCGAGAGCAGCATCCTCTTTTCGTACTCGAGGAACGCAATCGCCCCGCCCCAGAACAGGTCCTCGTTGCTGCCGAGTCTGCGCAAATGTTCGCGTTCCAATTGCCGTCCGCTTGAATCTAAAAGCCGTCCCGCCATCCGATAACTCGCTCGCCAGAGCGAGGACGGCACAGCTGCGAGTTTGTTCCATTTGCCAATCAGTTGCAGCGCCAGCAGAAATTTCGGATAACCGCAGAACAGCTCGTCAGCTCCTTCACCTACCTGAATAACCGGCACATTGTGCCGCCGTGCCAATTTCGCGACATGGTACAGCGGCACACAAACGGGATCTGCCAACGGCTCATCTTGCAAGTAGGCCAACTGATCAAACATTGAAATGAATTCGGCGTCGCCAATTTCAATTTCATGATGATTGCAGCCAAAATGCCGCGCCATCTTCCGCGCATATTCAAATTCATTGAATATCTCCTGACCGGCGATACTTATGGAAAACGTCTCGACCGGCTTGTCCATCAGCTCGGACATCAGCGCTACGTTGGTGGTCGAATCGATGCCGCCCGACAGGAACACGCCGAATGGCACATCCGAAATCATGTGCGACTTGACAGCATCGCGCAGATGCTCGAGAATGCCGGCAGCGAGACTCTGCTCGTTGGCTTCCAACATCGGTTCTTTTCTGATCGCGTCCCACCACCGAGTCATAGTGATCTTGCCATTTCTATCCACTCGAAGCCAATAACCAGCCGGCAGTTTCTTGATTCCGGCAAACATCGTCATTGGCGCCGGCGCTGCTGCCAAAGTCAGATAGTGGTAAAGCGCTTCCGGATCGATCTGCGCCGAAACACGTGGGTGGGCTAAGATGGCTTTGATCTCCGACGCGAAAATCAGCATGCCGTCTTTAATCGTGTAGTACAGCGGCTTGATGCCAATCCTGTCACGAACGAGCGTCAATTCGCCCTTCGATTCGTCCCAAATCGCAAACGCAAACATGCCGCGGAGTTGATTCAAACTGGAGGTCCCTGCTTGGTAATAGAGATTCAGTATCGTCTCGGTGTCTGTTTGCGTCTTGTAGAGGTAACCACTAGCAGTCAGCGTTTGGCGCAATTCGCGATGATTGTAGATCTCGCCATTGTAGACTATCTGCAGGTTCTGTGACCAATCCGACATCGGCTGGCGGCCCGATGTTGATAGGTCAATGATCGACAGTCGGCGATGTCCGAGCCCCAGTCTTTGATCTGCACTGACGTATTCGCCGGAGTCGTCGGGGCCACGATGGCGAATAGTGTCGCTCATTCGTGTCAGAGCGTCGCGGTCGATCGTCTGGCTATTTTGAAAATGGAAGATTCCGCAAATTCCGCACATATCTCAAACCTTGGATATCCTTGACATTACAGTAATTCGCCGCCGCCCATTGCGCAAACACAACCTGCAACCGCTGCCGACAAAAATACCGCCGGCTCATTTTGAAACAGTCCGACCTTGGTCCGCTGTGGAGCTTGTTACGGCGTAAGTGTCAAAAGGTATAGCAACTTGGACCAATTATATCAATAATTCAGTCAGCCTTCCGACAAGTATGGAAGAGGCAAAACAATGATAAAATGTTTCATCACGATTCTCTTCTTGCTGTCGTTCGCACAGCCAGACTCGATTTCGGCTACAACCGTCGTCGGTAAAGTGCTGCGGCTTGCGCCGCGCACGAAGGCCGCGCAAATCAACCGCTATTCGGGCCGTGAATCAGTCGCATCAAAGTCCACTGACAACGATGCGCCCCCGCCAATGGCGATCGTCTACCTTGTCGGTTCGGCGAAAGGCAGTTACGCCGTCCCGACCGAACATCCCAAGATGGTCCAGCAGGGTCAAGCCTTTGTGCCGGAGTTGTTGCCGATTCTCGTCGGGACAACTGTCGATTTCCCCAATCTCGATCCGGTTTTTCACAATGTCTTCTCATATTCGAAAGCGAAGAAATTCGACCTTGGCCGCTATCCGAAAGGACACTCAAAGTCGGTGACGTTTGATTCACCCGGCCTCGTCAAGGTGTTTTGCGAGATTCACTCGGCGATGCGGGCGCACATTTTGGTACTGGAACAACCGTACTTCACTGTTAGCGACACCGAGGGCAACTATCGCATCGAGAATGTCCCGCCCGGCGAGTACACGCTAAAAGTGTGGCAAGAGCCGTTGCCGGAAATCGAACTCGAAGTCACAATACCGCAGAAAGAATCAGTAACGGTGGATGTCAACTAACGCATGCAGATTTCAATCGGCAGAAAATTTCAGCTCTACGTAACGGGCATCATCATCGTCGGCGCAATTCTGACTTTTGTCATTGTCCGAAGTGTGATCAAGCAGCAATACACCTATCACTTCTCGCAAGAAATCGAGACCGCGCAACTCGTGCTCGACAACTACCTGCAGAGCCGTTTCGCGCTGCTCAAGTCGGGAATCGATATCATGCTTTCCGATCCCCGCTTTATGGCTGCAATCGCTGAAGGCGACCCCACGACTGCACAGCATGAGGTTGCCAATTTTCGCAATCTGGTTCAGGCAGATATCTTTGTTATCGCCGATACCGCCGGACACGTTTTTGCACAAGACAATATTGTCAATATCACTAACCCGGAAACGCTTGAGCTAAACGTCAGTAAGTACGAACACGACCACAAAGAGCAATACAACTACATCGGCAACAACATTTACCAGACCCTGACCACACCGCTTAGTTTCGGAGAACAATACCAAATGGGCAAGCTGCTGGTCGGGTATCAAATCAATCTCGAGTTGTTGCGCCGCCTGAAAATTCTCACCGGCAGCGAAATTGTTCTGATGGCGAACGACAAAATCATTTCCGCCACAAGCTCGGAACTGATGCAGAAACCCGAGTTCACCGAAATCTTGGGAAATGATAGTCACAATCGCCTCGTCGCAGTGAATACGGTCAACCTAAACGGCGAAGATCACCTATTGCGCAACTATCGGCTCGGCAGTGGCTCCGGGCTCTCGATGATCTTGGTTCGCTCGCTCGACGCACAGCTTGAGCCGGCGATTGCGAATCTATCGCTCTACCTGATTGTTCTCGCACTGGCGGCTTCCATACTCTCGCTATTTCTTATCTATCGCTTCACATCGGCAAAATTGACTGCTGCCGTCGACAAACTAGTTAACGCCGCCGGCAAGATCTCGACCGGCCAGCTCAATGATCCGATTCATCCGCTCAACAACGATGAACTTGGCTATCTGGCTACCTGCTTCGACAATATGCGCCAAACCCTTATCACCAATCGCGAGACGATAGCGCGGGTCCAGGAAGAGCGAATCAATGCTGAGCGACTGGCGACGATCGGCCAGTTGGCGGCAGGCATCATCCATGACTTCAAGAGTCCGATGACGGCGATTGCGCTGTCGGTGGAAGCGATTATTCACGGCCTTGGCGGCGAGTCGAAGCGCGAGGCATATTGCCTCGGCATCAAGAGCCAGGTACAGCGCATGGTCAACATGACCCAGGACTTGCTCGACTATGCACACGGTAATAAGTCGCTGCATTTGGAACCGTTGCCTTTCATCCAGACCATCCGACAGCAAGTCGAATTTCACGCGGAGCGATTCGAAAAGCAGCGCATCGGGCTGACATTTGTCAACCACGAAGAGTTCACGGCCTCCATCGATCCGCACAAATTTCGTCGCGTGTTCGACAATTTGCTAAACAATGCTTTCGAGGCGTTGTCGCCCGGAAATTCCGTGACAGTTTTTGTTGAAACGAGTACCAGCGGCATCTACATTCACGTTCGCGATGACGGACCCGGCATACCGCCGGAAATCGCCACCGACATTTTCAAACCGTTCGTTACGCATGGCAAGTCATCTGGCACGGGGCTTGGATTGGCGATCAGCCACAAGGTCATTGCCGATCACGGCGGCGAACTTTCGGTAACGTCGGATTCCGGCAAAGGCGCGCACTTTGTCATCCGCCTGCCGGCATCGCTTGTTAACTCGACAACGCAGACAACTCCGTGCTCACAAGGAGCGTTAGTATGAAAATCCGCAGCACAATCTTGGCGATCGGTTTGATGTTTTTGGCGCTCCCGGCACTGGCTTCCGCACAATATCAAGTGACAGGCATGCTTGATCTAGTGCTGCGCAATCTCTCTTCCGAAGACGGCAGCAATAAGACCTTCAAAGGCTTTTCGAATTTTGACTATGTTCGCGCGCGAATTTTCTTTGACGCCCAACCGACAGAAAAGGTCAGCGTCTTCACCCAGGTATTGGTTGATAATTCGGCGTTTCAATTGTATGGAGCCTATGTTCGTCTCTCCAAGATTGGCGGAGCTAATGTAAACTTGCAGGCCGGATTGATTCCCAACCCTGTTGGGCTCTGGGGACCTCGGACCTATTCAGACAAAAATCCGCTCATCGGTCTGCCGCTCATGTACTTGTATCACACAGCGCTTAGCCCCAGCGCCTATCAAAAAACAAACCAGCAACTATACTCGACGCGCGGCGAAGGCTATGAACACTATGGTCTACCGATTATATATGATCCTTGTTGGAACACCGGCATGGAAATCTTCGGTTCGGTCGGAATGGTGGACTGGTCGGTTGGCGCTTTGAGCGGATCCGTATCGGCGCCGCGCACCCAACCGGAAAAAGATGTTCCGCAACTCACCGGCAAATTGGGTCTTTATTTTTCGCCAGCCTTCAGCCTATCATTCTCGGGATTTGCAGGACCTTATATCGACGACATTTCTATCTTCGAAATTGAAGCATCAGAGTATTACAAATTGGCCGCAGCAAACGACCTGAAACAGACCGAAGACTACTTGAACCTCGGCGGCGGATATGGCGCACACTTCGACTATGGTATGTTGGAGATGTACTCGGAAGGATTCTTCACGCGCTGGGAACACCCGATTTTCGAGAATCTGGACGCTTACAGCGTGTACTTTGATGCACGCTACAAACTCGCGCCGCAGTGGTACGTTGCCGGAAGAGTCGAGACAATGCGCTTCTCCGAGCATGATTTCGGCGGCTCCATCGGCAAGCAGGATTGGGATTACCCCTTGAACCGCTTTGAGTTGGGTGTCGGCTACCGGGTGGATCAGGCTGTGCTGCTAAAGGTCGTCACACAGATAGTTCGCGGCGTGGACAACGCACCGCTTGACGATGAGACGGTGGCAATCCAGCTCTCAACCACCATCCACTAATCAGCTAAGTCGGCTTGCCTTTTTCCACAAATCCACGTATATAGGTTATCTATGTCCGGTTACCAAGATTCCGGCGAAAATTGGATGAGCCCGGCAGTACGGGCGTAGGATAATTGTTGCGAGGTGTATGTCATGGACAATAAAGAATACGTGCTCAAAGTTGGATTGGCGGAAATGCTCAAAGGCGGCGTAATCATGGACGTCACCAATGCCGAGCAGGCGAAAATCGCAGAAGATGCCGGTGCAGTTGCCGTCATGGCGCTCGAAAGAGTTCCTGCTGATATCCGCAAAGCCGGCGGAGTGGCGCGCATGGCTTCAATTGAGAAGATCGAAGAAATCCAGGCTATTGTCCAGATCCCGGTCATGGCGAAATGCCGCATCGGCCACTTTGCCGAAGCTGAGCTACTACAAGAGCTGAAGGTCGACTATATCGACGAATCCGAAGTTCTCACGCCTGCAGATGAAGAAAACCACATCGACAAGCATCCATTCAAGATCCCATTTGTTTGCGGCTGCCGCAATCTCGGCGAAGCCCTGCGCAGAATCAACGAAGGCGCGGCAATGATCCGTACGAAGGGCGAGGCCGGTTCCGGCAACATCGTCGAAGCCGTACGCCACCTTCGTCAAATCTACGGCGAAATCCATGCCCTCAAAAAGATGGATAAAGAAAAACTGAAGAAGATGGCCAAGGAATACCGCGTACCGGTGGAGCTGGTCAAGAAGACTGCGGACTTACAAAACCTGACCGTCCCGAATTTTGCTGCGGGCGGCATTGCCACCCCGGCCGATGCTGTGCTTTGCATGAAGCTCGGTGCGCAGGCAGTATTTGTCGGTTCAGGAATCTTCAAGTCATCTGATCCGGCGCGGCTCGCCAAGGCTGTAGTCACTGCGACTACGCATTTCGATGATCCGGCAATTGTGCTGGAAGCCAGTCGTTCACTCGGCGACGCGATGCCCGGCCTCGAAATCAGCAAGCTTCCAAAGGAAGAGCTGCTGCAATACAGATGATCGCCAAGCCGATAGTCGGAATACTCGCATTTCAAGGGGACTTTTCCAGGCACCAACAAGCATTTGCCAAGCTCAAGTGCGATGTTCGTTTGGTCAAGTCGGCAAAACAACTCGAGGAATGTTCTTATTTTGTAATCCCCGGCGGTGAGTCGTCGGTAATCCACCGCTTTGTCAAATCCACCGGACTTGCCGACCCAATCAAGAAATTTTCCGAATCCAAACCGGTCTGGGGTACTTGCGCAGGCATGATCATGCTGGCATCGCATCTGACCAATGATGCGAATATCACCCCTTTGTATCTGCTCGACGTCACAGTTGAGCGCAACGGTTATGGCCGCCAATTTGAGTCCTTCATCGATTTTGGCGAAGTTACTCTCGGGCCGAAACCGGAAAAACTGGAAATGGTGTTTATCAGAGCTCCGAAGATTTCAAATATCGGCGCCGAAGTAAAAATACTCGGCAACTGCCGCAACGAAGCGGTTATCGTCCGCGTGGGCAATGTAGTTGCGACTTCATTTCATCCCGAATTGACCGCCTCGCTGCGTTTTCAACAGTATTTTCTCGCGATGGGAACAACTTAAGCTTTCACCCAGTCCTGAAATTTTCCTTGGATACATCGATCAATGTTGTTTGTTTAATAAGGGAAACCTGAAGGAGGAATCGATGCGAATTCTACTTGTTCTTGTAATTGCATTGCTGCCCATAAGCCAACTCTTTGCCGGTCGTATCTTCGGCGATATCAAGATGGGTGACAAACCGGTGCCCGAAGGCGTGAAACTCACCATCACTGCTCCGGCCAAGGCTGCGAAACCAGCGCCAGCGCCGGTGGTTGCTGATTCGGCTGCAACAGACAAGTTCGGAGCCTATCGATTGACAGTCAAGGAAGAAGGCAAGTGCACCCTAACCGTATTCATTGAGAAGCAAACGCCGACGCTCGAAGTCGTTTCCTTTACCAATGCGACCCGATACGACCTGATTCTCGAAAAAGACAAAGACGGTAAATACACTCTCAAACGAAAGTAATTGATGGAGACCAAGCAGCGCGACTTCTGGGATAAGCTGACTATCATTCTCCAGCCGTTGGGGGGATTGTTCACCGCTATTGCGATCACGATCATTGGCTTTGTTACTTCGAGCTATCTCGAACGGCAGCAGTCGATGGACGCCAATACGCGGCTCTATTCTGAGTTGATGAGCAATCGCGAACAATCGGAAAGCGCTCTGCGCAAGGATATGTTTGTCTCAATCATCGGGACTTTCCTGCGTCCGCAAGAATCAACTATCGGGGCGGCCGTCTTGAACCTCGAACTGCTGGCTTACAACTTCCACGAGTCGCTCAATCTCAAACCGCTATTTACTGACCTGCGACAGAGCATCGACGAGCGTCTGAAAAATGAAACTCGGCCAGATTCGCTCGAACGCTATACAGCGTACCAACGACGGCTTGAACGCGTTGCCCGCGAAATCACCAAGAAGCAAATGGTCGTGCTTGAAGGTGTTGGTGTGAAGAAAGACTGGAGCGTGAATCTCGAAGGCGAATTTGAAGGCGCGACGCTCGAACCGGCCGAGCTGATGCTGGACAGTGTGCAGACTACGCTGGTCGTTGATGTTGTTGATGTCGACCGCGAAGCGAAAGAACTGCGGCTCGATGTTACAATTCGCAGCCACAGCGGCACGGGTGATCCGATTTCCAAGAACGTTTCGTTTAGCGTCGGTTTTTACGATTTCCCAATGATCGACAACACTCGTCTCCCCAACGGTCAGCGCTTCGGCATTACCATGTCCAACTTCTCCGAAATGGGCGCTGAATTGACTGTGGTGCTCTTCCCCGGCGCCTACGCCAGCCTCAAAGAAAAGCCCTACTACGGCGAAGTCATTGAGAGCATTCGCAAATCATCGGCGGAGTCGGGTCGGTAGCCGTTTCCTACAACTTGGACCTTCATTGGTCGTCACTACAATAAATATCGCCTAAAATATCGTTGTTCGGTGTTAGTCCTCCGATATATTAGTTGTTACTACACAACTTCGGAGGTGCCTCGTGTTTCGACTTCGCTTTCTCTTCCTCACAGTTTTCGCTATCGCCATAGGATTGGGCTGTTCTGGCGGTGATAAAGGTTCCGACAACAACAACGATGACAAACAAAAGGAACTGCAGCAAATAGAGAACATCCTGGTTGTTCAGGACTCTCTTGGCAATCTAATTGATGATATGTTCGCTACGCTCGACACAGCGACGGTAAAGGATTCCCTGGTCAGACTCTTTGAGGCCGACACTGCGAATGTCCTGACCGTCACTTCGAGTAGCCAAGGAGTTTCTGTCGCCTATAAAAATGGCATGCGCGGCGGCGTACTACTGAATCCGCTCGACCTGGGCGGAATGCCACCCATCGGGCCGACTACACCGAAGGCTGCGACCACGCCAGCGCAAACGTCATTTGAGAACCACCGACCGGTATCAAAAAAGACCATCTTCCTCAATCCTTCATATTGGGAACGCCAGGCGTATGCCAATCCATTGATGGCGCAGGCCAATGCCGGCTTTGTAAAGTCCGGCTACAACAACTTTGAAGTTTATCTAAACGACCAATGTACGATCGAGCGATTCGCAGCATTAAGCGGTTACGGAGTCGTACATATCTATTCGCATGGCTGGGCCTGGCCATCAGAAGCGGACATTAATGAGGTCTACTTGATGACCGGCGAAATCGCCACAGCCGCGACAACCGCCAAGTACTTCGCCGATGTTAAAGCCGGCAAGATTCCAATCGTCCAGTACGGCCACGACAACCGCTACTTCATCAGTCCGTCCTTCGTCGCCAACAAGAACTCCTTTCACGACGACACAACCTTTGTCTATTTGGGATTCTGCTACAGTTGGTTAGGCAATTGGCAGGATTCGCTTATCGAAGTGGCGGGCGCAGGTGCGTGCGTCGGTTTTGATTGGTCGGTCTACACCAGTTGGAACGCGATGTGGGCACAGCATCTCTATCACGATCTTTGCGATACTTCAAGGACTGAACCGATGACGCTTGGATATTGGCGCGACACGGCTCCGGCCATCAGCAACACCTATTGGGATCCAACCAACCTTCGCTGGGTCAGCATTTGGCGACAAGGTCACTCTGACCTGACAATGTGGAGCGCTCTACGCATTCTTTCCATCGACCCGCCGACCGGACAAATTGGGACTCCCATCAAAATTCGCGGCGTTGGTTTTGGCAATCTGATGGGAGCAAGTACTGTCAAGTTCAACGGAGTTGCGGCAGCGCCGATCAGTTGGTCCGACTCGCTAATCAACACAGTAGTTCCGGAGGGTGCCACTAACGGCGGGGTGATAGTGAAAGTCGGCGACGCCGAAAGCAACGCGTTTCCGTTTGCTCTTTCGGATATCTCCATTTCGCTTGACGCCGACTCGGTCTATGCTGTTCCCGGCGACACTATTTATTTCCGGGCAAACATTACCGGTACAACCGATTCCAGCGTAATTTGGCGTCAGGACCCTCGGCCGCAGGGCAACTTGGGTACTATTGATTCGCAAGCACCCAATCAATGTCGATTCCGGATCTACTCGAACCAGCCGGGCGTGTGCCGACTGGTTGCGATTGCACATGCCGACACCACGAAACGAGATACCGTGATAGTCGCATCGTCAATTCTGACCGCGCTCCAGCAAACGAAGTTCTTCTGGACTTGGAGTGACGCCAAGACCCAGTACTCGATTTTGTGCGGAAACCCGGATCAGTACAGCCTCCCGAATCACTTTTCCATGCTAAATTCTGCTAACTACACCCATCCTCTCATCCGGTGGGAAGGATCAAAGTTTTCAATAAATTCGGCTGTATCTGTCGGAGGATCGCCATGGTGGTACCGCGACTCGCTTGTCTTCATCGGCGAAGTTAATCCGCTCGGAGATACACTTAGAACTCTCAAGATTCTACACAAAGTGTCCGGCTCCGACCCGACCTACCGCACATGGTATACCTGGATCGAGGCACACGACATCCCGGTATCCAGCTTGAATGTTCAGGGAAATGCCAATTACGTGACGTACCGTGTCGACCAAGCGGCAATGGCGAACAGCGTACAGAAGTTCGAGGACTACTATTTCGAATCCAAGACCGACGGCAGTTGTCAATACGAACGAAAAGCTGTAACGGTTGACTGGGCAGCACCAGGATTCATATCAAGACTTTCGATCACTCTTGATATCAATTCGATGGGAAAATCATCAGATCCTGAAGAAAGACAAGGTTCAGTTACAAGGTCACGATGACTCGAATAACACCTTCGTAGGGCAGTTTCGACTGTTCGGTAGTTGTCATATTCTTGATCGTGTAATGCTTGTTGGCAATATCGTCCGAGAAGACAAAGATCGCGAATCGTGCTTTCTGGCGCGACGCTTCTTTCATTTGTGATTTCTGCGAGCGGTCAAGATAGTCGAGGTCGACGGATATCCCCGATTCGCGCAGCCTGCCCGCAACGACAGCTGCCTCCGTCCGTTCATCCGGATTGCTCGCAATGATGAAGACATCCAACGGCTTCTCTTCAAACCCCTTATTTCCCGTTGCTTCCATTGCCAGAAGCGTTCGTTCCATACCGGCGGCAAATCCTACTGCCGGCGTCGGATCACCGCCAAGCTCTTGAATCAGCAGATCGTAGCGCCCGCCTCCGGACAAAGCGTCCTGCGCTCCCAATAAATTCGAACGCAGTTCAAAAGCAGTGCGCGTGTAATAGTCCAATCCCCTGACCAGACGTGGATCGACGGTGTAGGGAATATTCAGCTTTTCCAACGTCGCCATTACCAGATCAAAATCGCGCCGAACTGAGTCGTCGTAAAACTGCTCCAGCAAAGGTGCGTCGGTCATCAGCGACTTTGTCAATTGTTCCTTGCTGTCGAATAGCCGCAGAGGATTGCGGTCAATTTTTTCGCGATCAACCGCGGGAAACTCAGCTGCCTTCGGCTGAACAAACTTCAGCAGTTCGACTCGGTGTTTGGCTCGGATTTCCGGCGTCGCAACGGAGTTGAGCGCAACTTCAAACTGACTGACGCCGCAGTCGCGCAATATCTGAACGGTGATTGCAATTATCTCCGCATCGATCTTCGGGTCGTTCGATCCTATCGCTTCTGCCCCGAACTGGTGGAACTGCCGCTGCCGCCCTTTCTGCGGCTTCTCCTGTCGGAACATTGGTCCGATATAGAAAACTTTGTTGAGCGGCGCTTTCTTGCCCAGCGACTCTTCGATGAAAGCCCTTACTACCGACGCCGTAGCTTCCGGTCGTAACGTCAGATTGCGCCCGCCCATGTCGGTGAAGCTGAACATTTCTTTCGAGACGATATCCGTGCCTTCGCCAATTCCACGGCTGAACAATTCGGTCATCTCGAAAATCGGCGGTCGGATTTCTTTGTAGTTGAACCGACGCATGGCATCGCGAACGATTTGTTCGAGATAGACCCACTTGGCCGATTCTTCCGGCAGGATGTCGAATGTTCCTTTGATGCGCTGGTATCTCATCGTATTGCCAAGATAGAAATCAACCCCGCAATGTCAACGCAAAGTCGGGTTATCGGTTTTGTGCGCCGTGCTGCGCACACGGTACCAGATTGTCAAGAGACCTGCAGTCGTATAACCTATCGTATCCGCCAACCAGTCGCCGATCGAGGAATCGCGGTTCGGCACAAATGACTGCACCGTTTCATCTAGTGCCGCGTAAGCAAACCCAAAAGCAAAGAGCAACAAGTAGAGGATTACTCTCCGGGGCGAACCATGGAGGTCCGGAAAGGCCCGAAACAGGAGTAATCCAAACATGAAATACTCCAATCCATGATAGAACTTATCAATATTCCGGATATTGAAAGAAGGTGGATGTGCGTTCGGAAGCGAAGAAAGCAAGATAATTAACGCCGCAAACAGAACCGGAGGGAGCTTATAGTAAAACAGCTTTTTGTCGAACTTAACCATTGGGGAGTATATATAGTAATAGTATGCGGCGGCTGCAAGCTGCAATCTCGGCTGCACGATGCCGTTTGTGACGGAGCTTGACATCAGCACACCCGCTCATATATTCCAGCCAACCCTAATGGGAGATTATGATGCGCGCTTTAATAACCGGAGTTACCGGACAGGACGGATCCTACCTCGCTGAACTGCTCTTAGAAAAGGGCTACGAAGTCTATGGTATGGTACGGCGTTCCTCGACCGAGAATTTCGAGAGAATCAATCATATTAAGGACAAACTGCGGTTGATCCAGGCCGACCTTTTCGATCAAGGTTCGCTTCTCGACATGATCGAAGATATTCGCCCGAATGAGGTCTACAATCTTGCTGCCCAGTCCTTTGTGCCGACCTCCTGGACCCAGCCGGTTCTTACCGGCGAATATGATGCCATTGGAGTAACCAAGCTCCTCGAAGCCATTCGCAAGGTCGACACCAAAATTAAGTTCTATCAGGCCTCATCTTCAGAGATGTTCGGCAAAGTCCAGCAAGTCCCGCAGACGGAAAAGACGCCGTTTTATCCGCGCTCTCCATATGGTGTTGCAAAGGTATATGGCCATTTCATTACCGTCAATTATCGCGAATCGTACAATATCCATGCATCATCAGGCATCCTCTTCAACCACGAATCGCCCCGTCGTGGTCTCGAATTTGTCACAAGGAAGATCTCTGACGGCGCCGCACGTATTAAGCTCGGGCTCGCCAATACGCTGTACCTCGGCAATCTAGATGCCAAGCGCGACTGGGGTTACGCCGGCGACTACGTCGTTGCGATGTGGCTGATGCTCCAGCAGGATGAACCGGAAAATTTCGTGATTTCCTCCAATGAAAATCACTCGGTTCGCGAGTTCGCGGAAATTGCGTTCTCGCGGCTCGGCCTGGAATACGAGCAATATGTCAAAATTGATCAGCGCTATGTGCGGCCGGCGGAGGTTGATATCCTCCTCGGCGATTCGACGCAGGCGCGCAAGAAACTTGGCTGGCAGCCTAAAGTGTCCTTCCGCCAGCTTGTCGAAATGATGGTTGATTCCGATCTGGCGGCGTTGAAGAAAAAACATAATTTATGAGAGCCCTCATAACCGGCGTAACCGGCTTCGCCGGTTCGCACCTTGCCGAAAATCTTCTCAAGCACAATGTCGAAGTCTTTGGCACCACGCAAAAAGGCGAATCACAGGACAATGTCAGTTCGATCAAGCGCGACATTCGGCTCGTTCAATCATCATTGGACGACACGAAGACACTCGATCGCGCAGTTCGGCAAATCCGGCCACAATGGGTGTTTCATCTTGCAGCACTTGCCGCAGTGGGGAAATCGTTTTCGGCGCCGGTCGAGACCATGAAAGTCAACTTAATCGGCACTCTTGGACTTTACGAAATTCTCCGCAATGCCAAATCAGTCGAAAAGATCATCTTTGTCTCGTCGGCCGACGTGTTTGGACCGCTTCCACCGTCAAAAATGCCGATCAAACCTGACTATCCGCTCAATCCGGTGTCGCCTTATGGGGCTTCCAAAGCCGCGGCAGATATTCTCTCTTATCAATATTTTCGTGCTTACGGCCTACCAATCGTACGGGTACGCGCGTTTAACCACACCGGTCCCCGGCAAGGAACCGGCTATGTCGTCCCCGACTTTTGCTCGCAGATAGTCAAAATCGAGCATTCGCAGCGGCGCGGCGTAATAAAGGTCGGAAATATCTCCGCCAAACGCGATATTGCCGACGTGCGTGATATCGTGAATGGATATCGGTTAGCCGCAAAGAAGGGCCGACCGGGCGAGCCATACATTCTCGCCAGCGGCAAGGCGCATAGTATTCGCCAGTTTTTGAGGCTGCTGACAGATATGTCAACTGCCGAAATAGATATCAAGGTTGCAAAGGAACTGCTGCGACCGGTAGAAGTGCCGCTTCTGCTGGGGAGCATTTCCAAATCGAAGAAGGAATTAGGCTACAATCCCAAATACACAATCGAGCAAACGCTGCTTGATACTTTGGATTTCTGGAGGATGAATTGAAGAATCAATTGGCGCAGAAGCTGAAAGACCGCTCGGCCGTAATCGGCGTCATCGGTCTTGGCTATGTAGGGCTCCCGCTCGCAATCGAATATGTACATGCCGGATATCGCGTCGTCGGGTTTGAAATCTCTGACCGCAAGATCAAATTAATCAATTCCGGTGGTTCCGATATCGGCGACGTACCGGCCAAGGAAGTCAAGAAAGCGGTAACCGCAAAGAAGCTCAAGGCAACCCGCGACTTTTCGATGATGAAGGAATGCGATGTCTGCGCCATCTGCGTGCCGACGCCGTTGTCCAAAACCAAGGACCCGGACGTTTCCTATATCCTCACAGCTGTAATGGAGTTGAAGAAATATCTCCATAAAGAGATGTTGGTCATTTTGGAATCGACGACCTACCCGGGAACCACGGAAGAACTGATCCTGCCCGAGCTGGAGGAAAAGGGTCTGAAATGCGGCAAGGACTTCTACCTCGCCTTTAGTCCGGAGCGTGTCGATCCCGGCAATGCTATCTATCAGACCAAAAACACGCCGCGCGTCGTGGGCGGACATACGCCGCGCTGTCAGCAAATGGCGAAAATCTTCTACGAAGCCGCCATCAATCATGTCTATATGGTCAGTTCGACCCAGGCCGCAGAAATGGTCAAGCTGCTCGAAAACACCTTCCGCTCGGTTAATATCGGACTGGTGAATGAGGTCGCGTTGATGTGCGACCGCCTCAAGCTCAATGTATGGGAGATCATCGATGCCGCGTCATCCAAGCCGTTTGGCTTCATGCCCTTCTTTCCCGGTCCGGGTCTCGGCGGACATTGCATCCCGATCGATCCGCACTATTTGTCGTGGAAATTGAAGAGCTTGAACTACTATTCGCGTTTTATTGAACTTGCCGGCGATGTCAACTCGCACATGCCCGAATATGTGCTTGATCGTATTGCTCGTAATTTGAATCTGCGCAAGAAATCGATCAACGGCTCGAGAGTCGTGGTACTCGGCGTCGCTTACAAACGCGATATTGCCGATGTGCGCGAATCGCCCGCCCTCGATTGTATTAGCCTGCTTCAACGTGCCGGTGCCAAAGTCTATTACAATGACCCGTACGTGCCGCAGATTCGCTTCGACGAGCATCACAAGATCGACATGAAATCGACCAAGATTACGGCGCAACTAATCAAGTCGTCGGATCTCGTCGTTGTCGTGACTGACCACACGAGTTATGATTATCAGTGGATTGTCGATAATGCGCAGGCAGTCTTCGATACTCGCAACGCTACCAAGAAGGTCAAGCGCAATCGCAAGAAGATCGAACGGCTGTAGAATATCTCAAACAAGAGCCCCTCTCCGCACCGGCGAGGGGCTTTTTTTGTGTCTGGGCTCACCGCAACTTTCACGCCTCTGTCCCGTAACTCTTTAGATGTTGCCGAATTACCGCATTCTGTCGCTTGGGTGCTTTGTTGCGATACTCTTGTCAGTCGCATCACCATCTGCTTTTGCACAAAACCAATTCACGCCTAATGACAAGCCGACACTTAGCGTTTCGCGCTGTGCCGGTACTATCAAGATCGACGGGGATCTCGGCGACCCCGGTTGGCAGAACGCTGCCCGCGCCGAGAATTTCGCGGAGAATACGCCGCGTGAGCGGGTCAAACCGGCGGTTGAGACGGAAGTTCTGGTCACCTACGATAATGACAATTTCTATTTGGCATTTATCTGCCACGACGATCCCAATACGGTGCGCGCTTCGATGCGCGATCGCGATGAAATCTTCAGCGATGATTATGCGGGAATACTGCTCGACACTTACGGCGATGCCGCCTGGGCATACGAAATCTTCGTGAATCCGTTCGGCCTTCAAGGCGATCTTCGTTGGGTTCCCAATGGCGACGAAGATATGCGTTTCGATATCGTCTTCGAGTCGCGCGGCCGAATCACAGAGACCGGCTGGCAAGTTGAGCTGGCAATTCCGTTTAGTAGCCTCCGTTTCCCAGTCAAACCGATTCAGGAATGGCGGGCGACTTTCTGGCGCAATCGTCCGCGTTCTGACCGCGAACGCTCGACCTGGGCGGCGATAAACCGCGACCTCGCCTGTTTCCCCTGTCAATTCGGTACTTTAGTTGGATTTGAGAATGTCAAACCGGGCAGCCGCTTGGAAATTCTGCCGTCAATCATTGGTTTCCAATCCGCGGCGCTAAAGGACTTTGACAATCCGCTGTCGGGACTTGACAATAAGAACCCTGACGGCGAGGCGGCACTGAATCTGCGCTATCTGCTTAGTTCCGATCTGACCGCCGACATCACTTACAATCCCGATTTCAGCCAGATCGAATCCGACGCCGCCCAAGTCGACGTGAACAACAATTTTGCTCTTTTCTATCCCGAGAAGCGGCCCTTTTTCCAGGAAGGTTCTGATCTCTTTCATACCTTCACAAACGTAGTTTACACTCGTTCGATTAATGACCCGATCTTCGCAACCAAGTTGACTGGTCGGCTTGCTAGCCGGACAGCGGTCGGGTTAATCGCCGCCCGCGACGAAAGATCGGCGCTCCTGATGCCGTTTGAGGAATACACCGCGCTTACCGAAGGCGGCAAGAGCGTCTCCAATATCGCACGTGTCAAGCAGAGCATCGGCGAGGATTCTTTCATTGGCGCAATTGCGACGGACCGCAGGCTCGATGACGGCGGCTCCGGGAGTGTCTTTGGCGGCGATTTCAATCTTCGGCTCAATAAAAACTACCGCCTTGGCGCGCAGTTACTGGCAAGCCACACCAAGGAGCTTAGTCAACCAGACTTTGAGTCTGATGGAGCCACTTTTGACCGCGGCCGCCATACAGTCGCGCTTGACGGCGAAAAATACTGGGGCAACTCGGTATACGCCGCGTTACTTCGCGAAGCTCGGCTTTGGAATTTCGAATTGGAATACATTCAGGCTAGCCCGACTTTCCGCGCCGACAACGGTTTTGTCTTTCGTAATAACCAGCGCGAGGGCGGCCTCTGGACCGGCCTATTCTTCCGTCCGAAATCGAAAATCTTTATTGAAATCGAACCGATGATCAGCGTCGGAAGAATCTGGAACTACTCTGGCGCTCGCAAAGACGAGTGGTTTTCGCCGGAACTGGAAATGCTATTGCCAATGCAAACGCAGATTCAATTGGGATGGCTCTACAGTAGAGAGACATTCAGCGGGATCTTCTTTCCCGGGATTCGCCACTATCGATTCTATTTCGACAGCCGTTTCTCTGAACCGTTGAGTCTCGGCGGGCAAGTTAAGCGGATCAAGTACATCGCACGCAGGCTTGAAACGCCGGTTCTCGGTGAAGGCTGGGAACTTGAAGCGTTCAGCACAATCAAGCTATTTCGCCGGCTCATTTTGCGACCCGAATATAGCTATGAAGAGCTAAACTACCCGGAGAACGGCGGAAAGATCTACGCCGGTTATATCATACGTACACAGTTGAACTATCAATTCTCGCGGGAATGGTTTCTTCGTCTGATTGTCCAGTACGACAACTTTGACCGGGCAATGGGTTTGGAACCGCTATTGAGCTACAAGCTCAACCCCTTTACAATCTTCTATCTCGGCTCAACTCACTCGTATCAGAACCTGCGCGATACCAACGAAATGACCCAAACCAGCCGCCAGTTCTTCTTTAAGTTCCAGTACTTGCTGCGAACGTAGACGTTAGCTTACTATGAGTCGAAATCCCTTTCCGTGAATGCCCATGATTTCGACGCGATCGTCTTCTTTGAGATATTTCCGCAGCCGCGAGATGAAGACATCCATGCTCCGTCCGGAGAAGTAACTCTCATCGCCCCAGATTTCCCGCAATGCCACTTCACGTTCAAGAGTTTGATTCTTGTGCACGCATAGTAAGCGCAAGAGGTCGGCTTCCTTTGGCGTCAATTTCTCCTGATTTGAGCCGGTGGTCAGTAATTGCCGATTATAGTCAAAAGTAAATTTCCCAATTTCAAACATCACCGGCAGTTCGACCGGTTTGGCTGCCGGCTTGACGCGCCGCAGCACCGCGCTGATGCGCAGCATCAATTCTTCCATGCTGAACGGCTTGGTGAGATAATCGTCGCAGCCAATCTTGAAGCCCTCGATCTTGTCTTCCTTGAGCGACTTGGCAGTCAGGAAGATCAGCGGTATTTCGCCGTCGCTCTGCCGTACTTTGCGCGCAAAACTAAACCCATCCAACTTCGGCATCATCACATCGACGAGACAGAGTTCGAACTTACCCGGCTTGAAAGCTTTCAACCCATCCTCGCCGTTTACACACAGGACGACTTCAAATCCCTGCATTTGCAAATGTTCCTGCAAGATGAACCCCAGGTTTGCGTCGTCTTCCAACAACAAGATTCTTTGTTTTGCCATCCCCGTCACTCGCTCGGAATTACGAAGGGAAACCGCAATTCGACAATTGTCCCTTCGCCCAGTTTGCTCGACAGGCGGATATCGCCGTGCTGCGCTTCCACCATCATTTTTACGTAACTCAATCCCAATCCGAATCCCTTTACATTGTGCACATTCCCTGAATGGACGCGGAAGTACTTGTCGAATACTGCCTTTTGATCCGACTCGGCGATGCCTGCGCCCCGGTCGGAAATCGTAATCAACAAATCACCGCCGTCGTTTTTCGTTGATACTGTTATGTCCGGTTCGTCCGGCGAGTACTTGTTGGCATTGTCGAGGAGGTTGTTAATGATATTTGTCATGTGCAAGTTGTCGCCTTTGATTACGGCGTAGTTTGCTTCGAGTAACTGTGTGATCTTGCCCTTACGATTCTCGATCTGCAAACTGATTCCCTCGATAGCCGCCTTGATGATCTGGTGCAGGTCGATTTCGGAGAGACGCAGATCATAGTCGCCTTCTTCGATGACAGCCATTTGCAGAATCTTTTCGACCTGATGTCGCATGCGCTGGTTCTCATCAAGAATCATCCGGCCATACTTGCCGATGCGTTCCGGCTGTTCGATCACGTCCGGCCTCATGATTGCCTCGCAAGCCAATGCAACGGTGGAAATCGGCGTCTTGAACTCATGCGTCATATTATTTATAAAATCGACAATCCGCCCGGAAAATCTCTTCTGCGCCAACATCACGCGCACAGTGTATATGAATACTGCCCCGATTACGCCAATAAACAGCAGATTCGTCAATACCAGCATGCTCATTTGCTTCCATAAATAAGCAGCGCGTCCAGGAAAATGCAGCGCCAGCTCGCTGCGTGCGGACAGCATATCATTCGGAAACAGCCGCGTCCGGAACTCCGTTGCGCGCAACTGCTCCGGCGATCCGGTTGTCGAAGCCACACGCAACGAATCGTTGGATCCGCTGAAGACGCCATACGAGTATGCCAGATTGATGCCCGCCTCATCTAGCGCGGATTGCAGCAGCGTATCCAGTTCTTTGCGGGTGATACGATCTTCGATGGGTTCGAGCTCCGCAACTACCAAATCGCTGACTACGCGTTTGACATAGTCTTCCTTCTTCGTGCGCGCCATCATTGGCGCCAACGAAGTTAATTGCGACCCGTTTTGCATCTGAAAAATTGTCGAGCCGGAATCGGTAACGAACATGTACATCATACGGTTTTGCGACACGGGCATGCCGTTCAGGTCGACTTCATATTTTCCGGCGGTCCGGAAGGTATCAACGACAACCTGGCCAGTACCCTCGGACTGATCGTACATCTTGATTACAACATGCTGCGGGTGCGTGATTTCGTAATGCAGCACGCCGTCGACTATAGAAATTGGTTCATCTTCGAAACCGGTATCGAACATTCCGCTGCTCTCAAGGAAGATTCCTTGTATCTGTATCGAATCGTGCGGGGGCGGGATTGTCCGGGAAACATTGACTTGCCAGTTCGCGTGGGGCCGATCGACAGTGCCAAGCGCAAACGTAAACGCTTCCGACTTCTCAAGCCGCTGGGACACGGAATTCATCGCGGTAAACACATTGCGCCGAAACGCCTGCTCTTTTTGCTCCATAGCAAGTTTCAGCAAGTACGCCTGCAAACTCACCAAGCCGCCGAGCGAGACAACCATCAACGTGATGACAATACCGACTGTTCGACGAGACAAATTCATTGCTACAATATACGCATGCAGAACATTTGCACTATAGTCCTTAACACATCTTAACAGCCCCTAACAACCATTAACTATGCCCTTGGCAACCTGCGTCTTATCGTTGCCGTACGAAGACTATCGAAATTAACATCAACCGATACGAGGAAGTATTATGTTGAAAATCATCGTCGAAGTTGCGCTCGCTTTTCTGATTACGAGCATCACCACCTGCAGCAGCGTTCCGGCGCTTGCTGCCAATGAAACTAAAGATGCGGGCAAACCGCAGATGCAGTTCTTCAGCGCCGGCGACGTCGTTTTCATAAACGAGCTGGGAGCCGTGATAATGCTGCGCGATAAGGCTATCGTCGTGGACATGGTCAATCCTCCCGACCAGCGCTCTAAAGAATACCAATCTGTCGATCTCAAGAAAGACGACATCGTGATTATGGTCAACGGCAAAAAGGCCGCCGCACTTGCCGACGTCAAAGCTGCCTATGAATCTGCCGCCGTCGGTCAGGAAGTGAAACTCGGCATCCGCCGCGGCAAAGAGATGATGATTGCAGCATTTCCGAAGGCAGACAAATCCAAGATGGCGCAGCAACAGGTCGTCGCCTTTGACACCGAAGGCGGCACCGAAGTTGTCCATGGTGACGGCAGCAAGAAAGTCATGAAGTTCGGTGCCGGCGACGGCAATATCACCATAGTGAGTGAGCTCGATCTGTTGCTCAACGAGGCTGATTCCAAAGTCGCGATTGCAAGTGTCATGAATACTGAAAACCCGCTGATCAAAAACGCCGGTATCGCTCCGGGCGACGTTCTCACTGCGATTGAAACCACAAAGGTTGCCAAATTGAAAGACTTCGTCGATGCCTACGAGAAGCTGAAAGTCGGCGACGAATATTCGGTGTCGTTCCTGCATGATGGCAAGACTGTAACGGTAAAGGCAAAAAAGGCCGCCGAGGACAACAGCCCCAAGATGATCAGAACGATCAAGCAGAACTAACCAATGCTGAAACTAGCACTTTTCGCCTTAGTACTATTCCTGACGCTCGGGTCTCTCGCGCCTGCGGCTCACGCTCAAAACAGCAATCCCTTCAACCAACGCGACGACAAGTATCGGCTGCTTGGGCTCAAGCGCGCCAAGGAAGCTTATGAAGTTGCCCGATCCGAATACCAACGCCAGGAAGAGATGTTCAACCGGCAGTTGATCACGAAAGCTGAACTTGAGCGTGCGCGCAGCATATTCTCGGACGCTGAAGTTAACTATCAGCAGTCGTTGCTGGCTGTACTGTTTGAAGAGCAATACGTTTCGGTCGAGGGCGCTGTAAAGTACCAGTCCAAAGACGGCCGCAAACACGTGCGGCTGACGTTGGTAAACGCCTCCGGCGGCAGTGCTGAATTTTACAAGCTCATTGAGATGGAAGACGAACTTTTTCGTTCGCTGCAACCGGATGTAATCAACAACATCTACGTTTCGCTGCTCAACGAGAATGGCGCGACCATCAGCCAACCCTATGAGATCAAAATCGAAGAACTGCGCTTCGGCAGCCCTGCAGTAATCGATTTCACGCTGCTGCAAGACCTCGACGCTGTCACCGTCTATCTGATCTATGGATCAGGCACGCAGCGCAACATGAAGATATTCCTGCAAAAGGACGCCACCGTCAACAAGGTCGCCGTCCAATCCGAGCAGTTCTCGCAGGAACTGGAACTCGGTAAGTCTGCCTCGTTCGACCTGACACTCGAACTATTTAGCGGCACTGAAAATACGTTTAGCCTTGAAGTAGTCAACCTGCCCGATCAAATCAGCCGCTTTTTCAAAGAACCAAGCGGCTCGGCGCGGCTTAGCCAGCTGAAATTCACCGAGAGCACGCACACGAAACGCGCCTCACTGGAAGTCACTCTTCCGGACCGACCGACAGAACAAGTAGCGATGGACCAGCCAATTGCCTTCTTCGTGCTCGTAATTCCGCGCGACCGCCTGAAAGACCTGCCCGATCTGCGCTCGAAGATCTGGACTCAAGATGAAGTTGAAGGGCTCGGTGTCGGCTATGCGCGCATGGAGATTCTTCCCCGCGGCAAAGGCAAATTGCTGGTGCGGGCTCCGCAACTCTATCACGCCATCAAATCCGATGCGGCCGTCGACATGAATATCGATTTGGTCAATGAAGGCAGCCACCGCCTCGACAATATCGAAGTCAAAGCCGACTTGCCGTTGAACTGGACCAAACAGATTGAACCGGCCATTGTCAGTACCCTTGAAATCGGCGCCGAGCATCGCATCAATCTTAAGTTTGCACCACCGGAAGACGTTGCTCCCGGAAAGTACGAGGTGCGCTTGCGCACGACAGCGGTCTCCAATTCGCAGCCAATTGTCAGCGAGGACAAGACTGTCACAGTCGAAATCCTGCCCGACTCGAATGTGCTCGGCACCATTCTTATTCTCATACTGATCATTGGACTGGTAGCCGGCATTGTGGTATTCGGAATCAAATTATCACGAAGATGAAATCTCTTTTGCACATAGAATGCGAGGTAATCCATGATTGACAACCCACTCAATCGGACAGAGCCGATGCTCGAAGCGGCTAACTTGACGAAACGCTACGAAGATGGGGTACTGGCGCTCGATCATGTCTCTTTTCAAGTGCGCCCGGGTGAAATCTTTGCCATGCTCGGCGGCAATGGCGCGGGTAAGACCACGACGATCAATATCTTTCTGAATTTCATCGAACCGACCGAAGGGGAAGCACGCATCAACGGCATCGCTGCCCACGTCGACCCGCTTGCAGCGAAACAATACATTGCTTTCGTTTCCGAGAATGTCATGCTCTACGCCAATTTTACGGCGTTGCAGAACCTCGACTTCTTTGCCCGCCTCGGCGGCAAGACACACTATACGCGCAACGACTATCGCGACGTGCTTCTGCGCGTCGGGCTCGCCGAAGAGGCGCACAACAAGCGGTTGAAAGGCTATTCCAAGGGCATGCGGCAAAAATGCGGCATCGCCATCGCTATCCTCAAAGATGCGCCGGCAATCCTGCTCGATGAACCAACCTCGGGACTAGACCCCAAAGCCGGACACGATTTTATCAAGTTGTTGGAATCTCTGCGTTCAGAAGGCAAGGCCATCTTAATGTCGACACATGACATCTTTCGCGCCAAGGAAGTCGCGGATACCGTGGCGATCATGAACAATGGCCGCATCATTATGCAGCGCCCGGCTGCGGAACTGGTCGGCCTAAACCTTGAAGAACTTTACATGCAGTTCATGGCCGGCCGCTCGGAAGAAGCTGTCGCCTGATCGGAGCTTATGATGTTGAAAGTGCTAATTGAAAAAGAGATTCGCGACATCATCGGTTCGACCAAGTTCGCAGTAATCTTCGGCGCCTGCGCTATTCTCATTCTCATTTCATTTTATGTTGGCGGCAAAACCTATCAATCGAATCAGTCGCAGTATGAAGCCGCCAAAGCAGAAAACCTCCGCCAATTCGAAGGCTTGACCGACTGGTTCAGCGTCCAGCAATATCGCATCTTCCTGCCACCGCAGCCATTGGCTGCGCTCGTCAGCGGCGTCTCGAATGACATCGGACGCACGACCGAAATCTGGGGTCGCGGCGAACTCTCGGCGCAAGACAGCAAGTTCGGCGATGAGCCGATCTATGCCGTCTTTCGCTTCCTCGATCTGGAATTCATGTTCCAGGTCGTGCTGTCCTTATTCGCCGTGCTCTTGGGTTACGATGCTATCAGCGGTGAGAAGGAACGCGGGACGCTCAAACTGTCGTTTGCCAACGCCGTTCCACGCCACAAGTACATTCTCGGAAAAATCATCGGGAGCTTGGCCGCTCTGGCGGTGCCACTTCTTGTCGCTCTTGCGATCGGAAGCCTTCTGCTCCCAGTGATGGACGTGCCGCTTTCCGGTGACGATTGGATCCGGCTTGCTCTGGTCATCGCCACCGGACTACTTTATTTTGCGGCATTTCTCACGCTATCAATTTTCGTATCCGCGCGCACCGAACGCTCGTCGCATTCATTTCTCGTCTTACTCGTGGTTTGGATTCTCTGTGTTCTCATCGTCCCGCGCGCATCCGTACTCCTCGCCGGACGCGCAGTCGATGTGCCGTCGGTAGATGAGATCGCTTCGGAAAAGGCACGCTTCCAGCAACAACAATGGCAGGAGGACCGCGCCGGCTGGGGCAATTTCAAGCCAACCGTTGGTGACGACCCCGAGGCCGCAATGAAAGAACTAAATCGTTTTATGGAAGAGCAGGCCGATATTCGCGAGAAGAAAATGCAGGAATTTAGTTCGCGGCTCAATGAACAGCGCTACAACAAGCAACTTGAGCAGCAGCGGCTTGCGTTCGGATTGGCGCGCATCTCGCCGGCAGCCGCACTTTCGCTCGGTGTGACGACGCTGGCCGGAACTTCTATAGATCTCAAGGGCCACTATAACGAAGAAGCCAAAGCTTATCAAACCGAGTACGGAAAATTCATGAAAGAAAAGACCGGCACCAACCCCGGCGGCCGCATGATGGTTTTTCGCATGAAGGTCGAGGGCGAGGAAGAAAAAGCCCCGGAACCGATCAACCCGCAGGAATTACCGCAGTTTAAGTACAACGCGGCGGGTTTGTCGGAAGCGTTCTCTTCCGCCGCGCTAGACATCGGCGTGCTCGCGCTCTTTAACCTGATATTCTTCGCCGGAGCTTTCGTTTCGTTCCTGCGCTACGATGTTCGCTAACGGCACGGCAAGGAGACTGAAGTCATGCTTTCGACATTGATACAAAAAGAACTCAAGGCAATCATTCTTAGCCCGAAATTCACTGCGACGTTCTTGATCTGCTCGCTCTTAATGCTGTTAAGCGTTTACATCGGCATCCAAGAGTTTCAGAATTCGTCCAAGCAGTACGACGCGGGACGCCAATTGATCGATGAAGGCGCCCGCGAAGCAACCTCGTGGAACAGTTTGCGCTACCGGACCTATCGCGCGCCTGACCCGATGATGGTGTTCGTGTCCGGCCTCAACTATGACATTGGCCGCTGGTCAGCCATCAACGCGCAAAACATGGTCAAATTGCGGAACAGTTCCTACTCTGACGACCCCATCTTTGCCGTGTTTCGTTTCGTCGACTTTGCCTTCATTGTCCAGGTGGTTTTGTCGCTGTTTGCAATTATGTTTACTTACGATGCCGTTAATGGCGAACGCGAGGACGGCACGCTCAAACTCGTCTTTGCCAATTCCATTCCGCGCGCACGCTATATTCTGGCGAAGTGCATCGGCGGCTGGCTGGGGCTCGTGATTCCCATTTGCCTGCCAATTCTCTTGAGCGTCCTGCTCGTCATGCTCTATGATATTCCGTTCAGTGCCGATCACTGGCTGCGCTTGATAACTCTAATTGCAGCATCGATCGCATATTTCTCCTTCTTCATAATTTTAGGAGTGCTCATTTCGTCGATTACCAAACGCTCCAGCGTGTCGTTCCTGCTGGCGCTGGTCGCATGGATCGTCTTTGTGTTGATCATTCCCAGAGCCGGTGTGATCGCCGCCGGGCAAATCGTGCCCGTGCCGAGCGTCGCTGAAGTTGAGGGCCAAGTCCAAGGATTTTCCAAGGACCGCTGGGCGACATTTTACAAAGCCCAAGAGGAGCAGTGGATCGTCCGAAGTAAGGACAAGGCAAAAGGCGAGCATGATACCGAGGGATATGAAGACGAACAATTATGGAAGTACTTGGAGGAAGACGACAAAGCTCGGAAAGCTGTCCAGGCCGAGATTGACGAATTCGACCGGAAGTTGAATGACGACCTACGCCATCGTCGGTCCGCGCAGGAAAGACTGGCTTTTGCGATGACGCGCATCTCGCCGGCTTCGATGTACCAGCTCGCCGCCATGGATCTTGCCGGTTCCGATATCGCCCTCAAGTCGCGCAATGAAACCGCAATGGACGCTTACCGCAGCGAATTCAACAAATTCGTCGAAAGTAAACAAGCCGAGTCCGGTCCCGGCGCAGGAGCTTTTACAATCAAGATCGATACTGAAAAAGGTCTCCAGATCGGCTCGCCGCGAGAGCAGGCATCAATCGATGCCAGCCAGATTCCAGCATTCGTGGCGCCAAGCTATTCGCTCTCGGATGCGCTTTCATCGGTCGTGCTCGATCTTGGGCTGCTCTTGTTGTTTAGTGTCGTCGCATTCGGCGGCGCCTTCGCCGCCTTTGTTCGATACGACGTTCGCTGATCGAATATCCTTTAAAGCAAAACGGACAGGTCGTTGAACCTGTCCGTTTCTCTTGAGTTGTACGGGCTGCAGTCGAGATATTACGAAATTGGAATCCAGTACGCGATCTTGAATGCCACAAAGTCCTCGCCTTGCGCACCAAATGAATCGAACAGCGATCCGGGACCAACAGTCTTTCCGACATCGCGATTCTCGCCGAGATTCCGCTGCCAGACAAAATACATCGTGCTACCCGGCCGGAATTCCCAGCGCAAAACAATATTACTTCTAAATGAGCGCGCTCCGAAATCCAAGAACGGCAAAGTAAAGGACTCCGACCCGTCGGTTACAGAGTAGTACTCCTCGCCGGTCTCCTCGTTCTTTACATGATCAATTGAAGTGCCGTCGCTGTGTTCATAGTAGCGCAGATCGTGTCCGCGTGCTTGAATCAACTCTCCATGCTGATGGTATTTTCCATTCGCGGCGTACGGTTCGGCATAGAGCTCAAGGCTCAAGTTGGAATTGAAGTAGTAATTGACCCGGACGGTGCCGACGATGGTAGTGCGTGCGATTCGCGAGAAAACATAGCGAACTCCGTAGGTCCGTTCGCCGCCACCGTGGTCTGACACGGCCGCCACATACTGGCGCGGTTGGTCCTCGCGAGTATAGCGCGGATTGAATGCCACTTCCATCCGATTCCCGATCCGTGTGGAAACTTCGGAACTTAAGGTCCAGAGCCAGCCATCGAGCTCGTCAACTCCGTAGTTGAACGATGCACTGTATCTTGTCGTGCCGGAGAAGTTTGTGTTGAACCCGGCGTTCGTGGAATAACCGGCTTCATTTTGCATTGACGGTCCGCCGCGCGTACGAGTATCGTCCTGCCCGGGAAACTGCCTGCGTACTCCATACCAAAAATTCAAATAGTTCCGCAGCGTAAACTCGGAATAGAGACCCGCCTCGCTCCACTGCCGGTCGCCGCCGTAGTTCCAGTTGGCGTTGCCGGAGAATTCAAGGTAGTAATTGCGAAATACCTTGCCGGGCTTGTTGTCGCGGTAAGCAAGAAATCCCCATGCATCAAGATCGTCCGCCTGGCCGAGCACGCCGGCATCGTTGAGTTCGAAGTTTGGCGATTCCGCACTGCCGGCGATGTTCCAGAGCCAATGCTTCCCGCCCGATTTGCGCAATCCGAGATGCGACGTGTATCCCGTTAGCGATGTTCGTGTAGGATCATATGTGATGTAATCGGCATCCGGCCTCTGGAAATATCTCGCGCTCGAGCGCTGCGCACGCGCAATCGCGTTTTGTGAACCTTCTATGTGGCTAAATCCACTGAAACCGTAAAGTTCATAGATGCCTTTCGAAAACCGCAAGCGCCAATCAGCGCCGCCGGAAATGGCGCTTTTGCGCATCCGGTCTTCCAGCCTCTGCACTCCCGCCAAATCCCGCTCTACACCGGTCAAGGAAATGCCAACCGTCGATCTCTCTTTGCCAAGCTGTTGCTCGACGCGCGCGATGGTATAGAAGCTCATCGGCTCGATCTGTGTCTTATAGGTCGAATCTGTCTCGCTGTCGTAATTGCGTGCATATTCCCGTTGCGTCAGCGCCGTAAGAAACCCGATCGAAGTCCCGGACTTCAATTTCCCGGTCACTTTTGAGGCACCCAAAATTGTCGAATTGCTTGGCTGTTGCGTGATTTCACCGACACCCCCATCGTGCGGCGGTCCGCCGATACGGCGTGAATAGAAGTATCCGGGACCATTGCCTTCCAAGAGCAGATTTCCTTCCGTAAAGAACGGCCGCTTCTCATCAAACACTGTCTCGAACGCGCTCAAATTTATGACAGCCGGGTCCGCCTCGACCTGGCCGAAATCGGGATTGAAAGTCGCATCTAAGGTGAGATTGGGTCCAAGCCCCATCTTGAGATCGCCGCCAACGCGTGGATCGAGATCGCGTCCGTCGTCAAATGGATTACCAGTGAAGTCGCCGTCAACAAAGCTCGCATCCGAAGCAAAGTAGGGCAAAATCTCGATACGCCGCGAGGGGCGGATTCCTTCGATACCCGTCAAATCGCCGAACCGCGAAACAAATCCTGTTTCCTCGCGCGGCGTGTAGACCCAATAGGTGTCTTCATTGCGCTCTGGAATCCAGCGATTGAAATTGATTCCCCAGGTCTGTGTCGGACTTGCGGCGAAGCGCAGTTGCGAGAATGGAATCGCGATTTCAGCAACCCAGCCGGTGTCGTCGACGCTCGTACGCGCATGCCAAACCGGATTGAACGAGTAATCGGCGCTGCCTTCGCTATCCTCCGGATAGTAGCGGTCAAACCTTACGCCCGACGTGTTGACGCCAAATCCAAATCCGGTGCGGCGGTCGTAGTAGGAATCAATCGATACGATGAATTGTTCGGCCGGACCTTGATTGTCCCGCCGTTCCAAGTGCATCCGCAGTTTGTCCGGGTGGTCGCAATACATGCGCGCACCGACATAGAGCGTGTTTTCATCATACGCGATGGCAACCTCGGTTTTTTCTCCGGGTTGGGCACCCTCCGTGGGTAAGCGCTGCAAGAAATCACTATGGAATTCGGCAGTCTGCCAGATCGGGTCGTCCAACCGACCGTCTATTTTCGGCGCATGCGGATTGGCTTTGACCGCTCGAATTTTCTTCCGAATCGAGTTGCTGTTGACTTGGGTCTCCGGCTCCGAGGCCGCCGGACCGGCCATGAACAATAGTATTAGACAAAAACAAAGACAGTTCCCTACCGAACGCATATTCTCCCATCCTCCCTGCAAGCGGGAGTCAAAATGTTCTACCGCGACTTGACGACAAGTCGCACAGCAGGTGCAAAATCAGTACGCGGATAACTTTAGAATTGAATACGTCGACGCAATGCCGTTGTTTCGCGAAATTTCTTGCTCCGGGGTAAGAACAGATGTTCATTGTCCGAAACAATCGACCCTAAGCACTGAACGAGCCTATGAAGAAGTCTTCCAATCGAATCTCCAGCAAACTGGGAGCGACCCCGGGTTCGCTGATTTATGTCGGCGTCGAACGCAGTGATCCGGTGACCATCGATGTCATACAATACGACGAAACCAAGCTGAAGGAATTTCGCGCCAAGTCAATTGATGAGGTCGTCATATCGCCAGACGCAGCAGAAGTTGTCTGGGTCAATATCGAAGGCGTACACAATATCGAAATTATCGAAAAAGTCGGAAAGAAGTTTGGCTTGCATCCGCTGATACTTGAAGACATTGTTAACACCAACAAGCGCCCCAAATTCGACGACATGGGCGATTACATCGTGGCGATGCTCAAGATGCTATATATTCCGCCATCCCGAAGCGAGATTCTAACCGAACAGGTTAGTCTCGTAATCGGAAAGAACTATGTCATCTCATTCCAAGAGGTCGCCGGTGACGTATTTGAACCGATTCGCGAGCGCATTCGCAAAACAGTTCCCCGCCACCGTTTTCTCGGCACCGATTATTTGGCTCACGCCTTAATCGATGCTGTCGTTGACCACTACTTCATCGTCCTCGAGCACGTCGGCGACAAGTTGGAATCGGTCCAGAATCTCTTGGTGAATAATCCTCGCCCAAGTAGCCTCAACGAAATCTACGCCATGAAACGCCAGTTGATCGAATTGCGCCGCTCAATCTGGCCGTTGCGCGAGGTCCTCGGCTCTTTCGAGCGGTCCGATTCACCGCTGATCCACGACTATACGCGCATCTATGTTCGCGATCTCTATGAACATGTCATTCAGGTAGCCGACAGCGTCGAAACGAATCGGGAAATGGTGTCGGGTCTGCTTGAAATCTACCTGACCAGCTTAAGCAACCGCACCAACGAGATCATGCGATTACTGACTGTCATTTCCACGATTTTTATCCCATTGACATTCCTAGTCGGCGTTTATGGGATGAACTTCGACACCAGCGTCGGCCCGCTGAACATGCCTGAACTCGGCTACAAGTACGGCTACGTGATGTTTTGGGCAGTAACGCTGATTATTGTCGGCGGCTTGATCTGGTTCTTCAAACGAAACAAATGGCTTTAATCCAGCCTTTCCCGAATTGCAGGCACGTCGCAAACTGATATGTCGGTATTCTTCTTACTTTTTGCGGTGATCGTGTGGGGCTGGTCGTTTGTTGCCACTAAAGTCTGCCTAGAATTCCTCACTCCCGTTGAGTTGCTTGGCCTGCGTGTCTTTATCGGGCTGCCAATCCTGCTTGCAATGGCTCGTTTTATGGGAGCAAAATTCGAACGCAAACCGGGCGCAATCAAACAAATTGCCATCGGTTCGGCTGTGATAACAGCGCACTTTCTCATTCAGATCACTGGACTTCAATACAC
>CAZIBI010000003.1:100474-109870 GCA_964537215.1 uncultured Ignavibacteria bacterium | reverse complement strand
TTCCTGCACCTGCCGGTCCGCGTCTACGTCGCACTTCTCATATTGGCAATACTTGCGACGGCATTAGCACACTGGTTTTGGCAGGAGGGTGTTCGGCGGCTCGGTGCTTCAAAGGCGGGGATATTTCTGTACCTGGAGCCAATAGCAACCACGACTTTGGCCGTCCCTTATTTACACGAACAATTCGGTGTTTTTAGTGCTATTGGCGGATTTCTAGTACTGGCTGGCGTTTACATCGCGCAGCGGCGAACGAATGCAAGATAGTATCCGCGCCAGCCGACTGCTTTAGTGTTGCCCATTACGAATCCTGATTGACGAACAACTCCGGAGCGAGACGCTGGGTGCAGTTGATGATTTCGCGATCCTTTTCCGTCCAAGCACCGCGCTCAATCAACCCTTGCACAGCTTTCAGCAACAGCACCATCTTGTCGTGGATCGGTATCAATGCCGGGTAGTATTCGTTGCTGAAGAAGATCAGGTACCGTTCGCGGGTGCGCTGGTCGTTCAACATTTTGCCGATCGCCTGTTCAAGTTCGGCGCCCGCGAGGTGCTCCAAATGCTCCTTCGGGGACACCATCAATCTCGACGTCTCTTTCAGATTGTTATTGCAGCGATACACCATCTGCCAGACATCTACCATGCCAATTGAATTCACCACCAGCACATTGACACTGATGCGGCCATTTTCCGGATGAGCATGAACACCCTGTAGAAACGGAATGAAGAAATTGTCGGTGATCGCTCCGAATGCGCTTACTCCTCCTGCCATCGGATCATCCAGAATATCATGAATCGTGAAATACGGCTTGCGCTGGAAACGCGCATCCTGAATCAGCATGAATTCCTCTTCGGTGAAATGAAAGCGCTCTTTCCACAGTTCTTCGGGGGAAAGATCCTTGCGCGTCAGCGAGGATTGACTCGTCAACATGCCGATTGCTTGCCCGCCCCGCCAAACCAGCGGCAACACTCCCACGGCCCATTCCGCTGAACCGCCGATCTCACCAATCATTGAAGACAACTGCCTGCCGTCCGGAAATGCCAAACCGTGCAATCCTAATACAATACCCGGCATCAGATCCCCATCCTTGTCGAACGGAGTAGCTACGCCTGCTTTGTTGAGGATGTCCATGGCATACGTATGGCGCGGCCGATCCAAAAAGAACGTACTTAGCTTGTCTTTGGAAGAGTATCCGTAGGCATTCGAAATTATCTCCGCGATCTCAACTAGCTTGGTCTCGCGTGGATTGAACTCCTCGAAATTCACTCCGGCCAGCCAACGCTGAACGTAAGTATCCGGCAGATGCCGCTTCACTCCCGATTCGGTGACCATCATCGCAGTGAAACTAGAATGTGAACCTTCGACCGATTTTGTCGTCCCGTCGATAACGTCATTGCCCAGCGACAAGAGCGAGACATTGCGCGGCAATTTCAAACCGTATTTGGCGCGGTGTTCCGGTTTTCCGAAAACGGCGCCAACTGCAATTGTCGGATTGCCGCCCGCTTCGACACCCGGCTTGACTCGGACACCTTCGGTAATTGCCGATTCAATGATGACTTCTTCTCCGACCGGAAGCGTTTCCGTGGTGGTTTGCAAGACTTCGGCCATTACTTGCGCGGCTGTCCGGTCGTTGGCGCGCTTGAGATTGTTCTTCAGGTCGGCTGTCTGGAGATGTTTGGGAACTTCGTTGAGACTTCCGCGCCCGTGCAACCCGACTGATATTGCCGACATTGCAGCGGAAACAATGACGGACTGCCGAACTTGCCGGTTGCGGAGCGCACCCAGATTGGAGCGGTGATTGATCCGGTCGCACAGGTTGAGAATCGCGCACGACTCAAGTTGCAGATCATAGTTGGCGAGGACGGCGCGATGCCGGTGATTAAACTCAAGAACGCGGTCCTTTTCAAATCCAAACTCGACCGCCGGACCATTATAGGAAAGCCGTTGATTCGCAACATTATAACGCAGGTCGTTTGCCATGAAAACCTGTCCTTCTCAATTACCGTTTCATTGGGGAGAGTTCGCCGTCCAACATCGAGACAATGATACAGCTTAATTCCCGCCAATCAAGCATTATCTGGATCGCGCGGGCGGATCATGTTTTCCGGTGAGAGAATCTTGTCCAGTTCGGCAGCCGAGAGTAACCCTTTTTCCAAAACCAAATCGTAAACGCTGCGATCTGTGCGCAGGGCTTCTTTGGCGAGTTCGGTCGAAGCCTCATATCCCAACACGGGATTAAGCGCCGTCACCAAGCCAATCGAATTCATTACCGTCCGTCGGCAATGTTCAACATTCGCAGTAACGCCGTCGATGCAGCGATGCTTGAGTGTGAACATTCCGTTCTTGAGCACTTCGATTGACTCAAATATACTGTGCGCAATAATCGGCTCCATCACATTAAGCTGCAATTGCCCGGCCTCTGCCGCCATCGTGACGGTTAAGTCATTTCCGATGACGAGAAACGCTATCTGGTTGACAACTTCGGGAATCACCGGATTGACTTTGCCGGGCATGATCGACGAGCCTGGCTGCATCGGCGGCAGATTGATTTCATTCAAACCAGCCCTTGGACCGGAGGACAACAAGCGCAGGTCATTCGCGATTTTCGACAGCTTGACTGCCAGGCGTTTGATTGCCGAGGAATACATCACGAATGCGCCCGTGTCCTGCGTGGCTTCGACCAAGTTCTTCGCAAGCTTCAGATCAAGCCTGGTAATCTGGCGCAGATGCCCAATCACCAGCCTTGAGTAGCGCGGGTCGGCGTTGATCCCAGTTCCAATGGCCGTCCCGCCCATGTTGACTTCCAGAAATAGCGAGACATTCTGTTCCAAACGGTCGATCTCTTCTTCGAGCATGACGGCGTACGCCTCAAACTCCTGCCCCAATGTCATCGGCACTGCGTCCTGCAACTGAGTTCGTCCCATCTTGATGACGCTCTTGAATTCTTCGGCTTTAGCGTAGAAGGATGCGATCAGCTTCTTGAGCACGGCAACCAGATTGCCATTGGCGTTGATCAGCGCGATCTTGAGCGCCGTCGGATAGGCATCGTTGGTCGACTGCGAAAGATTGACATGGTTGTTAGGGTGACAGTGCTTGTATTCGCCTCGTTCAAGTCCCAGGATTTCGAGGGCGCGATTGGCAATTACCTCGTTTGCGTTCATGTTGGTCGAAGTTCCCGCGCCGCCCTGAATCATGTCGACTACGAACTGTGTATGCCATCGTCCGTGCGTAATTTCAGTGCACGCTTGAATGATAGCCTCGCCGATCGGTTTGGGCAGCAGCCCAAGCTCCATGTTGGCTTTCGCAGCTCCCATTTTGACCATCGCCAAGGCATCGATGAAGTCCGGATAGTATGCCAGCGAGATGCCGCTGATGTTGAAATTCTCCAGCGCCCGCATAGTCTGAATTCCGTAGAGATACTCCGATGGCACCTCGCGATCGCCTAGAAGATCGTGCTCCGTACGGGTGCGGCCAGACACATACTGTGCCGCTACGTTAACGACACGCGTCCCGGCCTGGCGCATCCGCCGAGAAATCACTCGCGCAATCCGCGAAATCAACTTGAAACCCATCGCCGGGCGTTCTTGTGACAGTTCGTAAAACCGGGCGCGGCTGATTGTCAGAAGTGTCGACGGCGACAGTGTTCGCGCGGACGTGCTGTGCGGATAGTCCTCCATGATGGCGCCTTCGCCGAAGAAATCAAACTTCGAGAAAACCGTCAGCCGCATCTCTTCGCCATATGGCGTCCGCTTGAGCAATTCGACCTCGCCCTGGTAGATGATGTACATCTCCTCGCGGGCTGCGTTTTCTTCGAAGAGCATCACGTCAGCGGCGTGCTCGCGAACGACAATCCCGGAGATCAACAGATCACGCTCTTCATGGTCGAGGTCTTTGAATAACTCGATATGAGTCAGGAATTCCCGCAAGAACTTGGAATCCATAATTATCTCCTCTTCTTAAGTCCAATGCGCCCGGCGGCGCCAATAGTCGACCAATAAGGTACATTCTGCGACGCCTGAACAACAACGAAAATGTCGTTGTCATGAGTACTCAAGATATCTTATTTGCAGCTACGAACTATGCTTGATTGGCACCAATACATTGAGATCTTGACGGCAATTGTCGTCATCGTCGACCCGTTTGGGGCAATCCCAATCTTCATCAGTATCACTTCCGATGAAAGCCCGCATCAACGGGCACAAACCGCCAGAATAGCGTCGATTGCGCTCGCCGTCGTGCTGGTGGCAGCTGCCCTCGTAGGCGAACCGATGTTGAAAGTTTTGGGAATTCGCCTCGCATCATTTCAAGTCGGAGGCGGAATCCTGATCTTGCTCCTCGCGATCTCGATGCTGAATGCGAAAGTCAGCCCCGCCAAACAAACTCCTGAAGAAGAAATTGAAGCCGTCGCGAAAGAAAACGTCGCTGTCGTTCCGCTCGCAGTCCCGCTCTTGGCTGGACCTGCCGCGATCAGCACCGTCATCGTCTTTGCCCATCGCGGTGAAGGCTGGTCCGGCAAGGGGTTCGTCATTCTGTCCGTGGTCTTTGTAGCGTTACTTACGTGGATATTGCTGCGTCTATCGATTCCCCTTAGCCACAAGCTCGGGCGCACCGGTGTGAATACTCTGACTCGCGCCATGGGTATGATTCTCTCAGCCATCGCGATCGAATTCATTGCCACCGGATTGCTTGCGCTTTTCCCCGGCCTCGGTTAAGCTCATCACAAAAAAAGACCCCGACGAATCGGGGTCCTTAACACAAATCAAGAGACTTGATTGATCGTTACGGCTTGCCGTTAACCGACAAGAACAAGACCAAGTCGGTCACGTCGATGTTGAACGGCGTCTCGGCAGCGATGAAGTAATAATGGAACTGCTCGCCGAAGATGACTTCCTTGACCAGATCAAAATTCTGCAGGTAATCATACGAATCCTGCCACTCGATATCGCGCGTCTCGCCGGCCGGGACGACAATACCGTCGAGAACTAAGATCGCGTTGGCGCGAATCGCCGCTTCAGTTGTGTAGTCCTTGTCGTTGGCAGACACGTAAAGCTGACCTGAGGCCGCAACGCCGGAATTGTTCGTGATCCGGCAGGCGAATCCGAGATCGTCAATTCCGACGATATCGGCCTTGTGATCGGTCCAGTCGCTGTTGGTCGACAAATCGACATCTCCGGAATTGATCGTCACACCGGTTTCGGCGTGAAGATCATCCAGATATTCAACCACCATAACATTGCCGGTGGTGATGCAGCTTGCGCCCATCGACAAGAACGCAATCAATCCGACAATCAACGTCTTAATCGCAATCGGTAGAAATTTCTTCATATTTGCCTACTCCGTAAAGCCAAAGTAATAGTTCAATCCGATAGTGATCAAAGCGTTCTTGCGGGAACCTTTGTCGTCACTGTTCGGATTTGCTTCATCTTTGTACGGGAAGATGAATGCCTTGCCGCGGACATCGAGCGAAATGTTGTCCGTAAATCCGTACGCCAACCCGAGACCCAGCCAGTATGTACCTTCCTTAAGGTCCGGAATGCCCTTCTTCTCAAATTTCGCCGAAGAAATTCCGAGTATTCCATAGGCGCCGAAGCCCTTGTAACCCTGAATGCTCCCGAATACCAGGTCGACGCCGAAGCTGGTGTATTTGCCGCCTTCGTGCTCCATCGTGGTGTTCCAGCCGCCTTCGACATCAAATTGCGCGTCGCCATTCTCAATCCACATAATGTTGGGTTCGATACCGATCGATCCCAGCAGCGGAATGCGCGCCTTGGCTCCATAAGCCATTCCAGATTCGGTATCCTCTTGGGCAATTGGCGTGTTCGTACCGACGAAACCGCCTACCGAGAAGCGAAATGCGTAACTCGAAGTACTAAACATCAGAACTCCGAGCATGACTAATAACAACTTAGCCTTTAGGTTCATCTTACCTCCATTTGGTTTGAAACCTTCGACTCCTTCAAATTGTAGACTCTTGATGTTGATAAAATAGGTCGGCAATTGTCCATTGGCAACTAAAATCGCGGCTCAATCCGGCTCAAACTTGTTGCGCTTAGTCCGCCAATGTCATAGTATCAACGGTCGTAAGTGACAATAAATGGAGTGAATTAAGGAGTAAGATTTGATGAAGAAGATTTGCGCACTACTGTTGGCATTGTTTGTTCTGTCCGCCGTCCCGGTGATGGCAGAAATGACTGCCGATGAAATCATCGCTAAGCATCTCGAAGCTTCCGGCGGCGAAGCTGCTATGCGTGGCGTCAAAACCATCGTAATGAAAGGCAGCATGTTTATGCAGGGCATGCCGCTTGATATTCAAATGTTTATGGTTCCCCCGACTAAGAGCTTTATCAAGGTTTCCATGAACAATATGATGGTAGGCGGCGGCGGCACCAACGGTACCCAAGCCTGGGCATCACAGGTCGACCAGACCATGGCCATGCATACGTATCAACTTACCGGAGAAGAAAAAGATGAAGCCGACAAGCAGTCGGATCAATTCATTTTCCTCGACTACAAGAAGAAAGGCGCCACCGTCAAGAATCTCGGCGAAGATGTGGTGAAGGGCGCAAAGGCATATAAGGTGCAGTATGTAACCGGCATGCGCGATACTACGTTGTACTTCTTTGATGCCACAACTTTCTATCTCCTGCGTGAGAAGAGCTCAAGCACCAGCCAAAGCTTCTCGAAACACAAAGCAGTAAACGGAATCGTCTTCCCGTTCAGCATCCAGTCGCAACTCGATGCCAACGGCCAAACGATGCAGCAGATGATCACCGTCGACTCGATCGCGGTCAATGTTCCGATTGACGACTCACTTTTCGTCATGCCGAAGGACGCGCAACCGATGCCGAAAGCTCCGGGCGCTGCGGAACCGGTCGAGACGCCCAAGGTAGTCCCTCCGGCTGGAAGCGGGAAATAGCACCAAATAAGGTTCTGTTAAGCAATAGCTTATCGAAAAGGCTGTCGATATCCATCGACAGCCTTTTTTCTGTAAATTGCTCAAAAAGGCAGGGCGATTATCATCAAAACACGTCCATGTTGCGTACATTTTTTGACAAAGGTTTACCCGCGACCTTAGTACTTCTCGGTAATGTCCGACGAATAATCTCAAAGGTCCTTAACTTCGATACATCATGCACGAGTCTGGAGGATTCCTATGCTTTCGTTAAATCTCGCACGTCTCTCCCTGCTGATATTACTTGCCCTGACTCTCGCAACGTCTGCTTCCCTTTCGGCCCAAACACCAATTATCGCTGACCAGATCATTAGCGGACTGACACGTCCCGTCTTTATGACCTCGCCCCCCGGTGATTTTGATCGTCTCTTCATCGTCGAGCAGCGCGGTTCCGCCGGGACTTCGACCCGTGCCGATATCCGCATCATGGATCTGAAAACGCATGTCATGCGCCCAAAACCGTTCCACACAATCAGTCCTGTCAGCACTTCGAGCGAAGAGGGCCTTCTGGGGCTGGCATTTCACCCCAACTATGCCAACAATGGTTATTTCTTCACCTATCATACAAATTCTTCCGGCAACAACGTCGTTACTCGGTGGCAAGTATCAGGCACAAATCCCGACAGCGCCAATCCATTGAGCGCGACAACATTGTTTACCATCAACCATCCGATTGAAAGCAACCACAATGGCGGTTGGATTGGATTCGGTCCCGATGGCTACCTCTACATTGCGGTCGGAGATGGCGGCGGCGGCGGCGACACAAATAACAATGGACAGAACCTCAGCACGATGCTGGGTAAGATGCTCCGGATCGATGTCGATTCGGGATCACCCTACGCCATTCCACCCAGCAATCCTTTCTTTGGCGGTCCGCAGGAACAACGAATCTTCTATTGGGGATTGCGCAATCCGTGGCGAAACAGTTTTGATCGCCTCACAGGCAGCTTCTTCATAGGTGATGTCGGACAAAATTTGTGGGAAGAAATCGACTGGCGCCCGGCTGCCGATTCCGGCAATATCAACTTCGGCTGGCGTCTGCGCGAAGGCTTGCATTGCTTCAACCCTTCTTCCAACTGCGACCCGCTCGGTATTACGACCGATCCAATTCACGAATACAGCCACAGCGCCGGCTGTTCAATCACGGGTGGCTATTCCTACAGCGGTTGCGCAATTCCCGACTTGCAGGGTACTTACTTCTTTGGAGACTACTGCGAAGGTACGGTTTGGTCATTCCGATATAACGGCATTACCAAAACAGACTTTCAGGATCGTACGGCGGAGCTTGATCTGCTGTCCACGACGTCACTGGTTTCATTCGGCGAAGACAACTATGGCGAGATCTATCTGATCTATCAAAGCGGTTCAATCTACAAGATCGTGCCAGATCAAGCGATCACCGACTGCAATGCCAATGGACTGGCAGATAGCTGCGAAATTTTCTATGGCACTGCGCCCGATACCAACTCCAACGGCGTTCCCGATGCTTGCGACCCGGTCGGACCGGTTTGCGGTGATGCCGACGGCAACAGCATCGTGACAATTTCCGATGCCGTGTATTTGATCAATTACATCTTCTCCGGCGGTCCGGCGCCGAGTCCTCTTAGTGCCGGCGATGCTGACTGCAACAGCATTATCACGATTTCCGATGCGGTTTATCTGATCAACTATATTTTCGCCGGAGGACCCGCGCCTTGCGCTAGTTGCTGACGGAGTAGAATTCTAATCTTTGGATAGTTGCGCAGAAGTTGCGAGAGCGGCTTCTGCGTTCTACTTATGGGGCTTGGTTTCCCAATACAAATCTGTCTTGTCGATTGCGGGCAGCTCCGAGCAGTTCCACGCTACCAGCTCGCGCTTGCGCCGGGCAGTAATCTCATTCGCCAGTGAAGCGCTCTGTCCCAGAGCAACGAGATGATCATACAGCCGGACATCGTCAAAAATGCGCCGGATTGGTTTGCAAGGATTTCCGACCGCAACTGTGTACGGCGGTATCGATTTTGAGACTAGACTACCCGCTCCTACGACACAACCCATGCCTGCCGTTACGTTACCGAGAATGATTACTCCAGCGCCGAACCAGGCTTCATCTTCAATCACGATCGGCTCGACATTTTCGCGCTCCTCCGGATGCAAGAAGCGCACGCTTTTCCCGCGGACAGCGAAATAATGATCGCCGCCGATTATCATGGGACGCGGCCCAAACATGACGTTGTTTCCAATCTTGACTTCGGCGGAGATATGCGCACGCTCGCCGATGAAGACATTGTCCCCAATTTCGATGTGCTCCGGGGTTAGTATGGTACTCAAAGGGTCAAAAAGGAAATTAACGCCGACCTTACGAATGCGCTTGAGCAGATATCGTTTGCGAAAGTAGGCATAGTAACTCAATGGATTTGCCAGGCTCGACAATCTCATTTCATATCTCCGGGGATTGTCGCTGCATCTT
>CAZIBI010000003.1:35694-100374 GCA_964537215.1 uncultured Ignavibacteria bacterium | reverse complement strand
TGCGGAAATGTCCGCGCAAAGCCAATCTTGTCATCACTGTTACGATAATCAAGTTTAACGCATATGACACGACTTGAGCGTAGGCTGCCCCTTGAAGGCCGCGATCGAGTATCAACCAATAACTCACCGCGGTTGAAATGATCAGCGCCGCCAAAACGCTGTAGAAACTGAACTTCATCTTGCCAATTCCCCAAATCGCAATTCCCAGAAGTGCGTAGCAGCTCCAAAGGAAGTACTTGACCGCGAGTATTCGGAAAAATGTACCAGCCGCGGCATAGCTATCGCCATAGATCAGTTCGATAAACCAGGGAACTGCGATCATGGTTACCAGAGTCAACCCGAGCGCGACCAATACCAGCATCTTCTGATACTTGCGCAGCACCCGCATGAATTGTGCCTCATTGTTGCTATACTCGGAAAAGTAGGGCGTTGCAATCGCCTGGACGGTCGCGGTAACCTGATTTAGTCCCAAAATGAAGATCGTCGCAATACTGTAGTAACCCATTCCGATGCGGTCGTCGACAAGATAGTTGAGCATCAGGATATCTAGATAACTATTGATCGAGCCGACCAAATTGGCGGCCAGACTCCAACGAGCGAAATACCAAATTCTGTCCAGTCCTGCTTTGACCTTTTCCGCGCGCAGATCGCTGCTCACCATGCGCAGCAGCGGTATCAGCGCTGTCATCGCCACGACGACGGTCGCGATTACAAATCCCGCAAATCCAAAGTAGTAGCTGGCGACAACAATTACGATCAATCCGATGATGCGCAGAATTGTCTGTGTTGTAGCCATCAGCTTGATCCGTTTGCGTGCTTGCAGATACATCATGATCAGGGACGTGATCACGGTTGCGGGAATCGTCAAAAGGAAAACGATCATCCACTGATTGACGCGTTGCTCCGGAGAGAATAGCTTGAGCTGCGCAACCGCGACCCCAGCAATCAGAACGACCGCAATTGGCAATATTGACAGTATCAGGCTTTGCCGGAAAATCGCGCTTCGCTCAGACTCGGGCCGCGATTCAGAGCAGAGCTTGAGCACGGCGGCGTTCAAACCGAAACCCGCCAACACGACCGCAATACCCGTGAACGACTGCATCGTCTTGATATCCGCCATTTCGGCCGGCGACAGGAATTTCACGACCAACAACTGTGATCCGAACGCAAACAAGTTGATCAGAATATTGGCTGAAAAGAGATGGAAAAACCCCTTGGCTCCGGCGTTCCTAATCGCGGATTCGATTGCTGCTGTTAACCGGCGCATCAATCGCTATCCTGCAGCCTGGTAGTGCCGAAAAGACGGCGATATAGCTCTACAAATTTCGCGCCGTTATCCTCGAGCGATACATTTCTGATCAGATTGCGATGGCGTTCAAGATCACCTAGAACATTGCGCGTTGCATCAGTTAAGCTGTCAACATTTCGGTTCTCAAAAAGTTCGACCGCCTCGTGTCGGGCAACACAATCGCTGGCAATCACCGGCGTTCCGACCGAAATCGCCTCCAAAACGCTCATCGAGTTGCCATCAGTATTGGTCGCACGGATAACGATATCAGCCGTGCGCCACAAGACCGAGGTCTCCGCCAGCGGCACTGTCACCAACCGGCAACTGTCGCTTATCCCCAGTTCATTGATCCGAGATTGAAGCTTCGCCAGGTATTCGTCATTGCCATGATTGGGAAGCAAGATGACAGTCGCGACGTCAGACTCTGTTCCCGTGGCGATTCGGTGAGTCATTTCTAAAATCAAGTCTATCCCGTACAAATCCTCGCCGCGATGAAACGCCAGCTTATAGGCATTTGTGGCGAGCAGGAACTTATGCTTCGCCCGCAGCTCGCTGATTTCCTGCGGCAACGAATCACTCGCTGTTTCGTCTATCGGCGGCGGCAAGAATTCAGGGATAGTTAACAACTTTGCAGCGTCTATTCCGAGTCCGAGCGCGCGGTTACGGTTTTCCTCGCTATCGATAATCACATACTCAAAATTGTCAAGCAGGCGCTTGAACAACCCCTGCTCAACGGCGCTGTAGCCCTTGAGGTCGGCTGCAAACCGCTCATTATGGAAAGACAGTATTGTCTTGTGCCGTGTCGCCAGAATCGAATAGAGATACAGATTGCGCGGCGCAAAGTTATGAAAGTGCACTATTGCCGACTCGCGGCGGAGCAAATGGAAAAACGCCTGACGCCATGAGAAGCAGAGAACGTCGGTTCGCTGTTTGGCAACGCCGCTGGTGTCTATCAATTGACTCGAAAAACCTTCGGCCCGCAGCCGTGTCATCAATCTTTCAAGGTGCACAGATACGCCGCCGTACGGCGGAGGTACCGCTCCAACTTGGATTATTTCTGGAAATGGAACCGCATTCATAGCAGCGGCGAAGATGTCGTGTTTAGGGTCAAAGGACGAGGAAATTCAAAGGCGATTTAATCAGCTAGCTGATTCAGACGACAATTTGGCAACTACCTCTTCAAGTAGCTGGCGAACCCTTGTCGCCTGGGCCGTCAGACCAAAGTTTTCGGTCAATCCCAAAGCGGCGAGCGGGTCCATGAACGAGACATTGGTGCCGCCTTTGTCATTTGCATAAATGACCACATTGCACGGCAGCAGCGTGCCTATTTCCAATTCAGCCTTGAATGCTTCGAATGCGATCTTGGGATTACAGGCGCCGAGAATGACATACGGTCGAAATTCGACATCTAGTTTCTGCTTCAATGTCGCTTTCACGTCAATTTCGGTCAGTATTCCAAATCCAACTTCCTTGAGTAATGTCTCGACCTGACGCCTTGCTTCCGCATAGCTCAACTTTGTTTCAACGCCGAATGTGTAGCTTGAGGTGTACATGATGGTTTACCTATAACGAAAAAGGCAGACCCTTGTTCGGGTCTGCCTTGAGAATGTTAAACGTGGCTAAATCCGCAGTCCAACGAGCGCTTGAGGTCTTCATATGCCTCAATCCCAGCCGAAATCCGAATCAACCCGTCGCTGATACCGATTTTGTCGCGTATCTCCTTCGCAACCGAGGCGTGGGTCATCATCGCCGGGTGTTGAATCAACGACTCGACGCCGCCGAGAGATTCGGCAAGTCCAAACACCGGCGTATTCGCCAGCATTTTCTTGGCCGATTCAAGCCCGCCCTTGATCTCGAATGATATCATCCCGCCAAACAAACGCATCTGCCGTTCGGCAATCTTGTGTTGGGCAAACGATTCGAGCCCGGGGTAATAGACCTTCTCGACCTTGGGATGACTCTCAAGGTACACAGCCAGATTCATGGCATTTTCGCATTGGCGCTCCATACGCAACGCTAGCGTCTTGACTCCACGCATTGTCAAGAATGCATCGAACGGTCCCATGATGCCGCCGGCGGCGTTCTGGCAGAATTTCATCCGTTCATAATGTTTATCGTTCGAGGTCAACACTGCGCCACCGACTGAATCGGCGTGGCCGTTGATGTACTTGGTCGTTGAGTGCACGACGATATCGGCGCCCAAATCGAGCGGCCGCTGCAAGAAAGGCGAGGCAAAGGTGTTATCAACCACCAAGATCAGGTTCTTCCGGCTCGTCAAGGTCGCTACCGCGCGAATCTCGGTGATCTTGAGCATTGGATTGGTCGGCGTTTCGATAAAGACCATCTTCGTATTCGGTTTGATGGCGCTTTCGATTCTATCGGTGAACGAAGTATCGACATAGGTAAACTCAATGCCGTAATCCGCATATACACGGTTGAAGACGCGCGGCGTCCCGCCGTAGAGATCATCCGAGCACACTACGTGGTCGCCGGCTTTCAGCAGCGTCATTACGTTCGATGTCGCTGCCATGCCCGAAGCGAAGCACAGCCCGTACTTGGCGCCCTCAAGCGCAGCGAGGCACTCTTCCAGCGCGCAGCGAGTCGGATTCGATGTACGGGAATACTCAAATCCCTTGTGGCCGCCGATGCCTTCCTGGACGTACGTCGAGGTTTGATAGATAGGAAAAGTTATCGCCCCGGTGCTCGGATCGGGCGGCTGTCCGGCATGGATGGCGTTGGTTTCAAACTGATGCTTGGACGGTACATAATCTTTCAAAATCACGCTCCTGCTAGATAGTCGATCAAATCAATTTTGGTCAAGATACCAACCAGCTTGCGGTTATCAACCGCAAAAACGACATCGGCACTCGATTTTGAGAATAGTTCTGCCAACCGCGATACCGGCATCGACCGCGTTGCCATGTGATACTCGCGAACAATTGCGTCCTTAATAGTATGCGAGGGCGAATAGCGGCCCGACACCATCAGGCTCAACAAGTCCGATTCGCGAATCAATCCGATTAGTTCGCCGCTCTCCAAAACCGGCAGCTGCGAGATATCGAACTTTTTCATCTTATCGATCACATTGTGCAGCGTGTCTTCGCTCGCCGCGGATATGATCTCTTGGCCATTCTTACGGTCGAGAATCTGCTGCACAGTGCCGAGCTCCGGACGCTCTTCCAGAAATCCATAATCGCGCATCCAGGTCTCATTAAACATTTTGGACAGGTACCGTGTCCCGCTGTCAGGCAGGACTACTACGATGCGCTTGCCCGGTCCGGCTTTCTTGGCAAATTGCAGCGCTCCCCACACGGCTGCGCCGGAGGATCCGCCCGCGAATATCCCTTCCTTGGTGGTGAGGTCGCGGCCGGTAAGAAAACAGTCGCGATCATTGACCTGAATCATGTCGTCAACTACCGAGAAATCCATCGCCTGGGTAATCATGTCCTCGCCGATTCCTTCGACCTTGTAGACCTCCGGCTTGCCCGGCTTGCCGGTCTTGAAAAAGTCATAGAACACCGATCCATAGGGATCGACCGCAATGATCTTGATATTCTTGTCCTTTTCCTTGAGGAACTTCCCTGCGCCTGAAAGTGTGCCGCCGGTGCCAATACCCGCGACGAAATAGTCAATTTTGCCTTCCATATCTTTCCAGATTTCCGGTCCGGTCAGATTGTAGTGCGCTTCGATATTCTTCGGATTGTGATACTGGTTTAGGTAAAACGACCCGGGATTCTCGCGATGGATCCGCTTGGCCGTCTCATAGTAAGATTCCGGGCTTTCGGCAGGCACATTCGTCTTGGTGACAACGACCTTGGCTCCGAACGCCTTGAGCAAGTTGATCTTCTCATCGGACATCTTATCCGGAATCGTAAATATCGCCTTATAGCCCTTCACTGCGGCGACAATCGCAACGCCAACGCCGGTGTTGCCGGAGGTGTTTTCAACGATCATCCCGGACTTGAGTTCGCCGCGCCTTTCGGCATCTTCTATGATATAGCGCGCCATGCGGTCCTTGATCGAGCCGCCCGGGTTCATGAACTCCAGTTTTGCAAATACATCGGCGCAACCCTCCGGCACCATGCGCTTGAGCTGCACGAGCGGTGTATTGCCGATTGCATCGAGTATGTTATTCAGCTTGGCCATTGTTATCCTCTATTTATCGATACGAGTGAGATTCTTCCAATTAAGTAATCGAGAAAGATTGATCTCTGCTGTAGCCTGAACGATAGTATTAACATAAGCAAATCCGTTCCACTTTGCAACCGGATCGAGGCAAATCTGCTCCAGGGGACCGCATAAGACCCGTTGCAAATGGCTTGCGATTTTCTATATTTATTCCCAATGGAATCACAAAGACAATTCGTCGGCAAAACCGCCCTCGTCACGGGCGCGGGCCGCGGCATTGGGCGCGCCATCGCGGAAGCCTTCGCTCAATCCGGAGCAAATCTCGTGATTGTCGCCCGAACCAAGAGCGAACTTGGCGAGGCGGCGGCTTCGTGCAGCCGGCTCGGCGCGGGTGTAATGGCCGAAACAATCGATTTGGCGCAACCGACACAGATCGATGCACTGTTCGCTAGGATACGGGCTGCCAATCTCAATATCGACGTCCTCGTTAACAACGCGGCAATTCTGATCAAGTCGCAATTGGAAGCGTACCAACTTGCGGACTTCCAGGCGATGCTTGCAATCAATGTTACCGCACCAATGTTGCTTAGCCAAAAGGCGCTGCCCATGATGAAGCAGCGCGGCGGCGGCGCGATTGTAAACATCTCTTCTCTGTCTGGCTGCTTTGACGTGCAGAAATTTCCCGGTTTCGGAGCTTATGACATGACCAAATATGCCCTTTGGGGTCTGACCGAAATGTTGGCGCTTGAGAACATGCAGAATAACATTCGCGTCAATCAGCTATCGTTGTCCGGTGTCGACACGCAGATGATGAGATCAGCCTCGCCGCCCGGCGTCAAAGCCAACCTGACTGCCGAACATGTCGCCAAGCATGTGCTGTACCTGGCATCCGATGAATCCGAACCCCTGACTGGAGAAAACATAATTCTTACCGGCATGGCGCCGGCGAGATAGAGTATGAAAACTACGATAACCAGACGAATGACTTTCTGCGCCGGACACCGCTTGTTTAAGCCGGGCCTAACGGATGACGAAAACCGCGCCATTTTCGGCGAATGCTCTAATCCCAATGGCCACGGCCACAACTACGTGCTCGAGGTCAGCGTGAGCGGCGAAATCGATCCGTCGACCGGAATGATTATCAATCTGAAGACTCTCAAGCAGATCATTGAAACCGAGGTCATTGCCAAGGTCGACCACCGGAATTTGAATCTCGATGTTCCTTTCATGAAGGGCTTGATTCCCACGACCGAGGCGTTTGCCGGCAGAATCTTCGAATTGCTCGATGCAGCGCTAGGTAAGGGCTTACTCTCGCGGGTTGTGCTTTGGGAATCCGAAAATAACCGATTTGAAGTCTCACGATGAACAATTGGATCTCAATTCGAATGAAATAAGGCGGAGGTAATTCTTGGAAAGAGTAGCGATTATTACCGGCGGGTCGCGCGGTTTAGGTCTTGCGACCGCCAAGGAACTGCAGGCACGCGGATTTCGACTCCTGCTGGTTGGACTCGACAAACAACTAACGCAAACTGCCCTGCGCATCCTGACGGACCGGCCCGAGGTCAAGTATTTCTCCGGCGATATCACGAAAGCCGGCACCTGTATCGAGGTCGCCCGGATCTGTGCTGAGTCGTTTGGCCAGCTCGACTTGTTGGTGAACAATGCCGGGATATTCTTGATGGGTGGAATTGAAGAGTTCGACGAGGCTTCCTGGGATCAGATTATCTCGGTCAATCTTAAGTCGCACTTCCTAATGACCAAAGCCGTCGCTCCACTCCTAAAGAAGTCACTGGGGCAGATAGTCTTTATCAATTCTATCGGCGGTAAGCAAGGTCAGGCGAACATCTCGGCCTATTGCGCCTCGAAATTTGGTCTTCAGGGACTTGCCGACTCGCTGCGCCTGGAATTCAAGCCGTTTAAGATTCGTGTCACGAGCGTATTTCCGAATAATATGAACTCTGCCGGCGAGATAATCTCCGCGGGCGACCCCAAACGAATGCAGTTACTGGAAACGGCAGATGTTGCGCGATTAATCGGGGACGTCGCCGATGCGCCAGCATACGCCCAGATTCCCGAAATCCAGATATATCCCCTTTCGACGGAAGTCTCCAAGAGCGAACGCAAAAAGTACGACAGCGAATAACGGCCCTTAATGGACTAGCGCGGGCCACCAACTACTGTACTGTCTCCCACCCAGTCGCAGGAAATGGTCTCAACCAAGCGCGTCCAATTGACAGGTTCATTTATTGGCAGCGGCACGCGGATCGCTACGGTCGGGCGAAGATTCACGCCATTGCCGACTGCCGGGCAGTCCTCACCGGGCACCATGATGCTGTATTCAATCTTCGTGCTCGCATCCGTCGACTCGAACTTATTCACCCAGATTCCTCCGCCCCAAGCTGTCTGCACATCCGCCCGCAAGATAATGACCGCATGTGTCGTGAAATCGACCATCTCGGCAAATCCAAACGGCGGCGTTCCCGGCCCGTCGCCGATCATTGTCGAATCCGGGAAGATAATCAGACTGTCGCCAACATTCCCCCAGCGATCGCGGTCGCATTGCCAGGCAGCCTCGATCCAGGTCTTGAATTCGTCCTCGGTCCGAATGATTTGCTCGCCCGCGCCCAGTTCAGCGCAAGGCGCATCTGTATAGTAAAGCGTCAACGGGAGAGCAGGGTCCGGCTCCCAGGAGCAATGATACGTAATATTCTCGCGCACCAGTCCAATGACCGAGTTGGTTCTGCGTGGGACCACAAATGCAGCCATGGGAATCGTCAGCACATTTGGATCTACCAACGGCCCGAAACAATCGTCTCCGGGTGAAGAGACCTCATAGTAAATTGTAACTTCTTCTTCGTTGTCGACGAATTCACGAATCCAGATGTACCTCCCGGCGATCCCCTGTTCCAATTTGATAATCGCGATCATGCTTTCATCGAAATTGACTATCGGCGCTTTGCCGGGCCAGAGACTGTCGGGACCGATCCAGCTGCTGTCCGTTATCGTCGAGTCGGGAATGGGAATGTAATTTCGTTTCCCGAGTCCCTGGGAACACTCAACCGCATATCCCCACCATTCGTCCCAATCATGTTGATTTGTGAGAACTTCAAATTGCTGCTGTTGGGCGCAGCCATACTGCGAGAAGTAGACTGGAAAGAACTCAACATTCGGGTCCGGAAGTCCCGGCAGTGAGTCAACTGGTCCGGAATCGCCTGGGCCACCGACGAACGGGTCGCTATCGCTTTCGCGTCCGCCGCCAGCAAGACGGTCTGTCGTCGGAGTGCCCGGGTCATTCGGCTTGTCGCTGCTGCAGCCGCTCAAGGCGAAGAGTGCAGCGAGCATAAAGCTAATGAATACAATCACACTGTGATGTTCCATTCCAGAAACGATTCTAACTTGATTTGTGGGAACTTGAATAGGTACTGACATCTGATTCTACCTCCCGAAATGCAGCCGAGTCACTAATGTTACGCATAATGACCTAAAACTGTGCAAATGAGCCAAGGAGAATTTACGCGGGCAAAGAAAAATACGCCCAGGAGGATTTGAACCCCCAACCTTCTGATCCGTAGTCAGACGCTCTATCCAGTTGAGCTATGGGCGCATTAGCGAATAGCAAGAAATTCCTCCGGCACGATATTGTCAAGGGAATTCTTATGGAGCCATTTCGACCAATATCCATGCCGCGTGCCGCAAGCAGCCGGCAAGCGGTGTGAACTTTCTCCGTGGCGCCGGATCGCTCGCTCGATTGCGCCGATTTACGGAACCATCTCGCTCATTCTAGCCGACTCGAGGCCAACATTTTTGTCGGCGTCTCTCCCGGCGGCGGACAATTTAGAATTTTCGGACGGACAACGGTGCGATTTTTTGACTCAAACGAATTGTTGTCAAGTGTTCGATCATAAAAAAACAAAAAAACTTTTGGGTGCTCGCCGGATGCTGAAGCGACTTCTTTTCGTCGATCATTCCGCATGCATCAACATAGACTTCGCTGTCGCTGTTCAGGTGATCACCGCAAATTTACAGGACAAAATCACCAGAAATGTTCAAGATGATTTTGAAAATTCCGATGAAGAGAAGTAGAGAGTGAAAAGAATGGAGAGTGACTCAAGAGCGTCCGACAGATTTTTTGCGCAATAACAAAAAGTTTTTGTTGATTTAGTTTGCTCTAACAATCACTCTTACGTGCAAATGAATTTAGAACCGGCAGAGATGCTGAAGACACGAGTTCGAAAGATGAGAGACAGAACAAAAAGCAAAGCGAAGATGACAAACGATGATCGTCGCGAACTCGTCTCTGCAGCATCAGCACGGTACTCCGCGGCTGATGTTGACTTCTTGCAATTTGAGATGGGTAGATCATTTGATCATCCCGCTTGGAACATAAATCCGAATGATCAACCTTTGAACCTTTGCGAGAGGAGTTCGTTGTGGCGGTAAAGAAAGCTACTGCGAAGAAGAAGACGATTAAGAAATCAACTAATAAGAAGTCAACAAAGAAGGGTGCGAACGAGTGGTCGGCTGCCAATGTCGCTTTTCTAAAGGCGAACTACAAATCGAAAACCGCACGCGAGATCGCCAAGCGTCTCGGCAGATCGATCGACGCCGTTCGTGCTAAAGCCGCAACCTTAAACCTAAAGAAGGGTCCCGTGAAGAAAAAAGCAGCAGCTAAGAAGAGCACGGCCAAGAAGTCGACCGCTAAGAAGTCGACTGCCAAGAAGGGTACAAAGAAAGCCGGCAAGAAGTAATCTTGCCCCCTTCTGCTTTGCACAGGCTTTTCGCCTGATAGTAAAGTGATCTTGCAACCCGCGTCTGTGAAGACGCGGGTTGTTTTTTTTGCCCCAATTGACCTTATTGCAGTGCCGGATGGAAATAGGGCTTTCTCGGTCAGACGGGAATGGGCACAGAAATCTCGCTCGAACAGTTCGATCTCATCATATCAGCCAAAAAGTCTTGCCTGGTGCTGAACTCCCGCCAGTCGCGGCGGCCCTGCGCGAGAGACCCGTGGATTCAGGCAACTTCCCGAGCCGTTGCATCGCTGCAATCCGACCAATCTGTCTTTCTGACTTCAATCGGTCAGAATACCTGGGAGATCATTCTTCACCTGGTCAACCGCGTCGGCGGCAGACAGATTGTCGTACTCCCAAGGCAGTTGGATGAATACGGCTTCTCCTCTCAGGAAGCGGTCATTGCTGCATTCCACCTGAACACTGACAGAACCTCAATCTTTACTCTCGACTGCGCCGATCCAGCACTATGGCAGAATATTCGCGATGCCTTCCTCGTTTCGCATGCAGGCGTCCTCGCCCCAGTTTCAGTAAGATCGGACGGTAACATGGCTCGATTGCTTGCCGCCAATTCCGCAAAGGTCAACGCTTCCTTTCGCATTGGCTACCCCAAGACCATCGACACCATCCATTATGATTGGAACGCCGCCAAACTTAATCCCGGCGTTGTCGGCGAATGGGACTTTCTGACTCATTGGACGCGCTCGGCGCAGGGTCCGTTTCCCGGTCAAGATCAATTCGATTATTACGAGGCGATTCTCAACTCACAAGACTACCCGGGCTCGGCGTTCCATGCGTTGCGGCGAATTCTCGACGAGGTGCGCATACGTTCTTCCGACCGATTCATTCGAGGTGCATTTCCGGTTGTGTCGTTTGCCGCACTGCCGCCGAATGACGCTCTTCGGCTGATGCGCTGGCGCCGGAGGTATGGGTATTACAGTTTCGAACCCTATGGAATCGCAATACGAAAGTCTTTCGCCGCTGAATCGGGATTTCGGGAAGTTCGCTATGGGATGGAGGAGGACTATGAAGTGATGAATGCCGAGGACCGTCCCTTCTTCCAAAAGGCTCGTTCAGAAGTAGCCGATTGGCGGCCGGAAGCCGAATGGCGGCATCTCGGTGATCTTGACTTAAATCTGGTTCCTGTTGAGCACTTGCGCGTAATTACCTACCGGCCCGCGGAGGCCGAGCTGCTGCGAGAGACGTATCCCTATGAAGTCTTTTCGATTTTGGATGGATAACTACTGTTTCCCATGGATATCGGGGCGGGAATACTTGTCGCCGTCTTTCGGCATCAGTGGCGAACTCTGCTGATATTCTGTCTTACCTACTTGTGAGTTGTAGATGCGCATGCGGACGGTGAAATCCTGGCAGGATTGACAACGGCTGATATTACCGGCTTTGTCCTTCGGCACCCGCCGCGTCTTGGTGTGGTTAGGCGCATAGATTTGTTTGCCAACGATCTCGTACCCTTTGGAGTGGTCGCGGTCATCGTGCCACTTAACACCCTGAACCACCCGCGAATTGGATTCGTCATAAATTGTCACGCCGGGACAATCGATGATCACATATTCCTTCTCCTCGTGGTAGTCGCGGGAGGCGGAATTGAAGAACCCATAGAAGTCGCCGTACTTCTCGTTGCAAGGCAAACAGAGATAGACCCCCTTGAATTCGTGCATGACCTTGCCACAGATATGGCAACGTTGCGGCGTTTCCATTTTGTCTATCCTTTACCGCCGCCGGCAGCGCTGTGAATGGAAGCTGGAAGATTGAGGAAGCGGCAGGAATCGCCGTTAACCTCGATTCGGCAAGCTGGACAGCGCAGGCTACCCTTCGCCTTCACCAGTTTTCCGTTGCAGAGCGGACAGTTCGTTTTTTTACGGCGTTTGAACGGCCTCATAGTTTCTCCCCGTCGGGCGCGCTGCCCGATTCAAAGTTCTTCTAGCCTGTTTATCTGCCAGAACGTGCTTATCCTCGAAAGACCATCAGTCCGGTGAACAGCACTGCCGCCACTGGAAAGATGTGCATGAAGCTGAGCGGCGATAACCATGCCCCGACCAGGGCGACTGCCATCGATGGTATTGCCACACAGCGAACGACATCGAACGAGAACTTGACCAGACGCCAGAGCAACAGCGCCAACAATGCCGCGATCGCGAGATACACGGCCCAGGCCGCAACCGGCCCATACTCGGCGCTTAGGTAGCCATGGAATGCGATGACGGCATCGGTTGCCCGACCCGGCACATCCCCGGCGAGTTGCGATAGTTGCGCTTTCCACCCTGCCTGCATTTCTCGTCTCCCTATTCGTAGTCGGAGGAAATTGTCTCATCGATCGGCTCAATCGTCAGAGAGGACTCACCGACGCGCTGCAAACCGATCATCCTCCGGGTGAGGAAGTTTTGCGATGTGATCCACTTCTGCGACAAGTCAAGCACCTCTTGCTGCTCGACCTCGGTAATCCAGTCAATCACGACCGAATCGTAATGTTGGTCGTCAACTGTCAGGTCATCCATCGTCAGCGTGAACTTCACTCGCATTGCGCTTCCTCCTTCGGGCATTATCTCCGGCATCTGTCTGTGCAGATATTTTGCCGAGATGCACTTAAGTTTTCCGGAGCGCGTATTTCGTTGCCGGTGATAAGCTTGGCGGGCTGTTCAAAAGGAAACAGCGGCTGCGCGGGGATTTTGCAGACGGGAATTTGTGGGAGCCTCCCCATATCGTAGGGAGAAAGTCCTTAAGCTCCTTTTACATATCGCGTATATCATCTTAGTATGCAGACCGAATGGCGCAATCTCTACAAACGGTCCGACATCTTCTTCTGTCCGCACCGTCTGCACAAACATCGCGAAAGCGGCACTTCCGCATGGCACATTCTCAAGAACAAAGGCTGCTTCCCCGCCGGCTGCATGTCGTTTCGCTGGCGTTGCCAGAAATTCGAAAACGGCCAGAAATGCCATCGCGACAAGAAACATGTCGGCAAGGACTGCTTCTCCTGCCCATTCTTCTTTGACCTCAAGGAATCCCATCAGCCGGAACTGAAGATCGAACAGAGCGAGTACGACAAGTTCATCCGCCAATTCGGAGAATTCGAAGAGTGGGTAAGTGAGCTAAGAGGAAAACGAATTGAAGTTCGCGGCACGGTCGCTTCCGTGAATCCGTTACTCGTCAACCACGGCGAAAACGGCAACCTCAAGATCGCCGGACGCGGCGTGCTGCTCTATTTTCGCGACGGCATCTTTGGCTACGACAAGTTCCTCGACCCATTCTATGCGCGGCTGTCGTTTGATGTCTACGAACGCGCCGAGATAGCCGTCGGCGACGAAATCGACTTGAAGGCGCAATTGGAGATTGACCGCGGCAGATTTGTATTCGAACGTGTGGGCTCAATCGAACGGATACACGAATCGGGCAATGACCCGGTCGCGACCAGCCAGTTTCGGCAAGCAAAGTTTACAGGCACGATGATCGAAGGCCAACCGGCGAAGTGCCTGCGCTGCCGCCACGGACTGTTGATCGATTCGGTCAACGGAGATGGCCGCTCGCAGCCGCGGCGATTGATGTACTGCACCAAAGGCGTCGCCGACTATCGATATTGCCCGTACAACGTGTGAGTTGGATACTTGGTAGGACAGACATTCCTGTCTGTCGAGGGGCTTAAGACAGCGGCAAGTAAGGCACGGCCGTCAATGTATGATCGGCGCGTTCGCCGCGTTCAAAGCGGAAATGCCCGGCTGACGCAATCATCGCCGCATTGTCGGTACAATACTTGAAATCCGGAAACAGGGTCCGAATCCCAAGTGCCGCTGCCCGCTCGGCAAATGCCGCTCGCAACCGCGAATTTGCCGCCACGCCGCCGCCGACCGCGATCAAGTCGATGCCGTGATCGAGCGCCGCGTTAAGGCTGGGCATTACCAACATGTCAATGACCCGCTCCTGAAACGAAGCGCAGATATCATTGAGGTGCTCGTTCTTGAATTCCTCCGACTTGTCCTTCAGGTATACCGCGACCGAGGTCTTCAGCCCTGAAAACGAAAATTGGTACTCGCCTTTCTTGAATTGCGATTTCGGGAAGCGATGGAATTCGCGGTCGCCGACCGAAGCCATCTTGTCGATCTTGTACCCGCCCGGATATCCCAATCCCAGCAACTTGGCGACTTTGTCAAACGCCTCGCCGGCTGCGTCGTCGCGCGTAGCCCCGAGCATCGTGTAACTGCACCAATCGTCCACCTTGACAAGCAGCGTATGTCCACCCGACACAATCAGCGTAATAAACGGCGGCTTGAGCGAACTGTCCGCCAGGAGGTTTGCGAATATGTGGCCCTCTAAATGATTGACCCCCACCAAAGGAATGTTCCAGCCATAGGACAGCGCCTTCGCGAAGTTCAGCCCGACCATCAACGAACCAATCAGCCCGGGACCGCGCGTAACAGCAATGCAGTCGATTGTCCGCGGAGAAATCTCGTATGCCTTGCTACAGGTTTCAAACACCGGAGTGATCTTGCGCAATTGCTGGCGCGAGGCGATTTCCGGAACAATGCCACCGAACTCGGTGTGCTCCACCTGCGAATAGACGAAATCCGCAAGCACCTGCGTTCCGTCTTTGACGACAGCTACCGCAGTCTCATCGCAGGATGTTTCAATACCCAGTACGATCATAGCCGCTGCAATATCAACACGGAATCCAGCGAATTCCCAATTACGGTGACATTCTTGGGAAGTATGTATTTGATCGCGGCCCGGGATGAATCGCGATATTCGTCGAGAATCGAAAATGATGCCCGAACCTGCTTGAAGTCGAGCGAATCACGCAATGAGGCGGGAAACCCCAGCCGAACCGCAATCGTCGCGGGGCTGAAGGAAAACCGACTGCTGTTGAAATCATGCGGCGCCCGGACCGAAACATCCGAAAGCGTCCGCTCGGCCATCGGCTCGATTTGGAAGGAAATCGTAACGGCAGAATCGCCAAGCATCAAGCGCAATGAATCCGGAATCAGAAGCGCTACCTTGTGAGAGGTCGAATTGGTCAGACCGTTTAACTCAACCGGGAGCGTCTCAATTCCTTTGAGCCGGCGAACGCTGGAGTTAGGACCGGTAACCCGCACCATTTCCGGCTCCACTCGCGGCCGCCCCACAATAATGAATCCGGGGGCAGCTGCAGCACGGATTTTTGGTTCGACCAATATGTTCTTGGCTGTCTCACGCTCAAAGCGCAGAAACAGCTTTCGCGGAAAGACGATTCCGACTTGCTCATAGGCCTGGTCAAACGCCGCGGCGGCATCGCGGTCCGTCAAGTCACGCTCGAACGAACCGTCTTTGTATTCCGATGCATCAATCGCCAATGTATGCTGCCTGGTCGACAAGGCAATGAGCTGCTTGCCGGTGGTCTTGACCCGTACCGTAACCATTGGCGGTACGTCGCTGACCAATACCAACCCAGCCGGAATATTGATCACCGCTAATTTCATGTCGACTTGGTACTCGTAAGTCTTGTTGGTCGCGACATGAACCCAAAGCAAAAGCGCGAGCAAAATTGCCCCGATCTTGAGGGTCAAGTTATTGAGGGGATTTAGGCGCATGTCACCTCACGCGCGGGAAAAGCAATTACTTGTTGGACGGCAAGATTGTCTTACCGAAAGAAATTTCACCGTTATCAATCCGCAAGTTGAAACCACACTCCGGGTTCGAACAAGCCCATGCTTTATACCGAATTGAGGCGCCTTCGCGCCCATAATCCGAAAGCGGGAGCAAATGTCCGACCTTGCACTTGAGACATTCCGGAAGCTTCGCATCCATGTTACTACATTCCTTTGGCGGTTGCAGTTAGTCTTTTTGGGTCACGTCGCAACTTAACCGGCAACGGAGTCGATGTCAATTGAATTGATTATTTTGACCAGAGCAGAGTGGTCAGGTCGCGGCCGGTCTCATCAACCAGATGCAGGATGAGGTCTGCCTTGCCATCCAAATTCAGATCGGACGTTTCCAGCCAGTTGCAGCGCTGGGTCTGCCGGATTAGCATCGGCTTGTCGGAAAACTGCGGGCTCTTGGCTCCCTTGAATATCTCGATTTCATCATCATCGTTAATGCTGACCAATTCCTTCATCTTGTCTTTGTCGAAGTCCCCATGCAGACAACCAACCAGCCGGGTCGGCACGTCGCCGCCAAAGAAATCGACGGCGCAACTGATTCGCTTAATCGACGAAGCCTGCTCCGACAAGACTCCGCCTTCGGCCTGGAAGACGTTTAAATCGACCTGCATGCGTTTGACCAGGAGCGATTTCACCAGACTCGTCGAACTCACGGCAACTGTCGCCACGATTGCTGCAGCCGTGCCGTCGCCATTCAGATCTGCGACGTTCAACCCGACGCAATATTGATCGAGCACGATCCGCTTGGACGGACGCTGGGCAAATCCACTCTGACCCGAAGCAAGGTAGATTTCGATAACCGTTTTGAATTCATCCTGGCTTCCCTGCGTGAAAACCCGGCAGTAGTCGGTTACCTTGTCGCTATTTAAGTCACCAAAACCCCAAGACATGAATCGAAGGTTGTCCAGAAACGCCGCACGAACTTCGAGTAATTGATTTGGTGTCTCGGCGAACTGGAAATCGCCGACTTGGAAGCAAACTGCGAGCCCGCTTCCAGAAGCCACCACGATATCCTTTGCCCTATCGGTATTTAGATCGAACGCTCCGATGGTCGGCAAGGTCATCGCCAGACCGCAAGAAGCATCCGGCGCGAGCAAATTCGTACCGAGATTGGCAATCGAGCCGTGATTGATCTTGACCAGCCGGCCTGCCGCAAATCCAGTGCGGTCGCGTTTCATGATGCGAATTCCATCCCAACTCGGCAAGACCGCATCAAAGCTGCGATCGTTGTTCAAATCGAATAAGAACTCGTACTCGACAATGAAATCAGGGCGCGGAACCGCATAGAGCCTCTCAAACTTGGCCAATTCTTTCGGAATCGCAGCAAATCCGCCCTCATCGAAATCGACAACGTACAGATTCTCCAGCCCGAGCAGGGCTATCTCGGTGCGATTATCGCCGTCCAGATCGACGGCTTGCAGGCCAAACACTGAAGCCGGCACATCGACTGCGAGTGCCGGTTTGCTTTCGTAGTTGCGCGGAATGCTCTCGCGGTAGACAAGCAACCGGATTCCCCCTTGTTCGCTTCTGACCGCCATTGCCAATTCATCGGCGCCAACTCCGTCGAATTGCAGCGGCACGATCGTGAGGATCTTGGCATCCGGAACCAGCGACTGCGTGTAGAAATTATCAGTGTCCGCAGCTTGAATAGTGCAAACGGCCGGTAGAATCAGCAGGACAAGTGCGAGCGCAACTGCGATTTTTGCATAGTTGATTGCCATGAATGTCTTAAGAACAATGCTGCCGGATCGAACGTTCACTCATCCTGCCTTAGTTACTCACCCAGTTGCCTAGCACAGAACCATGTTTACAACGTTAGAGTATAATCTACTCAAAAATGCCCCTTGAGGTTGCCTGTTTTTTGGCTGCGCTTGGAATTGAAGCAAAAAGTGATTTTGGCGCCGCTACTGGAGCCAGTCGCTGCGGTCGAAATCGTTCCAGCGGAATCGGCTGATGCCGCGTTCCGTGCCGATCCAGACATGGTCACCGTCGCCGATCAAAGACCGAACCCGCATACTAATCAGTCCGTCGCTGGTCGTGTACCGATACCAGTTGCCTTTGCGGCTATTGTATCGGAAGAGTCCATCGTTTCCTCCGACCCACATGACGCCGTCATAAACCAAAAGCGTTATCAGATCGGCATTGCGGAAAATGGTATTGCGGTCATGGATTGTGCTTTGATTATTGTTCAGGTTCACAATCACCACACCGTCGTCGCCTACTGTGTATAACAGCGAATCGACGACCTGGATGTCGTAGACATTCGCGCGCAAATGCGGTGAATCGAGCTGCATACGCTTCCAGTCGCTTCCGCCCCACTGAAGCGAGAATATCCCCAAGTCTGTCGCGGCATAAATGGTCGAGTCCTTTTGGGCGAAATCAAAGACAAGTCGTGGCAGCATGATGTCTGTATTGGCGTCGTAGAGCGTGTCACGTTTGATATCGAATACCGACACGCCGCGGTCGGTGCCAATCAACAAATTGTTCTTGATCGGCAGCAGCGCCGTCACGCGATCGCCGCTGATTCCATCAAATCGGCCGTATGATTGAAATTTCTGTGATGACCTGTCCATTCGGACCAATCCCATCTCGCTGCCAATCCAGACATTCTTGTCATCGTGCGCGATTGCATAGTACTGGTCCGACACAATTCCCTGATCTCGCTGCGAGTCAAAATATTCCCATTCGCCGTTGGCACGGTCATAGTATGTGATTGACCCCGGCATGCCGTTGCCGCCGCCCAAAAACCAGAATTCATCGCCGTCCGAATCGAGATCGGCGACATCATCGTCAAATGGTCCCTGCGGCATGATCGCCAGATCATTGATCGTCAAATCGCCCCGCGCCGGTCCTAGTCCCCAGATTCCCATCCAGGCAATATTGTTGTCATCCTCGACAATCTGCGTAATGCGATATTCCAGCATCTCGCGATCGGTCAGTAGTCCGGGCGAAAAGTAGGTATATCCTTGCGGCGTGAAAAACTGGGGAAGCTGATTTATCGACATTCGCGGCGACTGCACCATCTCGGCCGGGAAATTTGCGATTGTCGACCAATCTTCAAAGCCCGGATTGAAGTAGCTTGCTCCGGCCGGTGTGTCGATCCAAAGATCATCGGTGAGCGGATCAACTGCGATCCGGCGCACACGATTGTCGGGCATCCCATCTGATGTCGTAAATGGATCCAGCCATTTTTGAAAAGCCTTGTCGTAGCGCAGGATTCCACCTGTCGTGGCGAAATAGATGGTGTTAAATCCTCGCGCAATGCCCGTTACGTAACGGGAATTCGTGTAGCTAACCCAATCCCCAGGACGGTAGAAATCGTAGATTTTCTGGCCCTGGGCAGGTACCCAAAGAGATGCCAGCAGGAATATGGTTAGCAGCTTAGCCATTGAGAAAGTCGATTACAGATTTTGTCATTACCGCCGCGCCAATCGGGATTGCGTCTTCGTCAGCCTTGAATTTCGGGTGATGCCAGGCGTGCACGGCGCCGAGTTTCGCATTACCGACTCCAAGGAAGAACATCGCACCTGGGACCTTCTGGAGATAGCGGGCAAAGTCTTCCCCGCCCATCGATGGATTGACGATTCTAACTTCGCTCCTCTTGCCGAACAATGCGCGCGCAGAATTGGCAATGTACCGGTTCGCTGCTGCATGATTGATCAGCGGCGGGTAACTCGCCAGCCAGTCAATTTCAGCTTTGCAACCATAGCTCTTCGCCGTTTGCGTTACAATCATTGCGACTCGTTTCTGCAACAGTTTCAACGCGGCGGCGCTTTGGGCTCTGGCTGTGCCGTTAAGCCTGCACGTGGGCGGGATAATGTTGCGGGCTGTCCCTCCTTCAATTCTACCAATGGTCACGACCGCCGGTTCAAAGGGATCGACATTTCTCGATACAATCGTCTGCAGCGCTGTTACTACCGCCGTCGCGCACACGATCGGGTCTGCCGCCCGGTGCGGGATCGCCCCATGCCCGCCAATACCTGCTATCGTAACATCAAAATCCAACACTCCGGCAAAAAATGCTCCGTCGCGAATGGCAACCGTTCCGGTCGGATACATCGGCGCAACATGCATCCCGAAAATCATATCGACTCTCGGCTTCTCAAGCACCCCTGCTTTTATCATCTCCTGTGCTCCGCCGGGAGGAGCCTCTTCAGAAGGCTGGAAGAGTATCTTGACGCTGCCGCGATAATGCTGTTTCAAGCGGGCAAGCATAATTGCCGCGGTGGTAACGGTGGCCATATGCATGTCATGGCCGCAAGCATGCATCCGGCCCGGGTGAGTTGATTTGAACGGGTACCCCGTCTGTTCTTCAATCGGCAGCGCGTCGATATCGGTTCGCAACGCTGCGCATTTCCCTTTGCCGGCGCCAATTTCCGCCAATATCCCTGTTTCTGCCATGGAGCGAAATTTGATTCCGTTGGCCTTCAGCACCTTCTTGAGATATGCAGAAGTCTTGACTTCTTCCCAAGCCGTTTCGGGAATGCGGTGCAGATCGCGGCGCATCCCGATCGCTTGCCGGTGCATTTCGTAAGCAAGTGCGTAGATTTGTGTATCGAGGGGGTTTTGCATTTTCGTCCTTTAATATAGCAGCGGCTCAATTCCCGTGCTACTCGGTTTTGAAAATCAGTCGATAATAACGAAACTTATACGTCTTAACATTGTTGAACTTTGGAGTCGATAATTATACCATATTCTTGAATCGCCTTCCCGGAGGATAATTGAGAACGCTTGTCCCGTTTGCAGTGATATTGTCGGTTGTAGCCATCTTCTATGGCTGCAGCGATCCCGTCCAGCCCGATGACCCGGTTACTATAATCGATGGCCCAGCCTATTTCCCGATGCATGACGGCGATACTTGGTACTACATAAGGGTGTCTGATAATGCAAGGCTTACAAGACATATTGAAGGCGATACTACAGTGAACGGCTACACCTGCAAGCGATTGTTCTTGGGAACCGGCGTTGACGAAGCTTGGTCCATCACTAGCGCGCGCTTTGCCCAACATATAGTCGGCGAATGCTGGTGGTTTGATCCTCCGCTCGACATACCTCTAGACCTGAAAAAGGGAAAAGCCTACAGCTTCTCTTCGCTAGGACGAGTCCTCGAATCATGTGAATCTGACGCCGATTCGATGCGAAGCACAGGTTCCTTGATGTTCGATGGTTACGTTAGCAAAGACATCAGTGGCATTACAGTTGACAGTTGCCTGAAGATCAACTACAACTATGTGTCTACAATATACTATAAGGACGGCCACACCCAGGATTTTCCAGATGCTTACTCCGAGATCTGGGGGAAGGGCATCGGCCTGCTTGACAACGGGAGCATAGTATTACTCTCGGCGACTATCAACGGCGTCGAATTGCCTAAACGAGCGAAGTAGCGCGACGCTGCCGACGCGAGTTTTTTGTTGAAGCCGCTTCGTTGTTGCTGCTATCATGTTTCAGATTGGCGCAGGCTTTGCCGATACAAGTATTGATAGTCCCAAAGCCATAGGCCGATAACAAGCACCCGACAAAAATAGGTTAATCGTATGAAAAAATTGACTTCTGTTCTCCTCATCGCGGTCTCTTTAGCCGCGGGCACGATGCTGCTGTCTTGCGGCGACTCCAGCACCGACGGACAAACGCGCGATAACTGGAAAATCAATGTCCTTCTCGCCCGCAATGGCGAAACCGGACTCGTCAATGTCTATGCCGAGATCTTCAAGAATGACGCTGCCTACCAGTCGGCAGTTCTCAAGATCGATGAATTGCCCATTCAGTCCCAGGGCAACGGCAAATACGTCGCCAATCTCAATCCGGCTGCACTCTCGGACACTTCAGAAATTTCGATTACCACACCGCTCGAAGCATTCCAATTTATGTCGACCATCGTCGTTCCGGATACCTTCAGCTTCAATTTCGATCAGCTCCCCGGCAGTCAGGTCTTCAGTTCGACCAATGTTGTCAACGTGCACTGGAACGGCTCCGATTTTGAGGGCATGACCGGCGGGTATTTCATTGTCACCGAACCAACATCGGCCGCAAACACGGCGGTCGGAAGTTTTGACCTGTTCGCCGCCACGCAGGGCTCGATTCCGCACGACGCATTCCGCGATTCGCAAGGCAATTTCCAGCTCGGAACGTACAATATCTGGGTGGTTTCGCGCATCGAGCAGCCAATCAATTCGCCGAATCTACCGTTCACGATTCCGTCCGGCGTGTTCACGGAAAATGTCAACCGAATTGGCGTCACGGGTCAAATCGGTGCAATTTACATCTCACCGCATAAGACCGTGACCGCAGTCGCCGGCTCATAGGAATGGGCAAGAAGCTTTACGATCAACTAAGAACTCTCACGACCGAATCGCGCAATGACTCCTCCCGCGCTCTCGACCGGCTAAGTACCGTCGAGATTTTGCGCCTGATCAATCGCGAGGACCGCACCGTGTCCGCGGCGGTCGCCAAAGTAATCCCGCAGATCGCAAAAACCGTCGAAATCGTGGCCGCGTCCTTTCGCTCCGGCGGCCGTTTGATATACGCCGGCGCCGGCACCTCCGGCCGCCTCGGCGTCCTTGATGCCGCCGAATGCCCGCCGACTTTCGGTGTCCCGCCGCGAATGGTGCAGGCAATTATCGCCGGCGGTCGTCAAACTTTGGTGCGCTCGCGCGAGGGTGTCGAGGACGACTCTGCTGCCGCTGTCAAGGACATTGCCCGGCTCAAGCCCGGTCCGAAAGATACGGTCATCGGCATTGCTGCTTCCGGCCGGACACCTTATCCGCTCGCCGTTTTGAAATTTGCCAAACAGCACAAAGCAGCCACGGTACTTCTCGTCTGCAACAGTACGGTCAAAAAGCCCGCCTTCGTCGATATCTTGATTGCTCCTGCCGTCGGGCCGGAAATTCTGACCGGATCTACGCGGATGAAATCTGGCACGGCCACCAAGCTGATTCTGAACATGATCACAACCACGGCAATGGTACAAATCGGCAAGAGTTACGGAAATCTCATGGTTGACTTGCGGGCAACTTCGCAGAAACTCGCGGAACGCTCGCGCCGCATCCTTGTGGAAACGCTCGGTGTTTCTTACGCACAATCCGGCGCTCTTTTGAAGCGCGCCAACGGCGAGGTCAAAACCGCGATCGCGATGTATCTGCTCGATCTGGACTATCCTTCTGCAAAGCAGCGTCTCGCTAAAGCCAACGGCAAATTGGTGATTGCACTCGACCCGCACAGCTGAACGCAGCTAACCCCATTTATGTGATTCACGTTGAAACGGCGGCAGCGTCTCCGCGCAGCTTCGCCGACTAATCCCTTTGCTATGCCTTCCAGAGCTAAAGCCTCATGATTCCTTTGACGAACTAAGATATAACATACCACTGCGACGAGGATTCCGGATTGGAAAATCTGCATCAGCCCAGTAACATTTCTTATGGCGTTGGCGAGCTCGCGGAGCTGCGTGACTTGATCATTTCGCTCTCCAAGGGCATCCGCGCCTCGCGTCAATATCCGGTCGAGCATCCAATCGCGCTGCAATTCAAGCAGGCTTTTCGCACTCAACTGGCACGCTACTTTGAGCATTCCGACCGCCTCACGCTTCGCACTTCAATCGATCAACTCGAGGCCGCCGATGAAGTCATCTATCGTGCTCCCATAAACAGCGACAACATCGCACATTTGCTTCACCGCGACGGTGTCCGCTCGCTCGAAATCTTTCCGTCGGTCAGCCCGCAAGAGATTGACTCGCTCTTTGATGCATTTGTCGCCTGCTCGCGCCAAGACGACGAGCGCCACGACATTGTCAACTGTTTCTGGCGCGCCGGGTTTGAAAACATCAAATACGAAGTCGTCGACTCCTTTGAATCCGGTGAAGTCGGCGAATTACTCGACTCCTTCTCCGGGGCAGAGGCTACGACCAAAAGCGGCGGTACCAACATTTCTTTTTCGCCCGGCTCGAATATTTCATGGCCCACCAGCGGTGAGACTCTGCAAAAGCAAGCTGAAGATTACAATTCCTTTATGCACCGCTCGTTTGCAGATCCGGATAAGTTCAAAGAAAGCGAAGAAGCCGCGCTCGCCGAAATGATTCGCGACGACCGCGCCAAGGACACCAAGCGGGAGGTCGTCGATCTGCTTTTGCAGTTGTGCGCCGAAAACACCGGCCCGCAGGATATGCGCATCACGCTTGAGTCGCTGCAATCGACTTACGACCGCTTGATCACCGATGGCGATTTTGACACGCTCAACAACATTCTGGCAAGTATCCGCCGCCTGCTGAAGGCCGACCAATTTGAATCCCAAGTCGTCAAGAAGCGGCTCAAGGAATTTGAAAGCCGCTGCGGCGATGGTGTGCGCATCAAGCTGATTACTGGCGCGCTCAACAAAGATTCAGAGATCCAACTCGCCGGCGTCGAACGCTATTTGAATGAGCTTGGCTGGGAATCGCTGACCAATCTCTTGTGGATGCTGGGCGAACTCGCACATTATCCCGCTCGCAAAATGGTCTGCGACTTGCTCGTCAAGAAGGGCTTCGAAAAGATCGACTTGCTCGGCGCTGCGGTTTTTGACAGCCGCTGGTACGTCGCGCGCAACGTCGTCTGGGTCTTGGGAGAAATGAAGACCCTGCAGTCGCTTTCCTACCTATCCAAAGCTGCCAAACACGCCGAGCCGCGTGTCAAAACCGAGGTCATCAAGGCGCTCGGCAAACTTGGCGGCGACAAGTCCGCTGGCGTGCTGCTATCCATGCTCAATGACGAGTCGGAGAAGATTTGCTCTCTCGCAGCACGCGAACTCGGCATTAATCAGAGCAACACAGCCTTCCAAGGTCTCGTCGACATAGCTAAGGACAAGGATTTTCCCGATGCGCCGCCGTCCCATGTACGCCAGATTCTCGACGCCTTGGTTCTCTGCGGCGGCGACAAGGCAGTAGCTTTTTGCGAGGATATTCTCTCCAAATCGACGATGTTTAATAAGGCGCGCTTACAGCGCTTTCAGGAAGTCACGATCAACGCGCTGGCGCAGTCCGATTCTGCCCAAGCGGCCAATTTGTTGTCGCGCCTTTGCATCGACAGCCGCGCTCATATCGCAACCACAGCCAAGCGCGTCCATTCGCTTATGAAAAACCGCCGGGAGGTCAAATGATTTCGGGTGCCAACGATCCGGTAGTCACAAATCAGCTATCCCCGGCTGAGGAAGCCGCGTCATCTCGCTACGGAATGTCGCTGGTAAACCAATTGTGTATCCTGCTCAAGACCGCCAAGCTCTACGAGCAGGACAACAACAGCTTTGTCAATCAATTGGTATCTCTAAGCCGCCTTCTCAACGAATTGCTGGAAAAATACGGCGATGTTACGCTGCAGGCACAGTCTGGATACCTGTTCTTCTGCAACGTCCGCGTCCGCGCCGAGTATGACGCCGAGTCAAACGGCGGTTATCTGCTCAATCTCTTTCAGAACCTGAATATCTCCGGACTGATGATTGATGTCGGCGTCAGCGAGCCGCAATTGGTCGAAATGGCGAAGATACTCAATCAAGCCGAATCCTCCGGTAATACCGACTATGACGAATTGCGCCGGCGTTTTACGCAGGGACAAATCGAGTACATCGAAGTCCTGCCGCCGATCTTCGAATCGTCCGATCGATACGATGAAATTCGCCATACGCGCCACGTTGCCAAACGCACGTTCTTCTCGGCAATTAGCAACCTCAAATCGGTTGTCTCCAATATTAGCACCAACAAGAGCGTCGATCTCACCCGCACGACCCGTATTGTGCATTCGCTGGTGGATCAGGTCGTTTCCGATGACCGCTACTTGCTCGAATTGACGGCTCTACGCTCTCACGACGAGTACACTTTCCTGCATTCGACCAATGTCTGCGTATATGCCATTTGCCTCGGCGCCGCTCTCCAACTCAACAAGACCGAGCTGGCGAGTCTTGGATTTTCCGCACTGTTCCACGACATCGGCAAGACCCGGCTACCGCTGCAAATTCTCAACAAACCAACTGAATTTGACGATGCCGAGTGGGAACTGATGCGCAAGCATCCGACCTACGGTGTGCTCGCGATTGCCAAGACCATGCCGTTCGACGAGAACACTTGCCGTGCGATGCTTGTTGCATTTGAGCACCACTTCAATCTGGACGGCACGGGCTATCCGCTGGTGCAGTTCCGGCGTGTTCTCAATCTCTACAGCAAGATCGTCGCAATCTGCGATGTATTTGACGCTCTAACCTCGGGAAGAATTTATCGTAAGGACCCGATGTCACCCGAGCATGTGCTTAGAAGTATGATGGATCAAGCGGGGAAAAAATTTGACCCTCTGCTTTTGAAGACATTCATCAAGACAGTCTCGGTCTATCCGCCCGGGTCGCTGCTTCTGCTCGACAATCAGAGCCTGGCATTGGTCATCGCCAGAAACTCGCACGACCTGTTCCGCCCGATTGTCAAGATTATTGGCAACATGAACAATTTGTTTGATGTCGCCGAGGAGGTCGATTTGAGCCGACGTAATGAAGTCGGTCAATTCGATTATCAAATCGTCCGGGCCGTCGAGCCGCAAGAATTGCCGGTAAACCTGTCGCATTACGTTTTGCAGTCCTTCGCTTAATTCGACGATGAATTGGAATTCTCCAACTTTGTTTCTGGATAGGATAATTGAAGAGTCAGCATGAATAACCAGCAACAGTCCACCCCAGCTCTCAATGACCAGTCAGCCGCAAAAGCGAGTGTCGCGACGATTTTGCTTGTCGACGACGAGGAGATGATTACCCGGCTGCACGAGCGCCAGTTTACAAGGTGGGGGTACAGGACTATTGCGTGTAATTCCATCCCTGACGCGTTGAAGGTCGTCGATGACGGCCAACAAATCGACCTCGTGATCACCGATTATGCCATGCCGCGCATGACCGGAACTGCCCTTGCCGAGTACATCCATCAAAAGCGTCCCGCACTTCCAATCATCATCAGCACCGGCAATGATCTGCCTTTGCAAAATGTGGATCTCTCCAGTCTTGGGATCGTCGGACTGATTCACAAACCGACTTCTTCGACGGTCCTGCGCGAAGTCGTCAGTCGTGCGCTTTCGGCTACAAAGCCGTGACGCATTTGTGACAGATTCCCGAGCAATCCCGCCTTTTCGCAATTGTGAGTAGTCAGCCATCTGATCTTGGCTTGACTTTCCCGTCGATTTTCTCCACAATTCACCCACCAAGTGTACGAAACATCCGATTCAAATTCTCTGTCGATGGAAGAAACTCTGTCTTGCACATGCAGCCCCCGCTGCGGGTTGAGGAGATATGCCGCTTAAATTTCGAATCTTTGCGCTTTTTCTCGCAGTCTTTGTCTTGTTGACTTCGATTTCGATCTACAGTATCCCGCGCTTGTCGCTCGAACATGCGACGCCGTGCGTGACTTGTCATATCAGCCCGAATGGCGGAGAAATGCGAAACGAGTTTGGAAATTTTGCCGTCTCATACAGCGAACTTACGCTGCAGAGCACCAAGAAATTGCTCGAGCCCTACCGGCTCAAACCGCGCATCTCGGACAACCTCACTTACGGTATTGACTTTCGCATGCTTTACCTCGAACAAGGACGCTTCTTCCGCATGCAAACTGACCTTTACCTAAATGTGGAATTGCTTAAGAACATCAGCTACAACCTCACCTTAGGACAGACGGATGTCAAAGACAGCTACTTGTTGCTGAAATTCAAGGATGAGCACTATTGGTTCAAAGCTGGTCGATTCTATCCGGCGTTCGGCTTGCGCGAACCCGACCACAATGCTTATGTCCGCACTGTACCCCTGCTTGGACCGGAACTCAATGTCGACGGCGTTTCCCTGGGCGGCAATTTCTTCGATGGCTCCAACATCACATTCGAATACTATGCGTCCGACGGCCAGAGCGTCGCGACACTGCATTCGTTCCGCGCCGGCGCCATTGGACCGGTCGGATTCTTGACCGGACTTTCGTGGCGCCAGTCCGAAGCCGTCAATGGCAGCTATCGCGGCTTCCCTATTGCCAAGTCGGTCTTCGGTGGTCTTTCCTATGATCGATTCACCGTCATGGGCGAGGTTGGCGCAGTCGGCAAGGGTAATGAGCAGAGAACACTTTATGCACAACTTGCCTCACGAATCGTCTACGGCTTGTACTTCTTGACGGAGTATAACTTTCATGACCCGGATTGGAGCACTAAGAGCGGAACCAACGAATACTGGCGTTTCTCGTTTGAATTCTTCCCGATCCCGTTTGTCGAGTTGCGCCCGGCGATGACCTATATCGGCGACGGCTTGCGCAAAGATCAGGTCGACTTCTTCGTTCAGTTACACATCAGCTATTAGGTATTGTTGCAATGATTTCCCATCTGACAAAGAACGCCAAATACCGACTGATCGCAATTGTGGCGATACTCTCTCTCATCCTGACCGTCATCTCGGCCTGCTCCGATCACGGCGCGGCGATGATCCCGGATGACGGCGGCGGACCGCCGCCACCCGATCCGACTGTGTTTTTCGCCACGGACGTCCACCCGATTCTCCTGCGCTCATGCGCTTTCAATAGTTGTCACGGCGAGGTCAACCCGCAACACGACCTGAAAGTTACTACATATGGTAATATCACCAGCGTCAGCCCGGTCCACGGACGCATTGTCATTCCCGGCGACGCCGGCATCAGCGCACTTTACATTTCCGTCAGTCCGCGATATCGCGAACTCGGACTCGATTTCCGCATGCCGAGGTTTTCCGACACCTTGACCACCGCCGAACAAGACACGATCCGTACCTGGATCAACGAAGGCGCGCTCAATAACTAGCCGCCTCTGGAGGTTATCATGTTTCGCAATTTGACTAACTCGATATTCGCTCTTGTGCTCTGCGCTTTTGTCGTATCAGCGACTGCCAAAGCCGAGAAGTACTACATCGCGGGCATCCCGGAGACAGACTCGGTTACTTTTGCGTCCGACGCCAAATTGGAATTTATCGAAGGCAAGACCAGCGCCATCATCGGCGTAATCGATTTTGATCCGGCGAACACCCAAGCTCCGAGCAGCGGCCGCTTGCGTGTTGAAGCCAAGACCCTCAAGACCGGCATCGATCTCCGCGACCAGCACATGCGCGAGCGTCATCTTCACACAGATCAATTCCCCTACATCGAGTTCGTTTTGAAATCGATCTCTGGTTTGCCTGCACAACTTGCTGCAGGAAGCGAAAACAAGTTTCAGATTAGCGGTGACTTCACTGTGCATGGAACGACCAAACCAATCACAGCACCGGCGACTGTTGAGCTATTACCTGCCAGTGGCGAAGCAAAAGCTGTCCTTGTCACCGCTTCGTTCGATATCAAACTGGACGACTATGGAGTCCCGCGTCCCAAGATGCTCTTGCTGAAACTCGCCGAAACTATCAAGATTCGCGTTCGCTTTGTGGCCTCGACAGCAAATCCTGCCGTGACCTTCTAGTTTGATCGTGTAACTTATTGACCCATAGCGAGTTTCCAATCCCGCCTAAATTGACCAATCTCTCCTGTTTGCGACGGTTTCATTTGATTGTCGCGGCGCTTTTCGCTATATTCGGCAAAGAATGGCTACGACGCCGCAATAAGGAGTTGCTATGAACGTCTTTGAATTTGCAATGAAAATGGAAAAAGATGGACAGAATTTCTACGAAAATGAAGCTGCCAAAACTAAGAATCCCGCACTTAAGAAAATCTGGCAACAACTCGCCGGAGATGAAATCAAGCACTACGAAATTTTCAAGCGTTTCCGCGACGGCGATGTTCATGAAGCCAAAGCCATGTCGGAACTGGGCACACAGATACTCGCAACCGCTAAAACAGTTTTCGAGCAACTCCCCAAAACCGGCACCGATTTTCAGTTCGGCGATGATGTCATCGCGGCTTGGAACAAAGCGCAACACCTTGAGCAGGATACAGAGAAATTCTACCGCGAAAAAGCCGTCGAAGAGAAGCTTCCGGAAGTCAAGTCGGCTTTCAAACTTCTTGCCGACGAAGAGCACAAACATGTCGTATTAATAGAACATGTGCTCGAATTCCTGCATCAGCCGAAAAGTTGGCTCGACGACGCCGAGTGGAGCAACATCGCTCAATAAGCAATTGTGCGAATTCCGCCATTACAAATCAATTTGCAGGGACACGCAATCCGTGTCCCCTGCATCCTTCAACGGCCGCAAACTTAATCGAATAATGTATCACGGAGGAAAATAGATGGGCAACTATCGCATGGCTCACCCGGTAAATGAGCCGATTTTTTCATACGCTCCCGGAACTCCCGAGCGGGCAAAACTCCAGGCCGCAATCGAGGAACTGAAATCCAAACAAATTGACGTCCCGCTGATCATTAACGGCAAGGAAGTTCGCGTCGGTGAAAAGATCAAAATGACCGCGCCGCACGATCACAATCTCGTACTCGGCTACACTTACAAAGGCACCAAGAAGGAAACGCAAGACGCAATTGCGGCGGCGCTGGCAGCGCAGAAAAGCTGGTCCGAGGTTCCAATGCAGCACCGCATCGCGGTGTTCTTGAAAGCTGCCGACCTGCTCGCCGGTCCCTATCGCTACACCGTCAATGCGGCAACGATGCTCGCACATTCCAAGAATCCATTCCAATCCGAAATTGACGCCGTCTGCGAATTGGTCGACTTCTTCCGCTTCAACGCCTATTTCATGCAGCAGATCGCCGACCTGCAACCGATCAATCCCGATCCGACCATCTGGAATCGCATCGATTATCGTCCGCTCGAAGGGTTCATATTCGCAGTGTCGCCGTTCAATTTTGTTTCAATCAACGGCAATCTTCCGACCGCTCCTGCGATGTGGGGCAATGTTGCCGTCTGGAAACCGGCATCCAGCGTGATGTATACCTCCCACTTCTTGATGCAGATTCTCATCGAGGCCGGCCTTCCCCCCGGAGTCATAAATCTTGTCACCGGAAAAGCATCGGAGATTTCCGATGTCGTCTTGAACCACGAATATCTGGCCGGCATCCATTTCACCGGCTCGACGCCCGTGTTTCAGACCATGTGGAAAACGGTCGGTGAAAATATCGCCAAGAACAAATACAAGGGCTATCCGCGTCTCGTCGGCGAAACCGGCGGCAAGGATTTTGTCTTTGTCCATAAATCCGCCGTGCCCGAACAAGTTGCAACAGCGTTGACACGCGGCGCATTCGAATATCAGGGGCAAAAATGTTCGGCGGCTTCGCGCGCCTATATTCCGAAATCGCTCTGGCCGCAGATTAAGAAGATCATGCTCAAGCAGCTTTCTGAAATCAAACTCGGCGACCCGAGCGATTTTTCGAACTTCATGAACGCCGTCATAGACCGCGGCGCTTATGACAGCATCAAGAAGTATGTTGATTTCGCCAAGAAAGCCACCGATGCCGAAATCATTTCCGGCGGCAATTGCGATGATTCCAAAGGTTATTTCATCGACGCCACGCTCATTGAAACTTCAAACCCGAGTTTCAAGACGATGGAAGAAGAAATCTTTGGGCCAGTCATGACAGTTTTTGTCTACAAGGACGCCGACTACGAGAAGACGCTGAAGCTTTGCGATGAAACTTCACCGTATGCGTTGACCGGAGCTGTCTTCGCCGCAGATCGCGACGCCGTCCTGCTCGCCGAAAGGACTCTCCGTCAGGCGGCCGGCAATTTCTATATCAATGACAAACCGACCGGCGCTGTCGTCGGCCAGCAGCCATTTGGCGGCGCGAGAGCTTCCGGCACCAACGACAAAGCCGGCGCGCTGCACAACATGATTCGCTGGACTTCGCCGCGCACAATCAAAGAGAATTTTGTCCCGCCGACGGACTACAAGTATCCGTTCCTCAAGGACAAATAAGCACATCCGACCATATCCCTCCTGCCGACCGGCAGGAGGGATTTCTTCTTGATCCCCCACCTGCCGATGCAACGAACATCAGTTTGTGTTGGTAAAACCGTCATGGCATTTCAACCATGGAGGCCGGTTCATCTCGTATGTTTGTAAAATTGAATCTCACTGGAGGAGAATTTGTCAGAAGGAAATCTCGATCAAGATAACAACAACGTCAACCGCCGCGATTTTATCCAAAGCGCTGCCATCATCGGCGCCGCCGCCGTGATTGTCCCCGGCATGCTTGGCGAGCAACTCGCGCAGGCCCAGACCCCGGTCGACCCATACGCGCTTCCGCCGCTGCCTTACGCTTACGATGCCCTAGAACCGCACATCGATATGCTGACGATGCAGATTCATCACGACAAACACCACGCATCCTATGTCAATAATCTCAACAAGGCGCTCGACGGCCATCCTGAACTCAAGAAAATGACTCCTGAAGATCTACTTCGCAAAATCAGCACAATGCCTGATACAATGTACACTCCCGTGAAGAACTTTGCCGGCGGCCACGTCAACCACACATTTTTTTGGAATATTATGGGTCCCAAGGCTGGCGGCGACCCGACCGGCGAATTGGCGACTGCGATCACGGCAACCTTTGGCGACCTTGCCAAATTCCGCCAGAAGTTCAATGCCGCCGCAAGCAACCGCTTCGGTTCCGGTTGGGCTTGGCTGGTGGTCAGCGACGAAGGATTGGAAATCACTTCGACCGCAAATCAGGACTCGCCACTATCTTACGGTCAAACTCCCATCCTCGGAGTCGACGTGTGGGAGCACGCCTATTACTTGAAGTATCAAAATCGCCGCGCGGACTATCTGACATCTTGGTGGAATGTCGTCAATTGGGATGCAGTCGCCAAGCTCTACGCCGCGACTGCAAAGTAGCATTTTCAAGACACGCCCCTCTTCGGATCAGAAGAGGGGCGCCAAATCACGTTCTCATTTGCAAAAGTAGAAGGGGCATACAGGAAACGGTCCACCGGCAAAGATGTAATTAATCAAGTAGACTGCATCTGAAATTGTCAATATGCAATTGCAGTCGGCATCTCCCAAACAAGGAGTCGCCGGAGGCGGCCCGCCCGCAAAAATGTAATTGATCATGTACACCGCATCCGAAATCGTGATGATTCCATTGTTGTCGGCGTCACCATGCAAGCATCCCATCAATTCCGGAATCAGACCATGTTCAATCGCGAAGTTGATTCCCTTATCGACCCTAAGTGTTATTGCGCTTGCACTCGATACCTCTCTTGCCGCAGCCAATATCACAACAAATTTGAGTGTGTCATTTACAGCCCCGTTGATTACGGCATTTCGGTAGATAGTCAAGACGCTATTGAGATCTTCCAACTGACTCGTCGTCGTGTATTCGCCTGCTGACAGAGACTCCATCTCATTCCAGAGTTCACTCGGAACATAATCGATGTTGGGATATACGTGCGTCTCGCTGTCCCAGACGAATCCGCCGACTATCGGATCAGCATCCTGGCGATACGCTGCCATCGCACCGTAGCTGGTTCCAGACAAATCGAAGTTCGTCCCCCTCTGGAAGACCATTTGGCGAGTATCGTCGAAACCTCCATTGTTGTCCGAACCGGTATCCGTCGGAACATCCCAGTCGCACGCAAAGCCAACAGTGAGATTCGTCACAGTCCCGGTGGGATTATTCGCACCCTTGTAAAGTTTGAAATGAGCTACGAAGAAATCGCAGCTGTCTGGATGCTTCGGCGCATAGAAGTCGACCGAGTACCCCACCGTCGAATCACGATTTGTCCCTTTGCCGGAGACTCTTCGATAGCTGGCGCTCGAAGTCGAATCAAAGCTCAACTGCCCCAAACCATATAGCAATCCCGGCGCCACCGGAGGAACGCCGCAAGAATTTGGATCCGGCTTGTAAATCGACCAACTCATGTTGGTCGCGCTGGTACCAAGTATCAGCGAACCGTCATACAAGAAATTGCTGCCGTCCGTAAAGTATGTGAAACCACTAAACGAGTCCTGATCGCCGACACGAGCAGTTTGGTCAACATGCAGACGCGCACACGATGTTCGAATTACCGCTTGCGGTGGATCACAGAGGGTCGCAAAGTTGTAAAGGTCTACCGCTAACGTCGCCGTGTCGATGCCGAACCCGCTGTCATAAATGAAATGAACCCGCGCCTTAAACAATCCCTGGACTGCGGGTCCCGTTGCCACCATCGTTGCCATGCTCGAATTGACACAGCCAGCCGGCACCGAACCGTTGGCCGGTTGCAACGGAAAATCAAGCCATCCCGATCCGTTCAAATACTCAATACTGCGCGTATAGTTCGCCGTCGCGCTGCCGGAGTTTTGTATCAGAAATGTCACCGTTGTATCCTGCAGCGGATCAGTGTGGAAAGGATACAAGAAACCTGTCGGAGCTAACGACAATGAAGCATATTGTGCCATCTCAACGCACGGCACCGACATGTTCATCACGGGATTATCAAACCAACCACCTTCCATGCCGTTTGTGCGACCCGCGTCCAAATCGAGGATATACTGAATTCGCAGTGAATCGGAGACGTACATTGCCGATGACGACCAGTTTTCGGACGCGCATTCACCGGCAAGGCAGCTAGGCGTTGGCGTATTCGTCAGATTGATCGCCGGTCCCCACGTCAGCCCGTTGGTCGCCGAAACTTGCATGAATAGTTCGCCGTTGGAAAATCCGGCTTGCGAACAATCGCTCGGCCCCGGAACACCGTTGTCCGAGCCGAGGAATTGTGTATAGGTGATATAGAGTCGATTCGACCCGCCGATTGTGCATTCGCTCAAATTCATCCTGGCAATATTGCTCTGCCAGACGCCGCGATCGCACCCGACTTCTTCGTAGCTGGCATCCCGCACTAAGGTCTGGCATTGTCCGCAATTGTCCCAATGACGAAGCTTGCATGCTTCTGACGCAAAGATATTTGCGGCCGAATCAAAATGGGCTGCGACCCAGGCAATATGGAGGCAACCGTCCGTTGTGTACATCGCATTGACATCAGAATAAGCACGTTCCTTGATGGCACTCGTGTATTGCGTGATATTGATTGCCGGTCCCCATGTGTTTCCCAAATCGCTCGACTCGCGGTAAACCACGTCCTGATCTCTTTGCGATTGGTTAACAAATCCGTCCCCCACGGGAAAGATGTACACTATCGCCACTTTGTCGGAACTGGGATCGGAAACGACCGTCGCTCCGATGTTTAGTACCGAATCGATAAACTGCCCGCAAGTCGCTCCAATTCCAGACATCCCCGAATTCGAGCGATAATATACCATCGAACTTTTAGTTGCCACGGACCCGGGGCTCTCGGTGGAAATAGCGTGCACGACTCCGTTTCCAGAACCGTCGATGTCTGTCGCTATGACTGGCCAAATATACGGACCCTCGACGCCGCCCACAGTAACGATTCCCTGGCAGTTCGCTGCCGGAAACGTAAAACGCGGACTGAATGAACCCGCCGCCACGCCGGTGTCGCGCGAAAACCTTGTTCCACCAGCTGAAACGTTATGATACCCAAGCACCGCCGCGCCCCCATTCGCCGGATCGTAGTCTATCGAAGTGTATCCCGCCCCAGTACTCGAATCAACGTCGGCATTGAACACCGTCCCGGCGCCGTTGATTTGCCAGGCATAGTATTGGATGTCACGATTTGCCGTGCTCGGACCAGGTAAGTATGTCCAGGCATTGTGGACCCACCCTCCGCCGGCGACAATCTGTCGCGCCATTCGCGCGTTGTGCTGCGCATCCCAATATGTGGACCCAATTTGAAATCCGGGTGATGTATAAAATGCAAAATCCGACGCCAACCCCGCACCAAAAAGGCAGACGGATATCATCAATGCCATCAGTGCATTAGTTCGAAAATGCATGATTTTCCTCCGAAATTCTGTGGATATTTCCCGGTAATAATATAGCCCCGTGTCGAGTTTTTAGCAACCGGGAATGCAGGCCTGACGCCAAGTTACGACCTGGATCCATTTTGAATCTTGACTTTTGGACATAATTGTCGACATTAATTCTGCTGTTTGGCGAAATCTGCCAGACCTTCCTTACAATACTGACAACCTATATTCCGAGTAGTTTCTGTGATTCCTGTATCTGCAATAAACCACGATCGTCCGTTCACCTTCCAAGGAGTCTCCCAATGAAGTCCGGTTTTTACTTTGTCATTGCCTTCCTGCTGCTTCTCGCGATGTCAGCTACGGCAGCCATTCCCCAGCAGATTAACTACCAGGGACGACTAACCGACACCAATGGCGATCCATTGGCGGGTCCGGTTAATCTGGTATTTTCAATTTGCGCAGACTCACTGTGCTCCACCCAGCTCTGGAGCGAAACTCACAACGGTGTTGTGCTCAACGAAGGGCTGTTCTCTGTGATCCTCGGCACACTGACACCAATTCCTGCCGCCGTATTCGACGGATCGCAGCGCTATCTGTCAGCTTCACTAAATGGGCAGCCGGTGACGAAGCGGATTGCGATCGGAAGTGTTGGCTACGCCTACCACTCCATAGTCTCCGATACCGCCGTCGCCCTCCGCGGTGGCGAGACTACCGATTGCGCCGACTGTAACGCGACGTTTGTGAATGTAGCTGGTCCAGACAGTGTCTACGTTTCGCTGGGAACCGCGTTTTTGGGCAAGGCCTCGGGAGCTCGTACTTCTGATCTGTATGGCTTAAAGGGCTATGCTAACAATACGTCCTCAGGAGATACTTACGGTGGGCGATTCGAAACCGGCAGCGGCGGCACCGGCGTGCACTACGCTCTTAGTGCGGCTGCAGCGGGCTCATCGTCCTCGGGAGTGTATGGCTTGAACTGCACCTCCTCGAACTCATCTACCGGCGCAGTGTATGCCGCCTCTTTGACCGCTGAAGCAGGCGGCACGGGGGCACACTACGGCGCCAATATTCATTCGCATGGCGCCGGAGCGAGTGGAATGTATGGTGTCTGGAGCGAGGGCGACAACACTTCGACAGGGACCGCCTATGGCGGCTATTTCCGCACGAGCACCTCTGGCACCGGCAAACACTGGGGCGTCTCCGGAAATGCAAACAGCGCAAGTGATGCCGAGGCGTATGCAACTTACGGCTACGCTGTTAACAGCTCGACCGGCGATGCCTACGGCGGTTACTTTATTACCAGTTCATCAGGCACCGGCATTCATTATGGTGTCAAGACTCAGGGAACAAGCGTCTCTTCTTCTCCCGTACACGGGATTCAAAGCATCGGCGAGAACTCAGGCACCGGATCTACATACGGCGGGTCGTTCTTTGCTCATGAAGACGGCACCGGTCATCATTATGGGATTTATTCCGAAGCCAGCGGTAATTCATCGAACGAATCCTTTGCTGTCTACGCTACCGCAAGCAATTCCGGTTCGGCTCCGGCATTCGGCGGCTTCTTCGCTGCCAACGGTCTGGATGGCACGGGCAGGACTGAGGCGCTATCCGGATCCGCGACTAATGACGGCAGCCACGATGCCATAGGTGTTCACGGCTGGGCGCAGAATAACGCAGCGGACCAAGCCCCCTATCGTTACACACTCGGAGGCTATTTCGAGGCGGCGAATGTGGGAGCAGGCAACAAACATGCAATCATGGCTGAAGGTCCCTCTGAAGGCTATTCTGGCGCCGGCATGTTCTTTGGGGGAGTCTGGGTTAACAATGACTTCTATGTTGCCGGCAGCAAATCTGCGGTTGTGAAAGCTGAAGATGAAAACTACCGCGTCGTCTACTGTCAGGAATCGCCGGAATATTGGTTCGAAGATTTCGGCAACGGTAAATTGCTCAACGGGAGAGCGAACGTAGAACTCGATTCGCGGTTTCTTGCCACCGTGACGGTAGACGAAAAGCACGAAATGAAAGTATTCGTTCAACTCGAAGACGAGTGCAATGGCGTCTATGTCGAGAAAGGAACCAAAGGCTTCAATGTCGTTGAACTCGCCAACGGCAAGAGCAATGCTGCCTTCTCGTATCGTGTCGTCGCCAAGCGCAAAGGTTACGAAGACAAGCGCCTCGACCTCCTGAAGGGTCCTACACCCGAGCAGATGGTAGCAATGAAGGACAAGCTAAAGGCCGAGCTGGCGGCCAGCCGCGCCAAAATCGAGGCCGAACAACAACGCAACCAACTTGAACACAAAACTGAATCGCAGAAGGCAATAGACCCCGCAGTCGAATAAAGTCGATTGTCCCTGAACCCGAATCTCCCCTGTCTGCTTGAGGAGCATTATCGCTCTTCAAGCAGATTTTTTTTGAGAATCATCGGCATTCTTGATTTCGATTTTGACGAATCGACGCTGCGTCCGTCTTGAACTGTGGAGCAGCAAATCTTCACGTAACTAATCCGAGCAAACAAAACCAATTGGAAGTGGCGGCAACGCGTCAACTTTGACGCGTGTCAAGACTTCGCGATTAGAGAATGGAGGAAATCATGACGAAAGTTCCTTTCCTGGCGCTAGCGCTGTGCCTCATGCTCGGCAGTCAAGTTGCGGCATCCGGCACCGGTACAATTTGCGGATCTATCTGCGAAGCAGACTCTGGCAATCCGATGGCCTACGCGGTAGTACAGATTGCCGGAACTGCAATGGGGGCGCAAGCAGACAAGAATGGGCAATTCTGCCTCAAGCTTGTCCCAGCGGGCAGTTGCGACATGCTTGCATACTCGGTCGGATACCGCACGATGAAAATGACCAACATAGATGTCGTCGCGGACAGCGTGTCGTTTGTCGATTTTGTCATGGAGGCCGACTCCATCACCTTCACTGGCTGTATCGGGATCACTGCACCAGATCGACTAATGGTCAGCGAGACCTCTTCAAGTAAGACTATTACCAGCGAGAAGATTAGGAGCTTTCCAGCAACGTCTGTATCCGAATTGCTGCGTAAGCGCGGCGCAGGCACCTTTAGGTAGGCGTCTCTCCGTAAAAATGAATCGCACTTTTTCACCGCCAGTAGGGAATAACAGCCAGTACCGGCTGTATTGAAGGCAAAGACAAACCATAAACCTCAAGCGAGGAGGAAACGCTATGAAACGCCTTCTGTTAATCGGAACTCTGCTGGTGATGTATGTGATGGTCGTCGTGACCACCCAATTGTTCTCCGGCAACACCGGCAAAATCCGGGGCAAAATCATCAGCAAGAAATCCAGCGACCCGGTTGCTTTCGTTGTGGTGCAAATCAAGGGCACGACAATGGGCGCCCAAGCCAACCAAGACGGTGAGTACATTATCATCAATGTCCCGCCGGGAAAATACGAACTCTGCGCTACCTTGCTTGGCTGGGGTACAGTCTGTGTCACCGAACTCTCGGTCGCTGCCAATTCAACGACGACGCAGGACTTTTCGCTTGAAGAGGCAGTCGTCGAGACTGAATCACAAATCGTCGTTACAGAGCGCGACTTGCTTCAGCAAGGTGCAACCGCAAACCTGCGCCAAATCACGCGGGAATCAGTAAAGAACATGCCGATGGCAAATATGAAAATGTATTGCCCGCCTTCCATCGCCAATTATCCTCCTGCTCACGGCGGCAACACTCCGCCTAACGGCGAACCAGTCGACGCCATGTTTTTCAAGCACTATGGTGTTAATCCGTTTATCGCAACCGAAGACGATCACCTTTCAACCTTTGCCATCGACTGTGACAATGCCTCTTACACGATGACGCGTGCCTATCTCAATGACGGAAATCTTCCGCCGGAAGAAGCTGTTCGTGTCGAGGAATTTGTCAATAACTTCAAATACGATTTCCAGTTTCCGCACGACCGGGCTTTTGCGGTGCAGCTTGAAGGTGCTCCTTCGCGCTTCGGCGCCGGTTACCAATTGCTCAAGGTCGATATCATCGGCAAGAAGATTCGCGCCGAAAATCGCAAAGATGCCAATCTCACCTTCGTAGTCGACGTCTCCGGCTCAATGGATCGCGAAGACCGCCTCGGAATGGTGCGTCGCAGTCTGCGCATGCTTGTCGACGAGCTTACTCCGCGCGACAACGTAGGAATCGTCGTCTACGGCTCCAATGCCTGGACCGTGCTGGAACCGACCTCTGTTCGCAACAAAGATCAGATCATAAAAGCGATTGAGCAGCTCGTGCCGCAGGGATCAACCAATGCCGAAGAGGGCATCCGCATGGGCTACGAAATGGCGAATCGCAACTTCAACCCGAATTCAATCAACCGTATCATCCTCTGCTCCGACGGCGTTGCGAATGTCGGCAGAACTTCGGCGGAAGAATTCCTGACCTTCATCAAGGGCTACGCCGACAAGGGCATCACCCTTTCCGCGATCGGATTCGGGATGGGCAACTACAATGACGTGCTGATGGAAAAACTCGGCGACAAGGGCAACGGCCACTACGCGTACGTCGATAGTTGGGAAGAGTCGCGCCGGGTTTTCATCGAGAACCTCACCGGCATGCTGCAAGTCATCGCCCGCGATGTGAAGATTCAGGTCGACTTTGATCCCAACGTCGTCGAACGATATCGCCTGCTCGGCTATGAAAACCGCGACGTCGCCGATGACAGGTTCCGCGATGACAAGGAAGACGGCGGCGAAATCGGGTCCGGTCACACTGTTACGGCGCTTTATGAAATCAAACTTAAGTCCGAAGCGCGCGGCGATATCGGCACCATCTATGTTCGCTACAAAGATCCGGATTCATTTCGCGTCAGCGAGATTTCCGAACGCATAGCAGCGGGCGACTTCGCTTCCACCTTTGAGCAATCTTCAGACGACTTCCGCCTTGCTGCCGCCAGTGCGGAATTTGCCGAAATCATGCGCGCCAGCTATTGGGCTCGCGACAGCAAACTTTCCGATGTCATCAACTTGGTGAGATCAATCGAGCGCGAAAGACGCAACGATCAAGTCATCGAGTTGTTGGACTTGGTTGCCAAAGCTGATCGGATCAGAACAGAAAAGGATCGCAAGCTGACGCCCGAGCCTTTCGGTATGGGTGAAGACACGCAAGGCCGTTAACTAATCACGCGGGGCATATGGCGGGGTGCGGCAAACCGGCAAGTGCAAACTTGCCGGTTTGCTTTTGGTTCCCGACCGACCGGCACATCTCGCTGTCAGAGCAATATCGTTGGAACTGAAGGGTGCGCCTTGCTGCCGAAAGGAGGCGTCAACACCTTGTCTCCCTACATGTTCGCCCGAACCGCTTTAGCTGTTGCAATGGGTTGAAAAGAGGCATTTATTCGTTCCAAATGAGCGTCCAACCCAAACGCAGGGCAGACCTGCTCGTGCAAGTCGAGAAAGTCGAAGGCGTCGACTATTACATCGTCAAGTCGCCTGACACCGGCAAGTTCATCCGGCTGCGTGAACCGGAGTACTTTCTGGTCAATCTCCTTGACGGCAAACGCACACCCGATGAAGCTGCCGATGAGTTCGTCCGCACTTTCAAGGCTACAATCAACGGCGAGGCTATTTCCAAATTCGCCGGACAGCTTGGGCAACTGGGATTCCTCGAAGGTGTCGAAGCCGCACGCAAGGATACCGGCAAATCTGTCCTCTTCATCAAGCTCAAAGCGTTCAACCCCGACAATTTTCTCAATCGCTGGTATCCGCGCATCGGTTGGCTCTTTTCGCCGCCAGCAGTCGTTTTGCTTTCGCTTTTCACGGTTTTGGGAATGTCCGTCTTCTTCGCGAACATTTCCAAATTCCCCTTTAACCTGATGGCAATCTTTTCCGCCGGCGATGTTGTTTCGATCATTGCCAGCTTGTTCATCATCACGACAGTTCATGAGTACGCCCATGCTTTCGCCTGCAAGCGCTACGGCGGCACCGTCCGCGAAATGGGCTTTCTGTTGATCTACTTTCAACCAGCCTTCTACTGCAACCTGTCCGACGCTTACCTCTTCCCCAGTAAGAGGCAGCGTTTCGTCGTAATGTTCGCCGGGATCTTCTTTCAGCTCTTCCTTTGGGCGCTTTTCACCGTCCTCTGGCGCATCACGATCGAGGGGCATCCTTTTAACCGGGTTTTCTATTGGACCTCGGCCGTCTGTTTTGCCACGCTGGTTTTCAATCTCAACCCGGCGATCAAGCTCGACGGTTACTATCTTCTGGCCGACTATCTCCAAATACCCAATCTTAGACAAAAGGCCTTTGCCTATGTCTGGACTCGCACCAAAGTCATCTTTTTGGGCTGCAAGGACGACTCGTTAGTCCAACCTTCTGCCCGCGAACGCAAGATATTCCGTCGTTACGGCGCTTTCGCCCTGCTCTACTCGGCGCTCTTGATATTTTTCGTCGTCTATCGCGGCGGGCAGTTTTTTGTCGAGCACTGGGCGGGCATGGGATTTCTGTTGTTCCTGGTTCTCGCATTCCTTATTTTCCGACGACTACTCAAAACGACTGGGAGCCGCATCATGGATGTGTGGCGCGAAAGGAAGACTGTCTGGATGAAGCCGAAGCGCATTTTGTTCTATGGCGTTTCGATTATTGTGATCATAGTTCTTGCCGTCCTGATCAAGGTTCAGCAAACTTCCGGCGGCGAAGCCCATCTAATTGCGACCGAGTCCTTTGTGGTAACTCGCGTTGCGCCCAGCTTGCTTGAGAGTTCGCACTTCAAAGGCGGAGTGCTCGAAAAGAATGCCTCGAAAGTCTTTCAGCTATCCGGCTCCGATTACACAGTCACCCAGATTCAACCGTTGGTTTCCGTCGGCGACAGTGTGGCTGCCGGCGACACCCTTTTAGTGATTAACTCCACATTGAATCGCGGCCTGCTGGCCGAAGCGCAATCCGACTTGAAAAAGGCGGAAGCCGACCGGCGATTGCTTCTGTCCGACCCAAAAGTCGAAGCAGTCGCGACCAAGCGCTCTGAAATCAAGGAGGCCGAGGCTGTCTATGAGGCCGCCCGCAAAGAGCTCAATCGGGTCAAAGAACTTTACAAACTGAACCTGATCTCCGAGGACGAGCACGAAAAAGCCGCTGCGTCGTTTAATGTCGCTTCGTCGGTATGGAACTCGCGTAAGAGTGAGCTGAAGCTATTACGCTCGGCGCCCAAGGCTGAAGAGGTCGAACGCAGTGATGCCGAAATCGAAAAACTGCGCTCGCGCGTCGAATACCTCAACGAGCAGCTTAGCGCTTCGGTGATTCTAAGCCCCTTCAACGGAACTATGGTCGGCACATCCGACAGCAAAGATCTGATTCATTTGGCGCGCACCGATACTCTTGTCGTTGAAGTCAAACTCGATGAAGCTGACTTGGATATCCTTAGCCCCGGTTCCGAGATGGAACTTCGTGTCCACGCCTTTCCGTCAGTTCGCAACTACGGCAAGGTCATCAAACTCAAACTCTCGCCCAGCCTAACGGCAGTCGCATCGGTGCCGAACGTCAACAGCACGCTGTTGCCTGAAATGACCGGCTATGCCAAGATAGAGTGCGGCAAAGTCTCGATTGCCGGTTTGTCCCTGCGGAAAGTTACGAGATTCTTCCGACTCGAATTTTGGTCGTGGTTTTAGTCAATTTTTGTCAGCGAATACCATATTTGGTACCGTAGAGGTCGGCTCTATACTACCTGTGGTGTCCGAGTTTGCTTCGGTCCGAGTTTGCTCTGGGGAAGTCGCCCCAATACTCCAAAATTAAATTGACATAAGTGGACTTTCACCGTATACTTTATCAGATATTCTATATCTAAGATTATGCAAAAGTACAGTTTCTACATGGATGTAGATTAGGGTCGCTCGAATTCAATGAGTTGCGTTTGTCAACTTGATTGATAAAGAACCACCGGCGGATGTCGGTGTCGTGGTAACCGGTTACCTTAACTCATAGGAGGAGGTGACAACTATGTACAATCTCATCATCGAAGTGCTCGAAGAGAAGGTCGCCCCAGCGGGTTACAGCCAGGGTGGTCAATAAGGCTTCGTCCACTTGACCGGTTTGCATGGAGGACCGCCGCAACGCGGTCCTTCTGCTTTTATGCCACCAAGGACGACATCTCTTCGAGCCGCTTCGCTAATCCCTTTTTTCGTGAATCCGTAACATACAGCTTCCGCAATCTCTTATCCGTAATCTGCCCGGCCAGCCCCTTGACCGTATTGAACGCCTCGATATATGACTTCAGCGCCCGTTCAAGCTGGTTCTGGCTTCGATAGGCGTCGCCAAGTCGAAGCAAGATCTGCCACATTATCTCCGGTGTATCGAGCGATTTCGCCGCCAGCACTGAATCGTTTAGCAGCAAGATCGCCTTACTGATATTGCCGCGCTGCAATTCAAAGCGCCCGCGCAGGTCATAGAGTTTGGCCCGCTGCGTGATTACACCATCAAAATCCGGATAGTTCACCGCTTCGGTCAGTAACCGGTCGACTTCTTCATACTCGCCTTTGCCGAACGCCAATTCCGCCGTTTCCAAAATCAGTTCGAGCTTTTCGCGTTTGACCGGCAAGTGTTCCAGCAATTCGCGGGCTTCGGCCAGTGTCTGTGCGATCTCGGCGTAAGGACGCTCAATCGCGCGCTCAATCCGTGCGCGGCGAATGAGAAATGTCGCCATCGCTTTGCTCTCCCCCATCTTTTGCGCATGTTCGATCGCAATCTGCACATAGTCATAAGCATTTCCAAAATCAAGCAACGTCCGGTAGTACTCGCTGTTTGTCGCCGCAATCATCATCGACAATGTGCGGTCGGTAACTTTTTCTTCGCGCGCGTGCGCCGCTGCTAAGAGGGTGCCGGCTTTGCCGAACTTGCCGGCTAACAGCGAAAGCCCGGCCAGAGAATTAATAAAACCGCCGCGTGCCGAGTGGGCATCGCGATGTGAATTCTTGAGCCCCTCTATCAGCCATTCGCGCGCCTTCGCAAAATTGCCGCGACGAAATTCGATTTCGTAGAAATTGTCATAGTTGTAGAGAAGCTCCGCCGAAGCACCGATTGATTTGTTGATCTCAAATGCCTGCTTGAGATAATCCTGTGCAGTGACCAATTCGTCTTGCTCAAAGTACGCCACCGACAAATTGTTGTAAGTCCGCGCCAGTTCCGGCAGGTCGTTAAGCTGCTTCTTGATTTCAATCGACTCTTTGAAAAGGCCAATGCCGGCCGCAAATTCCTGTTGAATGCAACGCAGCGAACCAAGGTTGCTAAGTGATGAAGCGATGTCCCGCTTCGCGTCCAGCCGGCGCTGGATAGCGAGAGCTTTTTCATAATTACTTGCCGCGCTAACCAAGTCGCCGTTGATCCAGCTGATATTCCCGATGTTGTTGTAGCAATGCGACAACTCAAGCTCATCGCCCTGTTCGCCATAAAACCGCACGGCCCGGTCGAGTGCCCGGTTTCCGCGGCGATAGTCGCGCTTGGCTTTGTAGACATCGCCTGCGCGCTTGTACGCCGTCGCTACGGCTTCCTTATCGCCGCTGCGAATCCCATACCGCACGACCGCCGAATAGCCGCCCAACGCGCTGTCAAAATCACCGATTGCATTTAGCAGGGCAGCGTGCGTATTCAGCAGATTCACGTAAAGCGGCAGGTCGTTTTTGATGTCCGGCAACGTGCACGCAAAGGCGAGCAGACTCTCGGCATCTTCCAATTTCTGCGACTCGCGCAAGAGTTCCGCCAAACGCAATGCGGCTGCTCCCGCCGACGAACTGTAGCCGGCTCCACGATAATGCTCGAAAAACATGCGCTCACGAACTAACGGCGGCAACTCGTCGGTTTCTTCGACGACCTTGATCCAACCGAGATGATTGCGTTGTGCCGCAGCTCGATCCAGCGACTTTCTAACGTAGCTTCGATAATAGCCGCGCGCGATTGACCCGGCTTCCAAGAAGCCGCAATTGGTCAGAGCATTAACTTCGATCTCGCTTACTCTTCCCAGTGCAAGTAGTTCTGCAAGCGGATAACTCCCCGAGTCGGTGGCAAGAAACCCCGCCACGTCGCGACACTCGGGTGCGATTCCCGGCAACATTTCCTTCGCTAGTTCAAAGTACGCCTGATCCGGTTCGAACGTGAATATCTCCAGCGGCTCCAATCGCAGTTTGCCGCTGCGAATTTCGAATCGCTTTTCGCGTTCGAGTTGACGCAGCAAGATTTGCATTAGTGCCAAATTGCCCGAGCTTAACTCAAAGATCAAATCTGCTGTCGCCGGATCAACTTCTTTAGGAATAAGTTTTGCCAATGTGGCATCAAATGCAAATCTGTCGAGTTCGCCGTAGCTGGCAGCCGCTGTGTCCTTCAGTGCGCGATTAACAAGCCAGATTTCTCCGCTGCTGTTCGACTGCTCGTCCGAAAATCTGATGGAACTGCCGGCAGTAGAAACTGTCTTGCCTTGCAATTTCAAGTGATCGCTAATTGAACTTTCCAGTTCGCCGGCAACCGCCTGGTGGAAATGTTCAATCTGCAGGCGATCCGACGGTGCTTTCAATTCCTGGCGGCAGAAACTGGCGTTGTAACTGTAGATGTAATGATGAAAGAAATCGTCGAAGTGGTGCGTACCGAAATCGCCGGCAGTGATTAAGTTGTCCAACAGAAGTTGCTCTGCCACGTCCTTGATCGACTTCGGCCGATCTGCCGGCGCGGGATCGATGCACTGGCGCACCAGTTTGGCAAAGCGCGGTGTCATTGTGTTCGCTAGCTCATCAAACGGAATCGCATCCGGCTCTTGCTTGCGCGATACAATCTGCAATGGATCGGACGATATGAACGGCAAGCGGCCCGTTGCGAGCCGGTATAAGATAACTCCCAGCGAGTAAATATCGGATTCCGCTGTCGCACCGCGATTATCGATAACTTCTGGCGCCATATATTCGAGCGTGCCGCCGCGTTCGCGCATCTCGGCATCTGCAGCCGCTGCCAGACCGAGGTCCGACAACTGTGCGCCCTGATCTCTGCTCAACAAGATGTTCTCACCCTTTAAGTCGCGATGAATAATCCCGAGCAGATGCAAATACTCCAGCGCCGAAAGTACCTGTCCCAGGCTTCGAAATCGATCTTTGGCTTCCAGCTTATCAGCTACCTGATAGAAGTCTCCGCCATCGCACAACTGCAGCACGATTACAGGTTGTTGATCGGCGAGAAGAAAGAAGTCGTATACTTTGAGGATGGCGCGGTGCCTAAGACTGCGGAGGATTGTAAACTCGGAATGAAAAAGCCGGCGCATTTCCGCGTCGGCTCCGGTCGCTACTTTGACGGCAACTTTGCCCCATTTGGCGTGCTCGGACGCATAGACAATTCCGCATCCGCCCGCTCCGATACGAATTGCCCCTTCCAGATGTGACGATACAGGAAACAAGGGCTCCATATCGGTGTTCTATCGTTCTATCGGCAAAGTAATCTTAAATTCGGTGTATTCTCCCGCTCTGCTTTGGACAGAAATCGTTCCGCCGTGATTCTCAATTATGCGTTTGCAATTGGACAAGCCCAGCCCATGCCCATGCTGCTTGGTCGAGAAATGCGGCTCGAATATCTTTTCCATATTTTCCGCCGGAATCCCGGACCCGGAATCGCGTACCGTCGCGACTACCATGCCGTCTTCCTTGCGGGTCGTGAGAATGATCTCCGTCTTGCCGGCTGATCCTTCGAGCGCGTCTGCCGCATTATAAAGCAGATTAAGAAATACTTGCTGAATTTGGCCGACGTCGATTTCGATGTCGGGTATTTCCGGACTCATGCGCACGACAAAACCGACCTTCTTGAATCGCTGCTGCGACTTGATGGTGAACAGCAGGTCGTCGATGAGGTGATTAACATTATAATTTACCAGCTCCTGGTCGAGCTTAGAGAGATCCATCAGATTGTCGGTGAAGCGCTTGATCTTGCTGATATTGTCTAAAATCGCCTGCACGGACTTGTCGAGCTTATCGAACTCGCCCTTCTTGACGCGAATCTGCAGCAATTCCGCATTATTTGAAATAATCGCCAGGAAATTGTTCAACTCGTGGCCGATTGAGGCTGCCATTTCGCCTTTGGCGATCAGCTTTTCGGAGATCGTGACGTAGTTCTCGAGAATCGTTTTCTCGGTGATGTCTTCGATCACCACGATCAGTCCGCGACCGTGTTGATCGGCATCCTCGAGCGGCGAGACCTTTGACGAAACGACCTTCTCTTCCTCGCCGAACGTCAAGTAACAGCGCGGCAAATTCTCTGCGACGCCGGTGATCAGAACATTCTTTAAGCTTTGCTGCCAGCGCTCGATGTTGTTGCTGCCGAACAGTGACACAAACGGCAGTCCTACCAGCGACTGTTTCTGGAAAATCCGCTCCGCCGAGGCATTCATCGTGATGACATTGTACTCGCCATTGACGACTACCAGCCCGACCGGCGTATTGGTGACGATATTTTCATTGAAGCGCTTGAGCCGCAGGATGCGTTCATACAGACGCGAGTTGTTGATGGCAATCGCCGCCTGCGTCGCAAACAATTCAAACAAGTAGAGATCGCTCTCAAAGAACAGGCGCCCTTCGCTGGAGCTGTCCAGATAGATGACGCCAATGACCTTATCCTGTATTTTCAACGGCACGCAGACAATCGAGCGCAGGTTGAGGCTGCGAATTGATTCCTGCTTCGAAAACCGTTCATCATTCTGTGCATCCGAAGTGTATTCCGCTATGCCCGAGGTGGCAACGCGATTGGCGACTGTGCCGGAGTACTTGAAGTCCTCCTGCATTAATTCTTCTTTGCAGAGGTTATAGACTGTGCGGAATTGCAGCTTGTTGTTTTCGTCGAGCAGCATCAAGAAGCCTCGCTCGGCCTTCAATAATTCGATCGCGCGCTTCATCACGTTCTGCAAGATCTGGTCCGTAACCAGCGAGCTGTTGACAAAAGCTGCGATTTCGAGCAGAGTCTTATAATTATTGATCTCTGTCGAATTTGACTGTGTCGGCGCCAAGTGCGGTCTGGCTTCGCCGATCGCCTTTAGTGCCGTCGCACCTAATTCTAAAAAGTCATCTTCGCTGGACAATTCGTCCTCGCGATTGACTTCGCCATTGACCGGAATTATGAACTTGTCCGTCCGTTCCAGTCCTTTGGAATTCTTCAGATTAAATGGCATACCCTATAACCTCGGCTGACGAATTTATTTATTGCACAGGTCGTCATGTAAGATATCGGACGAATCGCCAATTAGTTAAGCGTCCGTCTGCAGGATTGGGTATGAATGCAGTATAGTGATTCTATATGTGGTAACGCTCTGCGCACCCGCTATACCAAATATCTGGTGCAAATTGGAACAACTGCGGGCATGCAGCAGCGCGTTCGCTGTTTGATTACTGTTTCAGCTGTCTGAAGGGACTAAAATGACCGGCCGATGAGAACGCTCGGCTGCAGTTCATTCGTATGCCCGTTGAACGGCCGCGTCAACTCGAACCGGATCCACTCGCCGATAATCACGGCGATACCGCAGTCGCCATGCCAGCGCGAATCCGACAAAGAACGCTCCTTGCTTCCGACTCCGCCGACATCAGCAACGACGGCAAAATCCAGAATCGTCCGTGTCGGGTTAAACAGATACTCCACGTTTAAGAGCGCCATGCTGGTGCCGAAGTACTCTTTGATTTCGTGACCGCGCAGAGTTCTGATGCCGCCCAAATAGAACAGATTCTGCGGTCCCGGTTTTCCGGTAACTTCACCGTAGCGGGCGCGCACGTTGAGATTCAGATAGTCATTTAAATGCTGATAGCGGCGCGCTTCTAATGTGTAACGGTCATAGTTGAAATCTGATGCAATTGCGTCCGATGAGTGTTCATACTGAAACGAGAGCCACCAGCCCTGTGCCGTCGCAATCTCCGGATCGATGACGCTCTGATAGCGGTACGACAATTTCAGCGCCGCCTCGTCGTTGACTAACATCTGTTGCATTTCGCCGCGCTGCCCTTCAGGCAAGGATGAGAAATTCGAGCGAAAATCCTTGCTGCCGCCAAAGAGCGCCCAAAGTCGCGGATGCGCCGGCATCGAATCCAGTACTTCGACGAAATATTCGGCCCGAATCGAATGGCGCGTATTGATGTGCTGCTCGATGAAAAGTTCCGCGCCTTCGCCCTGATAATAGTCGCGGAAATCTTCCCGCCGCAGCAAGGCGTATACTGTATTTTCGCCGGTACTGCAGATCCACTCGTCGCCAGTCTTCGTTTGCCGGTAGACCGAGCCCCCGAACATAAACTGGTGGTAGTCAAATAGTTTGTGATCGAATCCTAACCGGTATTTCCACAATTCCGACGATGCCCCGTAGCCGACTTCGGCATAGAAACGTGGCACCAAGTTGTCCTCGGACTGAAATGCTATCCCGCCGCCTAGGGACAGGCCATCGACGCGATTGTAGGACCAATCCAATGACGTGCTGATCGGCTGATGTCCATAGTGGCGACGCCGCCGTTTGAAGATATCCGAACGCTTCCAGGATTCAGTCGACTGGTAAGCGCCGTAGATTCGCGCTTTCGAATGTTTCTCAATCTTGCCTCCGACTGCAAAAACATCGCGGTGGCAAGTCGCTGTTGCCTCCAAGTCCACATCCCCAAAAAGCGTAACAACATAACCGTTGATTTCGGCGCTTGACTTCAGGACCCCTCCGACCACCAGCACCGAGCCGCGCACAAACTCGCCCTCCGGCAGCACAAGCTCCTTGAATGACGCGTAGCGGTTTGCCGATTCTCTCCCCCGTCGTGACGATGCCGCCGAGACATCCCGCAGCAGTATGTCGTAACTACCCTCGCGCTGGACGACTTCCTGAACGCCCATAAGAGATAGATCAACCGACCGATCCCCAATCAGCAAGCTGTCGCCTGCCACGAGTCGTTTACGCGCAGCAGCAACGTAGCGGTCGCCCTTCTGAATTTCCGAAAAACGAAATGAGACGCTCGCCTCCGCAGACCCCGAGTCAATCGCTATTCGGCATTGGTTGCGGTCAAACGAAATCGTGACGTCCGGCTGTGTCTGTGCATTTGTACGCGTTGCAATGATCCCAAGTAAGACCAACCCAACTGCAATATGTGTTTTGAATCTTATCATATACTATTTCAGCAGTCCCGGAAATCGCGCCTGTAAGTCGCGAATCGCCTGACGATGAGCCTCAAAAGCAATGTTCTTCGGAATTTCGCTCAACGAACAATACCTCAATTCAGCCGCGTCGTCGCCGGCCACCGGCGCGCCGCCTGTCACTTCGCAAAAATACAGGATCAAAACTGCATTGGTGCGCGGATCATCAGTGCCGGAATAGACTTCAAATATAGAAGTCGCTCGAATCTCCAGCCCGGTCTCTTCCTTCAGTTCCCGCTCCGCACAGTGGCTCGGAGATTCCTCCCATTCCATGTACCCGGCTGGAATACACCAATCGTCTTTGTAAGGGTTTTCTGCCCGTCGCACGAGCAGCAATTTGCCGTCCTTAACGACAACAGCCCCGGCTGCCGGAACCGGATTATGAAAATCCACAAATCCGCAAGCCTGGCAGATACGCCGCTGCCGATGATTGTAGGTTTCCAAAACCAGTTCAGTCCGGCACTTGGGACAGTACTTGAAGCTCGAAATCGGGTCTTTGACTTGCACCTTAATGAACCTTCAATATCACGAGTGTCATATCGTCCTGCAACTCGGTGTGCGCGGCAAAGCTGCGGACATCATCAACTATTCTCTGCTGTATCTCCGGAGCGGTTAGGCTGCCATTTTTCTTGATAAGCGATACCGCGCGCGCTTCGCCGTACTGTTCGTCATTGTCGTTTATACATTCGTTCAGGCCGTCTGTATATAGAAAAAGAATGTCGCTGCTATTCAACTGCACTTCGCCTTCGTCATAGGCAACATCACGGAACGCCCCCAAGAGCAGTCCGCCGCGATCCAATTCCACATCTCCGTTGTTCGATATCAGAATCGGATAGTTGTGTCCGGCATTTGCATAGCGCAACTTCTTCGTCCGCGGATCGAAATCAGCGACGAACAGCGTGGCAAACTTATCAGTGATCTCTTCTTTCTGCAACAACTCATTGACGTTGACCAAAATCTGCCCCAGGGGCAGGTCGTGGCGAATCTCGGTGCGAATCGCCGCGTGAATCTGGCTGATTAGCAGCGCCGCCGGAACGCCTTTGCCGGAAGCGTCTGCAATCACCATGGCAATTGTCCCGCGCCGTGTCTTGATAAAGTCAAAATAGTCTCCTCCTACCTGCAGCGACGGGTCGGAAAACGCCGAGAAATGAAAATCGTCGCCGGAGGGAAATACTTTCGGCAACAGATCTATCTGAATCGTTCTTGCGATGTTCATTTCTTCTTCGAGCCGCTGCTTTTCGATCGACTCCAAGTAGAGCCGCGAAGTGTTAATCGCCAGCGAAAGCTGGTCCGCAATCGTCGAGATTGTCGTCACATCCTCATAATTTAAGCGGTAACCGGAAACCTTGTCCGACACCGCCAGACACCCCACCAGCTCGTCGCCGGATATTAACGGCGCGACAAATCGCACTTTGCGCGCTGCGAGTTGCTGCAGGAACTGCGATTGCGGGAACGCGCCCAAAAGCTCGTCGATGTTGTTGACGCCACTTCGCCGAGCAAGTTCCGCCGTCAGCGCCTTGCCGATATCGACCGGTTGCCAAACTTCATCGCCATCCGGCGCCGCCACACAGTTGATTTCAGTTTGTTTAACCGGCCGCAGGAAGATGTATACCTTTTCCAGTAACAACTGCGAGCTCAATACCTCGTGCGCCAGGGAAAACACTTCGTCGAGTTTGAATACGGAAGCGACCTTGCGGCTGAAAGTCTGCGAGATGTTGCGGTAATCCGACTTGTCTCGAATGAAGAATTTGCGAATCCATTCGTCCACCTGGCTCATCACCGGCTGGAACAAAATCAAGGCGACAATGATGAAAATGATATCGAGTCCCGGCACATCGAATCCGAACAAGTATTTCACGATCGATTCGAATTGCCGGATAATCAGCACGTACGCGCCGACGACCATCGCCGACGACACCGTATACACTAACGACTGCCGCACAATCAGCCGGACATCCATGAATCGATAGCGCACGATCGCGAAAATGATTGATCCGCAGCCGACAATCAGCGCCAGAATCGTAAAGAAATTCTGCCAGGCGCGGGTTAAGGTCAGTATCCCGATCGCCGGAAGGATAAACGCGATGACGTACATCGCCAAGGCGGCAATGATACCCCAAATGACAATTTGCACCTGCTTGCGCAGTTGCGCAGCCATTACTCGCTTCGTCGCATAGTAGAGAATCACTGCCGCGATGATGACATAGACGAAATTTACCATCGAGAACAGCTTGATGTGGCTGTCGAGCAAAATCTGAAACGCCGTGCCGAGCAAAATGAACACGGTTTCCAGTGGCTCGAAAATCGTCCGCCCCAGCGTCCCCATTTTCTTCGGGTCGACCATCCGGATCAGCTTATCCGGATCGCTCAAGATCGTGGTCAACGCCAGATGGAAAAGATGCGGCAGAAAAATGAAGTACTTCAGTCGCGGGAAACGATTGTAGAATCTAACTTCGGACGGAAACACCAGTGCAAAAAACACCAGCTGCGGGAAGAACAACTCCCAGACATAGACGAGGTTATAGATCGGGCCGCGACTGGTGATCGCATCGCCGATAAAAATCCCGAATCCGTAAAAAAGCGGGCCGAACGCCGCAAAACCGAACATCAACGCCGTCACGCGATTGATGCGCTTGCGCGGGTCTTCCCGAAAAATGAGTACGGAAATGATAAACAGCAGCGTCGCGCACGCTAAGTAAACGACCGCTATGATCAGTTCGAGATTCACATCCCTCCCGAATCCGGGATCAGGTGATTTTCTTTACGAGAGTCACCATGGTGCCGCCGCCCTCTGCGGGAGTGATTTCGAGACGGTCCATCAGGCTGCGGACGATAAATATCCCGCGGCCGACTTCGCGCAAAAGGTTCTTGTCATCGAGAGGATTCTCCACAGCATCCGGATTGAAGTACTTCCCCTGGTCCGTGATCGTGATTGTCACCTCGTCGCCCGTGAAATTCATGTCCAGCGTGACCGTTTTCTCGGGGTTCTCCTTGTTGCCGTGGATAATGCCGTTGTTGGCAATTTCGGTGGCGCAAATGGCGATATCGGCGATAATCGAATCGTCAACTTTGCGGGCGCGCAAACGCGACTCCACAAACTCGTCGATCTCGCCGATCAAATTGGGGTCGGACGGCACTACTATCGTATTGCCGTGAATCTCTGGCTTCTTCAGCATGTCAGCGGCTCGCGCTCGAGCTACTTTGCAGCTTTAATGGCTTCGTCAGTCGAATCGTAAGAATCGAAGACTGTGACCAGCTTGGTGATTGTCAGCAAGGATTTGATCTTGTCCGTGACATTGGCAAGCTTCAAATCGCCGCCGGCTTCCTTGACCGTCTTCAGGCAGGAAATCATAATTCCCAAACCTGTCGAATTCATCCAATCAACCTCGGCGAGGTCGATGACCACTTTCTTCTTGTTGGCGTTGACATAGTCGCGGATCGATTCTTTCAAAGCGGTGGCATCTGGTCCGCCCATAATTTTGCCCTTTGGCTCAAGTACAACGACACCATCTTGTTCGCGGCTGTTCAGCTTCATATTTTCCTTTCCATGTATGAATAGGGGGTTGGCCGGATTTGACCCGACCGGGCGCATTTTACTACCTGTAAGATTAAGACATTTGAGGGTTTGTGTCAATCAAATTGGGGAGGGGCAGGAAAGCTCTTGGTTGCAACACCGCCAAATGAGATATTATTGGCACATTTGACGCAGTTTGCAGGAGACTGGATGTCGTCAGTAATAGATAAGCAAAGATATGTCCTCAAAATTCAGGGGATAAAGTCCTCGACTTCCTTTCTGTTGTTGTTGGTCGGATGGCTCGCCTTCTCGCGTCTTTTACATATGTCTGAAATTGGGGCACTTTTCCTGACAATTACCTTAACTGTCTTGTTCGGACTCAAACTCTTCCTGACTTATTCCGAAATGGTGCGCCGCAGTCTTCTAAATCTCCAGGCTCTTGAGAATGATTCTTTTGTCAGCAAATTCTCGAGGGCGACCAACAAGCGTTTGACATACGTCGTTGGCGGGATTGTGATCTGGACAGTCGTTTCTCTCAGCCTTCTGCCACATATCGAAAGTGCATTTATTCGGTATGCCTTAATTGCCATCTTCCCCTTATCCTTGATATTGTATAGCCCCACACTTCAGTTAGTTCAATATTGGGAAGTCTCGAAGTCTGGCGACGTCGTAAATCCAACTCCCCTAAAATTCCTGTCTATGTTCGCGCCCACGTCGATACTGTCTTTGTTGAGCGCAGCTTTCCTCTTCGCGGGGATTGTAGAAAGCATCATTCTCGGCAACCCGCTCTATCTCGCCCCCGGGACTGTCTGCGCGGTTCTCCTCTTCATTTTCGCCCGCAAATCGGCAAAGCGCCTGGTTTCAAAGTACGCCGTGGAACTGCCTAATTGAGTGATTTTTCGATGTCCACCCTGAATTACTTCCAAGAATCTGACGATAATTTGAAATGTGGTAAGAAGGGCGAAACGCCTGTAACTCTGGTGGAGAAGTGATTTGACCATGGACGACAATTCAAAGAAAATCAACTACCCTATTTTTCTGGCCGGCCAGGACGACTGGATGCTCACCATCGTATCCGAGTCCGACCTAAACTACCACATCGAGCCAAACGCTGTCGCTCCAGGACTCCCCGAGTATCACGGATGGGACTACCGAGGAAAACCGATCAGCTTGTATCTGGAAGGTGATCGCGTTCTTGCCGCTTACACATCAGAACATCTTGATTTCGATGGCTTGATTAACTCTATCATGACTTACGTCACGAAATTCGGCGGTAACCCGCCGGAAGCTCCAGCCGAAATCAAGGCTGATCCTGCTGCGCTCTTCAAATGGGCAGACGCGCTTGTCGAAACTCACTATCAGGAAAGTCGGTTGATTGGCCGTTTTCGCCGCTGGATTACAAAATCGATGTATTCAGACTAGCCTTGTCATTGTCAATTCGCCCTCCGGCCCAATTTGCAAATTCCCTCCGAACTTCTTATCTTCCTCTCCGACAGAAGACTTGTATCTCGTCATAAGGAGACAATCTGAAAACGGCCAAATGGACCTTCAACATAAATAGCCAGTTTGAATTCGCAGCCTTCTATGTGAGCCTTGTGGATTACTGGTTGTCCCCTTCGGTCAATCGCAACGAAGCGAAATCAGCGCTGCATCACATGGCACACCAAAATCGCGCCGGTCGCCAAATTCTCGAAAAATGCCTGGTGTATTTGATGCGCGAAGTGCGCACTTCCAACCCCGCCGAAGGCGCTGCCAGACTGCGCGGACTGGCCGAATTGTACAACGAAATCGAGCGGCTGACCAGAAGCCGCCGGGTTCCAAAAGTCTATGTTTCCTTGCCGGACCGCGGCGGCTTTCGCTCAACCACCAAAGCACCGTTGCGCGAGATCGGCGCGCCGAGCAGCCACGACCGCCGTCATGTCATCGCCGATGCGTTCTCGAAGCGCTTCGTTCAGTCGCTGCTAAACGGCCTGCCCGATGGTGAAACGCAGTGCGAATACCTTCGCGAGGTCGGTTGCGACCCCGACAATTTCGGTGGGAGTATCCAGCAGGCCGCTCGGGCCTGGCAGTTGAATATGTTCAATCACCTGGATAATCTCTTCATGGGGCCCGGCCAGGAAAACCGCACTCTTGGCGCGCGCGGCATTAATATTGACCCGGCGCCATGGCAGTCCGGCATCTACGACATCATTCGCCGCGATCTCTCCGACATCCTCGGTACCCGCCGGCGCCTTAACGGTGTAATCGCACTCGATATCGAGCAAGAGGCGATTCTGGCTCTGATGAAAGAGCGTGTCCGCTGATCATTTTGTTTTAGACTTCGAAGATCGCAAGTTTCGACATTGCGTCTTCAACTACGCGACCAGGACCCAGATATCCTACCGGTCGCGACACGTATCGCACTCTATCGATCATCTCGTCTTTAGCCAAGTGCGAGTGTCCGTAGAGCACGTGCGAGATGTTCGCATGCGAACTAATGACTCCCTCAATCAACGCACTTCCATGGTAAGCGTTGAAGTAGTCGTGCGGAATTGTGTCGCTATAGTAGAGCAGCTTTCGGGTCGGTACAAAATGCGTTACTGCGACAATCTTGCCGACCTGATTCGCCTCAAGTAGCTTGAGTTGGGAATCAAGCGCCGCCGCCATTTTTTCAGCGATATCGGTATCGGATAAGCACAAATCATTGCGTGAAAATCCACTGATCTTGGCTGAAAGATCCTTCAGCCACCAGACATTTTGCATGTCGTTCCACATGAAGCTCTTGCCGTTCGTCGGGTGCAGCCACTTGCCGGCGCGATACTTTTCGAGGGATGCCGAATCGTCAAATTTTGAATTCCTAAATGAATAATCGAACCAACCCATGCATCCTGCAAACCCTACATCGCCTATAATCACCGGTGACTTCGCCAGTAGCGTAAAATCATTCTTTGCGGCGATTTCGGACAGCAGACGCTCATATCGGGCGCCGGAATCCCTGCCATTGACAATATCAGCTTTTGACTCGATCCAGATATCGTGGTTGCCGGCAACAACTAATTTCTTGGACGGTATTCGCGCGAACTGCTGAAGTGTCCAGCCGAAGTCGTCCAGCTTGGATGACAAATCTCCGGCGATGATCAAGACATCTGGAGCTTCTCGCAGAACCGCCTCGACCAATCTCGGCACCAAAGCCCGATTTTCCGCCGAGTAATCGACGTGAAGATCCGAGGTCAACGCAACTTTGATCATCAATTCAACCTGCGAACTTGCTGGACTTACTGGTGTTTTTTGCCAAGGAGGATATAGCTAAGCGGCAGCTTCTTGCCGGTCTTTTCGATATGTTCCCAACACGACGAAATGTCGCGATCATATTCTTGAAACCAGCGAATTTCAAATCCGCTCTTGATCATTCCGCCAATGATTTCCCCAAGCGTGTGGAAGAACCAGTAGGAGACTTCCCCCTTGTATTGCTTGCCGCCCCAATAGTCCATCCCGGAATCGTCAGCCAGTGGTTTGTTATTGAAGTAAGGGTTGACGATCTTTAGCGGTTCGCTTCGGTTCTCTTGATCGAACACATCGGCAAACGGATGCTGCTCGTAAATCAAAAGGTCTCCCCCGGGCTTGAGCAGCCGCGAAACCACCAAAAAGAACTTCTCCAAGTCCGGCATCCAGCCAAACACGCCAATCGAAATATAGATGAAGTCAAAGGTCGCATCGTAATCGGCAGGAATCTCGTAAACATCGCTCCGCACAAACTCGCAATCGATACCCGACGATTGGCTCAACCTTCTCGCCTCATTGATAGCATCGTCCGAAATATCGAACCCGACTGCAGTCTTAGCTCCAAGATTTATGAGCGACAACGTCTCGCGTCCGTCATTGCAGCAAATTTGTCCAACATGTTTGCCGGCAAGTCCGATTCGCTTGATTTCCGTAGTAACGACTCGGTCCAGAGTTGAATAACCCGGCTTCTTGAACTCCCGGAAGAATTTCTCTTGTTTGGCGTCTTGATGGTATCGCGTTGCTTCGTTCCAAGCACGCCGGTTTGATTCGGTAAATATCTTACTATCCATTGCTTCTCCACTCACTTGCTTCGCATTATCAGCGCTATTCCAATCCCCCATTATCTATTGTAAAGTAAACGGTTCAAATACAGCCAGCCAAGCGGGAATTCAATTGCCGTATCTCATTTAAGGGTAGAGCGTTAGGAAGAATCGACTCGAAAACTCCACTTTCATCGATCATTACCCTCAGTTGTTTTCGCCATCGACAGGCAAAAGCACACAATAAGCTTTTATGTACCATCACCTTAAGCAAAATCGTACAGAATTGGTGTCGGAATTCCTTACAAGGCCTGGCGAGGTCAAGAACTTCTCTCCCATACGAGACAACAACTTAGTGGTTTTTGGCAAAAGAATTGCTTCTATTGAGCCTAGTTAAGATATTTTTCCTTTAGATTACCGGGGAGGTAAGTCTTTAATGATGAAGAAAGCCCTAATAGTAGCAGTCATAGTTCTCGCCGCAAGCCAGGCATTTGCGGCTCCCAACTTGTACGTCAACGGATCGCTTATTGCTCAATCTCCGGTAGCTGGAATCAATCAGGATCTAATGCTGACTTCCAACAACACTCAGATCGAGTTCACATTGCTTGCTGAATCAACTAGTTACGCCAACCGTAACTCGTTGTTCCTTCATAATTGGGGCAGCAACTCGATTTATCAAACGATTTTCGATGATAACGACGGTGTCGGAACTACCCGCAGCTTCAATCTCAACGGAAATTATGGCTTCTCGCTCCTTAGCGATCAAGACGATAACGGCAGATATCGCAGAAATGAAGGCGACCGCTGGTTGTTTTCCGATCGCGAGTACACCGCGCCAAGTTCAATGCCGGATGATGACTACCAGTTTTTCCGCGGTTACAACACGCCGTTCGGTAATGCTAATTACTTCTTTGAAGACGGCAATATCTCGTTCTCCGGCGACTATGACTTCCTGCTCTTCATCGACGATGCTCGCGGCGGTGTCGGCAACTACGATCACAATGATATGGTAGTTGGCGGTCGCTATGCTGATGCTGCGGTTCCCGAACCGGCGACTATCGTCCTCTTGGGCATGGGTCTTGTCGGTGCCGGCGTCTTCCGCAGATTCCGCAAGTAACTGATCTCAACAGATTTGAATTTCCCGAAAGGCAGCCACCGGCTGCCTTTTTTGTTGCCTTCATGCAAATTCACCTAATTTCGTCTCACATTCTGCCGAAACAAGACATAGTGAAATATTTCACAAAATTTGCCGCTCTTTGAACGCAAATTCTTGACAATGAACTCTCATTTGTCTAAGTTGCGACGATATTAGGGGAGAGATTCTCCCCTTTAGTTTACAGGAGTGACACACAGAGCCCTGCCATGACATCAGTAAAATTTCATCGAGCAGCAGCTCTGTCTCGCGAGCGGCACACGGCCCTACTGCATTCACTTTGCAGCGAGTCTCCAATGTTCAAGATACAAATTCTCCGTTTAAACCACGGGAAGGGAGAGGTTTGATGAAGAGCGATTCGTTTAACCCTTTTGCAATGGCACAGCAGCAATTTGATGAAGCTGCCGAGTTGCTGAATCTCGACGGCGGCACGCGCGAACTTCTGCGCTGGCCCCTGCGTGAATATCAGTTCAGCATCCCCGTCCGCATGGATGATGGCAAAACCAAAATCTTCCGCGGATTCCGCGTCCAGCACAATGATGCCCGCGGTCCCAGCAAAGGCGGTATTCGTTTCCATCCCCACGAGACCATCGACACCGTCCGCGCTCTGTCAATGTGGATGACCTGGAAATGCTCGGTCGTCAACATCCCGCTCGGCGGCGGTAAAGGCGGCGTTATTTGCGACCCGCACAATCTTAGCCAACTCGAGCAACAACAGATCTGCCGCGGTTGGATGCGTCAACTATGGCGCAATGTCGGTCCCTTGGCCGACGTGCCCGCACCGGACGTCATGACCAACGCCCAGCACATGCTGTGGATGCTCGACGAATATGAAGCCATCGTCGGCGAAAAGAGCCCCGGTCTAATCACCGGCAAGCCGGTCGGTATGGGCGGCTCGCTCGGACGCACCGAAGCGACCGGTTACGGCGTAATGTACACTGTCCGCGAAGCGCTCAAGCAGATGAATATCAAACCGGAAAACACCACCGCAGCGTTCCAGGGATTCGGCAACGTTTCCCAGTACGCTCTTCAGTACTATCAAATGATGGGTGGCAAGGCGATTTGCGTTTCCTGCTGGGATCAGAAGGACCAAGTTTCTTACACCTATCGTAAGATGTCCGGCATCAGCTTTGACGAACTCATGAGCATCGTCGATCGCTTCGGCGGTATTGACAAAACAAAAGCCAAGGACCTCGGCTACGAACTCCTTCCGGGCGACGCTTGGATCGAACAGGATGTCGATATCCTTGTTCCCGCAGCCATAGAAAACCAGGTCACTGCCGAGACGGTTAAGAAAGTCTCGAAGAAAGTTCGCATCGTTGCTGAAGGCGCCAACGGCCCGACCACTCCGGAAGCCGACAAGGTGCTTGAAGAGCGCGGCGTTTTCTTGATTCCCGACTTCCTTGCCAACGCCGGCGGCGTCACTTGCAGCTACTTCGAACAAGTCCAGTGCAACATGAACTACTACTGGGAAAAGGACGAAGTGCTGACCAAGCTTGACACCAAGATGACCTCGGCATTCAACGATGTCTCTGATTTGGCGAAGAAGAAGAAACTCTACATGCGCAAGGCGGCTTATGTCATTGCCGTTAGCCGTGTGGCACAGGCCTGTCGCGATCGCGGCTGGGTCTAGTCAATTAGTTTAGATCCTTGATCGGGTTTCGCCCAGAACCTCACAGACTGGCGCGAAACCCGATTTTCTTTTGCTCTCGACTTGTGCTGCCTCCGACCATTTTTCAGTACCACATTCGCCCATATTTCGCGTAAATTGCGAGAGACCGGTTAACCGAGTGCAACCGGTTAGCGCGATATTCGCAGACTAAACTTAGTTAACCAACGCGCCCCACATATTCGACGCTGGACGCGGGGACCGATCGAGGCATGAGAGAACACAAACCTCCGACAGACAAACTACTTTGGTTTCTGCGCGAACGCGCCAAGGAACTGAATTGCCTTTACAAGATAGAAGAGTGTCTGAACAAACCGGGCGCTACCCTTGAGCAAGTGTGCACCGGCATTATCGAAGCGCTCCCTGCCGGATGGCAACATCCCAATCTCTGTCGGGCACGCATCGTTCTGGAAGATGCCACCTATACCAGCGAGAACTTCAAAGAGACCCCGTGGACAATGACGGCGGCCCTCAAGGTATTCGATCAAGTCCTCGGGTCGATTAGCGTTTTCTACACCGAGCAACTTCCGGCGGAAGATGAAGGTCCCTTCATCAAAGAAGAACGCAAACTGCTCAATACTGTCGCCGAAAGACTGGCGAGCTTCATCGCATTTCAGCGCATGCGCTCCGTCTATAACCAGTACAACAAAGCGGCAAAAGAGCTAACCGAACACGCCCGCCCAGAGTGGCGCGTTGTCCTTGATCTCTTGCGGCGAACCGATCGTAATCTCTATCTCACTATCTCGACTAAGATGCTCAATTACCTGTGCTGGGGCGGTATTGAAGACGCCAAAACGCTGGCGCAATACTATGACCCGGAACAGTCAACCGAGTCCGCTTCTATACTCTCCGATTCAAACGTGCCGCGTCGCAAACGAGTCGCCCTGCAGGGAAATGACTACATTAGCGATGAGACTTTCAAGATCGCAGCCGAGAATCTCGCTCCGGAAGAGATCCTCTCTTTCATTCAGCGTTGGATCCAGCAGGACAAGTTGAGTTTCCTGATCAAGACTCTGGCGAACATCAATACTCCTCTCGCAGAATTGAACGATGCCATCCGCCGCTTCCACCGCATCGCACCCGAGGGCATCGACATCCCGATCAATACCAAGCGCGGCCTGCTCGTATCGATGATCCGCCGCATCTTCTCGGAAGAGCTGGAGTACATCAACATCGCCAAGCATTTCATCGACGTCTACGATATCTTTGAGCTGCTGCAAACCGTCATCTATCTACCGGCTTCGCAGGGGAAGATCGGCGGCAAAGCTGCCGGCATTATTCTCGCCGGGCAGATCTTGAAGAAGTCAGTCGAAACCAATCCGCTCCTGACTCATATCAAGACCCCGAAAGCCTGGTACATCACGTCCGACGTCGTCCTGCATTTCATGAGTTACAACAACTTCGACGAAGTCATGGAACAGAAATACAAAGACGTCGATCAAATCCGGCTTGAGTATCCGAATGTCGTGCAAACATTCAAGAGCGCCGTCTTTCCACCGGAGATCATCAAGGCACTCTCCGTTGTCCTCGACGATTTTGCCGATCATCCGTTAATCGTGCGCAGCTCAAGTCTGCTTGAGGATCGTGCCGGCGCAGCGTTTTCCGGCAAGTACAAAAGCCTCTTCCTCGCGAACCAAGGCACCAAGGAAGAACGCCTGACAGCCTTGCTCGACGCCATTGCCGAAGTGTATTCTTCGATTTTTGGACCCGACCCGATCGAATATCGCGGCGAACGCGGACTGCTCGATTTTCACGAAGAAATGGGCATCATCATCCAGCAGGTCATCGGCACTAAGTCGGGCAAATATTTCTTCCCCGCCTTCGCCGGCGTTGCCTTCAGCCATAATGAATTGCGTTGGTCACCGCGCATCCGCCGCGACGACGGCCTGATCCGTATCGTCCCCGGGCTCGGAACGCGCGCCGTCGACCGCACCAGCGACGACTATCCAATCCTGATCTCGCCCGGACAGCCGGGATTGCGGGTCAACGTCACAGTCGACGAAATGGTGCGTTACTCGCCCAAGATGATTGATGTCATCAATCTCGAAACGAATACCTTCGAGACACACCACATTGACGAGCTTCTACGCGAGTTCGGCGACGAGATTCCGTTGATCGACCAAATCGTCTCCATCGATAAGGGCGACCACATCCAGCGTCCGCTTGGTCATATCGATTTCCGTAGCGAAAGACTCGTCGTCACTTTCGAAGGTCTGCTGGCAAACACGAATTTCATCGCGCAGGTCAAATCTATCCTCAACACCCTTGAAGAAAAACTCGGCACCCCGGTCGATCTCGAATTTGCGCACGATGGCACCGACTTCTACCTTCTTCAGTGCCGTCCGCAAAGTCATTCCGATGACAGCGCGCCGGCTGCAATTCCCAAAGACCTTTCGCCCGAGAAGATAGTTTTCACTGCTAATCGCTATGTCACCAACGGGCGTGTGCCGGACATTACGCACATTGTCTATGTCGATCCAAAGGGCTATGCCGAACTCAAAGACCGTCAGCACTTGCTCGCAGTTGGTCGCGCCGTCAGCCGGCTAAATCAAGTTTTACCCAAGCGCCAGTTCATCTTGATGGGACCGGGCCGCTGGGGCAGCCGCGGCGACATTAAGCTCGGCGTCAGCATCACATATTCCGACATCAACAACTCGGCGATGCTTATTGAAATCGCGCGTCAAAGCGGCAACTACGTTCCCGACCTTTCCTTTGGTACACATTTCTTCCAGGACCTGGTTGAAGCGAACATTCGTTACCTGCCGCTTTATCCCGACGACGGCGCGAACATACTCAACGAAAAATTCCTCCAGCAGTCGCCGAACATCTTGACTGATGCGCTCCCGGAATTCGAGTACCTGGCAAATGTCGTACGCCTGATTGATGTCCCCGGCACTACTGCGGGTCAGGTCGTTCATGTGCACATGAACTCCGATCTCGACCGCGCTGTCGCGGTGCTCGGCGCTCCGCGCGCTCGCATACAAGGTCATGTCGAGGAACACCTTTTGGCGAGTTCCTCCGGTGAGCATTATTGGCGCTGGCGCTTCAACATTGCCGAGCAGATCGCGGCGATGCTCGATCCGATAAAGTTTGGCGTTAAAGGCTTTTATGTTTTCGGTTCGACCAAAAACGCCACAGCCGGACCCGGAAGCGACATCGACTTGCTGATTCACTTTGCCGGCAAGTCGGAGCAAAGACGCGAACTTGAAAACTGGCTCGACGGCTGGAGCCAGTGCCTTGCCGAGATCAACTATGAGCGCACCGGCGTGAAGCACGACCGGATGCTCGATGTCCACTTCATCACCGACGACGACATCGCAAACAAGAACAGCTACGCACTCAAGATTGGCGCTGTCACTGATGCAGCTCGTCCTTTGCCGATGGGCAAGTCGGCACGCTAGTCTCGATCAATGTAATTGCGACTATGACACGGGAACCGAACACTGCAACGATTAACATCGGCGATAATGAGTGCCGCAAGCGTCGACGCAGTTCGATCATCGCGGCGGCAGTGACTATTCTCATGTTTGCTGCACTGCGCTCTTCAAACGTCGAATCCAAATGGTACTTACTCCTCTTCATCCCAAGCTGGATCGCCGTACTCGGATTGCTTCAAGTCAAAGCCC
>CAZIBI010000003.1:26835-35594 GCA_964537215.1 uncultured Ignavibacteria bacterium | reverse complement strand
CTCCTCTTCATCCCAAGCTGGATCGCCGTACTCGGATTGCTTCAAGTCAAAGCCCGCACCTGCGTCGTCTTTGCCGCGCGTGGCATCCGCAATTTGGGCGACGGAACCGAAACTGTCTCCGATCCGGCACAACTGCGTGCGTTGCGCGAGATAACCATCGGCATCTATTTCAAGTCGCTGATGATCGCAGTCGCTTTCACAGGAATAGTCTACTTTGCCATGGATTCGACCGACTAATGCGCGACATAATTGAATTACTCGGCTCGCATCGGTCGATTCGCCGTTACTTGGACCGGCCGGTTGATCAAACACTCCTCAATCGAATTCTCGATGCTGCCCGGCAGGCACCGACATCGTCGAATCTGCAGAGCTACTCGATAATCGTTGTTCGGGATCCGGCAAAGAAAAGACTCCTCGCAGAATATTGCGGCAACCAGGTTTGGATCGAACAGTGCCCGGTCTTTCTCGTCATTTGCCCCGACCTGCACAGGCTTCACCGCGTTTGCGAGATTCGCGGATACACAATGAAAGACCAGTTCATTGAAATCTCGCTCGTTGCCATCGTCGACGCGTCACTCGTTGCCCAGAATATTGCCGTCGCGGCGGAAGCTTCCGGCTTGGGTATCTGCATGATTGGCGGCATTCGCAACAATCCGGACAAAGTCTGCGAATTGCTCAAACTACCCGAACGCGTCTTTCCGCTGATGGGCATTTGTCTCGGCTATCCCGACCAAACCCCGATGGTCAAACCGCGACTACCCCACGAAGTGATCATTCATCAAGAAGAATACCGCGATGATTCGCTCGCTGCCATTCTCGCCGAGTACGACCGAGCAATTCAGGCGACTGGCCTCTACGACGGTGCTCATCGCAAGCTGCCGTCGCCCGATGGCCGCCAAATCCCCGATTCCGATTACCGTTGGACCGAGCACACCGCCAGGCGCGCCGCGACTAATAACCCGGCGACTTTGCGCGCACACATGCGCAGATTTCTACAAGATCGAAAGATTGGGTTGGATTAGCTGTTGATCTGTGAGGCAATCGCCTGCGCCACCCGGTGCGATTGCTTGATGCAGTCATTGAGGCCAATGCCGTAGTAGGCATTTCCTGCAATGTGAATTCCGCCGATTGCGGAGATCTCTTTTTCAATCGAATCAAGTACCTTGCGATGGCCGACATGATACTGTGGAATGCCGTTGCGCCACCGGTACATTTTCACTACTGCAGGATCCCCTTCGATATTCATGATTTGACCAAGGTCGCGACTCACGGCTGCCAACAGTTGCTCATCAGTCAGATCAATTGACTCATGAAATCCGTCGCCGCCGACCATCGTTCGAAACTGAACCATCCCCTCCGGCGCACGATTGGCAAAGATCGATGAAGTCCAGATCGACCCGAGTATCTGTCGCTTTTCCTTTTGCGGCACCAAGAACCCAAATCCATCAACCGAGTTCTTGATCTGCTCGCTCCGATATCCGGAGCAAACCACTGCTATCGGCGCATAGGAAATCTTCCCCAGCGACTGCGAAAGCTGCTGCGAAAGACCCGACGTCATTTTCGCAGCTTCGTACGACGGCGTCGCAATCACCACAAAGCGCGATGATTCCGTCGTTCCGTCGGCAAGTACGATCTTGAATAACTCACTTTCTTTGTCAATGGAGACGACTGGCTTACTCACACAAATGTATGTTGCGTACTCTTGATGGAACTTCTCTACTAGCCGGTCGAGTCCGCCGCGGAATGATGTCAACCAACCGCCGGGACCGGAAGGTCCACCCGATTTCTTCTTTTGCGCCTTCGCCGCTTTGGCTTTGGCGATCATCGCCTTGAACAATGACCCGTATTGGTCTTCCATTTCGCGCATAATCGGAAAGCAGGATTGCAGCGACATCGCCTGTGCCACGCCGCCATAGACACCCGACACCATCGGCTGCACAAGATAGTCCGCGGCTTCGCGCCCGATACGACGGCAAGCAAAGTCGTAAATCGATTCGTCCGTTCCGTTCTCGCGTGCCTTGGCAAACGGCTCCATTGCGATTCGTAGTTTTCCCGGCCAGCTGATGATGTCTGCCATAAGGAACTTCGGTGGCGACATCGGCACTGAACGCAAGCGGCCGCCTTTCAAAATATACCGGTTATTGACGCTTTCATTGGCGCGCTCAAGTTGATCGGTTAAGCCCAGTTCCTTGCACAATTCCAGAGTTAGCGGCTCGCGATCCAGGAATCCATTTGGCCCCCAGTCGAAGCTGTAGCCGTCGACGTGATCCGTACCAATGGTCCCGCCCAGCCTTGGCTCGCTTTCAAACAGCCTAACATTGAGTTGCGGCAGGTTTCGACGCAAATAGTGCAACGCCGACAATCCCGATATTCCGCCGCCAATTATGACTACATCATTTGCCGACAATTTGTCCTGCCTTGCTGCGAATCAGGTTCGACAAAATACGTCCAAAACTGGTGTCATCATTGAACATCGGCATGCGGCGAACTCGCTCGGCTTTACCTGGCCCAACAATCTCCTTCAATTGAATGTCGATTTCGTGCAATGTCTCGATATGGTCGCAGACGAAGCTAATCGGAACGATGAACAACTTGCGCGCCGAATCTTCAAGCAATCGCTTGACCTCATCCACGGTATCTGGACCTACCCATTTGACCGGCCCGGTGCGGCTCTGAAATGAAAGCACATATTCGCGCTTGCCGGCAGCTAAGGCAGCTGTCGCCTTCACCTGCGTGACATACGGATCGCCCTCATCGACAAATTTCTGCGGCAACGAGTGGGCCGAAAACATCAGCGTTTCATCGGGTCGAATATTGCGCTGAATGTACAGACCAAGCAGGCTCGCATATTCCGGATTGTCGTGAAAATCGTTGATGAACGTCGCTATTACCTGCGGCTCGCGCTCGAGAATTCTTCGCGCTACGTCGAATGACGAACCCGTTGTGGCCTTTGAATATTGCGGATAGAGCGGCAGAAAATAAATCCTGTTGTATCCGTCCTGGATCGCTGCCTTGATCGCCGATTCTATGCTCGGCCCGAAATAGCGCATGCCGACATAGCACTTCGCCTCGTCAAAGTCACGTTGCAGTTGTTCCTCGATATGTCTTGCCTGGCAAAGCGTCCAGTGCAGAAGCGGCGAACCGCCGCCGATCTGCTCGTAATGGTGCGCGACATTCTTCGTCCGCAACCGCGATATCAAAGCCGCAAACGGCTTCTGCAGAACCACGCCGCCCGGCAATCGAATGATTGCGCGGTCGGAAAAGATGTTGTAAAGGAATTCGGGAATATCGGCGGTGGTTTCGGGTCCGCCCATGGCAAGCAGGATGACGGCAATTTTGCTTTTCATGATATTGCCTATATCGTGCGTGAGAAGCGTACGCCCCGGGACTCGCCTTTGCCGTCAAGATAGGCGTCAAAGGTCATTGCGATGTTGCGTACAAACGTTCGGCCGACCGGCGTTATCTGAAGTCCGTTAGCCTCAACATTGATCAGACGATCTTCAAGAAACCCGCCGAGTTGGTCATGCTCGTTCGCAAAGTAATCCCGATAAGACACACCAAACATCTGCTCGAGCGCTTGATATTGCAGGCGGAAATTGCACATCAATTGGCTGATTACGTACTGCCGGATCAAATCATCCTGCGTCAGTCTCATGCCGCGATAGGTTGCGAACCCGCTCTCGCGAATTGCATTCTCATAACTATCGAGCTTGGAGTGATTCTGGAAGAACGCATTGTTGACATAGCCGATCGCCGACATGCCGAACCCGATCATCTCCGGCGCCGTCTGCACCGTATATCCCATGAAATTGCGATGCAATCTGCCGTCTTGTTGTGCCAGCGCTAACTCGTCGTCCGGTCGGGCAAAATGATCCATACCGATCTGACGATATCCCGCCCGGGTGAATGCTTCTATTGCTGTCGCGAAGAGTCGATACTTGACTTCCGTCTCCGGTAGCTCTTCCGATTTGATCACTGCCTGATTAGCCATACTCTGGGGCAAATAGGCAAATGAATACAGCGCGACGCGGTCCGGCTCGAGCGAAATTGCCTTAGCCAAAGTCGCCTTGAAACTCTCTACCGATTGCCGCGGCAACCCATAAATCAAATCAATGTTGATGCCGCGAAAATGCAGCGAGCGCGACTTCTCGATAATGTGCTTTACTCGCTCATACGATTGGATTCTGCCGATTGCTTCCTGCACCGACTGATCAAAATCCTGCGTTCCAATCGAGACTCGGTTGAATCCCACTGATGCCAGGAATTCGAGTTGCTCGTCAGTAGTCACGCGCGGATCAACCTCGATTGACTTCTCGGCGCCTGTTGTGAATCTAAATTTTTCTTCAATGACCTTGAGAACGATTTCCAAACCCTTGCAGTCGACGAAGGTCGGCGTGCCGCCGCCAAGATGCAATTGACTTACGCCGCGACGCTCGCCCAGTTGCTCGGACGTCTTGATAATCTCCAGGGCGAGATCCGCGACATATTTATTGACCCGGTCGCGATTATTAGTGATTACCGTGTTGCAGCCGCAATAGTAGCAGCGTTTGCGGCAGAACGGAATGTGGCAATACAACGCCAGCGGCAGATCGGTCTTCACTGCCGCAGCACGCAGAGCCTCGGCGTATGCATCCGCGCCAATGTCGTTGCTCCAAACCGGCGCCGTCGGATAGCTCGTATAGCGTGGCCCGGGACGATCATACTTGCGCAGAAGGTCGATCGGAATACTTGTGAATGCGGCTTGAGTGGTCATTGTCCGTTCCGAAAGTTTCGCACCGTCGCCACCATCGCCTCCACTGAAGCAATCGGCGTCTCCGGCAAGATTCCATGTCCAAGATTGAATATCAGCTTCTTGCGATTCTTGACGCTTGCTAACACCGTTTCTGTTCTCTGGGCTACAAATTCAGGGCTTCCAAACAACACCGTCGGATCAAGATTCCCTTGCAGCGATTTGCCGTTCAGGCCCGCTGCTGCTGCCGCCAGTTCGATGCGATAGTCAACGCCAATCACTTCGCAGTCGAGTTGCGAGACTATGTCCATATACGGAGCGACGTTGTTCACGAACAGAATACGCGGCACATTTTTGTCTTTTAGTGCCGCCAGAATTTTTGCAATCGGCCGTGCCGACCATTCGCGATAGTCGTCGTGCGCCAAAATTCCGCCCCAGCTGTCAAATATCTGTACCGCATCCGCTCCGGCGTCGATTTGAGCACGCAAGTACTCCGCCACTGAATCAGCCAGAACATCGAGCAACCGGCGAGCCGCATCAGGATACTTCTGGATGAACTTCTTCGCCTTGTCAAAGGTCTTCGAACCCTTGCCTTCAGTCAGGTAACAGAACAAGGTGAACGGCGAACCCGCGAATCCGATCAACGGCGTATGAGGCAGGATCTTCTTGATTTCGTCAATTCCGGCCAGCGCGAAATGCAGGTCATGCTCGATGTCGCAGCGTTGAATCTTATCGACGTCTTCCGGTTTTGAAACCGGCGTACCAATCACCGGACCACCGTCGGGAAAGCTTACTTCGACGCCCATCGGTTCGAGAATCGTTAAGATGTCGGAAAACAAAATCGCAGCATCGAGCCCAAAACGCTCAACCGGCTGGCGCACAACCTCGGCGATCAACCGCGGCGACTTGCAAAGTTCCTGAAACGAAACCTTGCCGCGTACTGCCTGATATTCCGGCAAGTAGCGCCCAGCCTGGCGCATAATCCAAATCGGTATCGGGCCGTCATTGCGGCCATAGCAGGCCTTGATAAACGGGCTATTGTTCAAGCCCATACATGCGCTTCTTTCTTGATTGCGGTCGCCAGAATTGACGCCGCTTGTTCGAGCAATTCATCGGTGTGTGCGGCCGAAAGGAAACATACTTCGTACCCCGACGGCGGCAAGTATATGCCCTGGTCGAGAATCTTCGTATGCATCCGGTTATAGTGCGAAATTCCATCGCTGTTAATCGAATGTGCCGCGCGCGGGAGATCGTTTTGAAACACGATCCAATAGATCGACCCGACGCCCGCGACATTGACGAGATTATCCCGCAACTCGCTCATCAGCAAACTGACAAAGCGGCGGTTCTTTTCTTCGAGTTCCTTGTAGATCTTTCCGTCAGCCAGTTTTCTCAAAGTCGCCAATCCTGCCGTCATCGCGACCGGATTTCCCGAAAGCGTTCCAGCCTGATAAACCGGACCGAGCGGTGAAAGCATATTCATCACATCTTCACGACCACCAAACGCTCCAACCGGCATGCCGCCGCCAATGATCTTGCCGTAGGTGACAAGATCGGGACGAATCCCGTAGTAAGCTGCTGCACCGCCCAGCCCAAGTCTGAATCCGGTAATTACCTCATCAAGTATAAGTAACGCGCCGTGACGTTCGGTCAGTGCGCGCAGTAGTCTCATGTAATCATGGCGTTGTACCAGCAATCCATTGTTTGCGGGTATGCCCTCAATGATCACCGCCGCCAACTCGTCGCCGTGATTGGCGAAGAAATCCTGCAGCGCGTCTTCATCATCAAGCGGCAACACTACCGTCTTGCTGGTGATCGCTTCCGGCACACCCGCCGATGACGGTTGCCCGAAAGTTACCAGCCCCGAACCCGCTTTGACCAGCAAATGATCGCTGTGGCCGTGATAACAGCCGTCGAATTTCAATATCAAGTCGCGCTTTGTGAACCCGCGCGCGACGCGAATAGCCGACATGACGGCCTCCGTGCCCGAGGACACGAATCGCACTTTCTCGACCACATCAACATTCTGAACGATGAACTGCGCCAGTTCGTATTCAAGTTCTGTCGAAGCTCCGAATGTCATTCCCTTGTCAACCTGGGCTTTGACCGCAGCCACGACGTCTTTGTCGGCATGGCCAAGAATCAGCGGTCCCCAGGAATTGCAAAAGTCGAGATACTTGTTGCCGTCGACGTCGTAGAGAAACGCACCCGCGCCTTTCGCAATGAAGCGCGGCGTACCGCCGACCGATTTGAATGCCCGCACCGGCGAATTCACACCGCCCGGCACGATTTCCAATGACTGTTCCATCAGCTTGCGCGATTTGGCGCAATCAAATCCGACTTTAGTTATGCCAGCCATTTTTCAGGATATCCTTCAAGTGATAGGTCAAAATTATCGATGCTCCGGCTCTGGTAATAGCCGTTAGGTTCTCGAGCACCATCGTCTTTTCATCTGCCAATCCGGCCTGCGCCAGAAGTTTCACCGCCGTATATTCACCCGACACATTGTAAGCTGCAACCGGCAGATTAGTATTCGCCGCAAAGTCCGCAATAATGTCCAGATACGCAAGCGCCGGCTTGACCATCACAATGTCCGCGCCTTCGGCCTCATCGAGTTTCAGCTCGCGCAAAGCTTCTCTCCGGTTGCGGAAATCCATCTGGTAGCCCTTGCGGTCGCCCTTTCCGGGAGCCGAATTTGCGGCTTCCCGGAATGGGCCGTAGTAGGCGGAGGCGTATTTGGCGGAGTATGCGAGGATTAACGTATCGTGGAGGTTTTCTGATTCCAAAGCCTGGCGGATCGAAGCGACTCGTCCATCCATCATATCCGAGGGCCCGACGCAGTCGCAGCCGGCTTTCGCCAATTCAACTGCCATCCGGCTCAACACGGCGACCGACTTGTCGTTGTCGATCTTGCCATCAATTGTAATTCCGCAATGGCCGGTGTCGGTATAAGCGCACAAGCAGACATCGGCGCTGACAAACAACGCCTCGCCGAACTTCTGCTTCAATTCCTTCGTTCCTTTGACCACCGGGTTTTTGCTATCCCAGCCGGTGCTCGCGAGCGCGTCCTTGCGGTCCGTCACACCGAAGAGCATGATCTTGTTGATTCCCAGGCGGACATCGTCTTCCACTGACTTGACTAATGCATCAACCGAGTCGCGATAGATACCGGGCAAGCCCTTGATCTCGTCATGTATTCCCGTTCCGTCGGTGACAAAATACGGCTGGATCATTCCGCTGATATTGAGCCTTGTCTGCGCTGCTAATTCGCGCACAAGACTGTTCTGTCTAAGCCGACGCGGACGATTGAGGCGTTCCATCTATACATACTCCAAAACAGAGTTTACATCCGCATGCTTCAGTATCGTGTAATTGGACCAGCGGAACCTGTCCATTTCCGCAGCCGTAGTGTTGCCGATCGCCAGAAGCCGGGCTTCCGGGTCGCCGAAATGCTTGTGAAATGCCCGCACCATCGACGGCGCAGTGAACAGAATCGCATCATCGCGTTTGATTCGCGTGATCGCGCGATTGTCAACCTGACATTCGACCGACTCATAGCAAATCACTTCGTAGTATTCAAGTTTTCTTGCGGTCAGCAGCTGTGTGGGATCGTAGTCAACTTCCTTCGCTCGCGCATAAACCAACGATTGCCTACACTCGGGATGAAGTTCCGCGAATTCACTGAACAGCAGGTGGCCGTAAGCCTCCGAAGGCTGGAACGAAGAGCGATATCCGCGCAGATTGAGCGCCGCTTCCGTCTTGTGCCCAACCACTCCGAACTGCACCTGCTTGGCAAGCTTGCAGCCTACGCTGTCGAGACGCTTGAAAAACGCTTCCACGCCGTTGGCGCTCGTGAAGAACACCCAACCCAACTTATCCAGATCGATCATCTGCGGCCAACCGAATGCGATGCTTTTCACTTCCATCAGCGGCAGCGGCACGATCTCAATGTTTTTCGAAGCCGCCCGGTGCTGCAGATCCTGCAATTGATCAAGGTGCCGCGTCACAGCTATACGCATACCGTGTCCCC
>CAZIBI010000003.1:20550-26735 GCA_964537215.1 uncultured Ignavibacteria bacterium | reverse complement strand
AGATCCTGCAATTGATCAAGGTGCCGCGTCACAGCTATACGCATACCGTGTCCCCGTGAAGCGTCACATATGCCTGATTAACTATCTTCTCAATATCGGTTCCCGAGATATCAGCGGATCGAAGTCCAATCCATTCGTCCTTGTATTGATTGCCCAACACCGCTCTAAGCCGGTATTTGCCGTCTTTGAATTCTGACCATACGCCCAACGGCAACGAACAACCCGAACCAAATTTCTTCAACAATCCGCGTTCAAGCTCCGCTTGCAGCATCTCCTCGCGCGAGCCCATCATTGCGACTACTGCTTCGACGCGTGGATCATTGTCGCGAATCTGAATTCCCAAAACTCCCTGTGCCGGTGCCGGAAGGAACACTTCCGGATCCAGCTCGATGGCGTCCAAATCGCTGACATCGAGATTGAGTCGCTTCACGCCGGCTGTCGCTATGAGAATCGCGTCATAAAGCCCTTCGCGTAGTTTTCGAATTCGTGTCGGCACATTGCCGCGCAAGTCATTGATCACCAGAGATGGGTTATGAAAATGCAACTGCGCTTTTCTGCGCGCAGAGCTGGTGCCAATGATCCCGCCCTCCCGGACCGGAATGACACCAACTCCAACACGCGAAGTTTTGCGGATCAACAGCATCTCGCTGCGGTCTGCGCGATAACCGGCTGCGCCGAGTTTGAGCCCAGCCGGTTGCGTAGTCATCAGATCTTTCAACGAGTGTACTGCCAAATCGATATCGTTATTCAGCAAAGCCTCTTCGAGTTCTTTCGTGAAAAAGCCCTTACCTTCCATTTTGTCGAATGCCACGTTGTCGATCTTGTCGCCGGCGGTGTGGATAATCTTGATTTCAACATCACAACCGTGCTCACGAATCAGGATATCGCGGATGAAGTTTGCCTGATAAAGAGCGAGGTCCGAGCCGCGCGATCCAATGATCAACTTTGTCGAGTTCATACTGCTTCTTTGCGATTATTCTTTATTTCTGTGATTTCAAGTTCAGAGCCCATTTCAATGAGCTTGTTGGACAACATCTTCACGGGCTGAAATGCTGAGTTGGCGACCAACTTTGTGACGAGGCGATAAACCGCTTCTTTTTCTTCATCCGAAAGACTTGTCACCTTCTTTGCGAACAGATCGTCGAGTGCGTTCTTCGCCAGCTTGATCGATTCCTGATAACTGTCATGAAATATCGGCTTGAGCGATACTTCCATCCGGTCCGACAGATATTGATTCACGGCGTCGCGAACGATTTCATTCGCCTTGCTCGTTTCGATAAACTTCTGCCGCAAATTTCCATTGCACTTCGAGCGCAAGTACGGGATATCTACCAGCTTAACTTTCGGGTTGTCGTTGAATTCCTGACCGAAATCCCGTGGCACTGCCAAATCGATGCACAAAACCGGCTTTGTCCGTTCCGGCAATTGCTCGATGAACTTGGCATCAAATATCGCCTCGGTCGCAGCCGTTGCCGAGAGAATAGCATCAACGGGAACGCGCGAGTCGATGAAGTCAGTCAAGGATATGGCGTTCCCGTCGAATTGTTGTGCGAGGGAGTCGGCCTTCTCGGCCGTACGATTTACAAACAAAAGCTTACCCAGTTTGTTGTCTTGGACGTAATGCGCCAGTTTCAGCGTCATCGCGCCAGTCCCCACCAGCGCAATCACCGGATTATTTGCCGGGTTCAGGTACGCTGCCAATTCGTCAGCGGCGAGCGAGGCCATCGAAACCGCGCCCGAACCAATCTCGGTATCGCGTTTGACTCTCTTGGCAACCAGCAGTGCTTCTTCGGAAATATCTTTCAAAGTTGCGCCGGCCAATCCACAGGAGAGCGCTTCGGTGTAAGCATCTTTGTACTGCCCGGCGATTTGATTTTCGCCAACTACCAGCGATTCAAGCGAGGCGGTTGTCCTGAACAGATGAGCAACCGCCTCACGTCCCGAATAATGATAAAAATCGTTCGGGAAGAAACCCAAACCCTTGGTGTCGCGGAAAAAGAAATCAATCAGCTTGTGGAGCAGCTTGGAGCCGGCATACTTGCCGGTAGAAACATATACAAATTCGACACGATTACAGGTGGCCAGGTAGACCAATTCAGTAAGACCAAGGTTGGTCTTAAGGGAACGCAGAGCTTCGACCCGGGCGGTTCGTTCCACCGTCAGGTGCTCAAGCAGCTTCATATTTTGCTGCCAGATCGAAGTTCCGATTATTCCAAATTCCATAGTCATTCCTAATCTCACCAGAGTCTATCGTCTTTCGTTGTCTGGAAGTTAAAGAAAACCGTACTCGAATTGTCATATAATTGTCACCGATTGTGAAAAAAGTCACAATATCAGAGAAAAACTATCTTAATCGTCCGCCGATCATTAAGCCGATGATTTGTCGCTCATCGGTGACTCGCAATTCTCTGCACAACAATGGTTTAAAAATGCAATAGTTTTCGTGTTGTTTTGAAGCCATTTCGTCAAGTTTGGCAAGCTATTTGTCTTGTCAACAGCAAGATGATGACTAACGCTTGTGCCATTTGTCACAATCGCCTTTAGCCTCAATTCGCCTTGAGGTCGTCGCCTAGCTCTCCCTTTAAGATCTTCAGAATGCGCGGAATTGCCGGGTTCACGGCATAGTTGTCGAATACCCACCCAAGCGCCGGGTCGCCGTTTGTAAAGCGCTCCTTGTAGTCCGACATGTCAACAGCTTTGAGCAACGAGTCCGGCGCCGTAATACCCGATTCGAACGCCTTTTTCGACCGACCGTACAAGTCCGCCAGGAAGTTCCGGGTTTGGGTAATGTAATTGGTATCCGACATCACTTCTCCATGTCCCGGCAAGATGATCTTCGGACCAAGCGCCAGCATTGTATCCATAACCGCCCGCCACTCGTCGAAGCAACTCCCGAAACAATAGGGGATCGGCGACACCAGGATATCGCCCGTGATCAAAATGCTATCCTGCGGCAGCCAGACATACGCATCCCCCGGCGTGTTTGCGCGCCCATCGTGGCGGATTTGGATCTCAATCCCACCCATGTACAAAGTCAGGCTTTTCTCGAAGGTCATGTCCGGAATGCAAACTTCGTCGCGGCGGACGTCCTGGTTGTACTTCTTCAAGATGACCAGCAGCTTCTCCATCCGCTCGCGCTCAACTGCCGTAATCGGCTGGCCGCTATACCCCTTGCCGTCCGAAAGCATCTTCCCGAAATCCGCTATGTACTTCTCATACTCGCCTTGGCGCGCTTCCTTGACCCAATCGGCCTGTCGCCGCGCCAGAATCTCGCGTGTCTTCGCATGCGAGATGATCTTCGCATCTGGATACGCCTTCTTGTACACGAAATTCCCCATGTTGTGATCGCCGTGCCAATGCGTGTTCAGCACGAATTTCACGGGCTTGTCAGTCAGCTTGCGAATCTCCGCGATATTCGCCTCGGCGCAGATCGGTGGCTGATGAGTATCCACCACGAAAACGCCTTCGTTGGTGATGATCGCATACGAGTTTCCATCGACCAGATCAAGCGTCGGATCCCAGCCGATAAACGCATACACCCGGTCGTTGATTTTCTGCATTTTGAAATGTTCCATCTGCTGCGCCGCCGCGAATCCTGCAAACGCAATCATAGAAACGGCACAGCCAACACAGTACGGCAAGAACTTCATCTTGGGTCTCCTTGAGTCATAGAACAATAAACGTAAGCACTTACGAAATGTTCAGAGGAAATTTACGCGGAGAGACTGGGTGTTTCCTTCTCCCGCTGGGAGAGGGATAAAAGGTGAGGGCGTATTTTCATCGCAAGTTGTTTACGTGACAGACTTTTATGTAACGACTTACGCAACTTTCTTCAAATTGCCGCAGTATATCCAATAAGAATCACTTTCACCGCACTTTGGAGGTATTTGTGAATTTGCGTTTTCCGATCTTTATCTTCGCCGCCGTTTGGGTAATCGCGAGCTTTGCCGTCGCCGCACCGGTGTTCGCAGGACCGCCACTGACCGACAGCGTCCAAGTCGTAATCTATCAAGAAGGCGTAGAAAATGCATATCCCCACTGGTCAAAAGACGGCAAGTCGATTCTTTACCAATCTAACCGCACCGGCAAATGGCAACTCTACATCATCAGTCGCGACGGCTCGGGAGATCGCCGCATCACCAACGACGAGTTCAATAATTACATGGCCGATTGGTCGCCCGACAACAGCCGCATCGCGTTTGTTTCCGACCGTTCAGGAAATGAAGAAATCTTCGTGATAAACGCCGACGGCACTGGCGAGCGTAACCTAACCAATAACCCGGCGCGCGATATTCATCCCTATTGGATGCCGGACGGCAAGAACCTCTATTTCAACTCGACCCGCGCAAATTCGAACATTCTCTCAATTTTCACAATGACCGACTCCGGAATGAACATCAAGAAAATCTCAACAACCCCCGACGACGAAACTTGCGCCCACCTCTCGAATGACGGCACCAAGATTGTGTACCTTCGCGCTTATCTGGGTCAAAACGACGAGATCTTTGTGATGGATGTTGCAACCGGCAAGGTTACAAACGTCTCGAACACTCCTGCTTCGGAAGGATGGCCTTGCTGGGCTCCCGACGGCAAGAGCGTCGTCTACGCCTCCGCCCAACACGGAGTCTTCAACTTGTTCCAGAAGAACCTCGCTAACGAATCGCCCAAGAGACTCACACACGTAAACTCGCCTTGGTACGATGCACGTCCGATGGTCAGTCCGGACGGTAAGGAGATTGTCTTTAATCGCCAGAAAGAAGGCTCAATCGGAATCGTAATTATGCGAGTGCGATAGTGCGTACTTAGCTGATCTCTCATCAAGGAGCAGTCCACCCCCCCCTCTTTCCCCTTGCTTTCCCCCTAAAATCTCCTAAAATTCGCAACCAAGGGGCCGGTCTGACTGCGAATTATGATCTATTTCTTATGGAGTGATAAACAATGAACGAATCTGTCGTATGGCGATCGATCAAAGCGGATGTCGAACGCGAAATCTCCGGCTTCCTTAAGGCCCAGTTCGACTCCGGCACCGTCGATCAGCTCATCTATGAAAAAGCCATCTCCGATGTCGGCGTCTTCGCCAATCTCAACCGCTGGATGGAATCCCCCGACATCGACCGCATCTCCCCCAACACCAAACGGGGCATCTTGAGCGCGCTCTTCGCCAACCGCTGGCCCGATATCAACGAGTGCTTCTTCACCGAGGTCGAATTCGGCACCGGCGGTATCCGCGGCCGCGCCGTTATCTCCGATTGGGAACTCGAACTCCTGCGCGACGAAGGCATCGAAGCGCCTTTCCTGCGCGGACCCAACACCATCAACGATGTCGTCCTGCTGCAAAAATCCGCCGCTATCGCCAAATTCGCCAACATGCGCGGCTTCAAATCGCTTGTGATTGGTTTCGACAGCCGCATCCGTGGCCGCGACTTCGCCAAAATCATCGCCGAACTATTCATCTCGTACGGGCTCAAGGTCAATCTCTTTGACGATGTCGTCCCATATCCCGAAGTCACCTTCGCGATTCCGACCATGCATGCCGACATGGGCATCCTGCTTTCGGCGAGCCACAACGACCGCCGCTATAACGGATACAAACTCTCCTGCGGCAACGGCTCGCAGTTCTCGGTCGCAGAGCGCCGCATGATCCTGAATGACTATATCGCCAAGACCGGCTTCGAAGAAATCCGCCGCGCGGATCTCGCAACCGCAAACAACGACCAACTCGTGTTCCTCGGCGGCGCCAAGCGCGTCAAAGGCATCGAGTACTACAGCTACGTCGGCGAGCCGGTGAATATCCACAAGCAGCACGAGAAGCAAATCGCTTCGTTCCTGCTCGACAAGAAGCTGCTCAAGAAAGAGGCCAAGCATCTCCACCTCGGCTACTGCGCCTATAACGGCGCCGGCCGCGACGCCGTCCCGCGCTTGATCAAATCGTTCGATATCAAGAAGCTCGACTGTATCTCTTCGATGCAGCCGGTCGATGGCATGTTCCCTGCCTTTGACGATCTCAAGAGCCCTAAGGGCAAGAAGGTCTATCAACAACCTGACCCCGGTGACAAGTTCGCGGCTCTCAAAGCCGTCTCCGAATTCGTCAAGGAATACGGCAAAGACAAATTCGGCAAGCTCGATGCTCTCATCGGTACCGACCCCGATGCCGACCGCGTCGGCGTTGTCGTGCCTGTCCCCAA
>CAZIBI010000003.1:10198-20450 GCA_964537215.1 uncultured Ignavibacteria bacterium | reverse complement strand
TCATCGGTACCGACCCCGATGCCGACCGCGTCGGCGTTGTCGTGCCTGTCCCCAAGAGCCAACGCCCGATCTACGGCGGCGAGGACAATGTCCTCCTCGATGCCGATACCGCTTGGGCAATTTTGCTGTGGTATCGCATGGAAAAGATGAAACAGGCAAAATCTGACTTCAGCAAATTTTTCCTGGTCCAGTCGCACACCACCACCGATGTCATCACCTTGCTCTGCGAAAAATACGGTATTGCCTGGATCAAAACCTGGGTCGGATTCGCGCAACTTTCGACCGCTGTCCAGCGCGTCTGGGACGGCGACCCGATCAGCAAAGACATCTATTGGACGATCTACGACTTCAAGGGATTGACGCCAAAGGCGAACTTCAATCTCGCCGCGCTCGAACAGTCGAACGGCTTCAGCATTCTCGGCGGCGCGCCCAAAGACGCAATGTCGATGGGTGCCAACGGCCATGTCCGCGACAAGGATGGTATCTTCGCGGCGATCCTGTTTCTTGAAGTTCTTGCCTATGCCAAGACGCAAAAGAAGTCGATCCTCGATCTCGTCAACGAAAAACTCTATCTCGACCCAAATATCGGCTTGATCCGCACTGGCTATCGGCCAGCGCCGGTATTCGGCCAGTACGAAGGCATCGAGGGCCGCTCGACCAAAATGAAAGTCATTCATAAAGCCGAAGAGATGATGGACCGCATCAAGAACGGCGGCAAAGTCAAATTCGCCGGATTAACGTCGTCAAAGTTCGAGGTTTACAAGACCGGCAAGTACGATGTCCAGCACGGCTACACCAAAGGATTCAACCAGGACGACCCGACCACCTTTGGCTTCCCGGACGAAGGCATTCGCTTCTTCTTCGGCGACTATTATAGCCACCTGACGATTCGCCCATCGGGAACTTCGCAGAGCTTGCGCTTCCATATTCAATTGCGTGACAAATCTGTAAAGAAGGGCGACTTGCTCAAGAAGCGCATCGCGATGGAGCAGAAGATCACGGCCATCTTTGAAGATGTCGGCAAGCAGCTTAATGTCGATTGGGACGAGTAGGCAGAAGCCATTCTCGTCTGATTATTGGTACGTTCCGATCAGGGCGCGACTTTCGCGCCCTGATTTCTATTTCTTAGTCTTCCGTGCAGCGAGCTGATTTCGCGACGCTTCGTAAAACTCGATGTACTTCTCCACCGGCACTCTAGAAACTGTTTCACCGATAACATCCAAAGGAAGGTCGTCGGCAGTCTTAAAACGCACGCACGATTTCCCCATGTCCAGTTTCTTTCCGGAGGCGGCAAACGCCTTTTTGAACCACTGCATGTACTTGGCATCACCGTACACGCAATTGAGATAAACCGACAAATAGTTCTTCTGCGCAGCGAGCGCCGCGACTGCCAGAGGATGCTTGTTGTATGTATCGGGATAACGCGAGAGCGGAATGTAGTAGACGATCATTCCATAGTCCATTCCCTCCTCGTATCCCTTCGGCAAGTTGGCAAGTATGATCTTGCGAACTGTCTCGATCTCTTTGCGCCGATCAGCCGGAATTTCCGCCAGATATTCTTTCACCGTCTGTGCTCTACTTTGCACCATTCGAATTTACCCTCCGTAAGTATGTTTTGTTGAAGATACGAACTTACCAACGCCTCGGTTGACGGAAAAAGCTCGCCATTTCGCACCGTTAAGCGTCGTTGGAACATCCTCGCGTTCCTTTGGTTGACTTTATGGGCAGCTAATTGTAATGTTGTCCCGGGATTGGAAGACGAGGTATTCACAAAAATGACCGGCACATCAAGCACTGACAAATTAATTCACACCGAAATTCCGGTCACCGGAATGCACTGTGCCAGCTGTGTCGCACGGGTTGAAAAGATCATCAAGGACGTCCCCGGTGTTGCGGAAGTTTCCGTCAATCTCGCAACGAATACCGCAGCACTCGAGCATAAGTCATCGAAATTCGACATTGCTACGGTCGTATCTGCACTCGCCAAAGGCGGTTACCCGGCAAAATTAACTGAAACGCGTCTCGCCATCACCGGAATGCACTGTGCCTCCTGCGTCGCCAATATCGAGAAGTTCTTGCTCGACATCGAGGGTATCGCCGAAGCCTCGGTTAATCTCACCACCGGTTCCGGCGTGATCAAGCATCTTGGCATCGCAAATCTGCAGGACAAGATCAATAAAGCCCTCAACGGCAGCGGCTACACTGCTACAATCATTGCCGACACTGCTCCGATAGCCGATCCGGCCGATACGGAATTTGCCGAATTGCGTCGCCCGTTGTTCTTCAGCATTGCCGCTGCAATTGTAGCTATGGCTCTGATGGCCGACGAGCACTTTCATCTCTTCCATCTTGATCCGGAGATTTCCGGCCATATCCAATTTGTTTTGGCGACAGCGGTTTATTTTTGGTGCGGCAAGCGCTTCCATCTCGGTCTCTGGCACTCTCTCAAGCGACGCAGTGCCGACATGAACACGCTAATCTCGCTCGGTACCTCGGCGGCCTATTTCTACAGTGTTGTCGCCTTGTTCAAACCATCGCTGTTCCCTTCGACCGGAACGCATCCCGAATTCTACTTTGATACAGCGATCATGATCATTGCGTTGATTCTGCTCGGAAGATACTTGGAAGCAAGAGCTCGTTCGCGCTCGAGTCACGCCATTCGTAAACTTCTTGAAGCTCGACCTGATCAGGCGAACGTCATTAACAGTGCCGGCGCCGAGATCATAAAGCGGTCCGAAGAATTGCAAGTTGGCGACATTGTCCGCATCCGCCCCGGCGAACGCGTTGCCGCCGATGGCACAATCATCACCGGCGCCGGTGCCTTGGATGAATCGATGCTGACCGGCGAGGCGCTCCCGGTCGACAAACAAATCGGCGACTCCGTTACCGGCGGCACAATCAACACTTCCGGCAGCTTCGACTTCCGCGTCGACACGCCGCAATCTGACTCCCGACTCAACAAAATCGCCGCTATGGTGCGGCAAGCGCTTTCATCGAAGCCGCAAATCCAAAAACTCGTCGACAAGATTGCTTCGGTCTTCGTCCCGATTGTCATTGCGCTCTCGCTCCTGACACTTGTCGTTTGGCTTCTCGCCGGCGCGGAGTTTAACTTCGCACTCAAATCCTTCATCTCAATTCTTATCATTGCTTGCCCGTGTGCGTTGGGTCTTGCGACCCCGGTCGCCATCATGGTTGGCGTCGGCCGCGGTGCTTCGCTCGGCATACTTTTCCGCGCCAGCGATTCACTCGAACAAATCGGCAAGGTCAAGACCATCTTCTTTGACAAGACCGGCACGCTGACTGAAGGCAAATTCCGGGTCGGCCAAATCAGCGCATTCGGCATCCCGGAGCCGGAGCTACTCGCGCTGGCGGCTTCTGTCGAGTCAAAGTCTGAACACCCGCTGGCGAAGGCGTTCGTCGAGCACGCACAGTCGCTCGGCGTGCAACTTCAGCCCGCGCAAGATTTCGTTTCCCTTCCCGGCGCTGGTGCTGGAGCAACGGTCTCCGTCAAAAACGTGCTGCTCGGGAATCATCAGCTTTTCCGTGATCGAAAAATCGACTTCGCACCCGCCGGCGAAACGACGGCCGCAGGATCCGGTTCAAGCGGCCGCAGTGTAATGTACATCGCCGTTGACGGCGTCATGTCCGGTGTCGTGACGTTTGAAGATACCGTCAAAGCCGAAGCCGCCGACGCCATTCGCCAACTCCGCGAACTCGACATCGACGTTGCCATGATCACCGGTGACAATGCAGCATCAGCCAATCAAGTGGCAAAGTCTGTCGGCATAGCGAGGGTGAACGCCGAACTGTTGCCGGCGCAGAAGCTTGACGCCATTGTTGCTGCCAAATCAAACGGCCTGGTCGCTATGGTCGGCGACGGCATCAACGATGCGCCCGCCCTCGCAGCAAGCGATGTCGGCATCGCGCTTTCATCCGGAAGCGACATCGCAGTCGAGACAGCCGCGGTTACGTTGACCGCTCGCGACCTGCGTAAAGTTCCTCAAGTCATCCGCCTTGCTGCTGCAACAGTTCGCAATGTGAAGCAGAATTTGTTCTGGGCATTCTTCTACAATGTCATTACGATACCGATAGCCGCCGGTGTTTTGTATCCGGCGTTCGAGATTCAACTTTCGCCGATATTAGCTGCGGGCGCCATGTCGCTGTCATCGGTGTTTGTCGTGACCAATGCTCTGCGCCTGCGCCGCTTCAACTAACGGAGACTTGCGTTGCCGAATCCGCATCCGCTGATTGTTCATTTTCCCATTGCCCTTTTCATTATCGCCGTCGTTTGCGAATTACTTGCCTACTTCCTCAAGTCCCGCCTGCTTAGCTTCGCCGCACTCATCAACGGCGCCGTCGCCGCCTTCGCAGCGCTGGCCGCAGTCATCACCGGCCTGATGGCAAAACCGCTCGTCAAGTCCGGTCCCGCAGTATTTGTTCTCGAGTCTCACGAGACGATGGGCTATTTGGTGCTTGCCACAGCAGTCGCATTTGCGGCTACCAAAATCTACTCGTATCTCAAGCAAACTGACAAGTATCTCACTACCGCGATCGCTATTGGATTGTTAGGAGTCGTCTTCACGATCGTTGCCGCTCACGAAGGCGGCGAGCTCGTCTACCAGCACGGCGTCGGAATCAACAAAGCACCGCAGAAGCAGTTGAATCAATACCCCTATGGCAAACCGTTGACTGCCGATCCGGATTCTGCCGTCGACAGCACTGCCGCTAAGTAGCCCGCGACTTTTTCTGATGTTAAGTTACGTCTTCCTGATTATTATCCCGCGTTCGCGCTGATTGTAATCGATGATCGTCGCAACAACTTCCAACCCATCGGTTTTCGCGACCAGATCGCGAATCGCTGCATCGTGATCGACGCCGAATTCCAAGACCAAGTGCCCGCCCGGCGCCAATAGCTCCGGCGCTTCGGCGATAAGCGTCCGTATCGACTCAAGTCCGTCTCCGCCTGCGACCAATGCGCCGCGCGGCTCGTAGTCTCTCACCTCCGGCATCAACTCCGGAAACTCCGATTCGCGCACATACGGCAAGTTTGCGATAACCAAATCGACCGGCTTGTTCGCCGGTACCGGCGACAACAAGTCTCCCTGCCGCAATTCAATTCGTTCCTGAAGTTGGTGCATGGCGACATTATCCTCCGCCAATTGCAGCGCACCGCTGGACGAGTCGATCGCTGTCACGCGCGCATCGGGCCGATGAAACGCCAACGCAATCGCAATACACCCGGTCCCGGTACCGACATCGATTATCCGCGGATGGCCAACGCCCTTTAGCAATTCAAGCGACCGCTCAACGACAATTTCGGTTTCCGGCCTGGGAATCAACGCGCGTGCGTCGCACTTGAAGATCAGCCCAAACCATTCCGTCTCGCCGATAATGTACTGTACCGGCTCGTGCCGCAGTCTGCGCTCGATCATGTCGGCAAGTGTCTTCTCCTCTTCATCCGAAATCAGTCGCGACGGGTTCAACACAATATCGACCGCGCGCATGTTCAAAATCGCGCGCAGAAACAACTCGACCGCCAGTCGCGGGCTCTCGATTCCGGCGGCGTCAAGTCGTGCCGCTTCTGAGTCGACAAGCTCCGTCAGCGTTCGCGGCATGATATTTGTTGGTTAAGCGAGAAAAGTTGGAAAGTCAGGCGGCAACTTCAAGGCGATTGCCGGGTCATTCAGGCTGCGTGCGCAACCGAATCGTTTGTGCCCCTGCAGTCGGGGACGAAATTCTCCGGAACGGGATGGAGTCGTAGGTTCCAAGACGTCGGCAAACGATGGCAACCCAACAAGAGCCACTCCCAAGACAACCCCCGAATGAGCAATAAATTCGCGGCGATCCATGAACTATCCCTCCGTCGCATCCAAGTTGAAGTTGTTGATCTTCATCGCCGGGACTAGCATCGCAACCGAGTATTGCGGATACAGCTCCCGTACCATCGAAATCATTTCGGCGCCGGCAAATGCGTCCAGAATCGACTGATTGATGCGCATGTTCTTAACGGCTTTGCCAATCTTACCATTCTCAATCAGGAAAGTGCCGTCGCGTGTCGTGCCGGTGACCTGCGTCTTCATCGGATTGAGGAAATTGACATACCAAAAATGCGTGATGTAAACGCCGCGCGCTGTCGAAGCCACCATCTCGTCAATTGTCGCCGTGCCCGCGCTGATCGCCATCTGCTTGGGATACGGCCCGTAGGTATTGTTCGGCGGCAGAGCGTGCCCGCTCGATTGGCTCTTGAGCAACTTTGCGTAGTACGAATTCGACACGACGCCGCGCGCAATCCCGTTCTCGATTAGGACGACCTTCTTGCGCGGCACGCCTTCGTAGTCAAACGGCAGGCTGGAAAACTCCGGAGCCAGCGGATCCTCGATGATCGTGATATTGTCGCCGGTGATTTTCTCGCCGATCTTTCCAGCCATGAACGAGCGCTGCTGGTACAGTGTCTTCGCGCCAAAACCCATAAAAGCCAGAAACAGCAGAAGCTGCCCGACTGCCGCAGGTTCAAGAATGACCGTGTACGCGCCCGATTCAATCGAAATCGGGTCCAACGAGTGCACCGCCTTGTCGATCGCGCGATTGGCTATCGCCTCCGGATGGATATTCTTGGAGTCGTGATTGTACGCTATCGCCCAACCGGCGTTACCGGCCTCGCCGTTAGCCGTCAGCGACAGCTCCGACCGCGAACTGGCGCCAAACTGCTCAACTCCCAGCGAATTGACCACCGCGACACTTTCTGTCGTCACACGATACGCGCCCGCAGTTTGCAGTTTAGCCTTGTGGCAAAGTTCCACCACCTTGCCAACCGCATCAGCACGCTGTTGCGGTGTGCTTTCGTCGGTTGTCGTTTCGTTGGTCGCGATTGTCGGCGCCTCTTCGGGAGTCGGTAATGAGTCGAAATCCGCATCGGCCGGCATTAACGCCGCAATCGTGCAGGCGTCAACCACCGCACGCTTCAACGACTCGGCGCTAAGATCGCCAGTTGATGTAATTCCAATCTTCTTATCTTTGATCGCCCGCACATACACCGTCGTGTCGGCGCGGTACATATTCTGATGTATTTGCGATTCGGCAAATCGCGTCAAGCTCAAGTCCTCGCCGATCAAGCAAAGCTCGATTTGGTCGGCTGTGAAGGCCTTCATCGCCGCTTTCAGGCTGCTAAGCGTCTGGTCTTTCTCAATCATCCGCCCACCTTGACCTGACGGAATCGTACATACGCCGCACCCTGCGCCGTTCTGCCGTTCTGTCCCGGTTCACCCTTGCCGCAGTTTGGCGTGCCCCAGAGCTTCCATTCCGACTTGTCGCCGGTCGAATCGCAACTATTCCAAAATTGCACGGTGTTGCCCGAATACGACGGCGCTTTCACCATCGCACCCAATTTTCCGTTCTTGATTTCCCAGCCCACTTCGCCGCCGAGCGTGAAATTGTCGCGGTTGTCGTCGATCGACCATGATTCCACGCCTTCGATGTAGATTCCATCTTCGATTTCCGAAATCATGTCGGCAAATTTCTGACCGCCCGGTTCGAGAATCAAGTTCGTCATGCGCACCAACGGCACGTTGCCCCAGCCTTCCGCTCTGGCCGCCGCAGATGACGGCATCTTAACGCGCAACGCAGTTTCCAACGAGCTTAAATATCCCACCAGAATTCCGTCTTTGATCAGCGGCGTGCGCGTTGCTTCAACACCGTCGTCGTCATACTTGTAGGTTGCCAATCCTCCGGGAAACGTCGGATCACTGTAGACATTGACTTTGTCCGATGCGTACTTCAACTTGTTCAGTTGGTCTGCTGTCGCAAAACTCGTCCCGGAGAAATTCCGCTCCGATCCAAACACGCGATCAAGTTCCAGCGGGTGGCCAATCGATTCATGAATCTGCAAACTCGCAAGGTCCGGCGACAATACAATGTCTGTCACCTTCTCGGGACAATCAAGCGCCGTCTGCATCTCGATTGCTTGAGCGGCAATTTTCGGAATGTTTTCTTCAATCTTGAAGGACGCTATCTGCTCGAACCCGCCGCTGACGAACTGCCCGGACGAAGTCGGAAACGAACGCTCGTAGCGCTCGCGTCTGCCTTTGACAATTCCGCAGCTCACGCCGGCGCCGGTGTGCAGCAGCACTTGCTTGATATCGCTTCCGGCGCTAGACCGGAAAATCTTGGTCTCCCGACGGAAATCCAAAAATCCCGAACTGGCGCTGATCGCCGCGTCCTGATGCATCAACTCTTCCCAATGTGCCAGCAGGTCAAGTTTCTCCTTGATCGCAATGCCGAACGGGTCTTTGACCATCGGCGTCTCATAGCTGGCTTTGTATTCTTTCGGCTGACCGATTGCAATGGGAATCTTGTTCACTTTGCGTGATGCGTCCGCAATTGCCATGGCGAGCTTGATTACGCGCTCGTATTCTTTCTCATTAAATTGCGAGGATGCCGCAAATCCCCACGACCCGTCTTTGAGCACGCGCACGCCGAAGCCGCTATTCATCGACTTCTCGACTGGTTCAACTTTTTGGGAAGTGGTGGCTAGTCGCTCAGTCTCGATCTGCTGTACGCGAAGATCTGAATACTCGCACTTGCCTTTGCTAAGCTTGCGCAGCAAGCCGTCAATAATGTCAACTTGATTCATCATAGCGGTATGTCGACGAAGTGTCCTCCTGCCAAATACACGACTATCATAAACAAAACCCCAACCAGCGTCAAGACAATGGCTCCCGGAACCGAAACAAAATTCTTCTCCGGCTTGAATCCGAAAATCGTCCCGCGAAACAGCATCGTCAATCCCAGCCAATACAGTATCAGCAATTCCATGTAGGTCTGCGTGGGATTGTCACCAAACGGCCAGCCGCCCCAATAATATCCAAAGCGGGTCTGCGAAACCAGCGACCCGATCAGCGCCGTCCCCAGCAGCATCAGGACGCCCGTGATAAACACCTTTCGCGAGAGGCGTTTCAGATTCTTCTCATAAGCGCGCAATCCAAACACGCTGAACAGCGCTTGAAACGCAAACATTGCAGCGATGAACATTACTCCGACATGCGCCGCCCAGACCAGCAATGATGGCCGGCCCTCGAACAATAGAGTGATGCGCGCGCTCTCATCCTGCGGCAGTCGCAGTACCTGGCTGCCGTCGCCGGCGGTCAACTCGAAGAAATATTCATAATACTCGCCGCGCCCCAGCCGCGGCAGTTGGACAAAATAGCGATCAAGGGTTTCGGGGTTCTTGTTCATGGCAGCCGAGGTGAAGTCGCCCTCGCTTTGACGCCGGAATTTGACTGTGAGCGCAAATGTAACCGAGTCGGATGGCGGCGCGACCCAGACTTCCAAAATCGGATCGGCGCTGCGTGAGTATTTGCCAATCGAGGTATGGTCTACAACAAAACCGCCGGCTGCGTTTTCGTAGTAGCCGGCGTTGATTGAATCTTTGTTGATGCGGGGTGCTATGGCGAATAGCAGCAGCGCTAATATGAACGCGAAAAATGTCCTGACACTACTCAATTCACGCCCGCTAATTCACCGGCTTTCTTGAGGCGCTCCTCCTGCTCCTGCTCCTGCAGCGGCACGATGAGATCGTCCAGATCCCCGGCAAGAATATCGTTAAGTTTGTGTAATGTCAGATTGATGCGATGATCCGTCACCCGGCTCTGCGGGAAATTGTAAGTCCGAATCTTTGCTGAACGGTCGCCCGAACCTACCATCGTCTTGCGCGCCGAGGCAATCTTCTCCTGCTGCTCGGCAATCGCCCGATCCAGCAATCGCGCGCGGAGAACTTTCAGCGCTTTGGTCTTGTTCTTGAGCTGCGACTTTTCGTCCTGGCAACTCACGACTGTGTTCGTCGGCAAATGCGTAATGCGCACGGCCGAATCTGTCGTGTTGACCGATTGCCCGCCCGGTCCGGAAGAGCGGAACACGTCGATGCGCAATTCGCTCGGGTTAATCTCGATATCAACTTCGTCCGCTTCCGGCAATACCGCCACGGAGGCCGCCGATGTATGAATTCGTCCCGAAGCTTCCGTCGCCGGCACACGCTGCACGCGATGCACGCCCGACTCAAATTTCAGCTTCGCGAACACGTCTTCGCCGGTCACGGAGAGAATGACTTCCTTGAATCCGCCGCCGCCGGTTGGATTCGAACTTAACAATTCGACCTTGAACCCCTTTGTGTCCGAATAGCGCGTGTACATTCTGTACAAGTCGGCCGCGAACAATGCCGCTTCATCTCCGCCGGTGCCGGCGCGAATTTCCAAAATGA
>CAZIBI010000003.1:0-10098 GCA_964537215.1 uncultured Ignavibacteria bacterium | reverse complement strand
GCCGCGAACAATGCCGCTTCATCTCCGCCGGTGCCGGCGCGAATTTCCAAAATGACATCCTTCGAGTCGTTCGGGTCGCGCGGCGACAAGAGCAATTTCAGACGCTGGGCGACTTCGTCGTGGCGCGCCTGCGCTTCTTCCTTTTCCGCTTCAGCCAATTCCACCAAATCCGAATCTGCACCCTCAGCAATAATCCGGTCGGCTTCTTCCATTGTCTGCACCAGCTTGCGGTACTCGCGCCCGACCGCGACCACTTCGGAAACTTCCTTGTGCTCGCGCGACAGTTTCTTGAAACGCTGATTATCCGAAGCGACCTTGGGGTCGCTCAATTCCAACGAAAGTTTATCAAGCTTTTCTTCGAGAGATTTGACTAAATCAAGCATCGGCGAATTCACGAACTTCGATATCTTGCGGCATTCCCAGTGAAGCCTTCACCGCCACGATCGCAACTTCCAGCTGATCCAGGCTCGGCTCTTTGGTCGTTATCAATTGCAGCCACAGCCCCGGCTTAATGAGAATCTTAGTAAGTTTGTTGTCGCGCGTCTTGCCGGAAAGCTTCAGCAGCTCATACGACCCGCCGGAAACTATCGGCAACAGCGAAAAGTGTATGGCGAAGCGCACCAGCAAGCTCGGCGCCTGCCCGGTGGCGACTTGAAATATCGTGTCCGAAACTGCGAAAATCAAAATCGCAAACAGCGCCACGATCAAGATGAATGATGTCCCGCAGCGCGGGTGCAAGGTCGTGTACTTCTTCGCGGCAATCGCGGTGAGATCATCTTTCATTTCCCAGGCCCAGATCGACTTGTGCTCGGCGCCGTGGTACTCGAAAATACGGCGAAAATCCTTGAAGAGCAAAAGCAGCGAAACATAGCCGAGGAAAAACACTACTCGCACCGAACCGGCCACGAGATTGAACAAGAGCGCGTCTTTGCCGAGTCCGAGTAGCGAAGCCACCCAGAGCGGCATAAAGAAGAAGAACAAAACGCCCATGCCGAGTGCGAAAGCAATGCTCACCACCAGCATTAAAGAACTCGATTTCTTCAGTTCCGCCGGCTCCTTGCCCTCTTCGCGGTCGATATCTTGTGCGGCGATTTCCGCCGAAAAATTCAGCGACGAAATCCCGATCCACATCATCTCGAACAGCGAAATGAATCCACGAATGATCGGCAGCGCGAGAAACTTGTAACGCTTCGTAATGGGAGTATGAGGCGTGGTCTTGACCAAAATTGAATTGTCGGCGCGGCGAACGGCGGTGGCAATATGCGACTCCGAGCGTATCATCACGCCCTCGATTACTGCCTGTCCGCCTACTTGATAATCTGCCATCGTTGCCTCAAAGGGTAGATATACAAAAAGCAGGAATGGACCAGCCATTCCTGCTTCAAGATTGTCCGTTCAGTTACTTTTCCGATTTCTTTTCGGCAGCTGCCTTGGGGGCATATTTGCGGCGGAAACGGTCGATACGGCCGGCCGTATCAAGCAGCTTCTGCTTGCCAGTGTAGAACGGATGGCACTGGGAGCAAATTTCCACGCTGATCACGTCTTTGGTGGTCGAGCGGGATTCAAACTCGCTTCCGCACGCACACTTGATCATGACCTTATTATACTTCGGATGAATTTCCGGTTTCACAACGCACTCTCCTGTTAAACCACAAACTAGTCTTTTATTATATGACTGCTTCCCCGCTTTGGCAAGGGAATTATTGGGCTGTTCGGCTAAACTTAACGTCGGCAAAAGGTTGTAGCGCTTAAGAGTAACGGAGCCGGACATTAAACGGGTTGGATTCAACGATGTCGACCGGCTCCGAACTGCTATATCGGCTAACTCTGTTCTCGGCTAATACAACATCGCTGCAGCGGCGGATGTTCCCAAGTACGGCAAAATTGTCTTTTAGGGAGTCGATTCTATCGTGTTACCAATCTGGCTTGTCGCTGTTAGTCAAGCTGGTTCCGCAATTGCTGCATTCCGCTGGCGGCGTAAACCAATGGCGCCTGAAATTCAAGCTTGAGCACTCTGGACAGATTCGCACAGTTCGCAAGTACTTCCAAGTCCCAAACGCAATCAATGCGATCACTGCCAAGCGGCTTCCTATCGTTGTGTCTGGCAAAAACGTAAATACTGTGAACCATGCGGCACAGATGACGACATAGAGCCGAAGATGGCGCCGCTTGCGCTCGCCGTCCTTGCTGATCACAAAGAGCCAGAGCCATCCAATGGCTAGCACTACCCCTACTACCATCAAACAGTAAAAGACTATTCTTCGATCAACCGTGCTCATTCGTCCGCATCACTCTTTGTCACGCTCTGAATGCGCGTCCTGACAGACGCAGCAACTGAACCCCAAACTGTCGGCAAACTCCCGAATCTTCGATTCACCGATTTCGTCTGCAAGAATCATCGGCTCTGCGAAGGCATCATGCCATTCCAGTATCACGCGACCTTGACTATAAACATGAAAGTGAATTGCCAACTCTGCATCTGCGAGCCCTCTGCAAAGTTCCACGAGGGCAGATATGTTTTCTTTTGTTGCAGGAATGTGAAAGCATTCGGGTTTAGGCCATAGTGTTCCGACCGCGATATTCAGCGGTGAGGTGACTGAATGTGCCTTCAGAAACTTCTCAAGTTTCCCACGATAGTATCCCCCTTCGAAATACAGGACACAATCGTCCGAAAGGATCTTCTCCAGTGCGGGCAGAAGTTTGACAAAACTTGATTTTCCCTCAAGCATCCAATGTGCTTTAGAGTAATCAAGTGTCACGCCCGAGGGTGGACCTCCGGCGATCTTGCCAATCAAGCCGCTGAACCAACCCATTTTTCTGCCTGATATATTTCTTTTCTCGACTTTCGTCGGACTTACACGATTCGAACTCGAATTAATCCTTCATCGAATCCAGGAACTTCTTGTTCGTCTTCGCTTTTCTCAAACGATCCAGCAAGAATTCCATTGCTTCAATCGCATTCATGTCCGCCAGGAACTTGCGCAGTATCCAAATGCGCGCGAGCGACGCTTCATCAATCAACAGCTCTTCCTTACGCGTCGAAGACCGGTTGATATCCATCGCCGGAAATACGCGGCGGTCGGCGAGTCTACGGTCAAGCACGATTTCCGAGTTGCCCGTGCCCTTGAATTCTTCGAAAATAACTTCGTCCATGCGCGAGCCGGTCTCGATCAACGCAGTGCCGACAATCGTCAACGATCCGCCTTCTTCGATATTGCGCGCCGCTCCGAAGAATCGCTTCGGGCGCTGCAACGCATTCGAGTCCACACCGCCGGAGAGAATCTTGCCCGAATGCGGCACCACCGAGTTGTGCGCGCGCGCCAAACGGGTGATCGAGTCGAGCAAAATCACAACGTGATGCTGATGCTCCACCAAGCGCTTCGCCTTCTGCAGCACCATCTCGGCGACCTGCACGTGGCGTTCCGCCGGCTCGTCGAACGTCGAAGACACAACCTCGCCCTTGACCGAGCGCTTCATGTCGGTGACTTCTTCCGGACGCTCGTCGATCAAAAGTACAATCAATTTGCATTCTGGATGATTCGTCGTAATCGAATTGGCAATCTTCTGCAGGATGATCGTCTTACCGGCTTTCGGCGGCGATACGATCAATGCGCGCTGGCCCTTGCCGAGCGGACACATCAAATCCATCACGCGCGTGGTCTGCTCTTCCGGAATCGTCTCAAGTTGGAATTTTTCGTTCGGATACAGCGGCGTCAAGTTGTCGAAGAGAATCTTGTGCTTGGCGACATCCGGATTCTCGAAATTGACCGCTTCAATCTTAAGCAGCGCAAAATAGCGCTCTGATTCCTTCGGCGGTCTGACTTGCCCGGAGATAATATCGCCGGTGCGGAGATCGAATCGCTTGATCTGCGACGGTGAGACATAAATATCATCCGGCCCCGGCAAGTAGTTATAATCCGCCGATCGCAGGAATCCGTAGCCTTCTTCAAGTATTTCCAGAACGCCTTCGCCGAAAATCAATCCATCTTTTTCGGTCTTGGCTTCGAGAATCTTGAAAATCAATTCCGATTTGCGCAGGCCCGACACACCGGGAATTTCCAATTCCTCGGCGGTCTTGAGCAGCTCCGCGATGGTTTTACTTTTGAGTTCAACAATGTCCATATTGCATGGTCCTTTCAAGGTATCTGAATATTAATTTTTCGTGATTAATGTTACCCGGGCTCCGAATCGGATCGGGGGTTGCGCGCTTATTCCTTCCGCGCTTGAAGTCCGCCCGACTCGGGCAGTATGATTTCTTCGCTATCTCCGGCAGTTGATTTGGAAGCGCCGTCGGCGGCTCAAAAGCCTCTTAGGCTGCGATCTCTTCAGTCGGCGCGTCGCCCCAGAGTTCTTCCAGCCCGTAGAACTCTCTGACATCGCGCATGAAGATGTGAACAACGACATCGACGTAATCGAGCAGCACCCAGCGCATGCTGGAATAACCCTCGCGGTGCCAGACTTTGATGCCGGCATCTCTTAGTTCGTCGATGATATGGTCGGCGACTGCGCGGCCCTGCACATCGGCATCCACCGTGCAGACAACGAAATAGTCGCAGACCGCGGATAGTTCGCGCAGGTCAAGTAACTTGATATTGTAGGCTTTCTTGTCGAGCGCCAGATCGGCTATCTTGTGAGCCAGTTCATTTGGAGTCATTAACGAGATGCTGAAAAATCCTCCTTCGCAGTCGCGAGGTCAGTTTTGCTTCTTGGCAGCCATGATCTTCTCATAGTCCGCACCAACAACCAGTGAATAATCTATATCGTAGAAATTGCTTTCGAGTTCCTTGAAACTAACCCGGTCGGGAGTCAGCCCGATCTTGGCGGCAAAGCGCGCTGCGTGATCGTGGTTCTCTTTGCGCGCAATCAAAAGCGTCTTCTCTTGCTGGAATGATTCAAAATTGCGCTCGTCGATCACATCCACCACGAAATCGGGTCCGGCCGCCTGCTTGACATGCCGCGAAAAATTCGAGGCCGCTCCGGCAATGCCGCAACCATTCATGATTTGAATCCGCAGCGAGACCGGAACGACGGCTTCGGGAGATCCCGGTATCGGCGCCGACTCGCCTTGCATGATTTTCACCACAAATGAGCCGACAAATACCAAGACCGCCAACGAAACGACGATCAGAATTAGATCAATTATCCGGCTTCCCGATTTCGGTTTAGCCACTTTGTTTCTGGGACGAATTTTGCTCAGATTCTAATCTTTATTGAAAATGTTTCGGGACTTCAAACGCAAGGGGGGCACTGGAATTCATATTCATCATTCAAAAAAGGATCCATACCTCCCGTACGGCGACCGATTGTAATAATTGGAATAGCTCGAACCCATCAGCCCCGGCGCCCACTGCTCGTATCCAACACTCACATGGAAATTGCGCGACGGCTCCCAGAACAAACGGAAACTCGGAAGCAGCTTGTTGTTCAAGGTCGATGACGCCGAGGCGCCAAACCATGACTGCGGCTGATGCAAATATGCCACGCCGATCTGAATTCGCAGCGGCTTGGCAAACTGGTAATCTATCTGATTCATATACATGGCAATCGATTGCGTCTGTCCACCCGATGAAAAGAAATTCAGCGAGTAGGATTGGTTCATGTGTAAACGCGAAAGGTCAAACAAAGAGAACGGCGTGGTCGCACCGCCAATCTTGGTCCCGCTCTGATTACCGACAGTCGAGCGGCTGTTTTGGTCCATCAAAGTCTCTCCCGATGCAGAAGCAACGGCGAAAGCAAAGGCAAAGCCGGCTAACAGCGTGATTCTTAGGAATTTCATGACGGAAAGATCTCCAATAATTGTCTATCGGTAATACGCGCGGAATCTACTTTTTGCCCAAATAATTGTCAATGTTTTAATTCAAAAAAGATGCTTTCCAACTGCTTTAACTCGTTGGGGTCGTTGAACCCCAGCCCCTCGCGATAGTCGTCAAGCTTCATGCAATCGGTCTTGCGCCCCTCCTGCATCAGAATCCGCATGACATCGGTGATATAAAGCTCGCCCTGCGCGTTGTTCGAATCCAGCTTCTTCAGCGCCGGAGCCAATGCCTGCGCATCGAACACATACAGACCGGTGTTGACTTCGCGAATCGCTTTCTCTTCATCATTACAGTCGGCAAATTCCACAATCCCCTTAATTGCGCCCTCTTTGCCGCGAACGATCCGGCCATATTTGCCGGCATCCGGCGGCTCAAACGAGACAACCACGCCGGCAGCCTTGGCGGCTCGTTGGTGCGCGATTAACTTCTCAAGCGTGCTTTGCTGCAAAAGCGGCACATCTCCCGCCAAAACCAGAATACTTCCGTGAAAATCGCGATACGCGTCCTCCGCCATCATTACGGCGTGACCGGTACCGCGCTGCTGTTCCTGGACGACAAATTGAAAACTCGGCTCTCCGGACAGTTCGGTTTTGACCAGTTCTCGACCATGGCCAATGACAAACACAGTCTTGGCAAGACCCATACTCTTAAGCATGTCGCCAATGATACGAATCACCGGCTTGCCGTCGACTGGATGAAGCACCTTCGGCAGGTCCGATTTCATTCTCTTTCCCAGCCCGGCAGCCAGGACAATTGCCATTACGTCTGGATACTTGTTCACGCGAGGATCTTGTTGTTCTTATCGACCTTGACGATGATCGGCTTGTGCGTCGCCGCTTGTTCCGGTGACATGAGGATGTAGGTAATGACTATGACTTCGTCCCCAACCTGTCCCAATCGCGCCGCCGGACCATTCAAGCAGACCGTTCCCGAGCCCGGCTTGCCGACAATCGCGTAGGTCTCAAACCGCTCGCCATTGGCGACGTTGACGACCTGCACCTTCTCGCTTTCGAGAATATTCGCCGCCTTCATCAGGATCGGATCGAGTTCAAGCGACCCCTCGTATTTGAGATTGGCATCGGTGACCGTCGCCCGATGAATTTTCGACTTGAACATCGTCAAATACATTCTACTTCACCTTCAGAGTAATATTATCGATCAATCTTACGCCGCCGATCCGGCAGGCCAGACTGATTGCGACACGCCCGGAAATCTTCGCCACTTCCTGCAGCGTATCCTCATTTGCGACGGATACATAGTCCACCGTCGCTTTCCCGTCTTTAACAAGGCGGCCCGTTATATAGTTCCTGACCTTGGCCGCCGATCGCTCGCCCGCCAGAATCATCGCCCGCGCCGCAAACAACGCCCGCGGTATCGCCAGCGCATGATAACGACTTAGCTCATTAAGATATACGTTTCGAGACGATAAAGCAAGTTGGTCGCGGTCGCGAATTGTCGGAATGATGACTATTTTGACCGGAATATTCAAGTCGCGCACCATCTGGCGGATAACTACGCTCTGCTGCAGGTCCTTTTTGCCGAATATCGCTGTATTCGGCTGAACAATGTTGAACAGCTTGAGTACCACCGTTGCCACCCCCTGAAAATGCCCAGGCCGCATCGCGCCCTCCAGCACCGTCGCAATCTTGTCCGGGACCACATAGGTGTCGAATCCGTCGGGATACATCTCATCCTTACCCGGATTGAAGATGAAATCTACGCCTTCCGTCCGGCACGCTCGACAGTCTTCTTTCCAAGTTCGCGGATATTTCGAGTAATCCTCGTTTGGTGCAAACTGCGCCGGATTAACAAAGATCGACACGACGACGATATCGCCGAGTTTCTTCGCCTGCTTGACCAGTTCCAGATGCCCGCGATGCAGCGCCCCCATCGTCGGCACAAATGCAATTCGCCTGCCTTGGCGCTTCAGCCGCAACGAAGTTGCCTGCATCTGTTTCGGTGAATGGATGATTTTCATTGCGGGGGATTATAGCAAATCACGGGAAAATGGGAAGTGAAATTCCAATTGGTGCCCCACCGGAACGGTGGGAATATTGTCAAATTTACAGATGTCATACCGGCGAACGCCGGTATCCAGTAGGTCAAGCCCACTTGGGGCTTGACAATTGCTCTCTTCAGAAAATGTCACGCCCCGAGACGGCGTGACCTACTTGCCCTGCAACTTCAGCCGCAGCACCGCCTGTTGCATCTGTCTCGATGAATTGATGATTTTCATTGCAGGGGATTATAGCAAATCACGGGAAAATGGGAAGTGAAATTCCAATTGGTGCCCCACCGGAACGGTGGGAATATTGTCAAATTTACAGATGTCATACCGGCGAACGCCGGTATCCAGTAGGTCAAGCCCTCTTGGTGCTTGACAATTCCTCTCGTCAGAAAATGTCACGCCCCGAGAGGGCGTGACCTACGGGCTACCGATTTACACACCCCGCGAGCGGCCCCGGACCACCAGCAAAAATGTAATTGATCAAATAGACCGCGTCCGAAATCGTCACCAAACAGCTTGCGTCGGGATCAGCAGCATTGAAATCGTAAGGAGAATTCCCACCGCTGAAAATATAGTTGATCAGAAATACGGCATCTGAAATCGTGACAATTCCCGAGCAATCTGCGTCGCCGGGTGAACCGGGCACGAATTCCACGACGAAAGCACTATCGGTCCGATTAACTAGTGGTTTCCAGTAGTCGAAAAGGTTACTGAATGCTAGATCGTTAGGGGTAAAAAATAAATGCAGGGTGTCTCCGGCCGGCACCGAAAAAACCATCTCAAGTATTAGTTCGGTTCCGTTTGTGGGTGAAATCGCAAAGTTCCAACCAGTTACAGCACCGCTGCAGTAGTTATTCAGATGGTCGATATATGGTGTTGCAAACAGTGAGTCCGACGGCCCGGTATTGAATGCAAATATCGTATCAAAATCAGCGTTAGCTGACCACCGAAACGAGTATTGCATTGTGACCGAGAATTGGTCACAATAGACCAGCAGCGGAACCACAGCTCGCACGGCACAATCGGTTCCTCCGGCGCTATATCGCACTTCGCCAAAGTATACTGAATCTGGAATTCCTTCGTCTGGGGCGTATTGCGCGAAGACAGTGGGACAAATCACGCCGAGCACAATCAAAAGCAGTATTGCACTCAACCTGAAACGCGCATGTGACAGCAGATTCCCAATCATACGACTCCCTTCAGGCGAGTCTTAACTTATGGATATTCTCTGCTTAAATATAGCCCCTATTATCGATTTTGTCAATTGCGGAATTGGAGTTCTAAATCCCCCCTACCCGTAACTCTCACTGTCCGTCGGATACTTCCCCTTGCGCACATCGTCAGTAAACTTAGCCGCCGCCTCTTGAATCAACTCGCCCTGCTTTAAATATTGCCGCACAAACTTCGGCACAAAGTCATCATTCATTCCGAGAATGTCGTTAATCACTATGATCTGTCCGTCGCAGCCCGCACCGGCGCCGATCCCGATTGTCGGAATCGTCAAAGTCTTGCTGATCGTCTCCGCGATATCATTCTTCATCGCCTCCAGCACTATCGAAAAACACCCCGCTTCCTCCAACGCCTGCGCCGATTCAAGCAAATAGTTCTTCCCCGCGTCTGTCTTGCCCTGAACCTTGTAGCCGCCGAACTTATTGATCGACTGCGGAGTCAAACCGATATGCCCGAACACCGGAATCCCGCACTCGGTGATGCGTTTGATCCGCCCGGCCATCTCGATTCCACCCTCAAGCTTCACTCCGCCGGCGCCGCCTTCGGACAAGAACCGGCAGGCGTTCGCGACCGCTTCCGCATCAGAGGATTGATACGACCCGAACGGCATGTCGCCGATCACCAGCGCCGTTTGCGTTCCGCGGCTGACCGCATCGGTGTGGCGAATCATCATGTCCATCGTAGCCGACAATGTGTCGCCTTTGCCGTACAATACCATGTTCACCGAATCGCCGACCAAAATTCCATCCACACCCGCACGGTCAAGCGCCCGCGCCGTGTAGAAATCGTAAGCCGTAAGCCAGACGATCTTCTCGCCCTTCTTCTTCATGGCGCCAAACGAATTGGCGGTAATTTTAGAGCGCGCGTGTGTCATCTAAATTCCTAACGACTGGTCGCCCCGGGTGAAGTACCTTGTCCCCTGCCGCATCTCGGCAATCTGATTGAAAATCTCCTCGAGGTGCTCCGAGTTCTCGACGAAATCCAGCTGGTCCGTCTTGATCACCAGCAGCGGGGTGCGATTGTAATGGAAAAAGTGATAGTTGT
>CAZIBI010000002.1:159696-161066 GCA_964537215.1 uncultured Ignavibacteria bacterium | reverse complement strand
GGTTTGGGGCGGGAGGATTTGGCAGTGACGGCAAAAAGGATGGCGAGAACCAGCGCGGCAATACCGATGCCGACCCAGGGGACCCAGGTGTATCTTTCCGTAATTCGATTTTCGTGATCATCACAGGCATCGCCGATACCGTCGCCGTCGGAATCCATCTGGTCGTAATTTGGTTCGTTCGGACAGTTGTCGAGGCTGTTGATGTAACCGTCGCGATCGAAATCGTCGCAAGCATCTCCCCTGCCGTTGTCGTCCTGATCGGTCTGGTCCGAATTAGCGACGAGAACGCAGTTGTCGTTGATATCGGGAACGCCATCGCGGTCGACGTCGGCAATTAAGTAGCCGAGGTTGGTTTCATCGGCGGCAGCTTGAACCTTGAGAACGCCTTTGTCGTCCGACAAGTCGCCGGATTCGGACCAAGGAGCATAAGAGCTGCGATCGGGAGCGTAATAGACGCGATAGACATGCTTGGGCTGTGCGAGAAAACGGACGGCGCGCGCACTGTCAATAGCTTCATCGCGGGTGACAAGGCGAAGTTCGGCGATACGTAACGGCTGGGCGTAGGTCAGAGTAATGATCCAGCGATTGGCACGCGTCTCGGGAAAGTCGATTGTTGTCGATTCCATTTTGAGTTGGGACAAGACGGTAATCTCATTGTAGTCCTCACCGCCGACACCGACGGAAATGAATTTGGGCAACGCGACAAAGTCATCAAGCAGGAAAGAAATGCCGCTGGCGAGAATTGAATCCTGACAGGACAGGACGATGCGCGCTTCGCCGTAGCCGATTTCGGGAAGATAGAATTCAGTGTAAGTTTGATTCACCTTATCGATCATGAGATCGGCTGAACCGACATCGGAACTTGATTCAATCGTGACGCAACTTTCATTGGCCAAAGGCGTGCGGAGAAACAAGTGCGGGACAAAGGCGTTGGTAGTGGAATCCAGCACGACGAACTCGAGGCGGTCGATGCGGTCTTGCTTGAACGAAAGCTCGACAACGGTCGGCACAACGATTGAGAGACCGGAAACGACTTTGAATTTCTGATAGGCACTGGTGATGCTGTCGATTTCGACTTGAGACAGATCGGCAGAACGCAAGCCGGGAGTCATGACAAGCGTAAGAATGACTGCCGAGATAATAGCCTTGAGATGCGACATGAACTGCTACTCTTCCTGTTTCTCGGGTTTAGGTGCTTGTTTCTTGCGAACGAGAAAAGCGGTGCTCATCAATAAGGCGCCGACCAACAAGAACGTGATGATGCGGCCGCTCAATTCCATTTTCCAGACATCGACAGTCAGGAGCCGGAGCACGACAAAACCAAGCAAGAGCCCGCCATAAACAACGAAGGGCTTCTTCGTGCGGGCGCG
>CAZIBI010000002.1:135345-159596 GCA_964537215.1 uncultured Ignavibacteria bacterium | reverse complement strand
CAAAACCAAGCAAGAGCCCGCCATAAACAACGAAGGGCTTCTTCGTGCGGGCGCGACCGTGGATATATGCGAACAAGCCGATGATCGTGTAGATAAACAAAGCGGTAGTGACGGCGGTGTCGGGGCTTTCGAGTCCGGCGCGGAGCGCCAGCCAAAGCAGCGCATACGCGTAAATCGTTCCTACGACAATGAGCGCGGTGTTGAAATGCGCGGAGCCTTTTTCGGTGGACTTGTCAACGCGGCGGAAGAACAGCCCAAGTCCAGTGAGTGTCAATGCCATTATCGCCAAAACAAAGAAATCGCGGTTCACGACGGTTTCGTGCCACGGGTAGGTTTCGATACTGTGCATTGAGAGACCGATAGGCACCAGAAGCAGCAGGCTCAAGCGCTGAGCGAGCCGGACATCACGGCGGAGATAGAACGCAGCCAGACTTATCAGGATGCACTCGATGGTGTAGGCGATGGTCAGATCAGCACCGTGGAGTTCGCAGGCCGTGGCACCGGCAAGCATGGCGATGCCGACAGCGGCGTAAACATAGAATGGTGACTGGCGACCGGTGGCGCGGGAGATCAAAAATGCGCCGACGACGAAGACGATCATCCAGACGCAGATAAACAGACTTTTCCATTCGTCGGCAGCAGCGGTGAGTATCCAAACCAAGAGGAACAGACCATTACCACCGGCGGTGATTAGATCGGCGACGCTCTTCCCTGCTTTCGATTTAATAATGCCGATCGAGTTAGTAATGAAGAACAGCGAAGCGAAAGCAAACGAGAGAAGCAGCAATCTGTCGAGATCAGGAGTGTACGCTCCAAACCAGGTCGGAAGGCTGTAAATTGTAACCAACGCGAGTGCGGCAATGGTTAATTCGCGGCGGCCGGTAAGCGTGACGATCCAGATTGCGCCAATTGTCACGACGAGCAGATAAGCAAACAGGGCGACCAAGTCGGAGGTCGGCGAATTCGTCAATACTGGCGCAATTCCGGCAAGGATGATACTGGAAAGCGCGAGTGAACGGCTGTTGTGCTTGACGCTTGCGAAGGCTACGAATGCAGTGGAAAGAAACATAACGGCAAGCGCGCTGGCGGGTGTGAAGAAGTCGTAGACTTCGCGCGCGGCGTAGATCGTAACGAGGATGGTTGTCGAGCCGAGTACGAGAAAGATGCCGCCTTGGTGGAGAAACTTCCGGATGCGCCATGTACCGAGAGCGAGGAAGAACGTGCCGGCGACCAAGCCGAGGGCGATTCTCCCCATCGGACCAATCCAGTTATTAAGGAACGCATAGGTGGCGAGCCAGCTTAAGCCAACGAGTAATAAGAAAGCTCCCAGCTTGAGCAGCCAGTCGTCTTTGATCCAGTTTATGAATCGGTCGGCCGATGTGGTTCCGGAGCCGAGCGGTGTTCTTTGGATTGGAATTGGTTGAGGCGCCAAAGGTGCGGCGGTTGCGGGAACCGGACTTGGCGCGAGCGGCACGGATGTCGGTTGTGACGGTTGGCCCTGTAGTTGGCGTTCCAGATTCGCAACGCGTGCACGAAGGCTCTGGAGCTGGCTAAGAAGAATAATCCCGCCTACGATGAGCGCAAAGAACATCAAGGCGAGCATGCACTGCAATCCAAATGTATCCATTATCTTATGGGCAATGAGGGGTTCAGGACAATTGCAGTCAACAAAAACATCGACGGCGGCAAAACTGTCAAATTCGTGGGGAAATTGCGCTCCAAATCCCCCTTGACTTGCCCCATTTGCCCGCTTAATTGATGCGAGACGGGCTTACTACTAAGGAGTCGCCACATGTCAGAAAAGTTTGATGTTGTCATAATCGGCGGGGGCATAATCGGTTGTTCGATAGCCTATTACCTTGCCAAGAAGAAGTTCGGCAAGATCGCCGTGCTTGAGAAAGACCAGTATCTCGGAAACGGTGCGACGGCAAAATGCGCCGGCGGAATTCGGGCGCAATTCGGTACCGAAATCAATGTTCGGCTGTCGATGTTGTCGGAACAGAAGTTCGAGGTTTTCCAGGAAGAGACCGGCGCCGAGGTACAATTTGACCAGGTCGGTTATTTGTTCCTGATGACGACTGAAGAACATGTTGCGACATTCCGTAAGCAATTCGCGATGTGGCAGAAGGTTGGACATCCGGTAGAGTGGTTGTCGCGCGAACAGATCAAAGCATTGGTACCTCCCCTATTCGTTGACGACGTGTTGGGCGGAACCTTTTCGCGCAAGGACGGAATCGGCGACCCGCACCAGTTCACGCAAGGCTATGTCAGCGCCGCACGCAAGTTGGGCGTCAAGTTCCTTCCCGAACATGAGGCGACGGGAATTCGACGCTCGGGTGATATGATCACGGCGGTGAGTACTAACAAGGGCGAATTCGAAACCAATTGCGTAGTCAATGCGGCGGGTCCGCATTCGCGGCAAGTTGCCGGTTGGCTTGGGATCGATTTGCCGGTACGCGCATATAAGAGACAGATTGTCACGACGGCGCCGCTGGATTTTATCACGGAGTCGTTCCCGATGGTGGTGGACATGGGTTCGGGACTGTACACGCACAAAGAATCGGGCGGTCTGCTTCTGGGCTGGGCGGACAAAGACACACCGGAAGGATTTGATGAATCGGCGCACCCGGATTACACTGACGCGATTTTGGAGAAGGGCTTGAACCGGATTCCGCAGCTTGAGACGGCAGAAATCAAAGCCCAATGGGGCGGCCTGTACGACACGACACCGGACCATCATGCGGTTTTAGGATCGAGCGGGACTGTCCCCAAGTTTTACCATGCTAATGGATTTTCCGGACATGGCTTCATGCATGCGCCGGCGGTGGGAATTGTGATGGCCGAAGTGATCTGCGGCGAGAAGCCGTCGATCGACATTTCGGCGTTGTCGCCGCACCGGTTTACAGCAGCTTCGCTAGTAGAAGAAAACACGGTCATATAAGGAATCTTCGCGAACGACGGCTATGGACAAGAATCAGACACTGCGAATATCGTCAAAATGGGTGCATGCAGGCATAGCCCTGCTTGCGATACTGCTGATCAGCAATTGCGCTTTTGCAGCGCGCATCGGAAAATACGCCTCATTTGAAGTTGCGTTCGATGCGCCTGACACCAGCGTTGAGCTCGTCGGGTATATGTCTTTTCCGCCGGCTTATAAGAAGATCGACGGACTCCCGCCGCTCGTGGTGCTGTTGCATCAGGAGACGGAAACCAGCGAAGCGTGGAATACTTTTCGCGAGGAACTATTGCAGACGGGACACGCCGTTTTTGCGATGGATTTGCGCGGGCACGGGCTCTCGACATTTGACTTGAAAGCCAATCGTGTCAGGACGAAGAATACGTACATGGTCGGCGAACAAATGAAGTTTCCCGACGATATCGATTTTCTCGTGAACAAAGCGATCTCGCTTCACGGCGACAAGATCGACACTTCGCGCATCGCCGTCATCGGCGCAGACATTGGCGGTACGGCGGGATTGATCTATGCGCAGCACGACAAACGGGTCAAATACATCTGTTTGGTTTCTCCGGGGATGGAGTTTCAGGGATTGCGCATCATGCCGGTATTGCGGGAGTTCGACAATCGGCCAATTACACTGATCAGTTCGGATAAGGACGTGTATTCGATGGGATCGATTGACTTGATCACCGACTTGCTGCCGCAGAGATTTGACGTGTTCATAGTGGAGTCAATGTTTCACGGTAATCGGTTAGTAAACTCGAGCATACCGCTGCGTACGAAAATATTGCAAGACTTGAACAAGTACCTGGCAAAGACCCAAGAAAAGGCGAACTAGGAAAGTTATCGAGATTAGATAGTAAAGGGTGCTATCGACCGGAGCGTGAACTGCTGCGTTGAGACGAAGTCGGACGGTCGATGAATAATACGAGAGCTACACAAAGAACAGCGGCGAGAACTGCCAGCATCACATAGTTCAAAAGCGGATTTGACGTAAACGTCGAGACTACCTGTCCCAAGCCGTCTTGATTGAGGCGTTCGATTGGATTAGTCGCAGAGAGCGGCGAAGTCGTCAACAATTGGCGAACAAACATGTAAACCGCGACGGCAAAACTAGCGCTGACAAGAAACACCCACGCTAGATGGCGAACCATCATCATGCCAGAAGGAGATTCAGGGTAATAAGCCAGAACCTGCGCGGTAATGTCGGCAGAGACCTGCGGAGCGAGTTCGCAATTCAGATTATCGACGCGGCCATTGGAGACTAAGCGCAGGGCGCAGTCGGGACATTGGTCGAGGTGTTCACGGATGAGATCATCCTCGGAAGGCGAAGTCGCGCCGTTAAGGAAGCGCGAAAGCTGCCAGCGGACATCTTTGCAGTTCATCAGATCAATTCCTCCGGCTTGTACTTCCCCTCCACAATCTCGCGTAGTGCGCGCTTACCGCGATGGAGGTAGGTCTTGACAGTACCGATGGGAATCTTCATAAGTTCGGCGATTTCGACATAGCCGATGCCGCGCAGATAGAACATCCGCAGCGCCGTGGCGTAGTGGACGGGCAGTTGCGCGAGTGCCTCGTCGACAACACGGCCGCAGAAAAGGCTCTGGTAGACATGGTCCGGTTGCGAAGCCGGGTCGGCAGCGAGATAGTCGATTTCGGACAGGGATACTTGCTCGAGCCGCTTTTTCGCGCGTTCGGCCAAGGCGACATTCAACGCGATGCGATAGAGCCAACTAGAGAATTTGGCATCGCCGCGAAAGGTCTTGAGGTTGTTAAAGGCGCGAATGAAAGCCTCGAAGGTAAGTTCTTCCGAGCGGGCCGGATCATCAAGCATGCGATTGATCAGTACGAAGACGCGATCCTTGTATTGGTCGGTCAGTCGCGCTAACGCGACGCGTTCGCCCTGTCGGGCGCGCTCGACCAGTTCGCGGTCGTTGTCGATGATTGCAGCTTGCATACATATAAAGACTGATTAATGACGAAAAAGTTGCGTCTTTTGAAACCGGCGGCGAAATAAGTGAGTCAAATTGGCAGGAAGAGGTGAATTCCGTGTTGAGATTTGACATAACCGACATGTTCAGCATGTTCGCCGCGATCGTATTGGGTCTCGGCTTCTTCGCGTTTATTGCCTACATGGTCTATTTGTTCGTGTACAAGCGAATTGCCATGAACCACGAGATGCGGCTGGAGTTGATCAGGCAGGGTCGCGAGCTGCCGCCGGAGACAGAAAGATTCGGCAGTCTCAAAGCCGGCATGGTGCTTTGCGCAGTAGGACTCGGATTGTTCTTGAGCTTGCTCTTGGAAGCGGACTCGAACGGCGCCGCGCTTGGCGGCGAATCGGTGATTGCGTTTGTGCCGTTTCTGACGGGGCTGGGGCTAATTGGATTTCATTTAGCAAGCAAGAATTCGCGGGGGCGAAATCAAAACAAGGGCGGCTATTCCTCGGAATCTTTGGAACCCTGAATATCGATCATGCGGGTCCCTTCGACGTAGGTAGTCGAGCGGGCTTCGTTTAGTTTCATCAACTGACTTACAACATCGCGTATTCGCAGGCTGCTTGTCTCGATGAGACGCAGGCGCTTGACAACGTCCTCGGGCAATTGGTCGGCTTTCATCAAGAGCAATTGGCAGTTGCCGAGTACGACGGTCAAGGGGTTGTTAATCTCATGATTGATTGTGGCTGTTGTTTCGCGGAGCGCATCGAGACGTGCGGACTTGATTTGACCGGCTTGCCCGAGCGAGTTGCGCAGCGCAGCAGCCATGACCTCGATGAATTCCTGTTCGAGAGCGATATTGCGGGCACCCTCACAGATGCCGGACACGGCGCCGATGACACGGTCACCGGATTTGATGATGTAGGAGAAGATCGATTTGAGGCCATTGTGGTTTAGAGTCGAGTAGATCGTTTCGAGTCCGAACTGTGCGCGCAGCGAAGCGATCATCCGCGATTCGAGTTCGGACAGCCCGACGACCAAGGCGGGCTCGCCCTCGCGGATTTCGATGACGGCTTCTCCCTTTTCGTCAACGACGGAAATTGAACCGGCGGCGAGTCCCATGGCGGAGACGGCGTCCAGGAGCGATTCCTGCAGGAAACGCTCGGCCGCTTTGGGCTCGGTAGGCGCAAGGAGTATCTTGCGCAGAGACTGGTATTTCTTTCCTTCGCTACTATCCATATTGACCCGGGTGTTATTCTCGCAAACGGTGTGCCAGCACAGGAAACGAACGGTAAGTACAACACATAAAGTATCATTTGAAATTGCCGTTGCAAGTTATTAATCAGTAGAATGTTACAAATCCGACAAAATGCGCGTGACTAGGCCGAATTGTTGCGTATTTGAAACACGGGGCTGCGGTTATGCAGTAGTCTTCATAATTAGTGCATGGGGCTATGTTATTGTGCGCCAATGAGCGGGAACGCAAGTGGCTCTAATTTGTTGTTGACAAAGAGGGGCTTGGGCGTATTTTAAGCGTCTTTCGGAGCGGTAATGTCGGACGATCTTCGTTGTGAATGTGGCATATTTGGAATTTTCGGGGCAGATAATGCCGCCGACTTGACCTACTTTGGGTTGTACGCGCTCCAGCACCGGGGCCAGGAGGCAGCGGGTATCGTCAGTTTTGACGGTGATGTCTGCAACGAGGTCCGCGGCCAAGGCGAAGTCAACCAGGTATTCAGCCAACGCGACAAGTTATCGGAGTTAAAGGGCGACCGGGCGATTGGACATAATCGCTACTCGACTGCCGGAGCATCGGTGATGCGCAATGTACAGCCGCTGGTGATAACTTTCAAGGGACATAAGCTCGCGGTCGGACACAACGGCAATTTGACCAACGACGAATCGTTGAAACAGAAATTGGAACAAGGCGGCTCGATATTTCAGACGACTTCGGACACGGAAGTTATCCTCCACCTTATCGCCAAAAGCAAGAAGGCAAAACTAATCGACGCGATCGCGCATGCGCTGAAGAAGGTGCAGGGCGCCTATTCACTGGTGTTCCTGCACAAGGATGCGCTGATTGCTGCGCGCGACCCGCACGGGTTCCGGCCGCTGGCGCTGGGACAACTGGGAGAAAAATGGGTGGTGGCTTCGGAGACTTGTTCATTTGACATCATCGGAGCAAAGTACATCCGCGATGTATTGCCGGGAGAGATCGTTGAGATCACCGAACACGGGCTGAAGTCGTATTTGCCATTCCGGAAGCAGAAGCATGCATTTTGTATTTTCGAGTTTATCTATTTCGCGCGACCTGATTCGAAGATATTCGGCGAGAACGTCGACAAGGTGCGGCGCCGGCTGGGACGCTATCTGGCGCTGCAACATCCGGCCAAGGCGGACATCGTCATCTCGGTGCCGGACTCGTCAAATACCGCGACGCTGGGATTTTCGGAGCAGTCGAAGATTCCGTTTGAGTTTGGATTGATCCGCAATCACTACGTCGGCCGGACGTTTATCGATCCGAAGCAGGAAATCCGCGATCTGGACGTGAAGGTCAAATTCAACACCGTCAAAGGTGTGTTGAAAGACAAGCGTGTTGTTGTGGTGGATGATTCGGTGGTGCGCGGCACCACGATGAAGAAATTGATCAAGATGATTCGCGATGCAGGCGCGAAAGAGATCCATCTGCGGATTTCCTCGCCGCCGATTATTTCGCCCTGTTTTTACGGTATCGATATGCCGACGAAAAAGGAGCTTGTGGCTTCAAACATGACGGTTGAAGAAATCGGCAAGTGGCTGGGTGTTGATTCGATTGGTTATCTGTCGATCGATGCGATGTTGTCGATGCACTCGCTGCCGAAAGAAAACTTCTGTGTCGCGTGTTTCTCGGGAAAATATCCGACCAAGATCGACAACAAGAACGGCAAGCTGTTGTCTGCGCGCAACGGCAAGGCTGCTGATACTCCGCGCGCGGAATTTGTGAAGCGCACGCGCAAGGCGAAGGTTACAGCGTAGGCTCGTTACGGGCGTTTCCACTTTTTTTGTCTCCAGGACATTTACACAATCCCCTAACCCCCTTTGCTAAGGGGGAACAACAAAATTGCCGCGCAAGTGCGTTCCATCGCGTGTGGATACATGCAGTTGGTAGAATTCGGGCGAGGGAACCGCGCCCCAACTATTGCAAATCTTGGCGCATCGAGCGGGTAATAAAAGATCGAGAATTACGGAAGAGAGCGATCAGTTCAGGGAGAAGATGGTCAGGCCATCGAAGGGGTACCAGCGCTGGGGATAGATACCGATGGCGAGGACGGCGATAATGGCGATCACGAGGGCAATGGTCAAAAATGCCGGCAATGATGGTACAAGGATTGGTTTCTTCTCGGGGTCGGTCATGAACATCTTGACAACAACGCGCAGATAATAATAGACGGAAACGAGTGAATTCAGAACAGCGATGATGACGATGGCGTAGTGTCCATCGACGACTGCCGATTTGAAGAGAACGAATTTGCCCATGAATCCGGCGGTCGGCGGGAATCCGGCCAATGAGATCAGGAACACGGTCAGCAAGACAGCAAGGAATGGCTTGGCGCGGCCAAGGCCGGAATAATTGTCGATGGAAGTTATCTCGTCGTGCGGATCGGAGGCGTCAACCTGGCTGATGATCATGAACGCGCCGAGATTCGTGACGGCGTAACAGAGCAGATACAGCGCCGCAGCCGAAGCCGATTCCGCGGTTCCGACGACAAGAGCGATCATAATGTAGCCGGCATGCGCGATTGAGGAAAACGCGAGCATGCGTTTGATGTTGTTTTGACGCAGCGCCATGATATTGCCAACCGTCATTGTGAGGACGGCGAGAATCCAAAACAGCGGTTCGAGCAGCGGCTGAAGGTCCTGGAAGCCGAAGCTGAAGATGCGCAGCAAGGCAGCGAACGCAGCAGCTTTCGGGCCAGCCGACATGAAACCAGTGACCGGTGCCGGGGCGCCCTCGTAGGCATCAGCAGCCCACATGTGGAATGGGACAGCGGCGACTTTGAAGCCGAGACCGACGATCAACAGCGCGGCGCCGATGATCAGATAAGTGTCAATGCCACCGCCCTGTTGGAAGTGAGCGATGACATCCATGACTTCAAATGAGCCGGTCGTGCCGTAGACAAAGGCGATGCCGAAGACGGTGAATCCGGTGGCAAAGGCTCCGAGCAGGAAATATTTGATTGAGGCTTCCGTGGAGCGTAGCTGTGTACGCGCGAATCCGGCGAGCACGTAGAGCGCGACCGACATGATTTCGAGGCCAAGGAACATGACGAGGAGGTTCGAGGTCGACGCCATGACCATCATGCCGTAAGTCGAGAATAGCACCAACGGATAGAATTCGCCGTGGTTGTTTTCTTTCTTCTTGAGATAATCGATTGAAGTGAAAATCGTCAAGACGGCGCCGAGGATGAAAATCAGGTTGAAGAATTGGCTGAAGTCATCGGCAATAAACATGCCGCCGAAGGTGCTAGCTTTGGTGCCAATTTGTTGCGACGCGAAATAGAGCGCGACTACCAATCCGATCCAACTAATGTGGCCGACAAGCTCCTGGCGTTTTTCGGGCAAGAACGGTTCGAGCAGCATCGCCAAGAGTGCGACGACGCACACGGTCAGCGAGGGCGCGAGCAACCACCAGTTTACATCAGCAAATTGCATTTCTTACTCTACCAGTTTCTCTCATGACGGCGAACTACCATCGCTTAGAATCCTCAAGAACCACCGAATCCGACGGTGACTTTGCCATTTTCCACAATCACAGGGACACGTTTTGCGCCGCCCTGCAGCTTCTGGGCTTCTTCCCCAGCGCCGGGGACCGAGTGAACGTCGATCTCATCGAACAGCACCGAGCGTTTGTTGAAGTCTTCTTTTGCGGCAGCACAATACGGACAGCCGACTTTCGTGTAGATTTTTGCTTTCGCCATTTTGCTACTCCCCTGCCTTCATTGAAGTGGAGATCACCCATTGCGCCGACTGCGTCGGTTCAAATTGCTGGGCGAGACGATTCTTTCGCTCTTGCGATTGCTCAATCAAGTTCGTGACCGAAGGCGCCATCATTTCGAAGAACGGTTTCGGGTAGAGACCGATCCAAAAAATAAGAGCGACCAGCGGTGTCAGGACGACCCATTCGCGAATGTTGATATCGATGAGCTTTTGGTTTTCGGGATTCTCGATCTTGCCCCAGACAACGCGTTGGAACATCCAGAGCATATAAGCTGCGCCTAGGACGATGCCAAAGGTCGCGATGACGGCATAGGCGATGTTGAGTTTGAAGGTGCCGAGCAGGATCAGGAACTCGCCGACGAAGCCGTTAGTTCCGGGCAAACCGATCGAAGAGAGCGTTACAATCATGAAAAACGTCGCGAAGATGGGCATGACTTTGAAGATGCCACCGAAGTCGGCGATCATGCGCGTGTGGCGGCGCTCGTAAATCATGCCGACGATCAAGAACAGTGCGCCGGTGGAAATGCCGTGATTGAGCATTTGCAAGACGGAGCCTTGAACACCCTGATCATTGAGCGCAACCATTCCGATCATGACGAAGCCCATGTGCGCGACGGACGAAAATGCGACGAGCGATTTGACGTCCTTTTGCACCATAGCGACCAAGGCGCCGTAGATGATGCCGATGAGGGCGAGAATCGCAATGATCGGGACATGCGCGTCAAAGGCATTCGGGAACATCGGTATGCAATAGCGCAGGAAGCCGTAGGTGCCCATTTTCAAAAGCACACCGGCAAGAATGACCGATCCGGCGGTCGGCGCCTGGACGTGTGCGTCAGGCAGCCACGTGTGGAACGGAAAGACCGGGACCTTGACTAGGAACGCCAAAGCAAACGCGGCGAAGAGCCAGGTCTGGGTCGACGGTGGAATTGCGAGATTGTAATATTGCGTCAAGTCGAACGAATAAGTTCCGGTCGCCTTATAGTTCAGAACTACCAATGCCACGATTGCGACCAGCATCAAAAGCGAGCCGAACATCGTGAAGAGCACGAACTTGATGGCGGCGTAAATGCGGTTGATGCCGCCCCAGATACCGATGAGGAAATACATCGGGATGAGCATGACTTCCCAGAACAGATAGAACAGGAACAAGTCAAGCGAGACAAAGACGCCGAGCATGCCGGTTTCGAGGATCAGGATTGAAATCATGAATCCCTTGAGGCGGTTTTCGACGGAGTTCCAAGATGACAGGACGGCAATCGGAGTCAGCAGCGTCGTGAGCAAGATTAAGAGCGTGCTGATACCATCGACGCCGAGGTTGTAACTGATGCCGAGTCCGGGAATCCAGGGTTCTTTGATCGCGAACTGCATGGCGGAAGTCGACATGTCGAATCTGAACCAGAGGTGAAGCGAGAAGAAGAATGTCAGAATGGTGGTCACCAAAGTGATCAGCTTGATCGCCTGTTTGTTTTCTTCCTTAAGGAAGAGCAACAACAGAGCCCCGACGAGCGGGAAAAACGTGACTATGGTGAGAATCATCTGGTCCATAATTATTTATTCAGCAAAAGGTATCCAACCACGAAAATGACTCCGGCGAGGAACACAAAAGCGTAGCTGCGAATCATGCCGGTTTGTACTTTGCGCAAGGCGCTGGAGAATTGGCCAATCAGCCATGCCGAACCGTTAACAATGCCGTCGATAATTAAGACATCGAATTTCTTCCAAAGCAAGTTTGACAGATTGACGGTCGGCGTGATGAAGACCTTATCGTAGAGTTCATCGATGTAATACTTGTTGTAAATCAAGGTATGAACGCCGCCAAGGCTCTTTTCCATCGCGTCGGAGTTTGCAGAGCGATTGAGATAGAGCCGGCGCGCGGACATGATAGCGATCACAACGAGTGCGATGCTAAGTGCAATCAAGAGATATTCCGTGCTGTGCGAGTGTTCACCCGCGTGCTGCATTCCGATTTCCTGGCCTTTGGCGAAGATCGGATGCAGGAAATGTTCAAACCAAGCGCCGCCGCCGAGAACTTCGGGCCAACCGATCAAACCACCAATGACGGAGAGCACGGCAAGCACGATCAGCGGCGTAGTCATGACGCCGGGAGACTCGTGCAGATGTTCGGCTGTGTGGTGGTCGTAGCGCGGCTTGCCGTAGAAGGTCATGTAGACCAAGCGGAACATATAGAACGCGGTGAGCCCGGCAGTGATTACGCCGACAATCCAAAAGACTGGCGAGCCGTAAGGCGATGAGAATGACGACCAGAGGATTTCGTCTTTGGAGACGAAACCGGCCAGCGGCGGAATACCGGCGATGGCGAGAGTCGCAAGCATCATGGTCCAGAACGTTTTCGGGAGCTTGTCTTTGAGGCCGCCCATTTTGCGCATGTCTTGCTCACCGCTCATGGCATGAATGACTGAACCGGCGCCAAGGAAGAGCAGCGCTTTGAAAAAAGCGTGTGTCATCAAGTGGAAGATACCGGCGCCGAAGGCGGCAACACCGCAAGCAAGGAACATATAGCCGAGCTGGCTGACGGTTGAATATGCAAGTACGCGCTTGATGTCATTTTGGAAGAGTCCGATTGTCGCGGCGAAGATGGCAGTGAACAAACCGACGAGTGCGACGACCATTAGCGTCGTTGGCGCCATGACGAAGAGCACATTGCAGCGGGCGACCATATAGACACCGGCGGTGACCATTGTGGCGGCATGGATGAGCGCCGACACAGGCGTAGGACCTTCCATTGCGTCGGGGAGCCAGACATAAAGCGGGACTTGCGCTGATTTGCCGGTAGCACCGAGGAACAAGAGCAAAGTAGCTGCGGTAACGACGCCGCCACCCATGGCAAGCTGCTCGGGGGCGAGGCGCATGACCTCGGCGAAATTCACCGAGCCGAGATGCCAGAAAAGCAACATGATGCCGAGTGAGAAGCCAAAGTCGCCGATACGATTGACGATGAAGGCTTTCTTGCCGGCATCCGTGGCGGATTTGCGTTCGAACCAGAATCCGATCAGCAGATATGAACAGAGACCAACGCCTTCCCAACCGACGTACATCAGAACGAAGTTGTTCGCCAGGACGAGGATGAGCATCGAACCGGTGAAAAGATTCAAGTATGTGAAGAAGCGCGAGTAGCCCTCATCGTGCGACATATAGCCGATTGAGTAGACATGAATCAAAAAACCGACGCCGGAGACGACGAGGATCATGATTGATGACAGCGGATCGAGCAGGAAGCCGATATCCGCGTTGAAACTGCCGGAAGGAATCCAGGAATAGAGGATCAATTCGAAAGAGCGTTCGTGTTCGGGCAGTCCGAGCAATTGCAGGACGGCGTTGGCAGCAAGGATGAAGGAGGCGAGAACCGAGCCGCAAGCGACGAGGTTTACGGCCGACTTGGAGAGTTTCTTACCGAATAGTCCATTGATCAAAAAGCCGATCAGCGGCATCATCGGTATCAACCAGATAAGATTCATTCCCAGTCTTGTCCTTACACTACCACTTCAAGAGATTGACTTCGTCAATGTTTGCCGTATCGCGATTACGGAAGAGCGCGATAATAATTGCCAGACCAACCGCGGCTTCGGCGGCAGCGACAGTCATGATGACAAAGACCATGACGTGCCCGCCCATCGAGCCGAGTTCGCGGGAAAATGCGACCATCGCCAAATTGGCGGCGTTCAGCATCAGTTCGACCGACATGAAGATGATCATGACATTACGGGCGATGATGACGCCGATCATACCGATGACGAAAATCGCGCCGGCAACCATCAAGAACCATTCTATTGGAACCATCTATAGCCTCTTCTTCGCCATCACAACTGCGCCCAACACTGCGACAATCAGCAAGATCGAAGTCAGTTCAAACGGATACAGATATTTCGTAAACAACTCCATGCCGACGGCTTTGACGGAGCCGAAGTCAGGTCCGATCGCAGCAGTGGCGCGGTTGAGCATATTCGAAGTTTGAATCACAACGACCGTTTCAAAGAGCAGAACCACCGCGAAGGCAATTGCCATTGGGCGGAACTTGAGCTTGAGATCCTTGCCGAAATCTTCGCGGCGCAAATTGAGCAGCATAATCACGAAGAGGAACAAGACAAGAATAGCACCCGCGTAGACGATGATCTGCAGCATCGCCAAGAATGCGGCATTGAGCATAATGAACAGGATCACTTGCGAGACAAACGAGGTCAGCAAGTACATTACCGCGGCAATCGGGTTGCGCTGGATTACGACCAGAATTGAGGCTGCGATGGCAACCGCAGCGGCTATCAGGAAAATCGTCAATTCCATGCTTAGTGCTGTTGTTTGCCTTCCTCGGATTGTTGCCACTCGACCCGGCGCAGCGGACGCAGGAATTTGACCTCGGATGGTTTCTGGCGGGGCCATTTGACCAAGAGGTCGTCTTTGGTATAGATGAAATTGTCGCGATGAGATGCAGCGAATTCATATTCTTTGCCCAGGAAGATGGCTTCCTCGGGGCAAGCTTCTTCGCAAAAGCCGCAGAAGATGCAGCGGAGCTCATTGATCTCGTAAATTTTTGCGTAGCGCTCTCCCCTATCGGTCTCAGCCGGCTCCATGTAGATGGCATCGGCTGGACAAGAGGCGGCGCAAAGTCCGCAGCAGACGCAGCGTTCGCTGCCGTCCTCGTAGCGCTCGAGGAAATGCAATCCGCGATAGCGCGGCGCCATCGGAGGTTTGACAAACGGATAGTCGACAGTTACCGGCTTGCGGAACATTTGCTTGAGAACGACAAACATTCCTTTCGGTATGGCGATGAAGACTTCTTTCAAAACGCGAAACATCGTCTACCTCCTAAAGCAGGACAACTAATGCAGTGATCAGGATGTTAGCAAGCGCAATCGGGATCAAAACATACCAGCCGAATTTCATCAACTGGTCGTAGCGGAAGCGCGGCAACGATCCACGAACCCAAATATAGAAAAACAAGAATGCAAAACACTTGATGACAAAATAGAGCACCGGTAGGAACCACGGGCCGGATTCGAGGAATGGCCCCTGCCAACCGCCGAGATAGACAGTCGTGGCAACTGCGGCGACTGTGACCATGTTGGCATATTCGCCGACGAAGAACAAGCCGAAGCGCATCGACGAGTACTCGGTGTGGTAACCGGCGACGAGTTCGGATTCAGCTTCCGGCAGGTCGAATGGTGCGCGATTGGTTTCGGCAAAGGCGCAGATCAGATACATCAAGAATCCGACTGGCTGTTTCCAGATGTACCAATGCATGATGGAATCTTGCTGGTTTACCAGTTCGACCATGTTTAGTGTTCCGGCGACCATGATGACACCGATGAATGACATACCGAGGCCGATTTCATAAGAGATCATTTGCGCCGAAGAACGCAGGCCGCCGAGGAGCGAGAATTTTGAGTTCGGCGACCAACCGGCCATGATGATGCCGTAGATACCGAGCGAAGTCATGGCAAGGATGAACAGGATGCCGAGGTTGAACTCGGAAACAACCAGATTGATATCGCGGCCAAAGAGAGTGATGGAATCGCCGAACGGAATGACCGCGAGCGGCAGCATTGCCGGAATGAACGCCAGCAATGGCGCGAGCAAGTAAAGGGGCTTGTGCGCCGCTGCCGGAATGATGTCCTCCTTGAACAGGAGTTTAACCAAATCCGCAATCGGAGTGAGCAATCCTTTGAAACCGGCGGTGTTGGGCCCGATGCGCGATTGCATGGCGGCGAGAACGCGGCGTTCAAGATAGGTCAACCAGGCGCACGAGAGCAAAAGCACGTTGAGTACAAGAAACGCCTTGGCGCCGGTTATGATAGCAAATTCCAACATCTTACATCTTTGTCACTTTGACGTGATCGAATTTTTCTTTCAAGCCCATCAGCAAGTTCGGGCGGAGTTCGCCGAAGTTTTCCGGCAAGAAAATCGTTCCGGATTGAAGGGCATCCATTAGCATTGCCTTTCCGACCAACTTGCCGGTATGCGATTCGACTTTGACGAGGTCGCCGTTGGCAATCATCAGTGATCTTGCATCGGATTCGTTTAAGCCGACATAGGGCTCGGAAGTGAATTTCATTAGGCTGTAATTGCGCTCGGAATCGACGCCGCGGTGATGATCGGCGTTGCCGACGATCAAGAATAGCGGATAGTTGGCATCATTAGGGATTGCATTGTAAGCGACTTTGTTCAGTCCCGGCTTGGAGGCAGCTTTCGGCAGCGACAAGAGTGCGCCCTCGGACTTGAACATTTCGTAGCGCAGCGGAAGCGAGCCGCCAAGCAACTTGTTGATCTCGCTGTAGACATCCGACGGACGCGACTGGCCAAAGCTGGCGCCCAATTTGTCGGAAAGTAGCTCGATGACTTCGCAGCCAGGTTTCGATTCGAATAACGGGTTGACTGCGCGCTGGGTATACTGCATGCGACCTTCCCAGTTGGTGAGTGTGCCGTCGGATTCAGCGAAGGTCGCGAGCGGCAAGATCACATCGGCGAGGCGCGCCGTATCGGTCATGAAACTGTCGATTACGACAAGCAATTTCAGTTTTTCGAGGACATCGGCGGCATAGGCGGCATCGGGGAAGACGCGCACCGGATCGGCATTGAAAATGAAGCCGCATTCGATTTCATCTTCGTTGATGGCTTCGAGAATTCCGATTGTGTCCTTGCCGGCAAATTCGGGCAGCGGACCGCGCCAAAGTTCTTCGAGTTTAGCTTTACCGGCTCCGCCCGGAAGTAGATTCGCAGTGGCACCGAGGAACGCTGCTCCGATAGAGTTGCTGCTATCGGGCAAGATTGCGAGCTTGGCGGACTTGCAGGCGTGACGGAGATTGTCGAGTGCAAGCAGTTCTTCGTCGCGATAGGCGTAGCGGTCGAAGTCGGCCCCGGTCAGGATAACGGTATTCTTCGAACTTGCCAGGATGTTGGCGACTTCACGCAACTCGGACTCGGCAAGTCCGGAGACTGCAGACGCTTTGGTGACTGCAAAGTCGGAATGCTGATTCTTGAAATCGTTGATATGCTGGTCGGTCAGGCCGAGGGCGGATTTATCCAGTTCGCCTGATGAGAGCAATGCATCGACGATGCCAAGCAACGTTACGACGCCGGTGCCGGGCTTGTGCACGAGCTCGGCAGCGCCGGTACGCGCACCAAGATGGGTGGTACGTGGATTGATGATGATAATTTTTGCATCACGATAGCGGACGCCGCGCTTGACTCGCAAAGCGGTGATCGGATTTTCCGAGTGCAGATCGCTGGCATAAACCACAAATGTGTCGGCGTTGTCGAGATCCTGGAAAGTTACCTGATCGGGCATGATGCCGCGCGCGGTGATTTCATCGCCATAAGACAGGCGGCGCTTGCGGTTGATGCGGCTGTCGATATGGTTGCTGCCGACGACGCGGCGAATGAAGCGCTGGAACGAGTAGATTTCTTCGTTGGTCGAAGTTTCTCCAACCATGCCGAAGAATCCGCTTCCGGAAAGCTTTGACTTGATAGCGCCGGCTTGATTCTTAATCAGATTGAGCGCTTCGTCCCAAGTTGATTCAACCAGCTCGCCATTTTTCTTGATCATCGGTTTCTTGAGACGATCATTGCTGGCAACCAGTTGATAGCCGTAGCGGCCGATATCGCAGATAAAACCGCGGTCGATGTTTTCGTTGGGCCTTGACGTGGCGCGGAAAATCTTGTTATGGAAAGTCCATTGGGTGGTGTTGCAACCGTCGGGACAATGAGTGCAGACGGTCTTGGCTTGCTTCGTGAGCCACACTCGGACTTTGTAACGCCAGTCATCGTTTGTGAGAGCACCGACCGGGCAGTATTCGACGACATTACCGGAATAGAGATTGCGAATTTCGCGGTTCGGCGGCGGGAGAATTTCGGTGTGATAGCCACGCTGGTAGGCGCCGAGGTCGTCTTCGAAACAAGCTTCGTCGACGATACGCGTGCAACGATAGCAATGAATGCAACGGTTTTGGTTGCGGATGATCTCGGGACCGATTTGCAGATCGTCGAAGGTTGATGATTCATCGACGATGGTGCGATGCTTGGGTTCCTCGAGGCGGCTGTAATCAAGGCCGTACTTGAAGGTGATGTTCTGCAAATCGCATTCGCCGCCTTTGTCGCAAGTGGGACAATCGAGCGGATGATGTGCGAGAATGAATTCGAGTACGCCCTGTCGAGCTTTGACTACTTTCGGTGATTCGGTGCGCACGATCATGCCGTCGGAGGCAGGAGTCGCGCAGGCAACTTGCAGCTTGGGGAATTTTTCGATCTCGACGAGACAGATACGACAGGCGCCGACTGGCACGAGCTGGGGATGCCAGCAGAAGACCGGTATGTCGATTCCGGCCGCCAACGCTGCCTGCAGGACGGTTTGCCCTTTGGCGGCGGGAATAACCTTGTCGTTTACTGTTATGTTAAAGTCGGCCATTATTTCAACCTAAAGTCCGAGTTGACCATGCACTTCTTGTGCTGGATGTGATACTCATATTCGGCGCGGAAATTCTTGATCGTGGACAATACCGGCGTAGCGGCAGCATCGCCGAGCGCGCAAATGGTGTTGCCTTCGATGTTGTGAGACAAATCGACCAAGACCTCGAGGTCTTCCGTCTTACCCTTGCCGTGTTCGATACGGTGGAGAATCTCGTAGAGCCAACCAGTTCCCTGCCGACAGGGCGTGCACTTGCCGCACGATTCGTGCATGTAGAAGTGCGCGAGGATCTCTGCAATCCAGACCATGCAGGTGTCTTCATTCATAACGATCACGGCACCAGAGCCAAGCATCGAGCCGGCGGCCTGAACAGATTCGAAATCGAGCGGCGTGTCGAGCTGGTCCGGCATCAACACTGGCACTGATGATCCGCCGGGGATGACGCACTTGAGTTTTTTATCGTCGGCCATTCCACCGGCATAGTCATAGATTAGGGTGCGCAGCGGGGTTCCGAGTTCGAGCTCGTAGTTGCCGGGGCGCTTAACGTGGCCGGAGACCGAGAAGATGCGCGTGCCTTTGGACTTTTCCGTACCCATCGAAGCGTACCACTGGCCGCCATTCATGACGATGCGGGGCAAGTTAGCGACGGTTTCGACATTGTTGACCACAGTTGGGCAGGCATAAAGCCCGGAGACTGCCGGGAATGGCGGCTTGATACGCGAAAGTCCCTTCTCGCCTTCGAGCGACGAGAGCAAGGCGGTTTCTTCTCCACATATATAAGCGCCCCCACCGCGGTGGAGGATCATTTCTAGATCGTAGCCGGTGCCGAGGATATTCTTGCCGAGGAAGCCCTTTTTGTAGGCTTCGTCGATGGCTTTTTCGATGCGGCGCATGCTAAGGTCGTATTCGCCTCTTATATAGAAGAAACTGACGTGGCAGTCGATGGCAAATGCGGCAATCATAACGCCTTCGATGACGCTGTGCGGATCGCATTCCATGAGGACACGGTCTTTGCAGGTACCGGGTTCGGATTCGTCGGCGTTGCAGCAGAGATATTTCGGTTTCGGTGAAGCAACGGGGACAAATGACCATTTGAGCCCGGTCGGGAATCCGGCGCCACCGCGACCGCGGAGGCCGGAGTCTTTGACCATCTGGACAAGTTCTTCGCGCTTGACGGATTTGAGAACTTTCTCCCACGCCTTATAGGCGCCCAATTCGATAGCGCGATCTATATTGTGCAACTGCGGATCGTCGATATGTTCAAACAAAACGTGCTTTTGCATAAGTTCTACTTCGCCGTCCGCCATTCTTCAACCAGTTGATCAACCTTCGCCATCGTGAGGTTCTCGTAGTACTTGTCGTTGACTTGCATCATCGGCGCGGTGCAACAACTGCCAAGGCATTCGACTTCGACAACAGTGAACAACCCGTCTTTCGTGGTTTCGCCAAGCTGTGTGCCGAACTTCTTGAGCAAGTATTGAGTCAAGTGATGCGAACCTAAGAGTGCGCAGGAAATGTTGCGGCAGACTTGAATGTAGAATTTGCCGCGTTTCTGCTTCGGGAACATGGTATAGAACGAGGCGGCTTCGGCGACTTCGATAAATTTCACGCCGAGGACCGCGGCGATTTCTTCGTACATCGGGTCGTCGAGGTAGCCGTGCTCTTCATAGGCATAGTGAAGCGCAGGCAGGATCGCCGATTTGACCTTGGGATACTTGGCAGCGTACTGCGAAATTTTGGATTTCGTAGCATTAGAAAGAATCATCGATCAACCTCGCCCAAAACGATATCAATGGAGCCGATGCACGCGATAACGTCTGCGAGCAAACCGCCGACCACCAGCTTGGGCAGCGCAGCGATATTGACAAAGCTCGGCGGCCGGACGCGCATGCGGTATGGCTTGGGTGTGCCATCGGAGACGAAATAGAAGCCGAGTTCGCCCTTGGGGGACTCGATGGTTTGGAAAACCTCACCGACAGGCGGGCTAAAGCCTTCCGTGATTAACTTAAAGTGATAGATTAACGCTTCCATCGAGTAGAGCGCTTCTTCTTTGGTCGGCAAGACGATGCCGGGAGCGCGCGAGCGATAGCGGCCATCGGGCATGCCATCAAGCGCCTGCTGGATAATGCGCAAGCTCTGGCGCATCTCTTCCATGCGGACTTCGTAGCGGCCGAAACAGTCGCAGCGATTCGAGGTCGGCACGTTGAAATCAAATTTCTCGTAACTCGAATATGGTCTCGTCTTGCGGATGTCGGCACTGACGCCGGAAGCGCGCAGCAGAGGGCCGGTGACACCGGCGTTGATGGCGTCTTCGGCGGACAACTTCCCTACCCCGATCGTGCGGTTGCGCCAGATGCGGTTGTTTGTGAGGATGTCTTCATATTCCTGCAAACGGACCGTCATATTCTTTATCAAGGTTCTGACCAATTGATCAAAGTTGTCGGGCAGTTCTTCGGCCAAACCGCCGATGCGGAAATAGGTCGACATCATGCGCTGCCCGGAGACGGCTTCGTAAATGGTGAGGACGTCTTCGCGTTCGCGGAAGGCGTAGAGTACCATGCTCAAGGCGCCGATGTCGAGGGCGTGAGTTCCGAGCCAGACCAGGTGCGAATTGATGCGCGTGATTTCGGTGAGCAGGACGCGCGCCCACTGGGCCTTCGGCGGAATTTCGACGCCGAGCAGCTTTTCAACACCAAGGCAGTAGCCAAGGTTGTTGGACATGGGGGCGAGATAGTCCATGCGGTCGGTCATCGGCAAGGCTTTGTAATAGAGCTTGGCTTCCGCAGTTTTTTCGATGCCGGTATGGAGATAGCCGACTTCGGGCTGGCAGCGGATAACCGTTTCGCCGTCGATTTCGAGAATAACGCGCAATACGCCGTGGGTTGCAGGATGCTGCGGCCCCATGTTGATGGTCATCGTTTTCGTCTGCACTACTTGATGACCTCCGGCGGTTCGTCCTTATTATAGGTGAACTGCGGCATTTCGTAGGTCAGCGGATAGTCTTTGCGCAACGGGTGGCCTTCGAAGTCGTCCCACATAAGAATACGGCGCATGTCAGGATGTCCGGCGAACTTGACGCCGAACATATCGAATACCTCGCGCTCGAGCCAGTTGGCAGCCGACCAGTCGCTGCAGAGCGTGGGGACATCATCATCTTCGCCGACGCGTGTCTTGATGCGGACGTAATCGCGCAGGTCAAATGAGTAGAGGTGATAGACAATTTCGAAGCGCTTGGCGCGGTCGAGCCAGTCGGTGGCGGTAATGTCGGAGAGATGACGATACTTGAGATTTGCTTCGTCGCGGAGGAAGCGGATCAATTCGAGCAAATTGGATTTATCGACAATAAATCCGAGTTCATCGAATTGCGTCGACGTCTCGAGAATCTTGTCTCCAAATTTAGCTGTGACCTTTTCCCTGGTATTCGTATCCATTCACCAAAATCAACGACAGAGTTACAGACGAAAAATTGCCGCAGTAATTCTATGCGGTTCGCTTCGCATCTTCCTTCAGCTTAGACTGCTTGACCAATTCATGCAGCTTGACGATACCGTCGATGAGCTGCTCCGGACGCGGCGGGCATCCGGGGACATATATGTCGACAGGGATGATTTTATCAACTCCCTGCAAGATTGCATAGTTGTTAAATACACCGCCACACGATGCGCACGCGCCCATCGAGATGACCCACTTCGGATTTGGCATCTGCTCGTAGAGACGCTTGACGACCGGCGCCATTTTGTTGGAGACGCGTCCGGCGACAATCATGAGGTCGGCCTGACGCGGCGAGGCGCGCATGACCTCCATGCCGAAGCGCGAGAGATCGTATTTGGGACTGACAGTTGAGATCATTTCGATGGCACAACAGGCAAGTCCAAAACCAAATGGCCACATCGATTTTGTGCGGCCCCAGTTAATTATCTTTTCCGCGGTCGTGAGGATGATCCCGTCGGGGAGTTTTTCTTCTAATCCCACTTGAGTGCTCCTTTCTTCACGATATATACGTAGCCCACCAGGAGAATCAAGATGAAAACGGCCATCTCTACAAATCCGAAGAGACCGAGCGCTTTGTAGTTAACTGCCCAAGGGAAAAGGAACACGGTTTCGAGATCAAAGATGATAAAGAGAATAGCGACCATGTAGAATTTGACGGGAAAGCGTTGGCGGCTATCGGATTCGGTTTCGATGCCGCATTCGTAGGCTTGCTCTTTAACACGACTGTATGTCTTCTTGCCGAAGAGCGAAGAAACGAAAAACATCGCCAGTCCGATGACAACTGCGATGAATATCTGGATCGCTAATGGGAAATATACTTCAAAATTACTCAACTATACCTCACCAAATGTCCGGCAAAGGTAGAGAGATTTTTCACAAAGTCAAGAAAATTTATCGCGATGAACGACTCTCGCAACAAAATGTGATTTAACAATTTACAGCGATTGATACTTGACATCTATGTCGATGAATACATTGTTGAATGTAACCAAACAGAGGAGCAACAATGTCTGAACAACTTAGTACGGTAAACGTGTTACTGTCGATTGGAACTGGTTTGTTGGTCGGGTATTTGATTACGAAGCTATTTAAGCTGCGCGCTTCGGCAACGAGTCTCTTTGTGGCGACGATGCTGGCAGTTTGCTCGACGTGGATCGGAGTCAATTGCAGCATACTGAACTTTCGCGGAGAGATCGTGATTGGCTGTAGTCCGTTCCTGCAATCGCTGTTTTTTGCCGTGGCGTCTATGCTGGCGATCAACATAACAAGAGCTGCGCGAGCAGCAAAGGGGCATGTGCAGCAGCATTAACTACGCCGCGGAGATTCTTCAAATTCGATAAGCACGCCATTCGTTGACTGCGGGTGAACAAAGGCGACGCGGTGGCCTTCGGCGCCGATGCGCGGAACTTCGTCGATTAAGCGGAAGCCGCGCGATTTGTAGTCGGCAAGAGCAAGTTCAATGTCACCGACCTCAAGACAGATGTGGTGCAAGCCCTCTCCCCTCTTTTCCAGAAATTTGGCAACACCGATATTTCCTTCAATTGGCTGAATCAACTCAATTTTGGTTTCGCCGGTTTCGATAAAGCAGACTTTTACTTTCTGATCGGATACGACTGCCGTTTCAGACGCAGTTGCATTACTGATGAGGGCAAAGAGTTTCTTGGATGCTTCAATGTCTTTGACGGCGATGGCGATGTGAAGAATTTTGTACGTCATAGGACGATGTTCTCGCGGTACTCGCCCCAAACGCGGCGCAATGTGTTCGAGATTTCTCCGACGCTGGCGTAGGATTCAACGCAATCAAGAATTATCGGCAGCAAGTTCTCGTTCGTGTTAGCGGAATCGGCGAGACGCTTGAGTTGCTGATCGACTCTGGCATTGTCGCGGCCAGCTTTGATTGCTTGAAGACGCTTGATTTGCTCGTCGCGCGATTGTTCGGAAACTTTTTGCAGTTGGACTTTTTCATGGGAGTCGGATTTGAACTGGTTGACGCCGACGATGGTTCGTTCTTTGGATTCGACTTGGAGTTGGAATTCGTAAGCCGACTTCTGGATTTCCGACTGGAAGAAGCCCTCTTCAATGGCGCGCATCGAACCGCCGAGTGAATCAACTTTGGCGAGGTATTGCTGTACCTTTGTCTCGATGTCATCGGTGAGCGACTCGAGGTAGTAACTGCCTGCCAAGGGATCGACGGTATCGCCGATGCCGATTTCGTAACCGAGCACTTGTTGAATGCGCAGAGCGAGTTGAGCCGAGGCTGCTGTTGGCAATGCCAAAGCCTCATCGTGCGCATTTGTGTGTAGCGACTGGGTGCCGCCTAGTATCGCCGCAAGGGCTTCAAGTGTGGTGCGAACAGTGTTGACCTCGGGTTGCTGCGCAGTGAGCGAAACGCCGGCAGTCTGCGTGTGAAAACGCAGCATCATCGACTTGGGATCTTTGGCGCCGAAGCGGGTCTTCATGATACTCGCCC
>CAZIBI010000002.1:128259-135245 GCA_964537215.1 uncultured Ignavibacteria bacterium | reverse complement strand
AGCATCATCGACTTGGGATCTTTGGCGCCGAAGCGGGTCTTCATGATACTCGCCCAGACGCGACGTGCAGCACGGAACTTGGCGACTTCCTCCAACAGATTTTGTTGCGCGCAGAAGAAGAACGAAAGCTGCGGGGCAAACTCGTCGATTTTCAATCCGGCCTTGAGCGCATAAGTAACATACTCAATGGCATTGGCGATCGTGAATGCGACCTCCTGAACGGCGGTGGCGCCAGCTTCGCGAATGTGATAGCCGGAAATGGAAATGGTGTTGTAGCGCGGAAGATGGTCTTTGGCAAAGGCGAAGACATCGGTGATCAGGCGCATCGACGGCTTAGGCGGATAGATATACGTCCCGCGTGCGATGAATTCTTTGAGGATGTCGTTCTGGACCGTGCCGGTGATCTTATCCGACGTAACTCCCTGTTTCTTGGCGACAGCAATGTACATGCAAAGCAAGATCGCTGCGGTGGCATTGATGGTCATTGAAGTCGAGACCCGGTCGAGCGGAATTCCAGCGAACAAAGTTTCAAAGTCGTCTAGCGTATCGATAGCAACGCCGGTTTTGCCGACTTCGCCGGAAGCCATCGGATCGTCAGAGTCGTAGCCGATTTGGGTCGGGAGATCGAAAGCGACCGAGAGTCCGGTTTGTCCCTGTGCCAGCAGATAGCGATATCGTTCGTTGGATTCTTTCGCGGTCGCGTAACCGGCGTACTGGCGCATGGTCCAGAGGCGTTCAGTGTACATCGCAGGATAGACGCCGCGCGTATATGGGAATTGACCGGGGTCGCCGAGTTTGGCACTATAGTCGAATGGATCGATATCGGTTGGCTTGTGGAAACGTTTTTTCATACCAAGCGGGCGCGGAGATCCCGGCAAAAGCGGGACTGAATGCCGCGCTCCTACGAAAAGGTGATTAGGACGGCGCCTTTGTCGACGGCTTTGCCGACGACGGCATGGATTTCTTTGATTGAACCTTCAGACGGCGATTTGAGCTCGTTTTCCATTTTCATTGCTTCGACGACCAAGAGCGGGTCGCCCTTCTTGACCGTATCACCGACTGATTTCAGTATACGCATCACGAGTCCGGGCATCGGCGCGTGCAGCTCGCGTTTGCCGGCGTCGGTGCGCAGACCCGCTGCTTTGCGGATGGCGACGAGGCGTTGGTCTTCAACCAGACAATCGAATTCGCGGCCATGGAGGAAGACGCAAGTATTGCCGTCGTCGCGAAAGACCTCGGCGTCATAGGCCTTTGAGTCGAGCAACATTAAGAAGTGGTGCTGGTACTTGCCGCTGATGACACTTGAGTCGAGAGTTTTGCCGTTGACGGCGATGGCGAGCTTTTCGCCGATGTCGTCGATGGCGACTTCATACTCGCGCTCGTTTATGGTAACGATGTATTTCACCAGCCCTCTCCCCTATGGCGGCGCAGCGATTCGCTGCGGGCAGCCGAATTCCAGCGCGAAACGGCTGTGGTTGCACCCTGCACGGGTTGAACTCGCTGTGACTCGCGAAATTGGTGCAGTGCGGCTGCAACGGCAGCGGCCAACGTGAGAAGCTCGTCAGGTTCGGCGTTGGTGATGCCGCCCGGGAAATTGTCTCCAATAAATCCGGTCGAGAGCTTGGCTGATTGAAAAGCGGGCATGTCCATGACGGTTTCGTGAAAGCCGATGTTGGTAATCAGCCCGGCGATGCGGTATTCGGCGAGAGCCTGGCGCATGCGTTTGATCGCCTCGCTGCGCGTTGATCCGAAGGTAATCAGTTTTGCCAAGAGCGAGTCGTAGTAAGGTGAGACTTCGGAGCCCTCGCGAATGCCGGAATCGACGCGCACGCCGGGACCAGATGGTTGGCGGTAGCTGATGATCGTGCCGGTGCTGGGGATGAAGTCGTTGACCGGATCTTCAGCGCAGATGCGGCACTCGATTGCGTGTCCGGAAATTTTGACGTCTTCCTGCCGGATCGAGAGTTTCTCACCGGCGGCGATGCGAATTTGTTCATCGACAAGATCTAAGCCCGTGACTAGTTCGGTAACCGGATGTTCGACTTGCAGGCGCGTGTTGACTTCGAGGAAGTAGAAATTCTTCTCGGCATCGACGAGAAATTCAACCGTGCCGATATTAGTATATCCCGCGGCGTTGACGGCTTTCAGTGCAGTCGCGCCCATGTTGGCGCGCAGAGCCAAGTCGACTAAGGGCGATGGGGCTTCCTCAATCAACTTCTGATGACGGCGCTGGATTGAGCATTCGCGCTCGCCGAGATAGATTGAGTTGCCGTGTGTATCGCAAGCGACTTGGATTTCGATGTGACGCGGGCGAACGATGCACTTTTCGATAAAGACCCGGTCGTCGCCGAAAGCAGAGCGTGCCTCGTTGCCGGCAGCGATGAGAGCCTTTTCAAGATCATCGGGTGCATTCACGATGCGCATGCCTTTGCCGCCGCCACCGGCGACAGCTTTGACGAGGACCGGGTAGCCGCATTTGTCGGCGAGCTTGCGTGCCGGCGACAATTTGGAGGCACTGACTGGTCCGCCGGGGACGGTCGGGACGCCGTGTTTTTCAGCGAGTTTACGGGCTTCGAGTTTATCACCAAGGAGCCGAATCGATTCAGGCGTTGGTCCAATGAATGTCAATCCGTTCTCGTTGACCAATTTGGCGAATTGCCAGTTTTCTGCGAGGAAACCGTAGCCGGGGTGAATGGCATCGGCCTTGGACTTCTTGGCGACTTCGATGAGCCGCTCCATGACGAGGTAACTTTGCGAAGCCGGTGCAGCGCCGATGTGGTAGGCTTCGTCGGCAAAGCGGACATAGAGCGCATCCTGGTCGGCATCGGAAAAGACGGCGACGGTTTTGATGTCCAGGAGACGGCAAGCCCGGATGATGCGTATCGCGATTTCGCCGCGATTGGCGATGAGTATTTTCTTAAACATAGTTACAATCTTCAGGTGCGCATAATACTGAATTGACCTAAAATGTCAATTAATTAGGCTACTATGCGCGCGTCGACAAGCGTAATGGAGAGAGATGACTTACTACTTAATTTTCATAGCGATCGCGGCACTCATCATGTTGGGATATGTTGCTTATTGTCTGGCGCGCAAACGGCATGCACGCCGGACTGTATTAGGGATTTGTGTCGGCGTTTTCATAATCGCGTCGGTGGCAGGATATTTTCAGGCGGATCATCTTGCGACGCTGCGTGCGATGCGCAGCTGGCCGACGGTTGCGGGCAAGGTCATTGAGTCGCGACTTGCGGGAAAGAAGGCGATTGTTCCGCACGTCGTGTATTCATACGACGTCGACGCGCAGCCATACGTGGGAATCAGCGATTTGGGAACGCCCGCGTTTGGGAATACATCCAAGCGCCTGAATGAAGCCGAGACGCTGCTGGCGGACTATCCGGTCGGCAAGGATGTGACAGTGCACTATGACACCAGCGATCCCCAAAAGTCGTACATTGTATCAGCCGTGCCGTGGAATGCTTACGGTCAAATGGGGCTATGGGTGTTTTTGAGTTTGGCGGCGCTGGTGGTAGTCGTGATCTACGGATTTAGTCGAAGTAAGCACTCTACTTTATCAAAGTAACCTTCGAGCACTTGGGGCAGGTGACGCGGTCACCTGCAAACGCCGGCGACAGTTGAATACCCTGACCGCAACTACAGCGAAACGATTCCCAGCCTTTTGATTGCCGCTCGTAAGTTTGCTGCGCGGGAGCAGATTCGGTTCCGATGGCAGCGGCGTTTTGTTGGCCGATACCTTCGAGGACCGCTGAAGCTGCAGTCAATTCGGCAATCGGAACTTTGTTGACTGTCCCACAGCGCGGGCAAGTGATTGAATCCTTCTCGAACTCCGGCGGGACTTTCATTTTCAATCCACAAGTGCAAGTCATGAACAAGAAGCCGTTCGCTGCGCGGAGAAGGTCGCCGACATCGCGTTTGGTCGGCGGCTTGTACTCGGCGCGATCAGAATCGGTGGATGCGGCGCGAATTGGCGGGGCATCTTTCTCTGCCGTTGCCGAACCGGGCAAAATGACGGCGCTCTTGCCTTTGACCAGCGAATAAGCCTGCTGATAATTGAGATAGCCCGAACCGCCGGCAATTGAACGCAAGATCCGGATGCGCTCGGAGATGGGCGGATGCGTCGCAGTCAGATCGGAGAGTTTGCTGCCCTCCTGTTTGAGCGGGTTGGCGATAAACAGCGGTGCGATGGCTTTGTTCATCTGCGGCATGTCTTCGGTCGAGCCGGCGATTTTCTCGAGTGCCGAGGCGAGCCCTTCAGGATAGCGCGTCAGTCGCACGGCGGTGGCGTCGGCGAGATACTCGCGGCGACGGGAAATGGCATAGTACAGCAACTGCGCCATGATCGGTGCGAGAATTGCGAAGACGAGTGCGACGATCATCAAAATGGCAGCGCCTTGCCCTCCGCTCTTGGAGCGACTGGAACTGTAACGACGGGAGCCGCCGAAGCGGAGGCCGCGTAGAAACATCTCGGCGATGATCACGATAGTGCCGAGCATTACGCCAGCGAACGTGATAAAGAGAATGTCGCGGTTGAGAATGTGGCCGGTTTCATGAGCGACGACGCCCTGGAGTTCATCGCGGTTCATTTTTGCGACCAGACCGGAAGTAACGGCGATGGAGGCATTCTCGGGTTTGCGGCCGGTTGCAAAGGCGTTGGGCGCGGGCGTATCGATGATGTAGACCTTCGGCACCTTGGGCAGGCTACCGGCGATTTTCATTTCCTCGACGACATTGAAAAGCTGGGGGTGGATTTCGCGGGTTATTTCTTTGGCACCGGCGATGCTCAGCATGACCGAATCGCCGGAGAAATAGCTGATGGATGACATGATCATCCAAATCATGCCAGCGAGGACAACGCCAAAGGCGCCGCCGTCGGGAGGTGCATAGGCTGCGCCGATGATATATCCGAGAGTCAGCAGGATGGCGCCCATCGCGATAAAGAGCACGACGGAGCGCCGTTTATTTTGGCTGATTAGTTCCCACATATTGGCGGGTCCGGGCAAGTCAAGCGTTTCGATAACTGCCGCTTGGACGAGCCGGGTTGATTACGAAAAATCAACCTTTGGCGCCTGACGCTCGGCCTCGTTCTCGATCTCAAAAAACTCGCTCGGCTGGAAGTTGAACATCCCTGCGACGATGTTTGAGGGGAACATCTGAATCTTATTATTATAGAGCATGACCTGATCGTTGTAGGCCTGACGGCTGAAGGCGATCTTGTTTTCCGTCGAGGTCAGTTCTTCCTGCAGAGCAAGAAAGTTCTGATTGGCTTTCAGATCCGGATAGTTCTCGACGACCAGCATGAACTTGCTGATGGCGCCGCTAAGTGCGCTTTCGGCCTTTGCCTTTTCGCCAACCGAATCGGCGCCCATGGCACGGCTACGCGCAGCGGTGATGTTTTCCAGCGTCTCGCGTTCGTGTTTGACATAACCCTTGGCCGTTTCGACGAGATTAGGGATCAGGTCGTGCCGGCGCTTGAGCTGGACATCAATTTGCGCCCAGGCATTCTTGACAGCATTGCGCAGTCCGACCAGGCCATTGTACAGCCCGATTAGCCATGCCGCAACGATGACGATCAGGGCAAGTAGTACGAGTACAACTATCACGTTATCCTTCCTTTCAATAGTACCGAATAAGCGAATTCCCGATTATTGACCGACCTGGCGGCTCCTGCCGCCTGAAGCGAAGATCAAATCCAACTGTTTGACAACGGCTTCGCGCACCGGCTTCTGCATGTACTTGACAATTGTGTTCAACTCGCCGCGGTCGAACCAAAGGCCGTGGCCCCTGATGCACAAGTCGAGTTCGACACGATTTTCGGATCCGACCATGATTGCTTCCATCCGCTTTCCGCAGATCGGGCACTTGCCTTTCGAACGGAGGCTGGAGCGCCGCGTTTCGGGTTCAAGAAGATCTGCCGGCATTGCATCGCCAAGGAGCGACTCGAGTTCACCCTGATCGAGCCAGATACCGCCGCATTTGAGGCAGTAGTCGATTTCGAGCTGCTCGACTTCCAGCGCAACCATTGGCTGCAAACATCTTAGACAATCCATAACGGTTTCAATATACGAGAGTTTTTTGGCGCACGTTACGAATTATTCGCAGCGTCCAATCCGGCAAGCGGGATGGGTACGGTCAGGGTTCCTAACGAAATATTAATATTCAACACATAGTCTGCAAACCAAATCCTAATAGTCATAGCGTTCGAGAGCGTAGATGACAACACTTTTTGATACAAACCTAAACTTAAGGAGCAGTATGCTGCGGAAGGTATTGTTGCTAATCGCCGTGTTGGTAGCGGCAATTAGCCAAGTCTCGTGGGGAGACACAACGGAAGACAGTTTGAAGTTTGCACAGGCCGAATTGAAGGAGCGCGTCGATGGAATGGCGGAAACAGCGGCGATTATGGCGACCGATATCACGCTACTGAAGCGACTCAAGGTCAGCGGCTATGTGCAAGCGCGATTTGAAGCCAACGACAGTTCGCGTTCGGGCGTCGGCGGCGGATTCGACGCCACCAAGAACCTCAATGCGAACAACTTCTACATTCGGCGCGGACGAATCAAGTTCACGTTTGAGCCGGACGTGTCGAGCAAGTTTGTGATTTACTTTGACGCATCGAAGAACACGATTTCCATGAAGGAAGCGTACCTCGAACTGAACAAGCTGCACCGTGAGCACAATTTCAAGTTAACGGCGGGGCAGTTCAATTATCCGTTCGGATATGAGATTGAGTACTCGTCATCAAAGCGCGACTTTCCGGAACGGAGCTTGGCGGAAAGCCGGTTGTTCCGGGGCGAACGCGACCGGGGCGTGAATTTGACCTGGACTGCGCCACGTTTTGTGCAGGCGAATCTTGGTTTTGTGCAGGGCTATGGAATTGAAAACAGCACTTTCACCTGGTTTGATCCGACCAAGCAGAAGGACATCATCGGCAGAGTTAAGACGATGTGGGGTATGTTTGATGTCGGATT
>CAZIBI010000002.1:0-128159 GCA_964537215.1 uncultured Ignavibacteria bacterium | reverse complement strand
CGATGTGGGGTATGTTTGATGTCGGATTTTCGACGTACTGGGGCGAGACCTACACTCCGGGAAGTGCTCCGGTCGCAGCCGTGCCGGCTTCAACCAAGTGGGTCGACACAAATCTCAATGGTCAAATCGATGCCGGCGAAGTCACGAACACTCCGGCGGTTGCTGCCAAGGCAGCGGGTTTGGCGGTCAATACCGACAAGACGCGCTACGGACTGGATGCACAAGCGTATTTCGACATACTGCCGGTTGGTGGAACCGCACTTCGCGGCGAGTTCTATTATGGCGAAGACTACCTCAAGTCTGCCTCGGACCAAGTGGGAGTCAGCAAGGGCTGGTACCTGTGGTTGTCGCAAAGTCTGGGCACCAAATTCGGCGCAGCGATTAGATATGATTTCTTCGACCCGAATGTGCACAATGATTATGCGGAAGCCGACCCGGCGAAACTGGCGGTACTTTCTAACGATGCGGTGGGTACGACCTCGATAGCAGTGCACTACTTCTGGGATTCGTATGTAAAGATCACCGCGGCATACGACATGTTCCGCACGTTGAAGGATGGATCAGTGTTTTCCAAGTATGACGGCGACATCGATGACAATCGGTTCACCCTGCAGTTACAGTTTTCGATTGACTAATGAAGGAGAAGAGAATGAACAAACTTAGCATATTCAAGCAAATTGGATTACTGGCCGCGATACTGGCGATACTTTTCGCCCCTCTGACCGCCGACCTTCGCGCTGCGGAGAGAGTGACTGTCAAGGGTTCTGACACAATGGTGATTCTGGGACAGCGCTGGGCGGAGACATATATGGCGAAGAATCCCGAAAGCGTGATTCAGGTAACAGGCGGCGGCTCGGGTGTTGGGTTCGCGGCGTTGATCAACGGGACGACCGACATTTGCGAGGCTTCGCGCCCAATCAAACCGAAAGAGACGCAAAGTCTCAAGGCACGGTTCAACGTTCCGGGCGTGGAGATTCCGGTCGCTCGTGACGGATTGACGGTCTATCTGAATGAAGCCAATACGGTCAGTGAACTGACGATGGATCAGCTGGCGGCAATCTACTCCGGCGAAATCCTCAATTGGAAGGAAGTCGGCGGCGAGGATGCCAAAATCATCGTGTACGGCCGCGAGAATAGCTCGGGAACGTACGTGTATTTCAAGGACGAAGTTTTGAAGGGCGAGGATTTTGCACCGCAAGTGCAGACGCTTCCCGGTACGGCGGCGATTGTCAATGCGATTGCCAAAGACAAGCAAGGTATTGGTTATGGCGGTGCGGCATACGCCAAGGGTGTAAAGTATTGCGCGATGAAAGCGGATGCAGCGGCGCCAGCGTACAAGCCGGATCTGGAACATGTCAAGTCGGGTGCTTATCCCCTATCGCGCTACTTGTTCTGGTATGTGCGCAACAAGCCGAGCGGCGAAATCAAGAAGTTCGTGGATTTCGTGTTGTCGGAAGAAGGCCAAAAGGTCGTTTCGGAAGTGGGCTATTTCCCGCTTAAGTAGCGGACTTTGAAATCAGCGAACGCAGGAGTGCAGGGGGCGCTCCTGCGTTTTTTTGTGCTTCGTGCGCGACTATATTGTATATAACCAAGTAGATGAATAAACAGAAGGTCATACGAATTGGTGCGGCAATCATAGTTGCGATGCTGGCTGCGACGTTATCGCTATCATGTTCAAGCGACGAGTGCACTTTGAACTGCAACGGCGATTTGCGCTTTCCGCTCACTGACGGGTATAGCTGGCAGTATGAGCGCGAGGTGCACATTACGAATTTCCGTCCCGACGGCGATTCGATTACCGAAGTTCCGACTGATACGCTGAAGCTGTATTACATAACCGTGACTGTTGTCGGACCGGATACGCTTGACGACGGCGCGATTGTACATGTCGTCCATGAAGTGCTTAGCGAAGGTGATTCGCTGATATCGGAAAGCTACCAGTACTTTGGGAACCGGACGGACGGCCTCTATCATTACACTGACTTGTCGACGGGTTCTCCGATTTTGCTCTTCAAACCAACCGGAGTTTCAAAGAGCGCCGAACCACAGGAGATTCTGGCGCGCAAGAGTTTGGAATATCCGCTCCAAGAGGGACTGCAATGGGAATACACGAACGGATTCGGCTATGGACCGGCTGGGGCGATTTACAAGCGTGTCATTGGGATCGGCGAGCAAAACGTGCCGGCAGGCAGTTTCGAGTGTTACGCAATTGACTGGCTGTGGGAGAATTTGCCGGGCACAGAAATGACAGAATATTTCGCGGATGCCGGGTTGATTCGAGTCAGGCAAGTCGCCCACGATGTGCAGTATACAAGTTACACTTACTTCAATGGAATCGGACTGGTTGATGAAATCATCGAGACTCGATTGACGCGAAAACCCTACTAGTTTCGTGGACTCAATCTGGTCACAAAAAGGGTGTTGCGCGAACGACAGTTTTGACTTAAGCTATTCCCCATGAAGAGAATGAGACAGAATTTTCACCGAGCAAATCTCAAGTTAGTTCCGGCTACCGCGATTTGGACGCTGCTGTGTCTGGTCGGATTTCACACCGAAATTTCGGCTCAACAGGGCGAGGCGCCGCTTCGGCTGTTTGGATATTTTCAAACGAACTACGTTCAATACAATCAGCTTGAGGAAGGGTTCAAGGACGCCAAGACTTTTTCAATGCAGCAGCTTAATCTGTTCATGCAAAAGGACCTTGACCGTGATTTGACGGCGTTTGTCAATTTCGAGTTTTTGAACAATTATTCATCGAGTAAACAATGGGGCTCGTTCAGTGTCGAAGAAGCGTGGATTCGGTATCATGTCGGGACCGGGTTGAACTTACGACTCGGACTGCAGACGCCGACGTTCAACTATCTCAATGAGATCAAAAATCGCACACCCTTGATGCCGTACGTTATCCGGCCGCTTGTGTATGAATCATCGTTCAATGAAATTCTGCGGCTCGAGGAATATCTCCCGTCCCGGGCATACGTGCAAGTTTTCGGATACCTGCCGAAAGGCGGCGCGAAGTTGGATTACGCGCTGTATGTCGGCAACAGCCCGAACATCAACAGCGATCGCAGATACGGACAGACCGGCGTCGACACCACCAATACATTTTTAGTTGGCGGGAGAGTTGGATTGCGGGCGCGGGAATTCAATATCGGTTTTTCGGCGACGTATGATAAATTTGATTTTCCCCAGACCGTTGTAACCTTATTAAAAGATGATGACGTCGTAAGCCGCGTGCCGCGCGTTCGCATCGGCGGCGATTTGCGCTATGCTATCGGCGACTTCGCATTGGAGAGCGAGTTTATCAAAGTCAATTACGAACAGGGCCTGGGCAAATACGACATCGATTTGCAGTTCTATTACGCGACTCTCTTTTATGACGTCACCGACAATATTCGCATTTACGGGAGCTATTGGCTGGCAAAGGAGCGTTTCTTCAGAGCCGAAGAGATCGAGGGCGTTTTCGGCAGCATCGATACAGTCACAGCGGATTCGGATTACAAGTTGGCAACTCCGACTTTTGGCGGGGCTTACACGGTGACGGATAAGATCGTTATCAAGGTCCAAGTCGCACCGGTACGGCAAGATTATCATTTCGAAGGTTCAGAAGTCGAATACAGGTTCAATTATTTTGCCGCGGCAATTTCGGTGTTCTTGTAGGCAATATGAGAAGAGATCGCATCAACATATTGATTGTTCTGGCGCTTGCGCTGGGTTGCGCGATACTGACGCCGGCGATATTGGCTGCGGACAGCGTGGCCGTGATTGCGCATCCGTCCGTACCGGAGAAGGAACTAAATAAGACGAAGCTGTTGGACATCTATTCCGGTGATGTCAAAAACTGGAGCGACGGCAAGCCGGTGATCGTGATGGATCTCAAACCGGCGGGCGAGATCAAAGAGACTTTCTACAAGTACCTGGGCAAGAGTCCGTCGCGGATGAAATCGGTCTGGATGAAGCGCATGTTGTCCGGAGAGGGAGATCCGCCGCAAGCGGTGGATTCGGAAGCCGAGATGTTGCGTAAAGTTGCCGCGACGCCCGGAGCGATCGGGTTTATCTCGCGCAGTGCAGTTACAGACACAGTAAAGACGCTGGCAATAATTGAACAAGAGAATGGCGCAAAGACAAAGTAGCGCCGTAGTGGCTCCTCACAAAATCCATCCCTAACTGGGATAATTACCGATGAAATTAAAGGACCTGAAAATCGGCGTCAAACAGACGATCGGTTTTGTCTGTGTTCTTGCCCTGTTGGCGATTGCGAATTTTTCGTCGTTCTATCAGTTATTCAGACTGAAAGAGTCGATCGACGACGTAACGAATAGTTGGCTTCCCCGCGCGATCACGATCTCGGAGATAAGTCTCAATACCACCGATTTGCGGCAGAATCAGCTGCAGTTGATTTTCTCGGACAGCGAGAGTCAACGCGTATCGCAAGCGGACCGGATTGTCGTGCTGATTGACAAAATCAGCGCAAATTTGGATGCTTACGAAAAGTTGCGGAATCAGGCGATTGCGCAGAACCTCTACTCCGAAGAAGAGCGGGCGCTGTTTGAGGCTTTCGATAGCAAATGGGATTCGTATCAGGAATTGAGTTTGGAATTCTTCCGACTCTCGCGCGAGGATCACATCGTTGAAGCGGTTGAACTTTTGAATGGCGAGGCGCGCGTCGTGTTCGACGAATTCCGGACCGATCTAGAAGAATTGGTTGCGGTCAACACACGCGATTCGCAGAAAGCGGCGGTTCTGGCAGAAGAGTCGTTTGCTACGGCGAAACGGGTAGCGCAGAACATCTTCATAGCGACGCTCATTGTCTCGGCGCTCGCGGTGTTTGTGACCGTGCGGTTGATCACGATTCCAATCAAGCAGTTGTCCAGCGCCGTCGGAAAAGTCGCCCAGGGTGATTTGTCGGTGCAGCTCGAACACAAGTCGCAGGACGAGCTGGGGCAATTGACGACTTCATTTAACAGTATGACCGGCGCCTTGCGCGCTGCCCGAGCCAAGACCGAGGAACAGGAAGCAGCGCTGCGGTCGCAGAATGCCGAATTGCAGATGGCGCTGACGCAGTTGCAGGAGGCGCAGCAACAGTTGATCATGAAGGAAAAGATGGCATCGCTGGGCAATTTGGTCGCCGGTGTTGCGCATGAAATCAACAATCCCATCGGGGCGGTCAATTCCTCGGCAGACAATGCCCGACGCGCCGTAGTCAAGCTGCGCGAATTGGTTATGTCCAATGAGTTAGTTCGCAGCGCGATGAGCGGACCGGAGTTTGAGAAGCTGTTCAAAGTACTGGACGAAAATACGATTATCACGACGACAGCAAGCCAGCGGATTGCGCATATTGTGAGGAGCTTGAAGAGTTTTGCGCGACTGGATGAGGCTGATTTTCAACGCGCTAATATTGAGGAAGGTCTTGATACAACGCTGACGCTGGTACATCACGAATTCAAAAACCGCATCGAGATTATCAAGCGCTACGGCGGCGTGCCCGCAATCTTGTGCTTCCCCAACGAACTCAACCAAGTGTTCATGAATCTTCTCGTCAATGCCTCGCAAGCGATTCCCGACCGGGGAAGCGTGACAATCACTACACGAAATGATCGCGAATGGGTTTGGGTGGAAATTGAAGACACCGGCGTTGGAATTCGCAAGGAACATCTGGCGAAGATCTTTGATCCGGGCTTCACGACAAAAGGTGTCGGCGTCGGCACCGGCTTGGGACTATCGATATCCTATAATATCGTTAAGAAACACAACGGCGAGATAACTGTCGACAGCGATCCGTCACGCGGGACAAAATTCATTATTAAGTTGCCGTTACGAACTTAAGCTTTATCTGGTCTGTTCTGAATTTGCGCTCTGCCGACCTAAAAATATTTGGTTGTATCGTCCTTGTGTCATCGTATAATGCACAGGTTTGAGTGATGTTTCCTGTTAGTATTAATCCGGCATTTAGGAGTTGAAAGTGAATAAGCTGCTTATTGTTATTTTGCTCATTTCGATAATTGGAAATGTGATCGGATTGTTCTTCGCTTACAAATACCGTAAGCAAGGTTACACGGTTTCCGCACTTCAGGATGCCGTTATTGGAGCCGGCAAGGTCGTCAACGATTTGACTGACAGGGTTGAAAACGGATACAAGCATCGCATGTTGTTCGTGCACCATTCAGTCGGCGAGGGAATTCTGGACCAGGGTGGACTGCGCGACAGCCTCTTAAACATGGGGATCTTTGTAAAGGGCGCGACCTACGGCGACGAAATCGGCCAACGCACGGATGTCTGCGACTGGTATCCCAAATTCAAGACTGACATCCAGAAGCTGTTCGTTTTCAAGAATCATCCGAACCAATACTACAAAGATGGCCGCGTGAACGACATCATCATGTTCAAGTCATGCTATCCGTGCAGCAAGATCGGGTCGGAAGGTACAAGTCCTGGAAACCCCAACAATCGGGAATACACGACCGAGAATTACAAGGCAGTATTTGAAGAGCTCTCAAAGGAATTCCGCAAGTACCCGAACAAGCTTTTCATCTATGTGACCTATCCCCCGCTGGTTGAGCCCGAGACGAATCCGGAAGCCGCCGCGCGCGCGCGTGAATTCAACGCATGGTTGATGAAGGATTATCTGCCGCGATATCAGAGTGAAAGCGGGATGCGCAATTTTGTAGTCTTTGACTTATTTGACGTGCTGGCGAATAGCAACAACGTTCTGCGGGATGAATATCGGCGCCCGGATCAGAGTGATTCCCACCCCAACGAACTGGGCTACAAGCAGGGAGCAATTCGGTTCTTGGAATTCTTTAGACCGGTTTGGAACGAATGGCAGAATAGCGGTGCATCGGCAAGCAACAAGGAACGAGCCGGTTCTAGCTCCTAAGGCGCGTGGAATCAGAGCGCGTGCCGCTTAGGTCGCGCCAGACGCGGAACTCCGTGACTTTGCGAAAAGCGTGGGCATCGAAATTCTCGATAAAGCTATCGACCAGGATTTGCGTGGATAATATTCCCACGAACGCCATGTTGTCCTTGAAAGACATCTGCGCCTGGGATTGCTTGAGGCATTTCTCGTAAAGTTTTCCCGCCATAACTGGATTGAAAACCCCTGCCTTCTTGATGCGATCTTCGGATAGCAACTCGCGGACATAAGCGGGCGACTGGGCCTGCGTAAAGCAGCTTGAATCGGGCGCCATGTACGGCTGTTTGGGGCGTTTAAGGATAGCTTCCGGAAGCGCGCCTTTCATAGCCTTCTTCAATACCCATTTCTCCTTGAGACCAAACAACTTGTGGTGCGGCGGGATTTGTGTCGCCAATTCGATTACACGGTGATCGAGAAACGGATAGCGGCCCTCGACGGCGTTGGCAGCGGCCATGCGGTCGCCCTGCGAAGAGAGCAGATAACCGGAAAGCAACGATTTGGATTCGAGGAATTGTGCCTTGGAGACGTGATGCCAATTCGGAAATCCGGTTGGCAAGGTATGGGCGAAGGCGTTCAAGGAATCGGCAGCGGCTGACTTGCCCTTGAGTTCTGCGTTGTAGAAATCCTTGACGCGCGAAGTGGTCTTGATTCGCGGCATGTGCGAGAAATAATAGCGATCAGTATCGGCGAGGCCCTCTTTGTAGAACTCTTCCAGGAAATAGTTGGATTTGACTTCGCTAAGGGGAAGAGTCGGATAGAGCCGCTTGAGCAACAACGAGCGCCATTTGGAGTCTGGATTGCGCGCCCAGAAATGGCGAATCTTGGTTTCTTTGAAGATGTCGTAGCCGCCGAAGATCTCATCGGAGCCTTCACCAGTCAGGACGACCTTGAACTTGCAGTCATTGACGAGCCGCGAGAGCAGGTACATCGGTGCAGGCGCTGTACGGAGAATCGGTCGCTCGGTATGCCAGATAATTTCCGGGAAGCAATTGGCGATGTCATCATAATTGCATTGGACAGAGCGATGATGGGTTCCGAGTTGGTCGGCCATTTGCTTTTGATAGTTGGACTCATCAAAGGCACTATCGCCAAATGCAATTGAGAAGGATTCGAGGCGATTCGTCGTAAACGAGCGGACCAACGACGCGATTGCCGAAGAATCCAAGCCGCCGGAAAGGTAGGCGCCGACCGGAACGTCAGCGCGCAGACGCAATCGGATTGAGTCGACCAAGAGTGCGTGGAGTTCTTCCGCCCACGAATCGACACCGCGGCTGTTGTCGTAGGAATCGGGATATTGCATCGACCAGTAACGGGAGGTCGCAACATTTCCTTGCTTGATCTCGATGCAAGAGCCGGCCTCGAGCTCGTTGACGCCCGCGAATACAGTTTTCGGCGGCGCACAGGTCCACCATGTAAACACTTGGTCAAGCCCTTCGACATCGAGACGGCGGGAAATTCCCGGGTCAGCGAACAGAGCCTTGATTTCGGAAGCGAAGTAGAATCGACCGTCGTGAACCGCGTAGAAAAGCGGTCGCTTGCCCATGCGGTCGCGCGCGAGGAAAAGTGATTGTGCTTTGCTGTCGTAAATGGCAAGTGAGAATTGGCCATTGAAATATTGCAGACAGTCCTTGCCCCACTGCTCGTAGGCGTGGACGATTACTTCGGTGTCGGAATGTGTGCGGAATTGGTGGCCGTGCGATTCGAGAATGGGACGCAACTCGATGTAGTTGTATATTTCGCCGTTGAAAGCGATCCAGACAGTTTCGTCCTCATTGCAGAGCGGTTGCTGGCCGGATGAGAGGTCGATAATGGAAAGCCGTGCATGTCCGAGGACACACTTGTCGTCAAGGAAGGCGCCGAATTCATCGGGGCCGCGATGGCGAATGAGCGAGACCATTCTGACCACGAGATCACGGTCGGGCGGACGAGTTCCTTCGAGTTGAAAGTATCCGGCAATTCCACACATATTGTTTAAACGCCTGACTTCCCTGCTTATTTGAGTTTCGCAGCCATTTGCGGCTAAACTGGCTGCTGCTTGAGCAATTGCTTGTTTATTTTACCTGATTGATATTTCGGCAGCGATTCGACAAAGCTGACCAGTTTCGGAACCTTGAAATCAGCCAATTTTAGACGGCAGTGATGGATGATTTCCTTGGCATCCATCTCGGCCCCCGGCTTGAGCACAATGACGGCCTTAATCGCTTCGCCAAGCAGCGGGTCGGGGACGCCAATCACGCAGGCCTCAAGTACCTTGTCATTTCCGACGAGGCATTCCTCGACTTCTTTGACGCTGACGCGATTGCCGCCGGCTTTGATGATTTCTTTCTTGCGGCCAACGATGAAGATGTAGCCGTCTTTATCTTTGTAGCCCAGGTCGCCGGTGAAGAGATTGCCGTCCTGCAAGACTTCTCTTTGTTCTTCGGGCTGGTTCCAATAACCCATCATCACATTATCGCCGGAGACGACGAGTTCGCCGGTTTCGCCGGCGGGGACTTCTTTGTGCTGGTCGTCGGAAATTGTCACTGTGATTCCGGTAAGCGGGATGCCGATTGAGCCGAGCTTTTCTGCCAGATGCGGCGGCGGCAAATAGGTCACTCGCGGTGCAGCTTCGGTTTGGCCGTACATGATGTAGATTTCCTTGGTTGGGAAAGCGTCGGCAAGAGTGCGGACGATATCGGGCGCCATTGCGCCGCCGGCCTGCGTGAAATAGCGCAGATGCGGCAGTTTGCGCGCGGTGAGTGTGGACTTACCGAGCAGGATCATGAAGTTGGAAGGCACTCCGGAGAGGCCGGTGCATTGATGCTCTTCGAGCGTGTTGAGTATCGTCTCGGGATAGAGAAAGCGATTATCGATGACGAGACAAGCACCGCAGGCGACATTTGTCAGCAGAAGCGAATTGCCGTAAATGTAGTAAAACGGCAAGATGACCAAAGTGCGGTCGATCTCTGTCAGGCGCAGATAGTCAATCGTTGCTATCGTGTTCGACATGAGATTCAGGTGCGACAGCATCACGCCCTTGGGTGTTCCGGTACTGCCTGAAGTATAGAAAATCGCCGCGAGTTCGTGCTCTTTACCTCCGCGCGTCAAGACAATTCGATCGGCCGCTTCCGGTGTTTTGGAATCGCTCACGACGGGATCAACCAGCTCCATCCGCGCGCCGTAGATGAGCGACTGAACCTTCCCTTCGGCGAAATTCAGCTGCGAATCGCAGAACAGGAATTTGAGATTCGTTTCATTGTCGAAGATGACTTTTAGTTGTCGGCGATAGCGCGATTGTGCGATCAGCGCTTTGATGCCGCAATCGGCGATGATGAAACGCAGAGTTTCGCCATTGGCAGAGGTGTCGAGCGGAACGACAACGAATCCGGCTTCGATTACGGCGAAGAACGAGATAACGTAGTCGATGGAGTTTTCCATCAAGAGGCCAATGCGCGATCCCGGCGCGATTGGAAGCTGCTGAAGGGATTCCGCGAATCTCGCAGTAGCAGCACCCAAATCGGCATAATTGATTTGGCTGTCTTGATCGATGACGGCGGTATTATGCGGGAATTGTTCGCGGGTCCGACGCAGGAATTGATCGAGTCTCATTGGATCAGTTACCTCCGCGGAATGGGAATGAGCGGCGACGACGCGCGGCTTCCGCGTTACTTACCGGATTTGCCCTTGATGAAACCGATAAGGTTGTCGACGCTGTCGAGATTGTTCGGCAGCATTTCATTGTCGGCGACAGTAATGCCGTATTTCTGTTCGAGAAAGGCGGTCAATTCGAGGATGCCCATCGAATCGATGATGCCGCGGCGCATGAACGAATCCGCATCCGAGAATTTGACGCTCTCATCTCCGAGAAGATATGAGTCGACGATGAACTTTCTAATTTCGGTGCGGATGCTTTCAGCATTGAACTCCATAATAATCCTTATCAAGCAAAGTTAAGCGACCCGTGAGGAGCGCCATCCAACAAAATCCTATTTACGCGGTCGGGCTAATCTCGAGCGGAATCATCCGCAGCGGTTCGGTCGCACGAATCTTACGCGCGATGTGAGCGTAGCCGTGTTCGACTTCCTGAACCGAAAGCCCCAATACAGATGCGACCTCGGCGGCCGGCACGTTGTTTTCCATGGCATACCAGAGCATGTCCATGCGATAGAAATCGAGACCATAGAAGAACTCTTCCTGGGTCGACCCTGCGCTGTACGTGTCGGTGGTGGGAGTGCGTTTAATGATGTCAGCCGGAACTCCCAAGTACTCGGCGAGCTGATATACCTGAATCTTGAACAAGTGGGCGATCGGCTTGAAGTCGGCGCCACCGTCGCCATATTTGACGAAGAAGCCCTGCATGTGCTCGTCCTTGTTGCCGGTTCCGGCGACGGCCCAATTGCGTTTCTCGCCGTGGTAGTACAAGGTGGTCATGCGGAGGCGCTGCTTGAGATTCGAAGCAGCGACGACCTGCGCGTAGACGCTCGGGGTCATACGCTTGGTCTGCGGTTCCTTGCCTTCCTTCATGATCGTCAAGTGAAAGAAGTTGAAGGTATCCTTGGAGAGGATATTGCCGGGATTGGTGATCTTGCACTTGTAACTGGCGTCGTATTCCGGGAAGAGCTGCTTGATCGCCTCATCGCGCTTTTCGTAACAACCGAGGCCCTTGAGACCGGCGCTGATGTCTTCCTTGATCGATTCAAAGCCAAATTGCGCAGCCAATTTGCGGGCGAGTGTTTCGCTTTCGCCGGAGGATTCCTGCTCGGGCATCATGATTCCCAGGACGCGTTCCGGGCCGAGCGCTTTGGCGCAAAGCGCGGAAACGACGGTCGAGTCGATGCCGCCGGAGATACCGACGACCACGCCGCTTTTCTTGAGATCGTCGCGGATCTGGCTGCGAATTGCCGTGCAGAGTTGATCGGTAACGCGCGCGGCATCCAGTTTGAGAATGTCTTTATGGAATTTCAACCGATATCCTTTATCTAGACTTGAAAGTTACAATTCGAATTGGTCTCTAAAATAGTATCGGACAGGGGTTAACGCAACTGCAACTTGAAAATGGTGAAAATATTTGCGTCCCCCCGATTTGGGCTGTTCTTAGCGTCCGGCATGCACTTTCAGCTTCTCAAGGCCGTCAATCCGGGGCATGGTGCCGATTACCGGAAAACCAAGCGCCTGTTCAGCATCGTCGATCTTTTTGATCGAGTTGTCGAAGAATTCTGCCACGATGACAGCGGCGGCGCCGAGGCTAATTCCGGCAAGCAGACCCAGCAAGACGATCATTCTTTTGTTTGGCCAAATGGGAGACATTGGCAAGCGCGCCGGTTCGACGACGCGGAATTTTGACTCCATCAGCAGCGCTTGTGAAATTTGGGTGCCTTCCTGTGCCAATTTGAACTGGTCGCGTAGCGCGCGGGAAGCCTCGATTTCGCGGGTCAATTGCTCGATGCGGGCACGATAGCCGGGCATGAGACTTCCCCGCCGATCGATGTCGGCCAGGGCGAGTTTCAAGTTGTTGCTGTAGGCATAGAGCGATTCAAGACGCAGTCGCAAGCTGAAGAGTGTTATCAAGTCATTCTTCGTGACTTCTGATTCTTTTGCAAAGGTCCCGCGCACCGACTGTGCGACATATTCGTCGACATCACTGATCAGTCCATACAAACGCACTTTGAAGCTGACAACTGTCGGCGTACTCCAGCTATTTTTTCGCAGCAGTTCGGGCATGGTCGCCAAGAGCTTGGTTATCTCATCCCTCTTTTCGACCAGTGCCGGCGGTTCCGTAAAAGTCGGCAAACCACCCGGCAGGCTCGAAAGGCGAAGCTGCGAGTCGCCGACGAGTTTCTCTTTTTCGGCCAGTTCAAGTGCGATGGCCTGGACTTCCATGTTGATTGATTGGCGATTGGCTTGCGAGGCGACGACATCGTCGAGCTGCACACGCAGCAATTCAGTTTCGAGCGAGGTCCGTTCCGTAATCTTGTCCTGGACATCTTTGTCGTAGGTCTGCAGCTGTTCCGCGGAAAAGTCGGATGACGCGGAGATGGTCCGGGATTCTTGCTTGGTCTTTTCCTGGATGAATATCTCGCCAAGGTTCTGGACGATCAACTTCGCCTGCTCGGCATCGGATGAGGTCGCCAATATCTTGACTTGATTGGTGCCGGCAAATTCGACGCGAATGCGCTTCCGCAGACTTTCGAGTAGGAAGTCAAACTTGATTTCTTCTACCGAGATATTGGGTCGGCTGACCTGCATCTTGGCAGCGAGAATATCCATGGACGGATCTTTGTCAAGGCCGATCGCCTCAACAAGCTGTGCAATGTACGGCGCGGACACGATTTCGTTCTGCAGGCTCTGCAGTTCGCTTTCGCGTGTTTCGGCGTTGGCGCCCATGCCGCCGGTCCCGCCGCCGATCAGCCGCTGAAGGTCTTGAGATAAGCGCACGGGCTTTTCCATGAAGATTGTGACGGAAGCTTCAAATATTGGACTTAGGTATCGCGTGCTCACCGCGGTAATCGCGGTAACCAGGACGACGGGAATTACAAGCAGCCACTTGCGCCGCCACGCAATCGAGAGAATGTCGCGGACGTAGAACGTTTTGATCTGCTTGGAATTATCCAATTTCACTTCCTCCTGAACAATATCAACGAAAGATGCCAAACGCACGGTCTGGCACCCGCCCAGCTCCGGCCGATTTGGTTATTCTTAATACGCAGCTACAATATCCATATTTCCAAGAAAAAAAACAATCTTAACTTGTCGCCGCTGCCATACTGAAGCATATCGGCAGTTGTTCGCCTGCTCGAAACCGGCAGTTTCTGCAGGAAATTCCAAATTTGGAAGAAGAAGTCTTTGGGAGCATCTTTTAATCTAGTAAGATTCTTCAGGGCTGCAGATGATGAAATGCCTGCGCGACGGACGTTTCCAAATGAGACGCAGCAATCGAGCCGTGGCGGCCAACGGGAGCGAAAATACGGTCGTAGCGACGAGAATTGGTTATCCTCATGCAGCCAATGTCGACTTAGTATGTAGACTTACTGTATCGCCCCACTTTGGCAAGGACGCGAAAATGCGGCGACAAGCGTAAGATTGTTGTTAAGCTAAGGAGCAGCAAGTGATAGATCTGGTAACGTTGAAAAAGGCTGTCGCCTACTTCAGAGGGTTTCTACTCAAGCGAAGAGTCACGACTACGGGTCCGATCAAGGTTTACGGTCGGGTTAAGATAAAGGGTCGGGATGGCAAGATCACGATTGGGAAACGCAGCAAGCTGTTTCCGGGCGTGACGTTTGATTTTGAAGCTGCACCGGCAGGCAGCAATCCGGAAATTACTATCGGCGAATACGTGCATATCGGCGACCGCACGGAGATTCACTGCGGCTCGAAAGTCACTATCGGCTACCGTGCCGGCATTTCCTGGGACGTGTTGATAATGGGCAGCGATTATCATTCGGACACCAGGGGCGATGGAGTGCCGGAGGAAATTGTCATCGAGGACTTGGCTTGGATATATGCGCGCGCGACGATACTCAAAGGCGTGAGGATCGGTAAAGGCGCGATTGTCGGCGCTTGCTCGGTCGTGACCAAGGATGTCCCGCCCTATGCCATAGTTGCAGGCAATCCTGCCCGGGTGATTCGGATGCTCGATCCGAAATCTCTGGATCATTTCTACGAAGGAAAAGAGAGCCCGGAGCGCCGCGCGGAATAGCTTGATCACACGAGTCGACAGATTCGGACCTACCTCACATTTGGTGTAACTAAGACAACGCGAATAAAAAGAAAGGCCGCCTGTTTAGGGCGACCTTGATAAATCGAATAAGTTTCTCGGAATTATGCTGCAGCGTTTTTGCGCTTGCGAAGCTTGGCTCCAAGCCCGGCCAGTCCGATGCCGAAGAGCATCATGGTGGCAGGTTCGGGTACACTTTCGTACTGCTTGGTGAGCAGGTCGTTGCCGCACTCAAGCGTCTGGTGAAAAGTGATCGCGCCATTGCCGAAGTCGGACAAAAGCGAGCGGGAGAATTTGTACTCCCAGATATAGGTTCCGCCGCCGCCGCCGAACATCGGGTTGCTTTCAAGGGTGGCGTCATAAGTCTTGAGGATGTCAACGCTGCCCAGATTGGTGCCGGTACCGACGCGCCAGGCGCCTGCGGCATTCCGGATCGAGGCGTAGTTGTAATATGTACCCGGCTTATTGGAAATACCGTTCCAGGTATTCACATCAACCAAACGACCGTCGCTCGTGATAGCGTAGTCGTATTTGTTGCCGCCAAAGCCGAAGAACAGGTCGCCGCGACCGTAGGTTTGGTTCCAACCGGTGGAGTAAGCGCCTTCGTTGAACGACGAAGTGACGCTCAAATAGACGAAGTTGTTATCATAGGCGAAATTGAGTCCTTCGATATCAAACTTCTCGCCGCCTTCACCGAGATTACCGGGTGATGGTAGCGATCCAACGCCGCCCGGATAATTGATTTCCGACGTATTGTTGTGATCGTCGAAATAGGCCGAGCCGAAGTCGTAATAGGACCAACTAAAAGCACTCGCCGACGCGACACCAAGTGTCATTGTCAGAGCAAGTGCAGCCAAGAAGATTTTCGACATCAGGTCCTCCGAAACGGGTTATTGAAAAAACTATAAAATTCAGCTCTACAAGCTGGAATTAAGCAATACCTGTGCCAATGAATCCAAGCTCGGGCAGAATGTCGCAACCCCTTGCAGTTCTGCACGATACAGGGTTTGGTCAAATTTGCTCGGAAGTTAGTGTATGCAATCTTGTTCAGATAGTTGACACTTTTGGTTGATATAGTGAGACTATCGCATTATCGCACTGTCCCATAGAGCTTTACAGTCGGCAGTTAGTGTCCAGAATTAGATACATGATGCTATCCATATAGAACATTGTGTCTTATGGTGTACCGTCCGGTGTCCAGATCCACCGACTAGAGTCTGAATTTGCGCTTGTTTGTTTGAGCCCAATGAGTTGATTGAGGTAATGCAGAAGCGAATGCCGCTGATACTATCCGTCGTCGTGCTACTGGCGGTGGTTTATGTGCTCGACGGAATCAACTTGCCAACGCAGTCGCGGCTCTGGCGCGAAGCAACGAACGCCGGGCATGCTCCCCTATTCGGCGTACTTTCAATAGCGATGCTGGTCTTTGCCAAGCGATTTATGCGCCGGACAACGGAGCAGTTTCACTACTTCATCGCCGCCGGCGTCGTGGCGTCGTTTGTCGGTGGACTAACGGAGTTCATCCAGTATTTCACACCGCGAGACGCTAGCGTGCTCGATATGATTTACAACGAGCTAGGAATAACGAGCTTCCTGCTATTTGCGGCGACGATTGATCCGAAAATGCAGCAATATCCCCTACTGAAGTCGCTGGCGGGACGCAATTGGGTGCGGTTAGGATCGGTACTTATAGTCAGCTGCGCATTCATTTCGTTTGCGACGATTACACTGGCGCACGCCAGGCGTCAAGCGCAGTTTCCGGTAATCAGCAATTTCGATTCGTATCTCGACCACAATTTTGTGCTCGGGTCGAATGCGACAATCGATTTTGTCGATCCGCCGACGGAATGGAACAGCAACAAGAGCGACGGAGTGGTTCGTTGGCATAGCGACGGGAAGCTGCTGTCTGCGCTGACGATTCAGTATCCGTATCCAGTTTGGACCGGGTATAGCAGTTTTCACTTTGAGATATTTTCCGATGAGCAGCGGGACTTGCATGTTTTCCTGCGAATCAATGATGTGGCGCACAATTTTGAATACGATGACCGCTACAATAGCGAGCTTACCGTGAAGCCGGGACTGAACCAGTTCACTGTATCGCTCGCGGATGTCGTGGACTTGCCTGACGGTCGTCAGATGGATATGACGAGTATTGCGAACATCATCTTATTCACATCAGGCAGACAAGCCCCGCATACTCTGTATGTAGATAACATCGAACTAAAGTAATCTCCCGATTAGACATAGAAAAGCAGAGGCCGAACTCGGTTCGAGTCCGGCCTCTTGCAGCATAACGTAAGAGTGTATTGAGTCAGCTTAACGCTGGACGATCAGCTTGCCCGAAACTGTTTTGTCGCTTAGCCGGACGTACCAAAGGAACACGCCGGAACCCAGTTTCTCGCCGGCCGAATTGCGGACGTCCCAGTTGAAATCGCCGGTCAAGTTGTCGATCGACATGACCCGGTCGCCGGATGAGGTGTAGACCTCGAAACGAGAACCGGACGGCAGATTGTGAACGACGATGCTTTCGTTCGAGTACTCGAAAGGATTGGGCGAAACGTAGATAGAGGCGACAACCGAGAAGTTGCCGGTGACCGAATAGTCGCTACTTCCCCGCTTGGCGCGCCAGAAGTATTCGCCCTGATCGAGAACTTGATCGGTTGTCCACGATGCCGAATTGCCGTTGCCGCGAACTGTGCCTACATCCACGAAAGTCTGGAAGTTGTTGGTCCGCGACAATTCGAAGCTACATTCAGAGGTATCGGTAATTCCCGTCCACGAGATTGTCAATGCAGGTTGCGCTTGATTGATCTGTTCACCGATCTGCGGTGAGACGATGGACGGCGCTTCCGTAACATCAAGACTCAACTGGCTCTGGAAGAACTTCTCGGCCTCGCACCAATTGGAAGAATGGGTGCTGTCGTTGGCACGCGCACGCCACCAGTAGAATTGATTGGGATTCAGCGGCACGTTTGAAATCGCGCTGGTCTGGCTTGCACCTGGATTGACTCCGAGAACGGATTCCACCAGAATAGTCAGCAATGAATCGGAATAGACCTCAAAGTCGTAAGTAAGCGCATCGCCGTCGGGGTCAGTCGAGTTGATAACGACATATTGGTGCATCGAACCAATGACCGTATCGCCGTCAATCGGCGCACTCGGTACCGGCGTCAATGGAATACGATTCGTCCGGAAATTGCGTGTCGGCGAATACCCGGACCAGGCTGAACCGTCATTGGCACGCGCACGCCAAGTATACTTTGTTTTCGGCGAAAGCGTAATTGAGGTAGTCCAAGCGGTAGTGCCGGCGCCGGGCGCTGTCATCGGCGAAGTCGCGAGCAGTACCGTTGTTGCCTCGTTGTAGAGATAAAATTGATAGGTCAGCGGGTCGCCGTTGGTGTCGGTGGCGTTGTTCACGACCAAGTCCGGCGTCATGTCGATTACGCGGCTGCCGTTAAGCGGCAGGGTCGGCGCTGGTGCGCCGGGCGCAGTATTGCTCATTGTCGTGAACGAACGATATGCCGCATAGGGTGAGTTCAGCGCGCCGTCACTTGCGCGGACGCGCCAGTAGTACGTCGTCGAATAAGCCAACTGCGTGCTAACGATCCATGAGGTTGTACCACCGGTCCCTTGCGCGACTCCCGCAGCTTGCGCTACAATTGTCGAGAACGAGGATGTTGTCGCGACCTGGAATTCGTAAGTGATTGTATTGCCGTCAGGATCCGTTGAATTGTTGACCACGAGCGTTGGGGTACGAGTCAATCCGGTTGCAGCCGCGGCCGGACTGTTCAGTCCCGGCGTCGATGGCGCGCTGTTGCTGACAATTGAGAATGACTGGTAAGCAGCGTAGCTTGAGTAGAGGGCGCCATCATACGCACGGGCACGCCAGTAATAGGTTGTTCCAGTGACGAGATTCGGGCTAACGACCCACGATGTTGAGCCGCTTCCACCCTGCGCGAGTCCAGTCGTCTGGGCGGCAATGGTGCTGAAAGTCGACGAAGTTGAAACCTGAATATCGTAAGTAATCGTATTGCCTTGGGCGTCGGTCGAGTTGCCGATTGCCAAGGTTGGCGTCAATGTGCTGACTTGTGCGCCGGCGATCGGGCTCGTAAGAGTCGGAACGGTCGGCGCCGTATTGGCTGTAATCGTAAATGTGCGATACGCGCTGTAGCTCGAATAGAGCGAACCATCAAAAGCGCGCGCACGCCAATAATAGGTTGTGCCGGAGGCGAGACTCGGGCTTACATTCCATGAGGTGGAACCGCTTCCGCCTTGGACGATGCCTGTTGCTTGTGCGACGATTGTTGCAAAGCTGGATGACGTTGCAATCTGGAAATCGTAAGATAGCAGGTTGCCGTCGGCATCGGTGGAATTCGCAAGAGTGAGTGTAGGCGTGAGCGTGACTAGTTGGACTGCGTCAGCCGGGCTGGTGAGTCCGGGCACAGTCGGGGCTGAATTGACTAATCCGTTACTAAAGACGTCAAGTTCTGCGAGCCACACAACTTTCGGGTAAGCTGTCGGTCCCATGTTGGCGGGTTGGTAGTAGCGAACCCGTGTGGTTGCGACCGGTGTGATTTCGGCAAAAGTACAACTATCAACTGTGACGTTGTTATTTGTCGCGACATCGACGTAGGCAGATCCATTCCAAATCTGGACGCGAAATTCCCGCGACGTCATCCAACTATTTGTGTTCGAATTCCAGGCCCAGTAGACAGCAACGCGATCGATGGTGCGACTTGTGCCGAGATTGAATTCGATCCAATTTGCTGATGTCGTACTATCGGAGGCCCAAGTTGAGGTTTCCCAACCGTAAGGATTATAATCACCGTCGGTAATATGGATCGGATCAAAACCGGTATAGGTACTGGAGACGGTTGGCGGGACGCCTTCACCGAGACTGTTTGCCGTCGTAAACACGAAGTCGCTGCTGACCGCTTCGTTGTTTGCCGCGTCGCGCGAACGAACGCGGAAGTGATATGTAGTCAGCGAATCGAGTCCGGTGATCACTTGCTCGTGCGTGGTCGTGAGAGTAGCAACGAGAGGCGTGGAAGAACCATAAGCCCCAGTCGTACCGTAGTTGATTTGGGTCGAGGCAGCTTCGTTGGTGGTCCAGGTGATAACTGCCGAGCGGTCGGTGATGTCAGTTGCAATCACACCGGAGATCACAGGCGGCGTACCGTCAGTTGAAGACGTTGTGAATGTTCTTGAAGCAGACCACGATCCCCAGCCGCAAGAGTTTTGCGCACGGATGCGCCAATAGAACAATGTGCCTCCGGTTAATCCGCTCACGGAATAGGTTGAAGCGCCCGGCTGGTTGTCCGCAGCTGGACTGCTGAAATCTGAATTGTTGTCGACTTGAACTTGATATTGCGTGGCGCCGGAGACGTCAGACCAGTCCAGCACGATCGGCTGGGACAGGTTCGTCGCACCGTTGGCAGGCGAAACGAATGACGGGACTGCCGGAAGATTACAAGCGGTCGTAAAGGATCGGGAGGTACTGAAGCTGCCCAGACCGCAAGCACTTTGCGCCTGCACGCGCCAGTAATAAGTTGTTCCCGTAGCCAAGCCGGAAAGAGAATATGTTGACGCCGTGGCTGTGGGAGCAACGGTAACGCTGGAAAAATCGGAGTCGTTATCAACCTGAATCTGATAGCCGGTCGCGGTGGCAACATCATTCCAGTCAAGTGTTATCGGCTGCGCGAGATTTGTTGCCGCGTTCGCTGGACTGGCAAGTGTCGGCGCTGCAGGTAGTGTACAGGTTAATGTGAATGATCGGGCTGTTGTCCAGGTTCCCCAACCACAGGAATTCTGCGCTCTCACACGCCAATAGTAGACGGGGCCGCCGGTCAATCCGGAGGCGGAATATGTCGAAGCCGCGACCTGCTGATCGATGGCGGTACTTGAAAAGTCAGCGTTGTCGTCAACTTGAACTTGATACGCTGTAACTCCAGCGAGGTCGCTCCAATCGAGGACTACCGGAAGAGTAATGCCGGTCGCGCCATTTGCTGGCGAAACGTAATTCGGAGCTACCGGAGCATTGCAAGTCGAGAACGATCTCGGTGTGCTCCAGTTTCCCCAACCGCAGGCATCGAAACCGGCGACTCGCCAATAATATGTTGTTGAGGGCAGAAGAGCGGATGTGCTGAATGTCGAAGTCGCCGATTGAGCGGAGACTTCCGGACTTGTGAATCCCGAATTGTTATCAATTTCGATTCTATAGTTGGTAGATCCCGCAACATCGCTCCAGTCAAATACAATCGGCGCCGTCTGGTTTGCAGCTCCATCGGATGGCGACAGCGGGTCCGGAGCTGCGATTAATGGGAAGCAGCCGGGAGAATCCGGTTGCCACGCGCCGTAAAGTGTCCAGGTCCGTCCGTATTCGGTGACGTTGAATTCAGGAGCGGAGTTTGGCCGCGAATAATCGCCTAGGTGGCTGGCAGCGAACTTGGGGTTGATACCGGTAACGCTCGATTGATCGAAATGCGCGGTCCACTGTGCCCAAGTCGGATTCGGATAGCCGGCAAAGCCGCTGTTGCTGGTAAAGCGCGCCGAAAACGACTCGCCGCCGTTGGCTGAATAGTACATGTTATAATTGACGCCGTTCGCCCAATAGGTTTCGGTTGGCGGAGTCTCGAGCGGCGCCTCACCGCCGCGCAAGCGGAAACCGATCGTGTACTCATAGTTCGTGCCGACGGTTGAGACAGTATCAGAAAAGATATTGTACATGATTTTGTTGCCGCCGATAGCATTGGCAGCCGACGCCGTGAAATTGACCTGGTTGTCAATGAACGTATTGTGGCTTACAATGATGTTGCCTTGCGTCGGATCATTGCCGCAGGGGCTGGACGTGTGAATGTTGACAGCACATTCGTTGCGTTCGAGGATATTCCCGATGAAGTCGACATTGCCGACCTTGTTGCTGAACCAAACGGCTTCGTCAACGCAACCGCTAATGCGGTTGTATTTAATGCTCCAATTCAGAGACTTGTTGCCGTTGTCGGGATAGCAGCCCATTTTTAATGCAATTGCCACGCTCATCGGACCGACAAAGACATTGGAGTCGATGCGCGAGTCGCGGGTGAAGTAATATTCAATCGCAGAACCGGCGTGAACGCCTGTGCCCTCGCCAACAGAAATAACTGTCGAGAGCGAGCAGCCCACGACTTCGATGGCGTTGCTCCAATCGGACACTGAATTGGGGCCGATTTCGCCGCAATAGACTATGGACGTATTGTGCGCGATCTGCAGGTCGGACACTTTGCTCAAGTTGCAGTGGTAGATGTAAATACTATCCGGCTTCGGCATTCCCGATCCAGACTCCGATAATATGAACAGTCGCTGCGAACCTTCCGAGATGTTCAACCCATAGATCATGATATTGGATTGGTTGCGGCCAAGAAACATCACCGGTCGCCAACTGACGCGCCAAGAGGAAGTGTTGGGATTTGTCGTAGAGTATAAAGTCGTCAGGCCACCGGCTGTGACATAGGAATATTCATTTTGCTCGTTCAATTCGGCAACAGTTTGGCGCGGTCGCATAGTAACGCCGTCACGGAAGAAGGCAACATACTCGCCGTTGTTGGAGACAACGCCGCCGCCGGGCGAATCAAACACAGTTGTCCAGAGATTGCCGCCGATGCTGGTCCAGGTTAGGTTTTGATTGCGGCCGCCGCGAATGAAGGTGTTGTTGCGGCCGTCATCAGAACCACTTGCGGCCCAGGATGAACAGGCATAAACAGTTTGAGCACCACCTGCTGCCGGCGGTACGAATTGAACCGTATCGTACGAACCCGGTGCAATCACCAAGGTATGACCAGAGGTCGTGAATTGAGATTGAGCTCGGTTGGGATGTGCCCAGGCTGTCGCCCACGACAAACCGTCGCTAGCATTGTTGCCGCCGGGGCGGACGTAGTAAGTCGTCGCTGAAACGTCTTGCGCAAACAGCACGGCGACTGCGGCCATGAGCCAGAGATATCTTCCTAAAACGATTCGCATACTTTCCATATTCCGATCTCGAATGTTAAGCACCTCGGAGCTTGCCAATTAGAGTAATCGGCAGATTACCGACTAACTTCCATTGCAAAGCGCATACCAATCGAATCGTTATTCCCTCGCGCTTAACTTATTGTTAGAACAGATGTTATCTTGCATAAAATCAGCCAGTATCCGCAGCAACCAACTCGCGGCTGTGCGTTTCTTGAGATTGCCCAGAAAGTGAACAATCTTAGTAGTTGACACAAGCATTTTATTCTCGATAATGCGAGTACACTTTATCAGGATTTTTTACAAATTCTAACGGCTTTCGCACTCCTGTTTTTTGTGGAATTTGCGACCAGTGTTCTATTTTCTGCAGATGGTCGCGGACGCTGTAAGAGACCGATGAAGCGATAGCCGCACAAAAACCAAAAGCAGAACGGAATTGAATGTGGACTTGAGCGAATATCGTGCCAGCGAAGCAGAACAAGGCCGGGTGGCTAGCTTGCAATCCTTGTTTCCCACCGAGAGAGGCAGCGCAATTGATATTGGCGCCCGCGACGGATATATTTCCAAAGTTCTCGCCAAGATTTTCAGCCGTGTCGTCGCTCTCGACCTGACCATGCCTGATGTGGTTGGCGAGAATATTACTTGCGTTGAGGGCAATGTCCTCGACTTGCCACTGGAAGACAATACCTTCGATTTAGTTCTATGTGCGGAAGTGCTGGAGCATATACCGCCGAAGCAACTTCCCCGCGCCTGCGATGAACTCACGCGGATTGCGAAGGGCCATGTTCTCATTGGCGTGCCCTATCGGCAGGATACGCGAGTTGGCCAAACGACTTGCCGCAGCTGCGGAAAGACGAATCCGCCGTGGGGTCATGTCAATCGATTCACTGAAGATAAATTAAAGGCCTTGTTTCCCAAGTGCAGCGCGGAGAAGATTGATTTTGTCGGAACCAACAACGAGGCGACCAACTGGGCTGCGGCAGCATTCATGACGATTGCCGGAAATCCGTTCGGCACATATGAGCAAGATGAACCTTGCGTTCATTGTGGTGCAGTCTTGGTCGGTCCTACTTCGAGAAGCTTCTTCTCAAAAGTGGCTACAAAAGCGGGATCGGTTTGTCGCTCGTTGCAACAGCCGTTTATCAAGCCGCATCCCAACTGGATTCATATTCTCTTTCGGAAGAATTCGGGCAAGTAACTGAAGAATTGCTAGTGCGCTTGATGTACTCGCGTCAGGCTGTAGTGCTCGAAGTCAAATTTCGACAACGTCTCATCATAGTACTCGAATTCCGGACGGTTGACCTTAGTAGTGAGCTTGCCGGTCCACTTGTTACCCATGTCCTTAGCTATTCCCTGAAGCATCTCCTCCAACCTGCGCGTTGAAATCTGGCAGGAAATATTGTTGAGTGCCCACTTGCGCGGCTGAATAGTTGTTGGATTTGAGCGGAACCAAAGTAGCGCCTCGGCGAGTCCATCATCTTCGATGAGTCTTCCCGAATATTCATTGATGTAGTTCTTGTTCACGCCACAGTTTGACTTTAGAACAATACCCGGTACGTTGGCAAAGAGTCCCTCGAAGATACTGCGATTGGCGCCTTCTTTTCTCGACAGCAATATGTTCACCTTGGAGAGATTGAGAAGGCGATTAACTTCTTCGGCGCTCACAAGCTGGTAGATGTCGAGACACTGCGCGACGCCATAGTAACGGGCAAGATCGAGCAGATCTTCGCGTGTGCGGCCGCCCCACGGTTCACCGATCAGACAAACCCGAAAAGACGGGTCGTTGATTGTGCGCAATGCGTCGAATAGAACAAAGTGTCGCTTGAGGTCGCCGAAGTGCGAGACCATGACGCAGTCGTACTCTTTTTTGAGGCCGAGGTCATTGAAGGTGCGATCGTCGACCCAATTCGAAGCGCCGATTTCGATGGGAATGAGATTCGAGTTGAGGCGCTGCAGGAAATCATAATCGAGTTTTTCCGGTGACTGCACAATGACTCTGTCGTTGGGATGATTGAGGAACTGCAGTACTCCCGGCAAACAGTATCCCGACCAACTTGGTTCAAGGACGAAGTAATAGTCGCGCAGGATTGCGGCCATATCGTAAAATGCCGCCATTTGGCCGAAGACATCGAAGCTGACCACTAAGACACCGCGCTCGTCGTCTTTCTTCTCTTTCATCTTGATGACGCGCTTATCCCAAAAATCGCGCCCCGCTCCCGAATTGGGCAGCAAAGGAGTCATGATGTCCTTTGCCAGCAGATCGTTCTTGAGCAATATCTTTTCAATTTTGATCTGCCGTTTGGGAGAACGCGTGGTGCGGTGAGCAGTCATTAGGTGGCTTGCGGCCGCAGTTTTCGAACTCGCAAGTTTCAATTGGCCGTGGATTTTTTCAATGCGGCTAAACAACTCGGTAGTTGCAATGCTGAAGCGTAATTTAGTTGCCAGTATCCGTTGTGCGACTTGGAGTCGACGTGTCAGGCTAAGACCGGTCTGCATTGAGTCGCCCAAGAAGTTCTCCTCTACAACTTTTTCAAGATTTCAACAATTCGCGCGGCAGTGTGGCCATCCCAGAGATCCGGAATGCGCCCCTGCTTCGGGTTACCACTAATGATTGCATCCACAGTGGCCAGAATCTTCGCCCGATCGTTGCCGGTCATCACGTTGGTACCCACGGTAACTGTGATTGGACGTTCGGTATTCTCGCGCATCGTAATACAAGGAATCTGCAGATAAGTCGTTTCTTCCTGAATGCCGCCGGAATCGGTCAAGACGAATTTCGATTCGTAGGTTAGACGGCAGAAATCGACATAGCCAAGGGGATCGATGAGCGTTAGTGAGCTATTCTTGACAACTTCGTCCAGCGCGAATCGCGAGATGTTATTGCGTGTCCGCGGATGGCACGGGAAAATGACCGGAACTTTGCGTGCAACCTCTGCGACAGTATTGAGGACGTATTTCAAAGTTTCGGGGTCGTCGACATTAGAAGGACGATGAAGTGTCATGACGGCGTATTGACGCGGCTGCAGTTTCAGTTTGTCGAGGATATCGGAGCGCTTGACAATGTCGAGAGTCGCGAGCAGCGAATCGATCATGATGTTTCCCGTGAAGAACACTTTGCTGTCGGCGATGCCCTCTTGCTTGAGGTTGTGCATGCCGGATTCCTCGGTGACAAACAGCATATCGGACAAGTGATCCGTGACGATGCGGTTGATTTCTTCCGGCATCGCGCGATCGAAACTACGCAGTCCTGATTCGACGTGCGCAACCGGCACGCCCATTTTCGCCGCAACCACGGCTGCAGCCAGAGTTGAATTAACATCGCCAAAGACCACCACCAAGTCCGCTTTCTCGCTGGTGATGGCTTCCTCGAGCCCGAGCATGATCTTGGCGGTCTGCTGCGTGTGCGAACCGGAACCGACGCCGAGACTGATATCGGGTGGCGTCATGCCGAGGTCGTTGAATAACCAGTCCGAGAGATTCTGATCGTAGTGCTGTCCAGTGTGAACGAGCTTGGCATCAAAACTGGCGGAGTTCTTTTTTAATTCGCGCATGAGCGGGGCGGACTTCACAAAATTCGGTCGAGTCCCGACGATGCATAGTAACTTTTTTGGCACTTGCGTTTCCTCTGTGGACTAATATACTAGTTTTTGATTCTGATACCAGAAATCCGTTGGCGAAAAAAGTATTCTCGCTGCAGGAAATTGCTTCATAAACTCGCTTCACTAATGGTCGGCTGAAATTAGCCGATCTTCGGGATAATATGTACAAAGACCTAAAAAATATTCTCAAGCACGGCTCGGTCTACATGTTCGGTATCATATTGGGACGCATTGTCGGCTTCCTGATGATACCGGTCTACACTGCCTACCTCTCCACGGAAAACTACGGCACGCTGTCGTTGCTTGGGTTGACGATTGATATTGTTGCGACGCTGTTCGGTCTTGGTATGGCGAGTGCGGTTGTGCGCACCTATCAGAAATTTGAGGACGAGCCGTCAAGACGCAAGGTGATAAGTTCGGCGCTGCTGGGTTCGATCTCGGTGATGGCGGTCATCACAGCGACGGCAATGCTGCTGTCACCGCAGCTATCGCAGCTGATATTTTCGAGCGAGGAGTATACCGGTTACTTTCGCCTGACCTTTCTCGGGATGTTTCTCGCCAGCGGCATCGAGATACCGATGATCTTCCTGCGCATCAAGCTGCAGAGCGGCAAGTACGTGGGAATCAGTTTGATTAAGATGGTTATGCAGCTAAGTCTCAATATCTGGTTTTTGGTGGGACTTGGTCTCGGGATCTACGGTGTTCTTTACAGCACCCTAATCTCATCAACCATCTTTGCGCTGTATCTGACATTTTCGACCCTGCGAAAAGTCGGAATCGGATTTGATTTCAGCAAATATGTTGAAATGCTTCGATTTGGAATGCCAATTATCGTTTCGGATGTATCGTCCTTCATGCTGACTTATTCGGATAGATACTTTTTGAACTACTTCGCCGACCTCGGAACAGTCGGGATTTATTCGATGTCGTACACATTTGGAATGATTCTCTCGATGCTGATCAACGGCCCTTTCATGTCGGTTTGGGGGACCGAGATGTTCAAGTATGGCAAGCAGGAAGATGGAAAGCCGATATTTGCCAAAGTGTTGATTTACTATCTGCTGATAGCATTGGCGCTCTGCCTCGGATTATCTCTATTGACCCGAGATGTTTTGCGCATCATGGCGGACGAGTCGTATTGGAGCGCGTATAAATATGTCGCGCTGATTAGTTTGTCGTACGTTCTCAACGGCGCACTCTACATTGCCGGCGCCGGAATATTGCTTTCGGGCAAGTCAAAATATCGCGCGTACTCGACTTCATCGGCAATGGTCGCGAATATCGTATTGAACTTCCTTTTGATTCCGACGATGGGTGCATGGGGTGCCGCGATCTCGACACTGGCTTCTTATGTCGTGAGGCTCACACTTGATGTGTACTTTGCACAACAGCTATATCATGTTACTTACGACATTAAGAGAGTCGTTATGCTCGGGTTCTTGTTCCTGCTTATTTTGGTGCCCTTTTCCTATATTCGTATCGAGAATCTCCCCTTGTCTTTGCTGACAAATACGGTGGCGGCGCTGCTATTCCCGGTACTTGTGTATTTTAGCGGTGTGCTGACGCCAGAGGAAAAGAGTTGGGTGCAGCGATTCTTCAAGAGTCCGACTTCGGCCATCAAAGATCTCCGCTCCGGGGCATGATGAAAAGCTTGCGAACGGCTGCCAAAACTACTTAATGTTATCCACCAAATATGACTGACTTGGAATTAGGGTAAGTTGATGCCGAGAAAGATTCTGATGATTGCCTATTATTTTCATCCGGACCTTGAGGTCGGAGCAGTGCGCACAGTCAAGTTCGCCAAGTTCCTGCCCGAGTCGGATTGGAAGGCAATTATCGTCACAGTTAAGTCTAAATATTATCAGAAGACCGACCCTACACCGCTTCCGTTCGAGTGCACAGTCGAGCGCAGCAGCAAATGGCCGACTGTTGGCGATTGTTACTTGTGGGCAAAGAAGATGCTTCGATCGGTACGTGGCAAGCAGTCCACCGGGTCGGGCAACGAAAGTTTGCAGTCGCTCACGTCAAGTCTGCAACAAGGCGGGAGCGGTTTCAAGTGGAAGTCGCTGTTTCGTTGGATATTCTGGACGCCCGACTACTGTATCGGATGGTTGTTTCCCGGAATTTGGTTGGGAGTCAAAGTAGCGCGACGCGAAAAAGTCGATCTGATCTACGCCTCGGGGCCGCCGCGAACGGGACATTGGATCGCTTGGGTCGTGAGTCTGATCACCGGCAAGCCGCTGGTCGCCGACTTTCGCGATCCGTTGGTAGTGGCACAGAGACCAGAGAAGTTCACGACTCGTTTGGCGTGGCGATTTGAATGTTGGATGGAACGGCGCACGGTTAATCGCTCAATCCTAGTCATGACAACCACGCCAGAATTTCGCGATGTGCTGAAGAAGCAGTACTATCCAGTGCTGGAGACGAACTGCCAATCTGTCATCAATGGATTCGATATCGATGATTTTCCGGGAGCAGCGCCCGAAGATCACGATCCGAAGGAGACTATTCATTTCCTGTACGCCGGTACGCTGTACGAGGGCCGGGATCCGCGCCAATTCGTTGTTGCATTGGGAGAACTGGTCAGCAGCGGTTTTCTCAAGCGCGAAGGGATTGTGGTAGATTTTTACGGACCGATTGAAATCGATACAACATCATTGCAAAGAATAATCGAACAATGCGGACTCGCAGACGTGATTCAGTTCAAAGCGCTCGTCAAGCGATCCGAATACTTGCGACTGATCGGATCAGCGGACGTGCTGTTGCTGCTACAGTCCAACCTCACTCCTACTGAAGTCCCGGCAAAGACCTTTGAGTATTTGGCAACCGGAAACGAAATTCTGGCAATGGCGCCTCCGGGTGCCACAGCCAATATTCTCAAGGGTTACGAGAATGTGCAAATTGCTCATCCGGAAGACCATGTCGCGATCAAATCGGCCATTCAGACTATCGCGACGCGCCTGCGCAGCGGCTCGCGCGACCGGAGCAAGTCGCTGCAGTCGCTTAAGCACCTTTACAAACGAGAATTGACGCGGGATTTTGCGCGGCTGTTGGATGATGCTTTCGTGCGGTCGAAGAGCAGGCCCTAGTGGCCGGAGCTGCGCGGCGGTAGAGTCAAGGGGCGCTGTTCATCACAGTATTGAATTCCGAGATCGCGACCAATGATTGCAGGCGATGTGGAGATCACCACGCCGGTGCGGCGCAGGCGGTAGAAATCGGCAGTGTGGTCGACGTGCCCCCACCAACTGGTGACAGCATAAAGAAATCCGTGCTTTTGCAGTAGACCTTCAAGCCGCTGATAACCGGCGACATCATAACCGTAAGGGTAGGCAAATCCAGAGATCTTCTCTCCGAGGCGCTCTTCAATAATCCGTCGCGACTCCACTATTTCGCGCTCGGCGGTTTCCATATCAACAAACGACAGATTCGGGTGGGTGCAAGTATGGGCGCCAAAGCGATTGCCGTGTGCGGCCATGTCTTTGATTTGCTCCCACGACATCGGCCTTTCGATGCGGGGTTGATAGTCCTTGCCCTCGTTAAGCACCTGGTATATGTCCTGAAGCATCTTTCGGCGAGTCTTGTCCTCCTGTCGCATCAACATCCCACCCAGTGCGTCGTCCAGGAAGCGTTTCGCTTGTCCGGAATTGCCCAAAGTGGCGATCCGAGGATCAACAGATGTCCCGATAATCTTCTCAATCGCACTAACCATGCTGGGCTCAAGGACGCTGTGTTCGATAGTTCCCGTTAGCGTTAGCCACCATGGAGTAATCTCTCCGTTGATCCACCCAGTGGGAATATAAGTAGTCGCCGTGACGCCATGTTTCTTTAGGAGAGGAAATACAATCTCATACGTTGACAGATAGCCGTCATCGAATGTAATGGCGATGCTCTTTTCCTTGAGCATTCCGTGCGTCTTGAATTCCTGCACGGCGTCTTCAACGGTTATTACCCGAAAGCGCTTCTTGATCGCAACGAACATCGCTTCGAGTTGAGACTCGCTGTGGCTAACGGCATTGTACCAAGTGGAAGCCCATTCTTCGTCTCTGACGATGTCATGCAGCATGATTATCAACAGACGATGTTCAGAGGGTGCGTGCAAGCGTTCAAGCAGCGAGTAGTAACCGGAGTAATAGAGAAACTTCTTTGCGTTCTGCTTAATCTGCTCTTTCAATTGCTGCTCCGATCTGGTGTTCCTTTGCCGAGCCACTGCTTGACGGCTTTCGTTTTGCCTCCGAGTAAGACTTTGCCGACCTGCTTACTGAATCGATTGACGAACTGCCTCAAGATGAAAATTAGCGCGTTGATCGAGCGATTGTGGAATGTGATCAGAAGTTCGCGCCGTTCGGTGTCCGTCCAGTAGTACTTGTACTCCTCGAATCCGCGCAGCATATCGAACTCGGTGCACTTGCGGCCAATGGCAGCTTCGATGCACTTGCCAAGCAGAACCCGTCCGATTCCAGCTTTCGGCACGGCAGCCCGGTTGACGCCGAGAAGGTAATAGTAAATGACTTTTTCGTGGATAAAACCGTAGAAACTTCCGATTGCCACGCCGTCCAATTCCAGGCTGCACAACATCAGTTGTCCGCGGGAAAGCAAATCCTGCGATAACTCGCGATGAAAGCGCTTGAATGTCTCGGTTGTGTAGCTGCCGTCCTGGCCGCGATCGTTCCAAGATTTGCGGTGCAGATCCATGTGGGTCTCCAGATAACCCGGGAGGCTCTCGTGCGAATCACAGATACGCAACTGTAGATTTCCAGCTTTGGTCAGGAGCTCTGTGGACGTCTTCAGATTCCCTCTTGAGCTGCGGCTGATGGACGTGATGTAAGTCTCCCACGAGTCCGGCAACATTGCGTAAGGACAAATCGTGAACCCGGTGATGTTCATGCTAAGGCAGCGATTGTCTTTGTCTGCGAGTTCGGTCAGCGACTGGAGCACAGGCGACATCGCAGGAACAAAGTTGTACTCCCAGAAATCCCACTCCTTGCGCAAGGGGCCGTGAAGCTCTTCCCAAATGGCTGCGCAAATTGCTTTGGAATTCTTACGCGAAATAATGAGATCGAGATGGTCGGCACAGACTTCCTCGGAGCCAATGAACCGGAGGATGCGTAAGCGCCCGATCCCGAGTTGACGCAATTTCTTGACCCAGAACGGTGCTATTCCAACGAGTCTTGCGTCGTCGTAAACTAACACACAGAGCAGGCGGTCATTTCCCAGGTAGACATTGAGCCAATGTGATAGCCAAGTCCAGGAAAGCGAGTAGCTATTGTTGAGGCTTTGACTTAGCAACTGGTCCCAAGAGTCGGCAATTGCTGCCAACTCATCAACGGTCGTCAAAGTTTTCAGTTGCAGCATTGGTTTACTTCCGCTTTGCCATAGAAATCGAGATCAAAATCCAAGCGGCACCTTGGAAATCACCCAGCGAAATTTCCCGTTTGCGGTGCGTTCGATTGACTCGACGATGTCAACGCCGACCGAGACTTCGGCGCCAAGTACTTTGCGAAGCTCGGCGCAAATGAATTCGGTGTCGGCTGCCGTGTAAGCCGGACGCGGGACAACACGCATGAAAACGCGCGACCGGGTTTCCTGCACGATCTGCGATTCTTTGACGTTGACCAGATGATGAGTTACCGCGTTGAGAATCGAGGATGACACATAGCGCCCGTCCGGAGTCACGACGATATCTTCATCCTTGGTGGTAACACCGCTCATTAATGGCATCGGCCGTCCGCAGCGACAAGGATTGGGTTCCAGCGAAGTCACATCACTTGTTTCATAACGAATCAACGGCATGGCGTAGTTATGCAATCCGGTTGCAATGACTCTTCCCAACCTGTTGGGCGAAGATGTACCGCCGGAAGAACTCGAAATTTCAACGAGGCCGAAATCGGTATTGACGTGCTTGCCGCCGTGGAGTTCGCACTCGGTCGCAAACACCACACGCTCGGCCATGCCATAGAAATCGAAGACCTTGCATGCGAATGCTTTTTCAATCGCTGCGCGCTGCGAAGGCAGCAGAGTCTCGGAAGAAGTGAACACAGCTTGCACCGGAAACGTCTCATTGCGCTGATTCAAAAATCCAGCTAGGACCGACATCGTTGAAGGATATCCTTCCAGCGCGCGCGGCCGGAATTTGGACAGCTTGTCCATGTAAAATGTCATATTTGCCGGCGACAAGTGGAACGACGAGCAAAAGAGATGATTCATCACCCAATTGTGGCGCCAAAACGGCGGTTTAGTTTGACGCAGCGGCGCAACTTGTCTGCCCAGGAAAAAAGCGATCCGATCGCCCGGATTGATCCCGGCGAGGCGTTTTTGTCGCCAGTCAACAACTGTTTTCATTAGGCAAACGTGTCGATCCCAAACCAGTCGCAAGGGCGACCCGGTTGTACCGGAAGTATGTCCGACAATTTGGTCGGCCCGCCGAAGACCGCGAGCCAAAAGTTTGTCGCCGTTTTCCATCACCATATTTCGAGTTAACAGCGGCAATTTCGGAAGGTCCGCGATGTCACGAAAATCGGACGGGGTGAGTTTTTGCTTATTCATCAGATCCCGGTAATATGGGACGTTCTCGTAGGAGTGCGCAATCAAACGCTGCAGCCGCTCGTTTTGGTACGCGTGCAGTTCTGACTCGGACCATTTGAAATGGGATTCAAACTCGGCGAGTTGGCGTTCAAATTTAGGGCCGAGTTCGCGCCAATATATTTTCAAGCCATAAAGCGAGACGCCGGCGTTTTGTATGAATGCCGGCGAAGCCTCATAGATTGATTGCATTAGATTCGTCGTTGTCACTTCTCCATTGAACTCTCGGCAGGATTACTCTGCCCGGAGAGCAGCCATAAGGATTGCTTATTTTATATCCTCGATTCGAAGCACCGAAGTTTGCCGGAAGGATCGCTGGGAATGCTACCGACAATTCGAAGCTCTATACGCATTTGCTTGCCGAGATATTGGCTCATCTTGTTCTTAATCGAATCGCGTTCATCTTCTGTCAGCGGTTGCGGACACTCAAGCAACAACTCGAGGCGATCCACTTCGGTTAAAATGGCCCGAAATCTCGATACGCTTGACGGTATCGCATAATCAAGCAACGCGGCGGCGACCTTGCGACCGTCCGGAGTCGGGATTAGTTCCGACGTTCGGCCGATAACACTTCCGATTATTGGTGACTGACGTCCACAGGTGCATCGCTCGTTTGATTTACAGGCGAGATCACCTATCCGATAACGGATTAGCGGCATACCCGTCGCGAATAATTCGGTCAAGACAACTTCACCTGACTCACCCGCAGCTACCGCTACGCCGGTTTCCGGATTCACAATTTCTACCAACAGGTTGTGATTTGCAACATGTAAATTCCCGGAAGGACACTCAAATGCGATGATGCCGGACTCGGTGCAGCCATATTCGTTTACGACCCGGCAGCCGAAGGCACGCTCCGCGTGTTCTTTCTTTCCGGGATGCAGTCTCTCGCCGGTTGCGATGATAACTTTAAGTCCCAGCTCTTTCGGATCAATTCCGCACCCGGCCAATTCACGCGCGAATTCGCTAATCGGCGCAATCAGCCCGTAGAGAAAATATGGTTTGAATTTCTTAAGATGATGATAATAGAGGCGGCAGGCATCGCGACTAAGCTCAAACGACACCAATCGCCTGCGATTGAGCAAAACGTCCTTGACTCGAGTCATCGAACGTCCAGAAAATCCAAAGGGCATGCCCCAGACGCGACCTTGCCGGGTTCCGATCTCGATTCCGTACCAGCCGTAGACATGGTACATGTAGGCTTCCATGTACGCAGTTGCGGTTCGATCCTTTGCCAGCTTCAGCGGTGTACCGGTCGAGCCAGAGGTCTTTCGCAACGAGACTTTGCCAACAGACTTGGACATCATGCTGGCGAAGTTTTCCCGCAGGAGCTTCTTGGTGAGGAATGGAACCCGCTCAAAATCCGCCGGAGACTTGATGTCCTCCGGGATTATGCCGACTCGATCAAATTGTTGGCGGTAGAAGGAGTTATTCTTGTAGGCGTGGTCAAGAAGCGCTTTGAGTCTGTCCCATTGCAATGCCGACATTTCCTCGCTGGAGAGATGCTCAAACTCCGCGATCTCGCGCATATAGCGCGTGATCGGTTCTCCACGCAGTCGTTCGATTGGCAGGTAGAAAACGTTCTTTGCTATCCACGGATTCATCTGCCTCCCGATCAGTGACTCAAGGCGAACGATTCGCCTACGGATTACCTTAAGCAGGTTGAAATGCCAGACTTAAACTCTTGTCTTTAATATCGACAGTGTTGCGATTCGACTTGACCAAGGCGTCTAACGCGTAAGTCGGTTTGCGACAATCCCTTTTGCCAGCGAAAACAGTCGTTTGGGGCCAAATCGGTGGAGACTTTTGAGATAGTGACTATAGACGCTTTTTCTGAACTTTCGCAATTCGTCGGCAACCTCGCGATTCCAATCATCCATCGATGAGTTGATATCAATTAACGATGCCAATTGCTCGATCTCGGTTCTCTGTCGTGACGCTTCCTCACCCTGCAAGAGCACCGGTTGCCAATTCCGATTTATCAGGATGGGCTTGATTTCAAAGCGGATGTCATCGCTGCCCGCCAACTCAAGCCGCAATATCATTGATTTGCGCAGTCGACTCGGCCAGAGATCGAATACAAAATCGCCAAGGCTATAAGCTATGACTCTGCCCCGGTAGAGTTCGACGCCCTGCAAAATGTGCGGGTGATGACCGAGAATAACGTGCGCTCCGCAGGTAATGAATTTGCGGCCCATTTGCACTTGTTCCGGTGAAGGACGGCCGATAAACTCCTCGCCCCAGTGCAGCGAGAGCACGAGAAAGTCGCATTGCCCCTTGTAAGCTTCGATGTCGCTGCAGATGCGGTCGAGGTTACCGGCGACGTCCATTCGCGGCGACACAGAATACTGTTCGGGGCGAAAATTGTAGCCGAGCAGACCGACCCGTCGGCCCTTCTTTTCAATCAGGCGGAAGTTCTTGATTTTGGAATCTGCTGATTCGATTCCAGTATAGGCTATCGCGTTTTGATCAAGGACACGGATCGTTTCGAGTACTGCTTCCCTGCCGTGTTGCATGATGTGGTTATTCGCTAACGTGACGGCATTTATGCCGGCGTAGGTGAGTCCGGCGACGGCTTCCGGTTGAGCACGCAGGTGAGTCTTGGCGAAGGAATCGGTTTGGGGATCAAACCGAGACAACACGACTTCAAGATTACCGATAACTATGTCGCTGCCGGCAAACCCGGCGACGCATTTTTCGAACGGAAACTTCGGCCCGTGTTTGGCAATCATACTGCCTACGCCAAATCCAGAGCAGGCCGGAAGGTCGCCAAGCATAATGTCGCCAACAGCAGATATTACCAAGGGCGTATCAGAGCTCATCTTTTGGTCCCGGGATTTTGCCCTTCAAACATTCTTCGCCATGACCTTATCACGTTTTCGGTCCGAGATCTCGCGGTAGAATTTTTCTAATTGGGGAATAATCGTCGACCAGGAATATTTCTCTATGACGGATTTGCGGGCTTGTTCGCGGATTAGCCGCCGCTTCTGCTCGTTGCGCACCAGTTCGATGACGCATTTGGCGAAGGCTTCCGGCTCCTCGGCGATTACGATATCTTTCCCGTCAGTAACATCGAGTCCTTCCGCACCGATCGGGTGGCTGACAATTGCTTTCCCCATTGCCATTGCATCGAGGATCTTAAGCCGGGTCCCGCCCCCGACGCGAATCGGAACAACGTAAACTGCTGCCCGCGCAATCGTCGGGCGGACATCGTCGACAAATCCCAGTACTTTGAAGTTGCTGTCATTTGCGCCAAATTGAACGACTTCAGCAGGAGCGCGAGAGCCAATCAGGTTCATCGTGATATTGGGAATCTCTTTCTTTATCAAGGGCCAGATTTTCTCGCCGAAGAGAATCATGGCATCACCATTGGGGTACCATGCCATTGAACCGGCGAATACCAGACTCAAGTCTTCAGCAACTCCGTCAATCGGTTTGAAGTACTCCGTATCCGTTCCGTTCGGCACCACGCGAACTGTCGCGGCGGGATTCAACGACAGAAGTTCCTGACTATCGAGTTCCGAGACGCTGATGTTGCCGTCATACTCGCCGAGTGCGCGCTGTTCGGCTCGCCGAAGTTTCTTGCCTTGAAGATTGATGTAGGCCTTCGTTGCCGGATTCTTTTCTGTGGCCGCGCGGCGCAGCAGCAGCGTCGATTCAACATTGTGGTGATTGAGTATTGCGGGCAGACGGCGCAGGTGCCGAATGTAACCCGCGAGCGCGATCGTGTCGACATGGACGATGTCGAACGAGTGCTTGTCAATTTGATTAGTAATCGCCTGCACCATTTCCGGCGCCCAAAACCGCCAGGCCGAATACGGCTCGCGCGAAAACAAGTTGAACCCAAGCAACGAATACCACTTGAGCGAACTGAAATCGCTGGGCACATCGATAATTGCCATCTCCTCGCAGTAGTCCTTGAGGACTTCGCGGCTAAGTGCGATTTTCTCGCGCGTCGGATGGCGATCGCGCTGAGTGAAAGTCACAAGATGCAGACTGTTGTTGCGGGATAGTTCCTTGACGATGTTGTAATTTCGCAGCGAAGCTCCACCGGTCGGCGGGTGCGGTATGAAGTGTGAAACAAAGAGAATTCGCATATTTACTTGCACAGTTCCGTGTAGATGTTTTGCAGCCGGTGGCTTTGCTGCACCGACCAGTACTCACTCTCAACTCTTGCGCGGGCGCATTTGCCCATGGCGCTTCTGCGCTCGGGCGACTTTAATAGGACTTCACACTGTTGCGCAAGTGCAACAAAATCTCCTACTGGGGCAAGCAACCCAGTGTCGCCGTTTTCAAGGACTTCATTGACGCCGCCAACACCAGTGGCAACCGTCGGTTTTTCCAGCGCCATTGCCTCCAAGAGTGCGACGGGAATTCCTTCATGCCAGGAGGTCATCAGGAAAATGTCCAGAGCATTCACGACATCCAGAATGTCGTCGCGGAAACCGGTGAACACGACCTGTTCGGAAATTCCCAAAGTGCCGGCAAGGGCCTTGAGCTTCTCCAACTCCGGTCCGTCGCCGACAAGAACGAATCTTGTCTGTGGCGAAGTCTTCAATATTTCCTGGGCTACTTTCAGGAACACTTCAAAACCTTTGATCGGCACCATGCGTCCGACTGCCCCGATAACCAATTCTCCCGGCTTGATCGCGAGCGACGCGCGAACTTCGGCCGGTGATTTTGTGATTTTGATCTGATCGAGATCGATGGCATTGGCAACGTGGCGCAGCAATTCCGGGCGGTACTTCGCCGAAAGCGTTTGCTGAATGTCACGAGACACCGCAAGAATACGGTCAAAGTAGCGATTGGAAATGAATTCATTCAACTTCCCATAGGCGACAATCTTCAGACTCTTGACGCCGGCGAATTTTTCCTGAACACCGTGCACGGTCTGCACCAAATAGACTGGTCTTCCCTGCTTCCTAATGAGTGCCGCGAGTAAATTTTCTTTGTAGCGATGCGAGTGCAGCACCTTCGCCTGCCGCGCTTCAACGATTTCGGCAGCAATTTTCAATATTTGCAGAAAGCTGTACTTCCTCTCGTCAATGACAGCAACGGCGATATTGGCTTCTTTTAGTTTTTGCACAAGCTTTCCGTGATTGAGGACAATTGCCGAGACTTCAATCGCAGGTATCTTCGCCAGCGCCGACATCATTGTGAACGCCTGTGCCTCGGCGCCGGCCCAAAGGTCTCCGGAAATGATGTGGCAGACCGCTATCTTTCGGTTGCTTTCCATACTACGTACTTTTCTCCGCGCAGGAATTTGTACCAGGCAATGAGAATGGAAAGGTTTGCCATTACAAAGAAGAGCGGGACTTTGAACAGCGTCAAGCTCTGCACCGGTTTGTAAAGAAACGCAAAGCCAGCCAGGACGTAAGTCGCAAAGTGGATCACAAAGAGCATCTGGTAAGCAGTGCCGTAAGGCAGCAGGAGAATATTACAGACCAGCGCGGCAATCATGGCGAACGGCACGAGCCAACGGCACAATTTGTGACTAATAAGCTGTATCGAGTAAATTCCGTACTTGAACGGATTTAGCACTCTCTTGAAGTGGAAGAGTACTTCCAGGCCGTGGACTATTGTGCGCAGCTTACGTTGAAACTCGCGCGAAGGATCATGGAGAACGCTGTAGTGGCCGATCGCGCGTTCATCGAGAATGGAGCGGTATCCCTTGATGTAACACGTGAGCGGCAAGTAGAAGTCGCTCGACATGTCGTCAATCCAGGTATCGCATAGACTCTTTCGCACTGAAAAGAAGGATCCGCTGGCGCCAATGAGTGAAGACACCCGGCTTTCCAGGCGGCGCAGCGCCATTTCGTAGCGCACATAGGCACCTTCGCCCACCGAGCTATCTTCGTGCTCCATGACATCATCGCAACCAGAGACACAGCCGATGTTCGGGTCGGCGTAATTTTGAATGATTAACCGCACTGCGTCGCTTTTCAGAAATGTTGTCGCGTCGGACAGGACAACGAATTCTGCCGGTGCGGCAGCGACGCCTTTGCCCTGACCATAGTGTTTGCCGCGCCGCTCCGGCATGATCATCAGCGACACGCCGCGATCCTTGAACGTGCGGACGATTTCTTCGGTCCCGTCAGTTGAAGCATCGGAAACGACAGTGATGTGCAGTTTGTCAGCCGGATAATCGAGAGCCAGTGTATTCTCAATCTTCTGGCGAATGCGTTTTTCCTCGTTGTGAGCAGTAATCACGACGGCGACATCCGGCAGCCAGTCTTTGCTCTTGCTTTCCCGGCGGATGAGTCTCGAACAGATCAAGAGAAACATCGGATAGCCGAGATATGACCACAAGATTTCAGCGACTGCGGCGGCAAAAATTACGAGCAGGACGATTTCAGACGTCTTCAAGCGTTAGTCCTGTTGAATGCGGTAGCTTTCATCGCGAGATCCCTGCGTTCGAGTCCATTATTTTCCGGCGTACTGCTCCACAAGATAGCGCGACCGTCTCTTTTTGGCGAGGTGCTTTGTATAAATTTCAACGTATTGGCGAACCATATTTTCGATACTGTAATGATTACGGACTTTTAGCGCGGCAGCCTCGGCAAAGCGCTTTCGCTTGTCGTCGTCACGCAGCAATTCTATGATGGCGTCGGCCATTCCTTGCGGATCGCGCGGTTCGACCAGAATTCCATCAACTTGGGAACTCACAATGGCTGGATTGCCGCCGACATTTGTGACAATTGGGGCGACACCGGATGACATTGCTTCGAGCAAAGATATGCTCGTGCCTTCGCGCAAGGAGGAAAGCAAAAATATGTCGAAGAGATTGATCAGTCGCGGCACGTCATTGCGCTGACCGGTGATGGTCATATTCCCTTCCATGCCGTTCGCTTTTGCGAACTTTTCCAGTTCCGATCGTTCCGGACCGTCGCCGACTAACATCAGCCGCACATCTGGAATTGTTTCGCGGACGATCTTTACTGCTTTGAGCATGGTCAACTGATCTTTGACGCCGTCCAATCGAGCCACAGTGCCGAGAACTTTTGTGTCCGGCGCAAGACCGAATTCTTTCTGCAGCGCGGGATCCTTTGGCCTCTTGACAAATTCCGAAACCCTCACGCCGTTGATTACGGTGCAGATCTTGTGCGCCGGCAACTTGACCGCGTCCGCCAGGTACAGCTCCAATTCTTTCGAGACGGCAATGATCTGATCGACAAAGACGCCGGAGACCCGGTCTTCCCTGACACGCGCGGGACTCTCCGGGACGGCGCGGCCATGTTCGGTGTAAACCGAAACCGGCACCCGCGCCAGTACTGCGGCGAGTATGCCGAAGATGAAACTGCCGGGGTGCATGTGCACGATATGGACTTTGCGCTGTCGCATATAGCGGGCGAGTCGAATCGGGTACAGAGCGAGGTGTTGATCGTGGCGGCGCAGCAAAGTGACTTTGACGCCGTTGGCTTGCAGGACTTCAGCGAAACAGCCAAGGCTGTCAAGGCAGACGACTTCGACACTGAATTTTTCGCGATCCATAGCAAGAGTCGTGTCAGTGATCAGACGCTGCAAACCACCGATGTCCATTTCCAAGACTACATGAAGAAGATTTATCTTAGTCGTTGCCATAGTGTCGCAGAATTAAAACGCATCGATTGCATAGTGGGCGTTGTTGCGGTTATTGACCTTTTCTTGCGGACCTTTGCGTTTGTCGAACCACCGTTGGTATGCCGGGCTTAATTTTGCCGCCCAGATTGCCGGCGAGAATTTGCCGCGAAAACCGGCAATGGCGCCTTCGTGCACACCAGAGCGAGATACTGCAAACAGGTCGGAGTCCAGGTGATCGAATCCCACACCGAACGCGCCTTCATAGCCTGCTTCGGCAGTCATCTGCTTGATCGTTTCGTCATACGATCCGTTCGGGTAGGCAAAAGTCAGGACTCTTCTTCCCAATTTCTCTTCGATATCGCGCTTGGATTCGATCAACTCGCGGGCGGATTCGTCGCGCGAGATTGCTGTCAGAAGCCGGTGGGATTTGCCGTGCGAACCAATCTCAATGATTGCCGGATCCATCGCAGTGATCTCGTCCCAGCTTAAGATGAACCGCTTGCTTTTCCAATCGTCGTCGGATTTACCGGTTATCCGGGTGAGGTCGGCCAACAACACGCCCAGTTGATCGGCGCTAAGTGTCTTGGCGAGTCGAAAGAAACTGTTGATGAGAGCATTCCAGGTTGTGTGGGTCGAAAGCGACACAGGCTGGGAAGCCCCCGCAGGTGCTTGAGATTGAAATCGATTGAGTGCCTGTTCGAGTTGCTGTGCGCTTAGATTCTGCCACTTGATGGCGTGAATCATTTCATGAAACCAAAACTTCTTGGTGGAATTGACAAAATCCGAGCAGAGAAAGATCGTTGCGGGAATCTTGTGCTTCTTGAGAATCGGATAGGCGTTTTCATAGTTGTCCGCCCAACCATCGTCAAAAGTAACTACCGCACATTTCTTCGGCAATGGCGTGCCGGATTTGCGGCGTTTGACATATTCGGCGGCAGTCAGCACCGTAAACTTTTTCGCCAGGAACACCATCTGCGCTTCAAATGACTTGGTCGAGACCGCGGTTCCCGTTTGGGCGTATTCGGATTCAGAGAAGGGATCATCGAGCACCCGATGATACATAAGCAAGACTTCATGGGGTTTGCGTGTGAGCGCCAGTGCGCAATAGTCAAGCAATGCCAGAAGTCCGGAGTAGTATAATGCCGCTGCAAACAGCTGTTTGATGATTCGGCGCATTATCCAACTACCAGGCGCATCAGATGTTTTTGAGACCGGCCAAGATGTTGTCAACATCCCGCTCGGTAAGGTAAGGATGAGTCGGCAGTGTGAAGAGGCGATCGACCAATTGTTGTGAACCGGGAAAGTCCGCTTGGTCTGAAGCAAGGTGCGGTTCAATTCCAGGAATAGCGCGAATGGTAGTCGGATACATTTTCGTGGCAACGACTCCCGCTTTTCTAAGTTCTTCAATTGCACGATCGCGCGACTCGCGATTTGGAGCCAGCACAGGAAGGCGTAAATAGGGCGGGCAGCTCTTGGCATTCCAGCCCGGGATTTCAAATTTTCCCAGACTCAATACCGCATTCGCCAATTCTGCCGCATTTTCAGCGCGTCTGGTGTGGAAATAGAGAATGCTCTCAAAGATTACTGACCCGGCGACTGTCTGCACCGACGACAATTTGCTCATCCCAAAATCAACTTCGAATTCAGTTTCACCAAGCCCAAGAAACGGCAGCGATGCCGGGATCCAGTAGAGGCTTGGCCGGATGAACATTGAATACATCATTAGCTTGACAAAGACAACGCATTCTTCGACGAGTCCGGCGGCGGGTAATTTGCCGACGATTTCATCCAATGGACCAACGAGATCGCGATTATTGGTGACGAGGATGCCGCCGTTGTAGGTAGTCAGTGCTTTGCCGCGTCCGAGGCTGTAGAAACCGGCTGTTCCTAATGTTCCGGATTGTCTTCCCTTGTATGAAGCTCCAAATGACTGCGCGCCGTCATCAACAAGGAAGTAATTTCCTGCTTTGGCTATCTCCGCCAGGCGATCCCAATCGTTGAGGACGCCAAACATATTGCAACCTAGTGCCGCGAGTACGCGCGACCCGGAAATTCTTTCCAGATGCTCGAAGTCATAATCAAAGCTCATTGGATTGACATCGACGAGGCGAATCTTCAGGCCAGCTCTGATTGTAGCCGCAGCGACGGAATAACAGGTGTATGCCGGCAGAATTACTTCGTTACGCTCTTCCGGTGCGATTTGGCGCATCGCTCGGAGCAGGACGGTTTGCGCGGCGCGACCGGAATTGAGGAAATAGCTGTGTCGCGATCCGGTGAAACTCTGGATTCGCTTAGCCAGACGTTCGGTGTGCGATTCGCGCTTAAAGCGATCGTATAGGGTCTTGGCTAATTCGCCGAATACGATTGGTGTTCCAGCGGGAGCGACGAGATGATTCTGCATAGTGTATTTGATTACGATCCGTATCTTTCCGATTAGGGAAAATTCTTAATTACTAATGGCCCGAGCAAGTTCGCGGCCGGCAACGGCAGACGCATCCACAACCACTTCGCGAGTCGATATTTCGGGTTGCTGGGATTGATTTGCGGAATCTCCGAAATGCGATGCAGCGAATATTGCCATTCCAATGGCGTTGGTACACTTACCCACTGCTTCTTAAAGTGATACGTTGACGAATTGATTGTTGAACGACCAAAGTCAAAGTATTTGAACCCGGTCCGACAACCTCGTTCAATAACGCTCCAATACAATGCGTGATAGGGACACATTTTGAGATACTTGCGATAGGACGCTGCCGACGGCACATAGAGCCGGTCTTTGTGCGCCAAAAGCAGAGCACCCGTAACTGTTGTGTCTCCTTGCTTTACCAAGACAATTTCGACAGAATCGGGGAATTCCTTGAGTACCCCAGCAAACAGCTTCTTGCCCCAAACGGGAGTCCCCAGTTCGTGCATCTTCCAGGCAAACACGCGATAAAACTCGTCCAATAGCTCCAGTCGGCCGTAGTGAACCGTCAAGCCGGAGTTCTGGGACTTGCGAACCTGATTTCTGACTTTGGAGTCAAGACTCTTCCAAAGAGCTTCGCTGTCAGGATTCAGTTCCATCAAAAAGGTCACCCTTTGGTCCAGGTCAGTCAGCGCCTGCTTGGTCTTGTGCTCTGACCTGAACTCAATAAAGACCGCCTTCTCTCGTTTTGCGATGTTTTGGGCTTCCTGGAGCAGCATCGCCTCGGCGTCCGGATCATCGGCGCAGATGCCGCCATAATCGAGCCACGGTACGGAGATCAAGTATTGTACATTCCACCAGGTTCGGATTGAAAATAAAGGTAAGACACCGGCAACCGAATCACCATCGCGAACCATGAGATAGATCGGAGTGTTGCCCAGCCCTTCCTTTATGACTTTTCGGAAGCCAATTTGATGGGCAATGGAAGCTTGCGGCGAACGTTTGATGTAGTCAGTCCAGATTTCTTCGCAATCATCACTGTACTCTACAACTCTCCTCACTTGTGACCTTTCGCCTGCATATGAGTCGTTCGCTGCTCTTACTCCTGCCTACCGATGCTTAGGTGAAATTTCCAATTCCTAACTAGTATAGTATGATACAGCCGAGCTTGAGGCTTAGCAAGTCATTTGTCCCACTAACGGATTTGTTGCGACAGTCGCCTACGTTCGAATATCGACCAAATCAGGAAAACAGTTATTCTTTTGTCGATGTGACAGCCTTTCAGTTTCGATCGCGGTCGCTACGACTTAAGATCAATACGGCACAGGCGAAATCAGCCGGTGAAATTGCGTCGGCCTGCTCTATTTTGAATCGTATGGTCAAGAATTCACTCGCGAAATTGCTGGACAATTGTTATTTCAAAGTGAATATTGTCGACCTACTTAAGGGTAATATTCCGAAATGATTTTTTAGCGTTGCAATCCCCCCTTGAGCCTTCATTTTCCAAGTGGTTCCGGGTGGAGATAACAAATACTTGCAACGCCAGTTACGAATCATATCATGGAGCGAGTCTTGAACATGAATCTGGTCGGAATTAACGGAGACGCGAATGGAAGTTAGGCTCTGTAAAGTGGGAGCTGAACAAGATCTAGTCAATGAGTTTTGCCGAAAAGTATTCGCTTCGACTCAAGACGCCAACAGCGATCAACGCTCCGATCAATCCAGCAAGAACCCCTACGAAACTGATAAGCCGACAACAACGATAGCTATTGAAAACGGCACGGTTGTCGGTCATTTAGCCTCGACACCGTTCGCACTTTGGATGAACGGCGAAGAGCGACTGGCTCATTGGGGAAGCGGCCGATTTGTATTGAAGGAATACCGGGGGTTGGGCTTGGCAAAGAAACTTGACGAAGTCGCCACAAAGGAGTTTCCGCTTTTGGCAGGAGTCTTCGTTATTGAGGCCGCGTTGCGATCTCATAAGGCGGACAACTGGGTTTTCCCGGGCAAAATCGTGGAGTATGTGCACATCGTTAAGCCACGGCGCTTCTTGTCCGTGATGACAGTTGATCGCATCGAAAGATTCTTGCCGAAGAAAATGAAGTCGGTTGCGGCACTCGCCTGGCGCATGTTGCGGATGCCGATGAGTCTGGGCATTTCGACCATTCACCAGCTCAAGAGGATTCCGGCGAAGGTGCGCAAGGGCAAAGACTGTCGCTTTGTTGATGTGGATAAGTTCGGTCCTGAAGTCGACGAATTGTGGGAAAAGACCAAGGGATATTTCAGTCTGACCAATGTTCGCAATTCCAAGTATATGAATTGGCAGTTCCCGACTTCAAAAGGCTGGCGGAAAATGGTCTATACGAAGTCAAACGAAGTCAAGGCTTGGGCCTTATATACTATCATGACTTATAGTGACGGCGGTCCCTTAAACGGACTCAAGGCCCTTAACGTGATCGATGCGATGTGGTCGCATGCGGATCCGCATACTCTCGAGGAGCTGGTGCAGCACGCATTATTCCGTGGCTATGATGAGGGTGTGGACATAATCATGTTCTCCGGCAACAATCGAGATTTAGCAAAAACTTTGAAGGCGTCCGCATTCATACGCATACCACAAACCGTCCATGTTGCATTCCGCAGTGAGAACAAGGCGGACGATTTCGATCAACTATATCAAAATTCCTATATTACACGAGGCTTTGCGGATGCCGCCGGTGGCCTTGGCCCTCAATGAAAGTTACGTTTCCCAACGGTAAGCGATGCGCATTCTCCGTATTTGACGATACGGATGTGTCGACATTGGCTTCAATTCGCCCCCTCTACGACTATCTCTCGGAGCTAGGCATACGTACGACCAAGTCGGTGTGGAGCGTTGGTTATGAGGGCGCCAGCAGCTACAGAGGCTCCGATACGCTGGAAAATTCCGAATACGCTGCCTACATGCTCGAGCTGAAACGGCGCGGATTTGAAATCGCATTTCATGGGGCCGGAATGGAAAGCATGTACAGAGCCGAGATTGAACGAGGCTTCGCCAAGTTTCGCGAGGTGTTCGGAGCGTACCCGACAATCAACGCGGCTCACGGGCGGAACCGGGACAATCTGTATTGGGGCTCGGAGCGATTTACGTTTTGGTTTACGAAACGACTGTACGCGCTGTTAAGCCGCGACGACCGACAGTATTTCCTTGGCCACCGAAGCGGGTCTCCCTATTTCTGGGGCGATCTAGCGCAGAAGCACCTCAAGTATGTTCGCAGTTTTACCTTCACCGGAATCAATATCTTGAACGGCGCCACACCGGTCGTCTATCACAACAGACATACTCCGTGGGTCAATGCGTGGTTTCTTTCCTGCGACGCCGAAAACGTCGAAGAGTTTAATGCATTGCTGTCCAGCAGTCGTCAGGAATCGCTGGAGCGAGATGGCGGGATGTGCATCATCAGCACGCACTTTGGGAAAGGCTTTGTAGAAAACGACGAGGTTCATCCGGAGACGAAGAAACTGTTGGCGGAACTTAGCAAACGCGATTGCTGGTTCGCACCAGTTTCAGAGCTTCTTGATTGCTATGTGAGCCAGTTAGGTTGCGCAAGCATCTCGAAGCGCAAACTGCTCGCCCTTGAATTGAAGTGGTTCCTTGACAGTCTACGCCGGCGCCTTCGGAGGCGAGACTACGATCCCGTCGAAGTTAGTTATCTCAGACACTCAAAAGTTTAGCAGCTTCCCCCTACCAATCTTCTGTTATCCCTCTTTTGGCTTGATCGCACGATCGTCGATGGGCATAGAAGGGCCTGATTCACTTTCGATTTGAGATTGCGAAAGTGCGACGTCAGGAGTAGTCTTGGCGATTCGAAGCAAGACACCGGTCATAGCATATAACGACCAGAGATGTGGATAGTACGCGGCTGACAAGAAAGTTGCCGAAGTCAGCCATCCGATCATTCCGCCCGTGATTGCGCTCGCATAAGTCCACTCGTCCGAGCGGTGATCCTGACTGAAGCGTTTTCGCACCCCGCTTAAGCCGCGCAATGCTGTTATGTACAGCATCAAATAGCAGACGATTCCCAAAGTACCAGATTCAGCCAGAACCAGGGGCAGAGTTCCGTGGAATGTTCTCCCCCATTGCGTTGCCGGATCGCGAAATCCGGTTACGTAATAAGGCATTTTCATCGGGCCATTTGCCGCTCCGACACCGGTAATCGGGTAGTCGATGTACATACGTACTGCGGCATGCCAGTAGTTTAGGCGTGAGTTGGCTGTAGCTTCCTCGGTATCAGTAATCGATTCAACCTGCAACCAATAGCTGCTTGGAGCAAAAATCAGGACGGCGACGCCCAGCATTGCGGCGATGCCAAGATTCATCAGTTTGCGCTTTGATTTCATGAAGCAGAACAAAGCAACCGCCATCAAACCGACCCAGCCGCCGCGCGACTGGCTCGACACGACGCCGAGTACGAGGACGAGCAACGAGCCGATCAAGAAGAGCCGCTTGAATTTCGAAGTCTGATTCTGGAACATAAAAAACGCGAACGGGATCATGGCATTGAGCGCGAGCGCAAAGTCGTTTTCATCTCCCATGAAACTTCCGCCGACAGCACCGCTCGTGACCAAGCCGCCGCCTGAACCACCCAGGGCAAAGTTGAAGATTCCTTTGATCGCGTAATAGACATGAACTAGAAGCAACAGCCAGATGATTTTGCTAAGTTGATCCTTTGTCTTCACAATGTTGAGAAGCAGGAAGAACATCAGGAAGGTCACCAGCAAACCTTCGAAGGCGTGATACGCCCGGAAATTATTACCGGCGGTAAGGATGCTCGAAGCGATGACTAGAAGGTAACAGAGAAACCAAGTGCAGAGGGAGTTCCAGTGGATTTTTTCTCGATTGACGGCCTGGGCTATGATCCATGAAACCAAAGTCACGGCAACGGTCAACATTCCCAGACGCAGGGGTCGCAGGGCCGCGATAAACGTATACGGCCTTAGATACTCGACCATGACGAAAGCCCAGACACCGGCAAACTGGCTGACCATCATGTAAGCGCCCATCAGTATGGCCGGAACTGCGGCGACCATCGCGAACTGGAGCTTTTCAGACATTCTCACAAATACAAGCGCAAAGACTATTGACAACGCTCCAAGCCCGGCAACTGCCAGACGATAACGCGTAATTATGGAGGATGTGGAGATTCCGCCGCGGTCAATATTGGAATTAGAGAGGGGCTTTTGGGTCGGCGATGGCGCGTCACGCTTCTGTTTCATTCGCAATACCTGAAACTATGATGCTTGTACACCCAAGTGTTACATTCCACTATTGCTCTCGAACGGTCAGAAGTTCGCTATTGTCAAAGTTGTTCATGACCACTCGTCCCGGATTACCGGCAACAAGGCTGCCATCGGGCACACTTCGTGTCAGCATGGTGCCGTTGGCGATAGTGACGCCACTTCCGACGGTAATCGCACCGGAGACAACCGAGCCGGTTCCGATCCAGACATTGTCACCAATCGTCGGAATGCCGACCTTGCCTTCAGAGTGACCAACACCAATAGTTACATTGTGAGTCACGCTAAAGTTCTCTCCGATCGCGACCGGACCGATATAAATTGTACCGACATGACCGATGAAGAACCCCGGACCGATAGTAGCATCATCAATATTGACGTGATGAAAGAACTGCATCGAGAGATTCAGGAAAACATGCGGGATCTTGAACGGCAGCCCGAGCAGACGATTCTTCCGGGAAATCCGTTCCGCCATCTTGCCGAAGCGATAAACAGCTACGCAGTGGAGCCCGAAATGCCTGAACCACATCCGCAGCTTCCGGGCGAGCGAAGCCTTTGAACTGCCGAATTGGACTCGGTAGAACTTTTCAAGATCCTCCCTAAATGCGCCTTTTGCTTTGACGGTTGCCATATTACTCCACAAAGTCCGCGTTTGTACTGTTGCCGACCACTAAAACTGTTCCTGATGATACTATTGCGAGTTTGGTCATTTGATTCGTTAATATATCGGTCGAATGGTACCCGGCAACAACGAAACTGAAACAAATGTTTGCCGCGCTTCGGTAGTTATTATGTTTTGACAGTTTCTGCCGAATTATTATCATAACCACCGGAATCCCGATTCCTACTTGCGAATGGATTCGCCCGAAAGCGGAACGGGTACACCTGATACGGAATGGAAGCATAGAGATTATGGCAAAGGAAAAGCAACCGTCGATTCTCGATTACTATAAGTTTGATTCCGTAGCCGGTACCGAGCTGCGGCGGCTACTGCATAACGTCACTCGACCAATCAAAGGCGTGACGCCCCGTTCGATTCTTGTGACTTCGGCAATTACTGGCGAAGGCAAATCGACGATAGCAGCGCTGCTGGCCATTACTTCCGCACACCACAAAAAAAGCAAGACGCTTCTGATCGATTCCGACTTGCGCCGCCCGGTTGTCCACGAGATGTTCGGCGTAGACAATAACGTGGGCTTTGCGGAGATGTTGACCGAGCAGGCTGAATTTGAAGCGACGCTCAAATCGACACGTTTGGAGAATCTCTGGCTAATGCCGGCCGGAAGCGCCGAGGGCAACCCGACGGAGATGATCCGCGAGGACATGGTCCGGAAAGTGATCGAGCGGGCGGAATTTAGCTTCGATTTGGTGTTCGTGGATTGCGCGCCGATTATTCCGGTGTCGGATCCGGCGATTATTTCTTCATCGGTGGACGGTGTTGTAATGGTCATTCGCGCCGGCCGGACGCAAAAGGAAGTCGTTCAACGTGCGCGCGATATTATAACCAAAGCCGAAGCGAATATCATTGGGTTGATCCTGAACAATGTGCAGGGCGCCCTTCCCTATCATTACGGCAACGAGTACTATGGGCAGTACTACTCCAAGAAGAAGTAATCTCCCAATTCAGCAATCTAGATTTGTCCCATTTACAATATGCCGGAGACCGGAATCGAACCGGTACGTGTGTCACCACACGAGGGATTTTAAGTCCCTTGCGTCTACCAATTTCGCCACTCCGGCAATTGTTGAACGATAACGATTTAGCTTGTCTTGCGCAACCTTGGTGTCACTGTTTGTGACCAATTTGTGACTACCCAGAAAATCGAGCGTCTCAACGGCGCGCCCTTTATGCGCCGGACTCAAATGGGAATACCTTGTCGTCATCGAAATCGATTTGTGACCGAGTAGTTCCTTCACGGTAAACAATTCAACACCGTTCATCACAAGGTACGACGCAAAAGTATGTCTGATATCGTGAAATGAAAAATCCGAAATCTGCGCTCGCTTGACAGCGTTATCAAATCCTGTGCGAATGCTCGAAACCGGCCGGTCGTCGCTGCTGGTGAAGACTCGACCTTTCGACACCGGTATGGATTGCAGTGCGGTGACGACTTCCCTGGCCATTGGTATTTCGCGGGCCGAGTTATTCTTGGAGTTGCGAACATAGATGAGCCGTAGGTTGAAGTCGATGTCTTTCCATGTCAATTTGAGGATTTCGCTCTTCCGCATACCGGTGAACAACGCGACGATGATGATTGGTCGAATGTGATCGGCCGCCTCGCTCAGTAAGCGTCTAATTTCTTCGCGAGAAAGAAATCGCACCCTGCCGGGCGGCTCGCGAAACATCGAAACTTTCTTCACCGGATTTTGATTCGCCAAACCCCAGATGACCGCTTTGGAGAACATCGTCTTGAAACATGCGAGTTCCTTGTTGACGGTGGCCGGTCCGACAATCTTCCGGCGCGCCGACTTGTACTTCTCGATTTCCAGTGGCGTAATCTCGTCGAGTATCTTGCCGCCGAAGTGTTCGCGCAGCAGCTTGATGCAGCGTTCGTCGCGCTCGAAGGACAATTTGTTACTGTGCGAGTACTCCATGAACGATTTCGCGATGTCGTCAAACGTCGCCGTTGACTGCTTCTTGACGTCGAGGAAGCGGCCTTCGGCGATTTCAACTTGCCGCTTCGCCAACACGCGCTCGGCCATTTTCCGGTTGGAGCCGATGGCCTCCCGGAAGCGCCTGCCGCCGCTGTAGTAGTCAATGTACCAAGTATTTCCGCGCTTGATGACTGCCATAGTTTCCATCCAATTCTTGCCAATAAGCACAAAAAAACGCCGGTCAGCAATGATATTCCGACCGGCGTCGTCCAAAACGCATTACTCGGGGTTGAACTTCCGCTTCTCTAGCCAGGCTCGGACATCTCGAATGTCAAACCTGACGTTCCTTCCCATCTTGATAAATGGTATTTCGCGCCGTTGCGAAACCCAAGAATCGATTGTAAAGATGCTCAAATTCAACATCTCAGCGACTTCCCGTTTACTCAAAAATTCGCGTTCCCGTTTCATCGTTTCCTCCTTTGCGGTTTGAAGAGATAGGCGACAATCTGCTTGTTGTCGACGCCGATATCACCCGCCGATGTCGAAACTGCAAGCCGCCGACGTTCCGCAATCGCGGCATCGACGACTTCAACCGGCAGTGCATATTTCCGCGCGAGCAGGTCGAATGTTCTCTGCAGATCCTGCGGTCGAATGCGCACCGGCTTGATGAACGTTGTGAGAATGTGAATTGCCGGTGCGTTTCCTACTTTCAGGATCGCTTCGCGCCGCACCTGGCTTTGGATAGCATAGATTCGCTTTTCCAATTCCTCTTCGACACTGAAATACTGCCGTCCACCCAACTCTTTGGCGTGTTCATATTCATAGAACGGAACAACTGCCTTGGACCGGGAGTGGCCGCGTGAATGACTGCGGGTGGTTGAAGAAGATCGAGTCGAACCTGACATCGATGAGGAGGAGGCACCGGAAACACTGTTCAGGCTTGATAGCTCGGACGATTGCAGAACGTCACCGTACATACCGCCGAAAGTCTGACCTTCGGCGCTGGCGATACCGTCGACATTGGTGCTGCCAACGCCGGTGCCTTCGAACTCGGAAACGCTCTCACTCTCACTCGTCGATTCACTTTCGCTTTCCGACGAGCCAACGACAGTACGCTGCGACTCCTTAGGCAAAAGCAGTGTCCGAAATAACTCGTCCTTAACAATGTCGCCCCGGAATGCTCCGGGAAAAAGTTCGCGCGCCAGAAGCGCCGCATCCTCGTACGATGTACGGAAGACGACCTTGACGTCCGAACACGTCATTGCGGCCGCGTAGAGACGATTTGACTCGTCACGCGAACGCAGTTGCTGTAAATACTGCAGTAGCGGCCAGCAGAAAATGCCTCGCTTTCGAAACGCTTGGAACATCAAGGCGAAGTCGGGACTAGCCAATTCGTCCATTTCGTCAGCGATGACAAACATCTTATTCTCCCTTTTCGTCTGCTGCATGGCGTAGTTCGCCAAGTGATCTAGCAGCATTGTACCGAGCAGTTGCTGGGCTTCTCTTGCAACTTTTTGCGGCTGGAGATTGACAACTACCGCCAAATTCTCGCGCCGAACTTTCTCCCAATCGAGATTATTCGTTGCTGTCCCAAAGACGCGTCGGATTGCATCACTGAGAATGACTTTGGCGGCGCGATTGAGTGTCGACTCGAGCATTGCTTCGCGGTCTGATCGCCTTGCAATGGAGTCAAATTCCTGCCACTCAGCGCGAACATACGGATTCGAAACTCGGCCAAGCACGTGCTTACGAAAACGATCGTCATCGATGGAGAGGAAGTCGAGCATTTCGGCAAGCGTCAATCCTGCTTCGATCAAGGCAATGAACGTGTCCCGCCCACGGCGTTCGAGACGCGGCTTCGTTTCCGCGTCCTGTTCGCCAAATACTTTTGCCATTGCTTTCATGATCATCGCTCCCTGCGTTGCCGAATCCAAGCCATTCGGCAGCAGAAATTTAGTGGAAATACAAACGTATCCGCCGCCAGATTGGCGTCAATCGTCACAAGGCGGTTCTGGACCCGACGGGCAGTGGCATAGGCAACAAGGTCGTGGTAGGTGTCGCCATGAGGATCAAGATAGACAAACGGAATGCCCGCGTGCAGACAATGGCGGCAGAGAGCGTTTGCAAGCTGGCTCTTCCCCATGCCTGTTCCGCCCGCTATCAAGCCGTGCGCGAAGAGAACATCTGGACGCAGCGTTACGCTGCGTCCTGTGTTGCGATCCACGCCAATACAAAACGGCGTCACGACGTCTCCTCTTGTGTGCTTTCATACACGCGGCGGTCATAGTCGTCGATGATCTCCGCCCAAGATTCCTCTGGCAAGTCACGCTTCACCTGAGCGATGAAGTCGGCGCGGTCAAATGCGGCTTGAGCAGCCTGATCACGAAGTGCCTTCTCGGCGGCGGCGCGAATGTTCGCCTTGGCGGACAAATCCGCCATGACACGGCGTTCGCGCTGCTGGATTTCTTCCACCGGATCGATTGGCGCCGGTGGCGTCATCTGCTTGACCTTTGCAAGTAGTTCGATAACACCAAACCGATATTGGGCGGATTCAAGTCTTTGCTTGTTAAGCTGGACTTCCATCTCGGATCGTTGCAGAGCCACGCGGTTTCGATTCTCAATATGGGAAGTAACGATCTTCCGACGGATAGCCAAAACTTCGTGAGCGATACGGAGAACCTTACTCGGCCTCATCCTCGTCCTCCTCATCGTCGTCATACCCGTCATACACTCCGGAATCAAGCTGCTTGAGATCACGACCAAGGTTGTTCAGCAGCCGCTGCTCAGGGGTTTCCCTGAGTTTTTCGACAATCTTAAACGCCCCATAAATAGCCAGGCCCCCAATGATGGCGGCAGCGATACCGTCATCAAATCCGTCATCATAGTCGTCTCTGTGAGACATTGTTATTTCCTCCAAAATTATCCGTTTCAAATTCAGAAATCGATGGACAACTGCTACTGTTGACGGCGGCGAGACAAGATGTAGATCGTCAACAAGCAACAGAACGCGACCTTCGCTGGACCTAAAGCAGTCCAATCCGACGGCACCACCACAATTGCAGCTTCGATTAGCGGAATTGCGGCCTCGATATAGATATCCATATTGCAGCGAAGCATTGCTGACTCCTATGGATGCTGTGTCACTGAGGAATGCCTCGCCCTATTTGGTGGACGAAGCGCAGATCGGCAGGCTTGACGGCAAAAACAGCCTGTTCTAAAATTCATGTGGACATGAAAAATAAAACAGCTATCTTAACCGATTAAGCAGCGTTCTGCTGTGAGCCCCGACTGGAGCCTTGTGTGCAAAGCATTCTCTAGTCGGGGTGCTTTTTTATGGATGGTTTTCTTCAAAACCGCACACGGAAAGCATGAAAACCGCGCGTAACAATTGGACATACTTAAAGGATGTGTGGGAAATCCACGAGATTACTTTGATTGGTTGCTTTAATTAGCGTTGGATTGACGGTCTTGTCAAGACATTTCATAAAAAAAGCGGCCAGTTTCCCGGCCGCGACCAATCAAAGTAATAATGAGCGAAAAGCGCTAGAGAGGATCGTAATTCCTCCTCTGTTTGTGGTTAATCTCCTCTGAACACCAGATCAACCCTCCTCGGGGCGCAACGAACGCGCCGATTTGAGCTCTGAGCTAGTGCCGGTTACCACGTATGCGATGATAATCCCAGTTTCCAAGAAAAGCAAGAAGAATCGACAAATGTTGTCAATTTTTTTTAGGATTCACGTGATTGTTTTCACAAAAATTTGCGACCGGGTTTGGATGACTTGAGATCACTCCGCACGGGTTGGTATCAACTTCGATCTGAGGGGCTCTTCACGACACGATTGCCAAATCGATTCGAATAACGCTGCCGCGCTTTTTACATCGAAATCCAATCCTTCAGTACAAAAGACGAACGTGTCGGAAGATGGATCGATACCTTCTACCCGTCTTACCGCCTCAAGGATACTGCTCTGGCGCTTGCGTGTGAGCTGGGACTTCTCCTTCAGGGACTTCACGTCAGGCGATTCCCCACGGGTGACAAATAAGACTGTTAGATCATCGATCCCGTATCGCAGAATGTTCTCTTGCTCGCCCTTTGGAATCGCATCCCATTTCAAGTTCGGATTGACAACCCGCAATTCCGGTCCCGCGCCATGTTCTCCATAGTATGTATATCGGCGTTTTTGCAATCCCCGCCGGATGTACTGCCAATAGCCAGTTGCTTTCTTCGTAATGCTCCGCATCGGCATCGTCCCCCTGTCCGCCTCGAGCGCAAAATGTTTCACCGTAACCGAGCCGTCTGATTTGCGAATGACCAGATTGAAAACAGCATCCGGCACCACCGGTATCGTCTCGACTACGTCGCCGACTGTAACACGAACGCGGTCAACCAGTCCGTCCTGTAGCCAAGTGCCAATTTCAACCGTCATACCGGAGAGATCTCCGGCGACGCCGGCATCAATACCGCCGTTGGCGGTTTGACGGCACGCCAGTTCCAAGCAAACATGGAACTTGCTGATCATCAGGAAATGGCGGAGAAACATTGAGCTCAGTTTGTTCTTCTCGAGCGACTGCTTGAGTTGCTCGCGGCTGAAGCCGAATTCTTCTTCTAAGAGATCGAGCGCCGCCGGACCAATGGAGTACACCGCTGGTCGCTCGGTATGCAAACCCCGACCTGTAGGCAAGTCATGCAAAAATTGCCAGTTAAGAAAGTCATTATCTCGAAGCTTTTGACATCGTGCCCGGAGCGCCGATTCGCTGAATCCATACGTGCGTCCCGGTACCGGCGGCGCAACGATCAACGCCGCGAGCAACTCAATGCTCATGAACCGATAGTCGGCGACATACTGCAGGATCGAACGATCGCGTCCGTTCGGTCGGAATGCCTTCAGTTTTCTCTTTAGCGGTAGGTCTTTCAAACTGTCCTCTTCCCTCATCTGTCTTTCTCTGCGCGCGTTCGTCGGAGGCCGCGTGGCTCCGCGCCCCGGGTCGGCAACGAGCAGGGGGCGCGGGAACCTCGCCGCAACGGCGGGGTGATAGCCACGCGATGCCTCCCGACTCCACCATTTTTCGTCAAGGCCAGACAACGGCTCCGCTAAAACGACCAACTCCGTTGGATGGCCGCCGACCGACGCCGAGCCGCCGCACCCACCAAAAAGCTAAGCGGCGGCGATGTCGGCTTCCGAGCCGACCGGCAAAGCCGAGTCCTTTCCAAGCTCCAGCGCTTGGCGCACCCACAATATAATGACGCCAAGCGCAGGAAGAAAGGACTCGGGAAAAATGGTGGAGTCGGGAGGCAAAGCGAACGACATGCTGGAGGTGGGACAAGGGGTTACACCCCGAAAAAAGTAGAAGGGAAATAGAGATTATTTCCCGGCTACTTTTTCGTCGTGGTTTGCACTCCCTGCCAACCACGACCCCACCGGAAGCATGGCGTGAAGCGCAGCCGACCGACGAACGCGCGCATTCAGGCCGTCGAATAGCACTTGTTGCCGACGGCACCACAAACAAAAACAGACTTCCATCCGATCTTCACCTATCCGCTCCCGCTACCCGGCAGACGAGGGCTGCCCTCATCCACCGAGCCCGGAGTCTCCTTACAGCTAGCATCAGGATTCTGGTCAGCGCACAAGTGGTGTTCAAGGCGCTGGCGGGAGCGGACAAAGGAAGGGCTTGGCAGCGGACAGCTCGAAACAATGTCTCCTGAAAGGGCAACTGTCCGCCATGCCATCGAAAAGAGCCTTTCAGGTTCTTGGAGCGAAACGGCATTACCGCTCACACCGGCGATCAAGTCCGGGCAAGAAGAGTTTCGTAGTTGCACCCGGATCTTTTCGAGGATATGGACAAGCCGCTTTCCGCCAGTTGTCAGGTAAAGTACACGAAACGACCGGACGCCAAATTGACGTTGTGGTAACTTCTGCCGCCACAACGATGAATAGCCGGTGCATTTGCTTGCGATTCGATTGAGGTCGGTTTGACCGCGATCAACTTCCGCGAAAAAACAATAATCCCGGCCTCTGCAGGTTAGGATAAACATTGCATCTGGAATAATCGGCAATGTCGTTGAAATGGCCGCAGATATCGCCGTGACGAACATTTTGAGCTTTGCGCCTTGCTCCCACCGCCGGACGGAAAAGTCATCGGCGGCACGTTCGACGAGCAACAGACAAATATGGAGGTTGTTGATAAGCTGGCTATGTTCACTGAATTTCTTTGGATCGGTCAACTGCGGCCGGAGTCGCAGGCTCTGGTCGCCAACGAGTCGCCGCCCTTTGGCCGAAAGCGCGTACAGGAATTGCGCCGACCCTTCCCCAATTCGGGTCGGGCGAGTAGCTCGTCGAAGGAAACCGTGGCGCCACAGCAAGTACAGTCGTTTCCGCGTGCGATGGATTGAAGGAAAGAACAACCAACGAATCTGCTCTGTCGAAAGCACGCGAAATTCAATTAGTGCAAGTAGCATTGCCCGATCGCGAATCGTAATTGCAACCGGCCGCCGTGTTGTCCGCGTCCGCTTACTGTTGGTTAGGTTGCTCATGGTCTGGCGGGTTCTCGAAGAGAGCGAAATAGGTGGATCCGGCAGCAATCGCCCCGAACATTCTCTGCAAGTAGCGCTCTTGCCAGCCTGCCTCGTTGAGATACAGCCGGACTTCCGGAAAGAGTGCGACAACCCCCTTGGCTTCCATACGCTTCGTCGCTTTGGAGTCGCCGGTAACAGCTTTCTTGACAGTCACCGGGTCAAACTGATGAATTGCTATGCTGCGCTCGGCAGCGATGGATTTCATAATCCTGTCGACTTTTGGCATAATCTGCAGCTTGTCGTTGTGGGCAGTTTCGTGTCTTGTCATTGCCATCACCCCTGGCTGGGTATCAATTAATAATCTTGTGAATGCGTGTCGGAGGACAATGAGTCGATCTCGTCGAGGTAATGTCCGGCGCAACGACTTGACATTCCAATCCTGCAGTCGGCCATCGTGGAAAGTGGCGTAGCCAAATTCACGCGTACCATAGTCAATGCCGAGCACTATTTTCGTCTTCATAGGTGTGCAGGATGAAGAAGAAAATGGCTCGTCGCGATTTCCGCACCTTCTCTGCCGGCACCTGTAGAGCCTCACGATAAGCTCGATACACCACACTCTGATTATGAGTGGCACACGCACGCCGATAAATAGGCAATCGCTCTTCGTCATCGAACGACTGCGCGATCTGGAGCGCCAGGGCATCTGCAGCACTTTTCGGAACGAATGGAATCGGGAGATTCGTGCTCATAGTGGTTTCTTTATTGGTTGATCTTTGCGAGCTTTGATTTGTTCACGGAGTTGTTTCAGGCGACCGAGAAAGAGAATTTCCGGCGGCACCATGAGCACCGCGGAGAGTTTCAGTAGATTGTCGGCTGATGGCATCTTCCTGCCCATTTCCCAATTCGCCAGGTTTGCCGGACTCGAAATTCCGACGTAGTGTGCCAACTCAAAGAGCCGCATATTGGCACGACGCCGGTAATATCGGATACTGTTCGGAACGCGGTTGTTTATGGGACGTAGCATGGGTTTTAAGAGTGCAAAATTAGCGTAATCCCATGACAAAACCCCTTCAATTGTCGAAAAGAACTTGCTCCTGTGGACATCAGTGAGGAATTGTTCGCAAAAATGCATTTCCGGTTTCGCCGCCGAAGAGTAACCGAACGCTGGCAATTCAAATGAGAGGACCAACAAGCTTGCGGTATCTTCGGAAATAGTACCCAATTCGGGTTATCCACACCCCGAAGTTCCTTTTAGGTGATATTCCTCACTTTTCACCGGTGTTCAATCCTCCATACTGTGCTGACTATGCCACTTCAGCAACACCATATCGATCAGCTCAAATGCATCTATAGGCAAGAGTTTCACTGTGAATTGAACGACAAAGAGGCGTGGGCGATGGCTTTGCGGCTCACAAATCTGTTCCGACTATTACTCCACAAGTCCCCTGACGACGACAAAAAGGTTCGAACATCTTAGAAGTTGTGTCTTCGGCTGCCGGCTTGGTACAGTTAGACTACTTACCATAATCTCCCATGCCGAAAATCGCGATCTACGCACGTAAGTCGAGTGAATCAGAGGACAGACAGGTTCTGTCGATTGATTCACAAGTTCGTGAATTGCAAGAATACGCCGGGAGGGAGGGTCTTGCGGTTGATGCGGTTTTTACGGAATCGAAATCTGCTAAAGCTCCGGGTCGGCCGGTGTTCACGCAACTGATCGGTAAAGTGCAAAAGGGTGATCTTGACGGCATCATTTGTTGGAAGCTTGACCGGCTGGCGCGAAACCCTGTCGATGGCGGTGCGCTTATCTGGGCAATGGAAGAAGGGCATCTCAAAGCGATCCATACGGCGCAACGAAGTTTCCTTAACACGGGTAACGATAAGTTCTGGATGCAGCTCGAATTTGGGATGGCAAAAAAATATGTGGACGATCTATCAGACAATGTGAAGCGCGGACTTCGCGCCAAGATCGCATCGGGCTGGATGCCTGGTTTGCCGCCCTTGGGATATTTGAATGACCGCAATTCCCGAACGGTCATTCCTGATCCAGAACGATTTCTGCTGGTTCGCAAGATGTGGGATCTCATGCTCACAGGAACGTATACCCCAATGGGTGTGCTGGAAGTCGCAACAAATCAGCTGGGGCTGCGAACGCGACAGTTTTCGCGTTACGGCGGCGGACCCGTGCATTACTCTACCATCTACAGTATTCTGACGAACCCGTTTTACTACGGAGCGATTCGATATAACAAGGAGCTCTTTCCGGGGTCGCAGAAGCCAATGATTACAAAGGCCGAATTTGATCGCGTTCAGGAGATCCTCGGGCTGGCCAGCCGGCCTCGACCACAAGAGTACACGTTCGCTTTTACCGGTCTTATTACCTGCGGCGAGTGCGGTGCAGCAATCACGGCTGAGCACAAGAAGAATCGACGGTATGGATATAAGTATGTCTATTACCACTGCACCCGACGAAAGCGCAATGTCCGCTGCTCTCAAAAAGTTATTGAACGTGCCGCGCTTGAAAAGCAAATTTCCAGCTTCCTGCGCTCCTTAACCATCAGCAAAAAACTCCGAGACTGGACGCTTGAGGTTCTTCGCGAGCTCCACGATGAGGAAAGTGAAAAGGGCAGCAAGGCATTGAAAGCGCTTCACCATCGGTATGAGGCCTCCCAATTCGAAATCACCGAACTGCTCGGCTTGCGATTGCGAAACATCCTAAGTGATGACGAATATCTGGCGAAAAAGAACGAACTGGAATCGGAGCGGGTGCGATTGAAAGAATTGCTTGAAGACAATGACAGTCGTTTTGACCACGTCTTCCGTTCGTGTGAAGACGCGTTCGAATTTGCTTCCAGAGCGCAAGAGCAGTTTGATCAGGGATCGCTGGAACAGAAGCGAGCAATACTCCGGCACTGCGGTTCGAAACTTTCCCTAAAGGACGGTATCCTCAGTATTCAGCCGGAAAAACCGTTCAAGTTGATCCAGAACGCGCTTCTCTCTCATGCGGTGCAAAAGCTGCAGTTCGAACCACTGATTCGTGCTTTGCCTAAAGCAGTTGCTACCCCTGTCCGGGCTGGAATTTCGAGCTGGTTCACCCTGGTGAAGGATGTTCGAACTTTTTACCTGCTAAACCCCGGTCGACCCACGTTCAAACAAACACTTGAAGGTGTTGCATTATCGCGACTGACAGATTGAGCGGTGAAGTCATCGTAGCTCGTCTATCTAAATGATCAATTGTCGAAAAGTAGCGATATTCCTCACTACCTGTGGATAACCACTCTAATTTACCCTCTGGTGAAAGTAACTCTGAAGACTAATTCGTAGCATCATCAAGAATCCGAAAATGATCTGGGGCGCCCGCCGCCATCATCTCAAACATCTCATTGATCACTTTTGTTGCTTGTGGAACCAATGCCGGGTTCAAACCGGATCCAGTGATGTGGGACTGGTCATTGGTGAACTTATATATCGAATCCAACTTAACTGCATCGAGTCCCGCCTTTTTCAACTCATCCATTTTCATGTATTGGGACTTACTATTAGGAACCCTGAACATTAAGAATGTCTCCCAGACTTTTCTTGCAATATTCGGAACTGGATATGCTTTGGCAAGCGTGCCGTCTTGATCGAGACTGAGCTGCTTTAGGAGCTTGAACAAGTAGTGATATTCAGATTCATAGTCGAAGAGTTCTTTATCCATCGCATCGATATATGCACTTCGTACCCCATCCTGGTAGCGATTCTTTATCATATAGTAACCAGCATCGGCCCTTGCGCCCTTTAGCCAGTTAATTAACAACTTCAGAAATTCAAAGTTGTGCGTGAGTATGAAGACCTGCTTGCTCTCCTTGACCGCGTTCTTCAAGAAACTAAAAGCTTGGTACAACGAATTTGAATCTAGACTTGAGATTGGGTCATCTATTACGATGATCCCTTCGCTGACATCAAATTCCTGATCAGCGAGCTGGACGACAAAATAGGCAAATGCCACGGCTGTCTTTTCGCCTTCGCTCAACAGTGTGGCCGGATCGTTCCCTCGCATAATATCGTATCCCGATGTTACTTCTTCCATCGTTCCGTCGTCCTTCGTCCGTTGCTCGTTATGTGGGACAAAACTCAATTCGCTGTGTCCAAGGAATGTCCGAAGGCGCTGATTGATTTCTTCACATGCTTTTTGAGTTGATGACATTTTTGCCAAATTGTCAGTAATACTCGCTTTCAACGTATCAATCTCTGCCTTGAGTTGATCCCTTGATGTTGATTTGGTCGCGATCTCGCCATCCAGCTGTCTTACACCATCATAGATTGTACTTAGATAATGTTGTTTCAATTTCTTGATGGCTTCATTTCTTACGCTATCAAAATCGTTTGTAATCTTATTGTGAGCATCAATTGACAGATTAATCTGACCAATAGTAGTTGTAAGGGACTCAAGGTCTAGTTTCTCTTTAGCAATCACTGATTCAGTTGTCTTTTTCAGTTTTTCAACTAGTTCTTCAGTGCAAGAATCAATACTTCGGACTGCCGCTGTCTTCTCTCGTTCAAAAGCACTGGCCTTCGCTTGGAAATCAACCTGAAGTGCAGTATAGAATCGCGCTTTATCCGGAATTCGTAGTGAGCCAACTACTTCTCGCAAACTGGTCAAGTCGGATATTGACTCCCGTACTTCTTCCTTCAACCGTCTGTCCGCTTCATTAAAGTGGCGTGCAAGTTCCTCAGATCGCTTTATTGGTACTTGCTGCATGCAGTACTCGCACTTATTTGACGAGTGCTTCTGGTGCAAAATCAGCCCGGCTTCGACCCACTCCGAAATATCAGGATTCGAAGTAAGACGCTCGACAATCTCAGAATCTACGGTTCGACTTTGGAGTTCTTTGGACTTTGAACTGATCAATCCTGCTAAATTAGACAATTCATGTTGGACTTGTTTATCGGACAAGGACACTTTAGGAAGTGAGAGAGTTGCAATCTCGGACAGTGAGAGCTGTTTGACTGATAATAATTGCTTTTCCAGTTCTACTGCGGTTAGCTCGGCCTTGGCAGGCATGCCATTGAAATCACTTTCCGCCTGCGGCCGTCTGTAATCTCGAAGTGCATTACCACCGATCGCAGCGCCCACTGTTCTTGCGACTTCGGTGAATGTATTTGCTCGTGCACTTTCGGCTTGTGTGACCTCTTTTTCACTGGCTGCAAACAATGACAATTTGCCTTGCGTGCCATTCGTGGGGTCACCTTCAAGCAGCAGCCTGTCCTTCTCGATTTGCTTCAATAGGCTCTGATTCTCCTTCCCGAGAATCAGAGAAATCGTTTTTGCTCGACTCTCGATCAAGCTTAGATTTTCACGAATGAAATCTTGATTGAATACACGAATCTTTGTTGGGAACGGGTCGCCATGTTTATGAACAACACCGCCATCGTCCTCAAGCTGGTACTCCACGCCCGAACTTTCTACCCCACTTATCGAACCGAAGAGTCGAGACAGAGTTGTCTTCCCACATCCATTCCATCCGAAAATGAGATTAAATCTCTTGAAGGCTGGGAGTGTAGCTTTCTCAGAGTAATTCGAGAACACCAATCCCAAATTCCGAATCTTCTTGATCCTTCTAATCATTAGTGCGTAGGCCCAATCCTATTAGAAAAGTGGAGTCTTGCATTTGGTCAATTTGCTCATTAGACGATTCCCTTTGACGATCTTATGTTCAACTTGCTACTAAACACCATAAAAGTCAATGTCAAGTCGTGCCAAAATCGCCGATTTCGTCGGATATACGTTGTCCACAGGTAATGAGGAAAAACATATACTTGGGAACTCATTGGTTCACCCTGGTGAAGGATGTTCGAACCTTTTACCTCTTGAACCCCGGTCGACCCACGTTCAAACAGACGCTGGAGAGTGTCGCATTATCGCGGATAACTGATTGAGCGGTAAATGCAGCATAGCCACGTCCAGTTGAACGATCAATTGTCGATTAGTAGCGATATTCCTCACAAACTGTGGATAACTTGAGTACCCCAATTGCAAGCGTGAAAAATTTCAAGGAGTCTGGTCGCCACCTCTTTGCAGACGCTGTTTTACCTCCTTTAAGCTTTGTTCGATCGAAGGTCGCAATTTCTTTGGTGGTTCACTCTCTCGTTTGGCACGGTCATCCACTAAAATACTTAGATACGGTTCGCATTCTCCATAAATCTCGCGGACTAGTTCAAGTTGCTTTGGATCTGCATCCCTTTCGATTTTCTCGAGATAAGCCAAGAACTCTTCTCGCGTGTTATTTGAGAAGATCTTTGTCTGGTACCCAAGCATTTCTGATGCCGGTCGCTCGTTCAGGTAAGCAGCATTTTCATCGTCTACGAACATAGCGTCGACATACGGCAAGATGCTTGCGATTGCATTTATGTCGGTAAATGCACCTCGGCTCGGTGGACGTATTTGCCCTGCAGCACTCTTGCGTGCAATCGATGCATACAAGATTGAAGAAATTCTGATGAACGGGATTTCGAGGATACTTTCAGCCGCAAAATATTCGCTGAGCTTCTGCATTTGCACTTCTATTGTCATCTCTCGCCCCCTCATCTCCTCCAACATTGAAGAAATCAACATTTGCGAACTCGGTGGAAACACATCTTCGGGACCAAGCTCGCGTACGCCCGCATGGATTTCACGAAATCGCTTCAAATATTGGATGTAGTTCTGAAACGTTGCCCTGCCAAAGGAGGTTGCCTCCTCTAGTACCCGATCTTTAAACGTGTACCCTTTCTCGTCTCTCCAGCGCTCGAAAATCGCTTTCATTTCAGCATACATTCGGTCTCGTGTTTCTCGGAGTTCTTCTACCTCTCCTTCACTAACACCCAGATCCACAGAGATATTCAGTCTATCCTGCCACTTATGAAGATCTCCAAGTACTACGTCTGTAGCTTCCAGTTCTCTCACTGCCTCGGGAGTTCCATCAAGCCAATTTCGAAAGTGCACTGAGATTTGAAATTGGGTAATAGTGTCGCGAGCGTGGAACGTTGCTCCTCCGGATAGGTGCTCATACAACCTGCGCATGCTTTCAAAATCAGGCGATGCCAACGACTCTTCTCGATGATAGAATGAGTCAGGACAAAGAATCAGCTGTAGCTTCTGAAGTCGATCAAGGTGCTTATACAGTTCAAGCCAGTAAGGATTCTGAATTGCTCTCGCATGCCCAACGCTCCGCGGATCGAGAACCTTCGTGATATTGCTGATGACCGGTTGATCCAAGTAGATCAATAGTTTTTTGATTGGTGGCAACGGATAATCATTTGTGAAGAAACATGACTTACAGCGACGAACAAAACTTCGGTTACCAATCATAAGAACGCCAAATTCTGCCCTACTGCATTTTGGGCATACGATGTACGGTGCATGGATAAAAATACGAGGATCGATCTTCAGATGATGTTCCTTCTCAGCAGTGGAAGTCTTTTTTTCATCCTGTTCAAGGTGACACCGCTTGTACTTCTTCCCGCTACCACAATGACATGGCTCGTTACGTCCTAATCGTGTCATATGATTCAACTCTCTTGAACCTATACGTTTAAAGATGCCCTCTAACAAAGCAATCACAAAGACAATGCAAGTCAGCTCATGTTGGAGGTAGTGTTCGGCGAGGAGTCTTTGTGATTACTTTGAGGAATAAGTTTGAGTGTCGGTGAGAATCCGCCATGTTACTGGTCGCATTTGGATGCGACACGCAAGACACACGATACAGAAACCAACTAACCTCATATCGGACTTTAAATAAACAGTGCGCCCGAGACGTCCATGCCAAAGTATTCCCTCGCCCATTGATATGCGATTTTCGCATTCTCAATTCCTCCGCAATGATCGACTTCTGTGGCGACGGAAATGGCTACAGACTTCTTGGCAATCAATCTGATCAGATCTCCAGTGGTAACGACCTTTCCAAAGCTCGGCGGGCTAATATTAAGAGCGAGAAACACCTCCAGGTCGCGAAGGTCCCACAGCCGAGTCTCTCCGAACGGATCTGCAGCAAAAAAATCTAGGTCGACTGTAAGAAACAGTTGGTCTGCTGCGATTTCCGAAACAATTTCGTAACATTTCCACCATCTGAGTTGCTCAACACCCGCCATTGACTTTAGCAGTACGCTATGTTCATATCCCCCCTCTGTTTCCGCAACAGTGTAAGTGTGAAGCGGATGCACTTCGTGAAAGACACCCCGGACGTCTTGAGCGACGAATGGAACTGAGTCCTCAATGTCTCCAATCACTTTCCGTTCATCCCATGGTACAGTTCGCATTTCTGCTTCAAGCTGCCCGCCAATAAGGATTACGCTATCGACTAAATTGAAGTCGACCGCTGACACGAGCCACTGCGCATCGTCGTCTCTATCATCGGCTAGATAAGCCTTCAGCCTTTCGTGAGTCACTCCGTATTGCCGAATATCATCAAACATTTCGACATTTGTAACCCCACCGTAGAATGCCCAGTCTCTATGGCCGTCAATGTTGACAATAGTGCATGGTTCGTTAAGAATGCCGTACGTCTGTGTAAAGTGAATGATTGGGAGCACCCAACGATGACGTTTGTGGACAAATATTGGTTTGTTCGAACCGCCAACGCGCAGTGAGTCCGCTTTGATTACATAAGTTAGATCTGTAAGGTCTACCAACTCGAATGTTCTCTTTTCCTGCCCTTAGGTTTTCTTTGACATCTGCTTTCCACCCTTACCAAGCTGAGAGCAACGAATCGACTATGCAATATTGTACTTTCGCCTCTTGTGATTGTAGGTGTCCTTTCCGCCTTCTAGATGGAGTAGGACCTCCTTTCGAATATCAGGAGCATTAATCGAGCCTGAATACGCTACTTTGCCGTGGGATCCATCTGCTACGAGAATAGAAAAACAGTCTGAATCGGATGCGATGGCAACAGACGAATTGTGAGTAGAGAAGATGAACTGCCTCTGCTCCTTCGTGGTTCGAACTTTAGTGCAAACGTCGTCCCAAATTGAGCGAAGGTCGAGAGAGTCTTCCGGCTGATCGATGATTATGGGACTTCGCCCGTCGCTCAATGCCATGATTAGAAGCGCGACGGATTTCTGGCCCACTGAAAGTTCACTCAAGAGTTTGTACTGACCATCGACGCGATACTTGATTTGGGGTACGTCGTCAGGAGTAGAAGTATACTCCAGCGCAAGCAGCTCCTCGTATGTGCACTCGTCCAAAAAGTGACTGAAGAGCTTCTCGATTCTATCTACCGCAAGTCCAGTCTTGTCAGCAACCTCTTTGACGGCCTCGGGAGCGTTACGATGTTTCCATGCATAGCCTAGAATTGCGCGAACAAAATCCTTTGGAATTATTCCTTTTGTGATTGCACTAATCTCATCTTCGCGAAGCCAGGACCCTTTTTTCAATCGCATTAGGTTTGCTTGGAAGTCGGCGGTGTCCTTTGCTTCCATAATACTCACATCCAGTGCTCTGTTGGAGTTGCTCGAAAAATGCTCGCAACGCTGGCGTCGCAAAGTCGAGTATTCCGTGTGCAATGCGTCCAACTGGGCAAGATGGGCTTTTCTGTTGTCAGCAATCGTCCTGAGCTGTGCATGTTTATTCTGAAGCTCGCTCATCTTACTGTCTAATTGCGTCCTCTGAAGGATTAGCTTCTTTCTTCGCTCGTTCAGAGTTACCTGATTTCCACCGGCTTGTTTGACAAGCTCTTCGTAACGTTGTTTGACGGGGGCGACGGAGTTGCGGTATTCAATGTTCTCCTTGCTGATACCTTGTTCTGCTTGTGCGAGAGCGGCGCTACTTGCATTCAGTTGTTCTATCAGTTTTCGAAGAGACTCTTGCGAAACATCTCTCGACCTTCGAACGATCGGATCCTTGGCTGTAGTGTCGTCATCGTCTAGAGGTACATGCAAGTCAGTTAAGGTGCCTTTGAATTCCGACAGGTGCCGACTAAGTTGTTTGATGAAACTGTGCTGTGTGTCAATAGCTCTTCCAACTCGCTCTTTCTTTGCGTACTCGTCAAACGCTTCGTTCTTTACTTGTCGATCAATCTTCTCAATCTCTTCGCGAATTCCAGCCAACTGCTTGTCGACGAGCTCAGACTCGAATTTAGCTCGCACACACTCAGCAAAATTTTTGTCAGCCTGCTGGAGTTCTCGATTTGTTCTGAGAATTTCTTGCTGGATTCGGTTGAAGTCAAAAAACCGATCAATGAATTGGCGTTGCGCACGTCCAGTCACATCTTGAGCAATTTGGATTGCTTCATTCTGGCTTAGGAAAATGCACGGGAAGACGTCCCGAATGGAAAAAGTCTTCGGTGTCTTGTCTTGAATGTCGGTAACCGTGGTCGGATTGCCATCATTGGGTTTGTACTCTCGTGTGATCAAATACTCTTTCCCAGTTTCATCTGAAATTGTGATGCCTACCTTTCCGTATGTCTTCAGACAATTGAGAAGTTTCTGTTCGTGATCGTTCGCGAGAGGCGGCTCCGCGGGGCCTTGATCCAGGCCGAAACGCAACAACTCAACTACAAGCGATTTTCCCGTGCCCTTGCCTCCCAGTATGCTGTTTAAGCCATTATTGAAGTTCAGGTGCGCCCCGTCAAGAAAGCCACCCTCAATTCGAATCGATCGAATAGAAGGAAATAGACCTGGCTTGAATTCATAAGGTTGACGTATCCGCGTTTCGCGGTCAATTAGGCATTGGCGTAAGTCTTCTATAGTGATTGGTTCATCAACTTTAAACCAAGAAAACGCTGAGCCAATCTCGGCTGGCTCATGCGCATCTGAACTCTGAATCACTCCTAACTTTGCGTTGTGGTAGTTGGCATCGGACCCGTCGAGGATGTCGATAACTCGAGTTCGTTCTTCAATCCTTTTGGGATCAGTGAAGTTACCTTCACTTGTTTCGGCCCCGATGAGGCAACGGCTCTTCTTCTCAAAAATTGCGGATCGCTGGACGCCGGTAATGTCGCCTAAAACGCCCTTAGAGGAATGACAGTGCGCGAGTATCATGATTGCATCGCTATCATATATATCAAGCTGTTCCGCAATCTGTCCAACCGTTGACTCAGTACACGGGGTAACTTTTCCCTCCCGGTCGTAGATCTTTAGAGTGTTTAGGAACTGATTAACGTGAGTAGTGTTCTTATCTTTGTTAAAAATGCAGAGAACATGAATGCCGTTTTTTCCTCCTGCCGCAGTAATCTCTACGCCTGGGAAAACAGCTAGTTCCGTACCTACTGCAGCTGCAATAATTTCGTCAATACCGTTGCCCGTCTGATGATCAGTTACAGCAATTGCACTCAAACCCTTTGCTAGTGCAGCTTCTACAATTTGTTTCGGAGTGGCTGCCTTATTTCTGTAGTCAGCTGAGGCTGTAGAATGCACATGCAGGTCGACTCTCTTAAAACTGAGTCCAGTAGTGCTCATACTAAACGTGCCTTTTGTTGGAACAATTGAATTGCATTCTTAAACGACCTTGGACGGTTAGGAGAAGACTCCCATTGCTCTTGCTTCACATACAGCATCTGGTACTTGATCTCTCGCTGCGTCGCATTCACGTCGTCACACCATTGTTGAAGACGTTCGATTTTCAATACATCGTCCAAATCTTCTCTGCCCTTTGTCTCAACAACGAAATACTGCTTCGGCGCGACCTTGACAATGAAGTCCGGGTAGTAGTCGGAAATGCTCCCGTCGGCGTTCCTGTAGTCTATCCGAAAGTGAACGGCGAAATAATTCTTTGCGTAGGAAATGATGTCGTCGCAACCCTCGAGGAAATTGGCGAACTCAAGTTCGAAGTGGCTGTCCCCAACAATCTTGTTGAACACACTCTTCTTGGGAATAATGTACCCCTGCTCCTTCACAACGAAGGGGCGGCTCTTACTAATTTTGATGTAGTCACGGATTTCAGCTTCGCCTCGATCCAAGACTGTGAGAGAGTTGATCTCCTTCTTGAACGTCTCGACGACCGTGCGTGACGCTTCGATTTCGGAGAGGTTCCGGAGCGAATTTAAGTTGTCCAGCTCAATTCTCTTGACGAACAAGTGTTGCTGAATGAATTCCTTCACTTTGCCGTAGAGGACGTCGTACCCGCTGACGAGGCGCAAGTCTTTCATGATGACTTGCGTGAAGTAGCCGATGACGCTCTGGTAGTTTGGGACAAAGTCGGTATCGAGTTCTGTCGTATGGGTTACCTCGCCGCTCGTGATATCACGGAAGACGATCTGCCTCTTCTGTTCCTCGGTAAATTCTTTGAGCGGGATCTTCTTGATGCCGAACCGATCAACGGCAAGCTCTGAGAGATTCTTGTACTCTCGATAAATGCGCGGAGTTAGAACGGGGATGTCGATATCGAGCTGTTCAATATTCTTCTTCCGATTCTCTTTGTCGACTTCAACAACGATCGGCGTCTTCGGCCCTGAGCCTTCACCCATTTGCCGTCGTTCGAGCTCGACGCCTTCGCTCTTGATCGATTCCACGAAATCCATGAAGGCATCCGTACCGACGACGCTGACGAGTTCCGGAAGGTCGGGATCGTGGTACATGCGCCGCAGGCCGCGGCCGAGCGTCTGTTCCGGAAGGATATTGCTCTTGGCGCTGTACGCGCGTAAGCCGACGATCGTGGTGACGTTCCGCACGTCCCAGCCTTCCTTGAGCATCAGGACGGACACGATGGCCTTGTACGGGTTGCCCAAGTGGTCGATGGAGTTCGCCGCCTCGCGGAGTAACTTGAGCTCTTCTTCTTTCTTGCCGGTGACGCTTTCCGAGATTTCGCCATTGTCCTTCGTATGAATGACCAGGACGGCGCCCTGGAGTTCTTGGTAGGTAGATTCAAGGTACTTCGCGACTTCGTCGCAATTCTTGGTGTCATCGGTCATGAGGAAGAGCACTGCCTTCTTCTGGAGCTTCAAGTGCTCATCGTATGCTTTCTTCCACTCCAGGTAGCCGAGGTGGATGTAGTCCTTATACTTCTCGGTGAAGCTGGAGCTTTTGTGCTCCTGCAGCTTCGCCCGGCTCGCTGAATCTGGCAGGACCGGGTGCTTCACGACGTCCTGGTGGATCGCTTCGACAAGCGGATAGTCGCTCACCGTCTGCACGAAGATCGAGCCGTTGTTGTGCTTCGGCGTCGCTGTGACGTCGACCTGAAGGCTGAGCTTGTCGCCTTTCATGAGCAGACGGTTGTGGATGTCTTCGATTGCTTTGAACCATGCTAAACGCGGGTCATGGATGTGGTGGGCTTCGTCATTTAAGATGACGAGCTCGTCGATGTTGCGAACAATGTCGCCAAGGTCGAGTTTCGACTGATTGGTCGCGCCCACAGGGCGCTTGCCAAGAAAGTAGTCGGCAGTATCTTCGTCATCGAAGCTGGATGCTTCGATCGCGCCTTGGTAGACGCGGTGAATGTTCGTCAAGAAGATGTTGCCGGTCTTGCGAATCGTGCCGATCTCGTCTTGGATGTGCAATGTCAGTTGGAAGTCGTCGCGCCAATTGTGGCCGTCGACGCCGTTGTCCGGGAGCACCGGATCCTCGAAGAAGATCTTCAAGCCGTCGAAGTCCGCACGTAGGCGATCTAAGACGATGATGTTCGGCGCGATGACGAGGAAATTGCGAGCTAGTTCGGAGCCTGTTTCGTAGAGCTTATGGAAATAGCACCAGGTCAGGATCAGACTTAAGACTTTCGTCTTGCCCGAACCCGTCGCCATCTTAACAACGTAGCGAGTCCAAGTCTCGTCGAACATGCCCGCCGAAACAGCACCAGAGCTATCATGCCGGATGAGGTCGTACTTGTCTCGTGCCTGCGCTACTTCATAGAGCCAAATGATCGTCTCAACAGCTTCCCGTTGGGCGAAGTAGTATTGGAACAGAAAGGTTTCACCCTTCGCGCTTGACACAGGGTGTTCCCGCAAGAACCACCAGTTCAGAAGAGTTCGGCTGGTTTCACTTGCGCCTTGATACCCAGAAAGCCGCCAGTCTCGCACCTGCTTGCGCAGTTCGGCGACGAGAGGCGGGAGCAATTTGTCGTATCCCTGTTCGCGCAAGGACTCGTCCGCTGGGAACCAGCGGATCGCGGGATCAAGGATTGCGTGTGGGGATTTCGGGAAATTGGGATGTAGCGCCATACGTGTTTTCCCCTAGACAGTGACCTCGATGACCTTCATCGTGTCGTTGCCGAAGATGTCAACGACTTTGACGGCGATCTTGTGCTTCCCCTTAGGGAGTTCGCGAGCGACACTGGTCAGTTCGAGACTACGTTCTTTCTTCGTTCGGAACGACTGCCACTCGTTCTCAAAGACATAGCTGCCGGTCCAGACTTCGTCGTACCCTTCGGCCTTTTCGCTCTTTACGCGGATCGTTTCTTTCTTACTCTCGAAGGCGAAGTCCACGGCCCAATAGTCTATCCAATCAGTCCATTTCTTCGTGAGCACTTCACGAGTGACGACCTCATTCTTATCTTTCGCGACCTTAATGATTTGGCCGTTCTGGACGATCAGTTTTTTTCCACCGGCCTTGAGATTCTCCTCGACGTCCTTTAGCGAGTCTTGGTTGTAGAATACCGAAAAATCGGTAAGTTCGACGGAGACGAGACCCTTCTTTACGATAGGCTTCAATTCGATGAAGCTAACGTCATGGAATACAACTTGGTTCTTTTCGATGGCGCGCTTGTCGAAGACTTCGCGCGGTATGTACTTTAGTGCAAGATCGACGCCCTTTCGCTTAGCCTCTTCTTGAATGTTGGGAAACAACCCCATTTCAAACTCGAAAGCGAGAATATCTACCTTGGTGATTTTCTTCTCCAGGCACTCGGCAATTACTGCCTCGGCGAAGAGGCGCGATACGGGCAAGTTGATTGGACCGATTGCGACAAGGCGAGATGATTTTTTGCCATGGAAAGTCTTGAATCCATCGACGGCTTCGGCCCGGTACGCTGAAAGAATCAACGCGATGAAGTCCTTTTCCTTCTTCGCGATTTGCCTCTGTTTCTCTTGATCCCGAAGATTCGGGTTGACCCCGATATAGTGCTGTCGTTCGTATTTCCCAAGGTTGAGGATTTCGAATGCACGGAATGATTCGCCGGCAGTCTTTCGCTGCCGCTGAACCGCGATCATTCGCTTTCTTGAAGTATGAATTGCGAATTTTCCTAAATCCGTACCTATCCACTTACGCCCGAGCCTTTCCGCGACTGCTAGCGTAGTACCGGAACCACAGAAGAAATCGGCGATAACATCGTTTTCATTAGATGAGGCTTCAATAATGCGGTCGAGTAACTCCTCAGGTTTTTGAGTCGGATACGCTAAGTGCTCACCACTCTTTGCGAGCAGGGGTTTGATATCGGACCAGATTTCTTGAACTGCGGCACCCTCAATGTCGTCGAGGTAACGCTTGAGTCTCGGAGTCCCTGTCTTGCTCCACTCGATCAGGCCATCGCGTTCGAATTGTTCAAGTGTTTCAATCTTATAAGCCCAGCCGCGTCCTTGTGGCGGCTTGGCACCCCTCCAAGCCGGTACGTGAAGCGCCGGTCGTCCGCTATGCAGCGGAGTCGTGACATACTTCCCCTTTGCGTCCTGTTTGAATGACTTGAGATACTCTTCCGAAAGGTCGCCAACAGGCTTATTCCAAATGAAGTGATTCGATTTGGTGAAATAGATGATGTAGTCTGCATTGTGACCATATCCAAGGCCGTGCGATTTTTGCGGACCACGTCTCCACGTAATAATGTTTTGGAAGCGATCTGTCGAAAATACTTCGTCGAGGACGAGCCGCATGTATGCGATTAGCCTCCAGTCACAATGCACATAAATGCTTCCATCTTCTGCCAGCAAGTCTCGCATCAGCACGAGGCGCTCATAGATCATGGCGATAAATGAATCCGCACCCTTGCCCCAAGTATCCCGATAGGCAAGTTCTTCAAGGACATTCGGACGCTTGGTAAGTGTGTCCTCGCCGATCTCAATGTCCATCGAGAAGTCTGCCCCGACATCGAACGGTGGGTCAATGTAGATGAGCTTGATGCCGCCCTGCTCTTCAATCTCTTGGCGCATCGGACCGTTCTTGAGACTGGAGAGGATCAGTTTGTTGTCTCCCCAAATGAGTTTGTTTGTCCACCCTTTGAGCTGCCGTCCCCGCGAATCCAGATCAAACAGGCCAAGTTGGAGCTTTACGTCCTTTTCACTCCGTGGTTCGTCTACTTGCTCGATAATCTGAAATGGCAATACAACGTTTGTGACTTCGCTGGTTTTGCCATTCCAAACGAGCTCGACTTCCTGCTTTTCCTCGAAAAGCAGGAAGCGATACTTGTCGGGCAGAGGCTTTCCGGCCTCAATATACTTGATTATATCCCGTTTTTCGTTATCGCTTAGTTGCATGATGTTTTCGTGCTAAGTAGTGCACGCGCAGTCATTAGAACACCCATTTTATGCTACCTATTTCGAACCGAAAGGTAAAGTAAGTAAGTGATATGGGCAAGTGAAAAGAGTCCATAATTCTTGATCGACTCTCCCGGGAGCCGACACACTGTTTTGTCGGAATCGGCATGTTGATCACCTCGAAGCCCTTGATCTTATGCAAACATTTCGCTTAAATAGTCCGGTGACTGTCTTGCGCAGGTGCCGTTTCACGCAAGCGCTAGAAGCGCGAGATTAGTTGAGCTGACTACATCTAAAGCAGGAGGGGTTTTGTATCCCAAGGACATTGTTGCTGGCATCAAATGGATTCGAGAGCGATTTCCGACAGCACGAGAGTTGTTTTTTGAAAACCGGGACTATCCAAACCACAACGGAAATGTTCTGCCCAATCCGACGGTCATGCTGTTGCATGCCGAACTGGTTCGTGGCATTGACGCCATCTCGCAGAATCCGGCAGCTAGAGAAATTCTTGAAGCGTTGAACTTCAATGCATTATTGAGTAGTACAATTGTACCTGCTGTGGCGGTGCATCACATCAATCACCAGACTCGAGATCAGGCAAGCGAGTTTCGGGGGGAGGTTTACGAGAACTGGCTACGAATGACAGCGGTGGAGGAAAGCTTGCAGAGCTTACTCGGACTCCAGGATGACGATCCTGAAGATATTCCGACCGTAGTTTCGATTGACGTTCTGCAATTCCGAATTGGACTTACTCAAGCTCAACAACTCTCTAAGATTCTGGAATTGGTAAGCGAACTCGCTGGAGAGCTTGCTTCCCTCAGACCTCAGGAGAACCTTCATCCAGTGGAAATTCTCCGCATTGAAACGGGATCGCCGATTCGAATTGAATTCAAACTTGGAGAGGGACTGGCGAAGACCGTAGAGTGTGTACTGAACGCGCTCTTCCGCTGGCACTACCGCGACATTGAACGAGCAGAACGGGTGAACAAAGTCCTCAGCGAAGGCGTTGCTGCACTGAGAGAGTTACAACGTGCCGCGGCCGAAGGCACAATTCCGAAGGAGATTCCTGACGAAGCTGCAATGAGAATCGTAAAACACTCGTTAGACCTCTTTGATCAAGGCGTTGTACCGAGTCAGTTCGCACCCCACCCCGCCGAAGATCACGATGCCATTGACTATCGCAATCCAAAGTTGCTCCGTGGGCCAGATGATTCGACTGAATCATGAAGGTAGTACATGACGGACTAAGTGCGCCAGTGCTCATCATCGACAAGTCGGTGCTTCAGGCGCTAGATGAGCACGAGATTTCACTTCTCGCACGGCTGTACACTGTAAACCTGACACCCATTCTCTTCTTCGAAATAATCGGCGATCTCACCAAGTTGAATACGGGAGGCCTTGTGCAGCCGAGTGAAGCCATGCGGCTTGCCAAGAAAGCGATTCAGTCCCGAGGCTTCTACAATCAGCTACATCACGAGCTAATCGCGCTCGAACTAGCAGGTGAGTATGTTCCGACGAACTATCAAATTGTCCTCGATCGGGCACATCGGCACGCGCTCAAGGACGGTCGCTCTGGGATTGTGTTTGAGGAGTCGCGTCAAGAGCAAGATGTAATGCGGTGGCAGCGCGGCGATTTCGGCCCCAGCGACATCGCATTTGCCGATGAGTGGCGGGCACACTCGCGCACCTTTGATCTCGAATATGTGAGGACACTCTACTCGCAAGCTGCTGAACAACTGTCGGACGCAAAGAGCTTTCAAGAGCTCGTCCAGCGTGTTGAGAAGCTGTTTCTCAACCTGGATGATCAGTCAGACGCACTATCTCTCATGCTATCGGTCTTGCTAGTTGATCCTCCTGATCGGACACCAATCGTCGAACGGTACAGACTCTCAGGGCTAGGAACAATTGGGGAATTCGCACCGTTTGCCTACCACTGCGCGAAAGTCGAATTGTCGTTCCGCCTCGGCTTAGCTCGCAACTTGGTGGGTACCCGAGCCACTAACCAAGTCGATAAAGAATACTTATTCTACTTGCCCTTCTGTATGGTCTTTTGCTCAAACGACAAGTTCCATGCTTTGACGGCGCCATGCTGCATGACGGCTGATCAAACATTCCTATCAGGTAAGGACCTCAAGGACGATCTCAGTCGAATTGCGAATTGGATGCTGAAGTCCAAAACTCCGAAGTCGTCTCCGGAGCTGAACAACGTTAACGAAATACTCTCCGCTCTGCCTGATCTCGCAACAGCGTCGCTCTGGCGCAAATGCATTAATCCGGGTGACCGCAAGAAGTTTTCCGCCTGGCCTACCTGTCTCAATATGCGCACAGATGAAATACCAGAGTTTCTAGCCTGCGTGAGTCACTTCTCTAAGAGCGGACTCTGCCCGTGCGGAAGCCTTCAGCAGTTCAACCTCTGCTGCGGCCCAAGACTGAGCTAGCTAGGATTTGATCTCAGATGACCGCCAGTTTTCAGGTACTAAGTAAGGGCTTGAAATGGTATGGTTCAAGCCCTTTGAAAAGAACATGATTCAATCAGATTAGCAACGCGCCGGTTCGGCGCTCTAAGCTCACTCGCTTGTCAATAAATGGCAATGCACGGGCGTAGGCCGACAACCCTTGCGTCAAGCCCCAGCGGCTCGTAACATCCTCTCCTTCGGCAAGGCCAGTATTCCAGCCCGCTGCAAGTTCGTTGCGCGTGAACGGAAGATCTTTCAAAGACGTACTAATCTCTTCAAGGGTGGTTCCGAGACGATCATCCATTGCTCGACCCACCGTCTCCCGGATTCGTTCATCGAGATTGCGGTTCTCGACAAACCGATTCAATACCGGAATTGCCTCGCTGTAGAATCGCGATAGCGCGTGGTGCCGGTGCACAATCTTGAGCTCTCGAATTTCTTCAGCGCCCCAGACAATGTGATTCGCGCAGACGAAGTTGAATAGAAATACCGTCAGGCCAAACGTCGCCGAACCGGTTTCCGAATTCCAGAGGAAGAACCCCTTGCCGAGTCGAGCGTTGCCGATCTCAATTAGACGTTCATCATTGATCAGAAAGACGAACATATCGCGATCTGAGGCGTAGAGACCGGCCGATCCGGTCTTCGAGTCAGGCGGGTGCCAGTTCGAGCCTCTAATCGCCTCCAGAAGCTCGGAAATGACCTCGTAGTCCCATATGCGGCCATACGTCGGACTTGTGAAGGCGGAGACGGCGTTGCCAAAGTTGCTCTCGTCCGAGTCCGGCGACTCGTTCCGCCTGAGCAAGAGTTTCGCTTCCCCACCGTTTCTCGCCATGCCGTATTCCAGGCACTGCACCGCCATGCCGGCAGACAGCGACCGAAGATATCCGGCAGGCGCCTTCACCGACTGGCACAATTGCGAGAAAGACCAGTTCGTGAACGCCGCGTGCGGAACGTGCCCGTTTAGGAACATCCCGCCGCCGTGTGTTGCGTGGAGACGGAGGTTGCGCAAGCTGTGCGTTTCTTCCAGCGCATTGCGTTTCCGGTTTCCGGTGAATTCCAGAATTGCATCCAACGATGTGAATCGTTCATCGGGAGCTCGTTTCACCCACTGTTTGTGGGCGTCGATAAGTATCATGGACATAGTGAACTCTCCTTCCTTATCCACGCCATTTCTGGCACGTTTCATAGTACTCGCAGCCTTGGCACTGCCAACCTGCGTTGGGGTAGAAGTGCCCCGCTTGGATCCCTTGGATCACTCGCTTGGCCAGGTGGACGAAGCGGACGTGGTCGTTCTGCGTGCGTGTAATCTCGAAGCTGTGCAGCCGCGGCTTCTTCGTCTTGGTGAGAATGTCAATCCGGAGATTGGCGTCGCGCTTCTTGAGGAAGCTGAACGCGTACGAATACGCGGTCAGCTGCAAGTGCTGGACTAAGGTTGTCGTGTCGTACACTTTTGCTGCCGTCTTCAGCTCAACAACGGTGTCACCTTCTTCCAACAGATCGAAGTAGCCTTCGAGCGGCATATCGAGCCGCTCGCCGGTTTCCAGATCGACGAGCGGTACCCGGAAATTCTGCTCAACGGCTTTCGGTGCTGCCCCTTTGTACTCTTGAATGTAGATGGCGATGAGCTGCCTGCCCAGCGCAAGCAGCGAGTCAAGGTCGTCGCCATTCTTGAAGCGCAAGTCATCAACCGCCTGCGCGTTCATGTCGGCGGCGAAGATCACGGCGACGTCTTCCCATTCGTGCATGTACCCGGCTTGCCGCTCTTTATGCCACCACTCAATGGACGAATGCACGGCACTGCCGAATGCAAGTTCGGCGGCTTTGCTTGGCACCGGAAGTTCGTCGATGTAGCGGTACTTGTACTTGAGCGGGCAGGACAGATACAAATTGATCTGCGAGACGGAAATGTGGTCGCGCATCAGAACGGCACCCCCTCCAGTCCCACATTGAGGATGTGGTCGATCAAGGTGCTGGCATCTGCTTTGGACGCGTCCTTCAGGGACTCGACGCCGAATGCCCGCTTCAAGAAACCGTGGGCTTCATCGCCGGTAATGCTGCGCTCGGCAAGCAGCCGGAACAAGTAGCGACGCTGGTTTTCCGTCATCGGGTCGCTGGCCGGCTCTTGACTACTGCCGTTGCCAGTCGAGCCGTTTCCGGCATCGTCCGCTGCTGACGCTGTCGCACCATTCGTCTTCGCGCTGTTTCCGCTATCCACAGCGCCGTTGGCGTAGTCGTCGGTGAGCTCTTCGAGCGCGATGACGCCGACGTTGACGGCATCGCGTAGGGCGCGTGCCTTGGCTCTGGTGAACGCCATGCGAATGATGTGGGGAACGATGGTCGCATTGACGTTGCCGGGGTTGGCATCGCCGACCTCGGTGAACACCCCTTTTTCTGTCACCACTTTTGCCATAGAAATCGCGGTCATTTCGTTGGCGGCGGATGGGGCTTGGAGCAGCGTCGTTTCAATCTGTTTCAAGCCTTCCTGGTGGGCTCGATTGAGCAAGCCAGCGTACGTGACAACCTCTTTGGTCGCCACGACCCGGCCTTGGCGGTCTTTGATCTCGATGGTCGTGACCAGGTTGGATTGGGTCTTCATGAGACCTCCTTTCTCGTGTTTGGTTCAGGTTATGTAGTTGGTAACGAACGTGCAGGGCTGAGTGCGTCGTGCGGATCGCCTTCAAGGGCATCGTACCTGGTCTGCCAAACTGCTCAATTGTCGAAAAGAACATGAATTCCTCGGTGACTGTGGATTACTTGTTGGAGTAGACTGCAAACTATGCAGAACAATGGGCTTTTGATTCTCGGGCAGACGAATTACCGAAGTAACCGGCGACGCTTCGGCATCAAGCCGGAAGACCGGCGGCGGCATACGTTCCTGCTGGGCAAAACGGGCGCCGGCAAGAGTACGCTGCTGCTCAATTGCATCGTACAGGACATTCAAGCTGGACGCGGTGTCGCGGTTATTGACCCGCACGGCGATCTCGTCGAACACGTCCTCGACCACATACCGGCCAGGCGCATTAACGAAACCATCTACTTCAACCCCGCCGACAGCGAGTACCCGATTGCCTTCAATGTCCTGTCCAATCCCGACGCGAGACAGCGGCATCTCGTCGCTTCCGGTGTCGTGCAGGTCTTCAAGAAGATTTGGACGGACTCATGGGGTCCCAGGCTGGAGTACGTCTTACGCAACGCGATTCTGGCGCTGCTGGAAGCGCGCGGCAGTACCCTGCTCGGTGTGAACCGGCTCCTCGTCGACGACCACTTCCGGGCGCGGATTGTGTCCGGCTTGCAGGACCCGATGCTTCGGCACTTCTGGACGGTGGAATTTGAACAGTACCCCAAAGTCTTCCGCACCGAGACCATCTCACCGATTCTGAACAAGGTCGGGCAGTTCCTCACTGACCCGGTCGTGCGGAACATTGTCGGGCAGACAAAGACGAAGTTTGACCTGTCGGACGTCTTGGATGCCGGAAAGATACTCCTGCTGAATCTTGCCAAAGGGAAGATTGGTGAAGAAAACTCCGCGCTGCTGGGGTCGATGATGATTACGCAGTTGTACTTGGCTGCACTGCGGCGCGCGGCGGTTGCCGAAGACTTACGCACGGACTATTTTGTGTACATCGACGAGACACATTCGTATGCGACGGAAGACTTCCCTGCGATACTCTCTGAGGCGCGGAAGTACCGGCTAGTTATCGCCGGCATGGCAAATCAGTTTCTTGCCCAGCTACCAAAGCAACTGGCTTCAGCCATTCTTGGGAACGTGGGAACCTTGATTGCCTTCAACTGCGGTTCGGAAGATGCAGAGATTTTCGCCCGCGAATTCTATCCAACTTTTCACGCTGTCGATCTGCAGAGCTTGCCGCAATATAACGTCTACCTCCGCTTGTCCATAAATGGGAAGACGTCTGAACCGTTCAGCGCCGAGACGTTGCCACCACCCGACATATTGCAACCGTCAAATCGACGTAAGATCGTTGCACAGTCACGTCTCCGCTACAGTCAGGAACGTGCGCAGGTCGAGCACCACATTCAGCGGTGGATGAGCGCATAGGCTGCAGATTGTGAACATGGTTTCCTATTCAGAGGGTGGGAGATGGTTCCGGGAGCAAGAGAAACGGGCGGGGGGTACCCGCCCGTTGCCGCACCTACTGCTTCACCTGCTGCTGGCGTGTTCGCTGCACCGCGAACCGTGCGCCGCTCCAGAACGAGCGTCGCACCTCATCGGCGAACATGACCGAAATCCGCTTGCGGACTTCGCTCTTCGGCAGTTGCGCGTCGAGGAGGCCGAGGATCCTCTCGCGAACGTCATCGAGGTATGCCATACGTCGGTAGCCTTTCTCCAGCCGTGAATGCAAAGTGCAGCAGCACCGCTGGCGCGCCGCATGCCACCCAAATTGGCCATAGAGGGGTGGAGTGTCGGTCAAGGTGGAGACAGTAGTTCTACCTTGCACCGGCACTGAGACTCTATGGTACCCTGCCAAGGCCTGCGGCGAGGCAGCCAAATGCAGCGAGCGGAACCATCGGGGTGGGAGAAAAGATGATAGGCTTAACTCCGATTGGAGAGAATTAGATTGCCTTAGGTTTTATTCCGTTCCTGAAGACAACTCAATGGCAAAAAACGCTATGAGCGATATGGTCGATCACTGAATTCCGCGTCTGCTCCGTGGCCGGTAAATCCCCATTCTTTCGTTAGATTCGCGGCAACGACCTCGCAGTCATCCGGGATATCTCCAATCCGATCATGACCGAGCCACGCATGGGCTATTTCGTGCGCGATGACGCTCTCCACATGTTCTGAGCTGATGTTATCGTCCAGGACTATGATCCACACATTGAGCGGACTTTCGTAGTCGTCAACACCAATCCTTCCCGGAAAAGTTAATCCGGCTACGCCCCATCCGATCGAAATGAACCGACATCGATCAATAGCAAAAACTGCAACTTCCTCAGGGAGCTTGGTCAATGTGCTCTGAATCCACAGCTGCATCTCCGTGTTTTCGCCACCGTAAAACACATTACTCAGTTCCATTGGCACTTTCATTTGCGCACCTTTCGATTGTGTTTTTCCATGCACTAAGAGTGTATATCACGATGATTGCTCCAGGTATTCGATCCAAAATCTAGAATCAGGGAAAAGCAATCTTGTGTGACCAATTTGTGACTATAACTAGTCCCAAATCGTCAAAAGTGATACAAAGTAATGCTTAACATAAGACTGGCCACCCGATTGTCGCACAACATAATACGTTGCGGTTTATTCGTTTGCGTTTTCGTCAGTCTCGCTTTTTGAGTCCCTTGCGTCTACCAATTTCGCCACTCCGGCAATTGGTTAGCTGTTCAACAATTTGAACTTATCTTCGAGAGGACGCAAGGGGCTTTTGAAGCCGTGCGGCAAGTTACTTAGGTGATTGATAAATTGTCACTTGACTTAGGATTAGTCTGGTGTTGTGACCAAATTGTGACTACAATTTTGCTCGAGTACATCAGTATCACAAACTCGGAACAAGGCTTCGTAAAGCACCTGTCTAAGCTGCTGAATAATTGGTTCAAGACAGCTAGCGATCCCTATGATAGTACAGTGCCGCTCTTAGGCGAGTCAGACTGTCGCAGATGGAGTCGTAGCAAACTAATGCTGGTGTTCATTTCAAGTAATCGGTACGCCGAAAGTGCAACCAAGAAAGCCAAGCAAATCCAATATCCAGAGGAACTAGAAGCTGCCTCCTCTCTGAGCTGTGCCACGAAAACCTATTTCCAGATTTGCCTCGAACTTGAGAGCCAAGGAATATGCTAATCTCTCTCTAATGCGCCCGGCGTGTGATCATACGCGCTCGACGGTCGGACAAGGTTCCCAACAACCGTCAAGAAAACACCGTTGACATACCTGCCATTGACCAAACCGTTCCCAACTTCTATCCCCTTGTGTCCAGATATTGTCGAGTTCTTTCGACGATTAAACTTGCGGATGCATGCAAGTTGGTCAAAACCCGAAGGTCAGGTTGAGCACGGATTCCGTGGAACCAATAAGGCTAACGAGTGTTAAATGCATTATGTCTACCTTCAGGTTGACGATTTTGAAGTCTATCTCTTGGAAGGAAAAGCATGGAGATTTTTGGTCTTGGATGAATTTGAATAGTTACGTATATTTTGGCATGTTTACCAATATGCGAACAAAAGTGTTGAGCGGCGCTTTGCTGTTACTCCAAGTTCTCGTAATTCCGATTCAAGGCACAACAGTTCTGTGTGTTGGTGAATCGGGACATTCCGAATTTGAAAGTTTTGGCGCAGAGTGCTGTTCGATTGCTATTAGCGCAGTTTCGGAGGTCTCCATCGCCGGTCAGGAGATTCCGAGTGAATGCGTCTCGTGTACAGATTTCCAATTGCCTGAATTCGGCCGCTGGGCTCAAACTATCAATGATCGGGGACAATTAAATTCCCTTCAGAATCTCGGACACGGCTCTAACGCACCTGCTGTCTGCTTTCACATGTTTATACAAGAGCTGCTAGATCCCCCCGAATTCGCGTTGGACGCCGACTTCAGCGTCTTCACTGCAGCTACCGTCATTCGCTGCTGATTCTCCAAGCAAGATAGAACATGATCGGCTCCCGATCTGTTCGGGAGCGTTGCCATGCCGCTTATGCGACATGGCTAACCACACTATTTTAGCTTGGAGAATTGTTGATGCACTTTCGAACAACATTATATCTGGTCTTTATTTTAACCCGACTTCCGGGACTGGCACTAGCCCAGAATCCCCCAAGTGCGCCATCGCTCCTGCCGCCGGTGTACCAGGAATATGGGGTTCAAGAGAATCTTCCTTCGGTAACTGATTCCGCTCTCAGTTTCAACTCTGCTCTGCAATTGGTCGTGGCGCGCAATCCGCAGATGCAAGCGGCGCGAGCGCAGATCGCCGCGGCAACGGGGAGACTGCAACAGAGTCGGTATCGACCCAACCCTGAACTTTCCACAGAGATCGAAGACTTCGGTCGGAAGAACGAATCCGGACCAGCTCAAACAACCATAGGCGTTGAACAGCCGTTTGAGCTATTCGGCAAGCGTGGCGCGCGAAAAGCGGTCGCGGAGGCGGAGCTCTCTGCAGAACAGTACGCGGCACAACTCAGGCTACTGGATCTCTATCAATCGGTTGCATCTTCCTTCGCTGCTGCACTTGCAGCTCAGGATAATATCACGTTGGCGAAGCAGCGTCTGGAACTGGCGCGAAAGATAGAAGAGGCGGTACGAGTAAAGGTCTATGATGGCGCAGTGCCGAAAGCCGAATTACTCCGGGCTCAATCGGCAACCAACCTCGGCCAGATCGACCTTGCGGCATCCGAAGCGACGGCGACTCAGGCACGTTTAGCCCTGGCTGCACTGTGGGGGTCAAGTGACGCTACTTTCCGGGTCGATGGTTCACTTGATGAGTGGCTTGCGAGTGCACCCACAGGTAATGAAATGCTATCGGTAGACGAAAATCCGGCACTCGCCGCTCTGCAAGCGCAAATGCGGGCCAGAGAAGCGAATATCAAGCTTTCAAAGGCTACCGGCAAACCTGATCTGAATCTCGGAGCCGGTTATCGGCGTTTGCACGATGATGGGAGCAATTCCTTCCTCGTCTGGGCCTCCGTACCGTTACCCCTGTTCAACCGCAACAAAGGGGGTGTCGCCGAAGCCACAGAGCGTTTGACGCAGTCCGAAGCCGAACTCGCCGCTACGCGCCAGCGACTGGACGGCGAACTCCGGCAACTACTGGTCGGACTCCAAACACAACGCGAGTTGATTGCAATGCTGCGCGAGCAGGTCATTCCACCAGCGCAACAAGCTATGGAAGAGATTGATCTAGCGTACCGACTCGGCTCCCAGCCCTACATCAACGTTCTCGACGCGCAAAGAACCCTCTCAGAATTACAGGGGCAACTTATTGACGCACTTGTGGCGGGCGCCAACGCCGCCATCGGCATTGAACAGCTAACCGGTCATCGCTTGAATCCGGTGAGGAGATGAGAATGAAGAAATCTGTACTAATAACCATCGCGGCACTCCTCGTGCTTGCCGTCGCAAGCGTCTTTGTTTTGCAAAGCGAGCCGCAGGTGACCGGGGAAGAACACGAGGAACAAGAGGCACTTGCTGAGGAGACGGGAGAGCATGGTGAACATGAGGAGGGCCACGCAACTATGGATCGCATTACGCTCCACGACGACGCGCCCATACTCCAACGGCTCAAACTCGCCAAAGCTGGCCCTGGCATGATCGTGCAGGAGATAGAACTGCCGGGCGAAATCGTTCTGAATGCCGATAAAGTCGCTCACATTGTGCCGCGCTTTGCCGGGATTGCCCAGCGGGTGCGAAAGGATCTTGGAAATCGCGTCGACTCCGGAGAGGTACTCGCCGTTGTTCAAAGCAACCAAAGCGTTGCCCCCTATGAGGTGAAGTCTCTGGTGTCCGGAACCATTATCGAGAAACACATCACGCTCGGTGAGTTTGTGCGTGATGATGCTGATGTTTACGTCGTTGCCGACCTCTCCACTGTTTGGGTCAAGATCAGCATCTATTCCAAGTACCTTTCGCTGATCAAGCCGGGGCAACACGTTCGACTGACCGCTAGTGGTATCGACGAAGCGGTCGAAGGAACAATCGACTACGTCGGCCCGATAATCGGCGAACGCACGCGTACTGGTTCCGCTCGCGTCGTGCTCTCCAATCCGCGCGGCGTCTGGCAGCCGGGACTCTTCGTGACGGCAAAAATCGCCGTTGCTAAAGATCAGGTCGAAATGGCCATTCCCGATGATGCAGTTCAGACTATTGAGGATAAACCGGTCGTCTTTGTAAAAGAAGGTGATGCCTTCGAAATTCGGCCAGTGACCCTTGGCCGCAGTGATGGCAAGAACGTGGAAATTCTAAACGGATTGAAGCCGGGCGAGGAGTACGTCGCAGCCGACAGTTACATTTTCAAAGCGGAATTCGGCAAGGGCGAAGCCGGTCACGAACATTAGGAGGAAGCCATGAAAGAAATCAAAGCAACCATTCAACCACATATGTTCAGCAAGGTGGCGCAAGCGCTGCATGAGCTTCCCCATTTCCCGGGCATGACGGTACTCAAATGTCAGGGCCAGGGCCGCGGCCGCGGCCAGGGCGGCACCTTCGTTCTAACCGAAGACGAGATTCAGTTCCACGACAAGGAGCGCATTGAGATTATTTGCTCTGATGAAGATGCCGACAGCATCGTGAAGGCTATTGCCGGGCACGCCCATACGGGCAACGCCGGCGACGGAATCATAACCATCAGCGATATCGCATACGTGGCACGCATCCGCACCGGTGAAACCGGCGATGCAGCGGTATAGGAGACTACCATATGCTTGAAAAAATAATAAACTTTTCCATACACAACCGCTGGCTCATTTTGTTGGCGGTCGTTGGCTTGGCAGTGCTCGGGATTTACAACTTCAACCGTCTGCCGATTGACGCCGTGCCGGACATTACCAATGTGCAAGTGCAGATTAACACTGCAGCGCCGGGCATGTCACCGCTCGAGGTTGAAAAACAGATTACCTTTTCTATTGAGACGGCCATGGGCGGCATACCAAAAGTAGAACATACCCGTTCGTTGTCACGTTACGGGCTGTCGCAGGTGACGGTCGTGTTCGAAGACGGAACCGATATCTACTTTGCCCGTCAGTTGGTGAATGAGAGATTGCAGGAGGCCAAAGCAAATCTCCCGGCCACAGCGAGTGAGCCGGAAATGGGGCCAATATCGACAGGTCTTGGTGAGATATACAGTTGGGCCATCGAAGCGGAGCCGGGCGCAACCAAGTCGAACGGTGAGCCGTACACGCCCACTGACCTGCGAGAAATCCAGGACTGGGTGATCAAACCACAACTCCGAACCGTACCCGGCGTAACCGAAGTCAACACCGTCGGCGGGTACGAAAAGCAATTCCACGTGACCCCCGATCCCGCGCGATTGGTTGCCTACGGCCTGAGCTTTCATGACGTCATGGAAGCGCTTGCCAAAAACAACAGCTCAGTCGGAGCTGGCTATATCGAGCACAAGGGCGAGCAATACCTCATTCGCGTACCCGGACTGGTGAGCGGTGTTGACGACATTCGCAACATCATTATCGGCGAAAATGACGGTACCCCGGTCTTTATCCGCGATGTTGCCAATGTTGATCTTGGCAAGCAACTGCGAACCGGATCAGCTACGGAGAACGGCGAAGAGGTTGTGCTTGGTTCGGTGTTCATGCTCATGGGTGAGAATAGTCGAACGGTCTCCAGGCGCGTGGATGCCCGAATGAAAGAAGTTAACGAGACGTTGCCGGAAGGCATTATTGCCCGCACTGTTCGCGACCGCACTCATCTTGTGGACGCTACTCTGCGAACAGTCCGCAACAATCTTTTTGAAGGCGCGGTCTTGGTCATCGCTATCCTCTTCGCTCTGCTTGGCAATCTCCGTGCGGCGCTCCTTGTGTCGCTGACCATTCCGCTATCCATGCTCTTTGCAGTAACCGGGATGGTAGGGAACAAGGTTAGTGGCAACCTCATGAGCCTTGGCGCCATCGACTTCGGCATCATCGTTGACGGCGCCGTAGTTATGGTCGAGAACATCATCCGCCGATTCTCAGAGCGCCAAAAGCATCTGGGGAGACTCCTGACAAAAGGTGAACGCCTCGAAGAAGCGTTCGAAAGTGCTCGCGAAGTGTCTAAGCCAACTCTGTTTGGCGTCGCAATCATCATGATAGTTTACCTGCCGATCCTCACTCTGGGCGGCATCGAAGGCAAAATGTTCATTCCAATGGCTGAGACGGTGCTGTTCGCCCTTGCCGGAGCGCTGATTCTAACGTTTACGTTCATTCCAGCAGGCATAGCATTGTTTCTTGGCGGCAAGGTTTCCGAGCAGGAAAGCATTGTTATCCGCGGCTGCAAGCGCGTATACGAACCACTCTTGGACAAGGTGATTCAGCAGCGGTGGATGACCGTAACTGTCGCCAGCGCCTTCATCATCTTCTGCACACTCGTCGCTTCTCGTATGGGGAGTGAATTCATCCCGCAGCTCGATGAAGGTGATGTCCTCATTCAATCCTTCCGCATTCCCTCGACGGGTCTGGCCCAGTCAACGGAGATGCAGAAAGAATGGGAGCGAGCCGTGCTGACGGTGCCGGAGGTGGAACGCGTCTTTGCCCAAATCGGTACGCAGGAGATTGCCACCGACCCCATGCCCCCCTCGATTGCTGACGGTTTTATCATCATCAAGCCACGTTCCGAGTGGTCTGATCCAAGTAAACCAAAGGCAGACTTAGTAAAAGACATTGAAGAAGCTATCGACCATCTGCCGGGAAACGCTTACGAATTCACTCAACCAATTCAGATGCGCTTCAACGAGCTCATTGCTGGCGTGCGCAGCGACGTTGCCGTGAAAGTATTCGGCGACGATTTGGAGGTAATGCTTGAGCAGGGACAGAAGATAGCCGCAATCCTGCAAGATGTCCGCGGCTCAGCGGACATCAAGGTTGAACAGGTCACTGGCCTACCGATTCTGACGGTTGACCTAGACCGCCTTGCCATAGCTCGTTATGGATTGAATATTGCAGATGTGCAGGAAGTTGTCGAAGCTGCGGTCGGCGGCACGAGCGTCGGCCAGGTATTCGAGGGAGATCGACGCTTCGACCTCGTGGTCCGTCTTCCTGAGGAAGTGCGGCGTGACGTGGAGGCGCTGGAGTTCCTTGCGATTCCGCTGCCCGAGCCAAGTGCAGATCGCGAGCGCGAGATAGCCTTCGCTTCCTATGCTCTTTCCGGTGATGTCGATCCGGGCTATGTGCCTCTTGGGGCAATTGCGAAGATCAGTATTGCTGAAGGACCGAACCAAATTAGCCGCGAGAACGGCAAGCGTCGTGTGGTGGTGCAATCAAACGTGCGCGGCCGCGATATCGGCTCGTTCGTCGCTGAGGCGCAGGAGAAAATAAACGAAAACGTAAAGTTGCCTGCTGGGTATTGGATGACCTGGGGCGGTCAGTTCGAAAACTTGATTGCTGCAAAAGCACGACTGCAGGTCGTGGTGCCCATTGCCTTATTGCTGATCTTCTTGCTCCTCTTCGCTACTTTCGGCTCGATCAAGGATTCGATACTGGTCTTTACCGGCATCCCACTGGCTCTGACCGGCGGCATTCTGACGCTTTGGTTTAGGGACATACCGCTGTCAATCTCGGCCGGAGTTGGTTTTATCGCGCTTTCAGGTATAGCCGTACTCAACGGCCTGGTGATGGTTTCGTTTATCAACAAACTTCGTGAGGAAGGTAGTCATCTTGAAGATGCGATCAAACGCGGCGCGTTGACTCGCCTGCGCCCCGTGCTGATGACAGCGCTGGTCGCCTCACTGGGATTTGTGCCAATGGCTATTGCGACCGGCTCGGGTGCTGAGGTACAGCGACCTCTGGCGACCGTTGTGATTGGCGGAATATTGTCATCGACGTTCTTGACATTGGTTGTGCTGCCCGCCTTGTATCGCATCTTCCATAGAGCGGCGGAAAGTGAGGCAATAACAAACAACTAAGATTCGAGTATGTGGAAACTGTTCTTCGCGTTGGACGCTACCTTCCACGGTTTCAAGCAAAGACATGTCAATAGATGTTAGCGTACTGCGTGTCAGAAACTCAACAAGCGTGGTTTGTTTCGTACATGTATTCTGTGTCTCGTTTGAGAAACGGTGTCTTTTACTCAGATTTGCTTCAATAAGGAGACTTTAGCATGAGACAATTCTCTGTCACAGCATTGCTCGGGCTGGTTCTGGTAGTGTCGCTTTCGTGGATTGCCGGTTGCAGTGACGACAATAAGACTACTGGCAATAGTCTTCCTACGACCGCACCGAAAATCGTTCGCGTCACGCCGGCAGAAGGAAGTAACGACGTTGCCTTAAAACCGATTCTCGACATCAAGTTTGATATGCCGATGGACTCAGCCAGCTTCCGACACAACTTCCACTTCACTGCAAGTCCGGGTTTGCCCAGCTGGATGGACTCGCTCCAGCATCACCGTGGTATGATGGGCGGCGGCATGATGAACATGGGCCACATGATGAACTGGCTCGACTCAATCGATTTTCACGGCTCATTTGAGTGGAATCAAATGCTCGACAGCTGCACATTCTACGTCGACTCAACCTTGATGCCGAATACGAACTGCATGCTGTACGTTTACGGTGACGTACGCGGTCGCAATGGCATGATGATGGACATGAATAGCTACCAATACGGCGGCTTCATGCTTCATTTTCGGACACGACCGTAGGCGTGCGTGGAATTGCTATCGATAAAACCGAAACGTTTGAGAACAACATTGCAACGCAGCATCGGTTTCGTGCCGAGTGCGTTGAGGCGAGTTGATCACGAACGCAGGTGTGCAGACAGTGGAGCAGAATCAATTGAAATCGTTTTACCGAGGAGTCAAAGCAATGCAAAAGGAATTCGACTATACGGTTGAGACGGGCAAGAGTGTGGACGCCGCGCTTGCTGCAGTCGAGGCAACGAGCCAGGATGCTGGGTTTCGCGTGCTGCACGTTCACGACGTTCAAGCAACCTTGGCGGCCAAAGGATTTGTTCGTGAATCGATGAAAATTGTGGAAATCTGCAACGCCAAATTCGCGAATGACGTCCTCAGCATCGATCCAGAGATCTCTCTGATGCTTCCTTGTCCCATCAGCATCTATGCCGACAAGGGACGTACGTTCATTTGCGCAATGCGACCGACAGTAATCTCCAACTTCTTCCCCAGCAAAGACGTGGCGGCGATCGCAGCGCAGGTAGAAGGACAAATTGTGCGAATCGTGGATGCCTGCCGATGACCTTGCAAGTTCAAGTCGGGCATCGGAAATCTACCTTTCTGACAAAAGAACTGTCAAGCAAGAACGGGCGATCTTTCCCTAAACGGTTGCGGCTGTACCTCCGAATTGGTCAAGTGGTAACAGCATGCACACTTTGCCTCAGCATCGATGGTTGTATTTGCGGTTGTGACGCCAGAAAGGAATATGCTTCCCTATCCGGAAATGAGACGAGCCATAACATTCCAGAGGAACAGATCTTCGACGCTCAGTTGGCCGATGGGATTTGGGCGCGCGAGTTCCGAATAGGTAGTGTGCAAGGCACCTTCCGCAGCGTCACGATCTATGATAAACTGCACTTAGGAGAATGAACAAAGTGCCAAATACAGCCACAAACCACGCATCGGCGACCTTGTTTGTTGCAAACATGGATTGCAACGACGAGGTTGTGTTGATCGACCAGGCGCTCAAGCGTCTGCCCGGTGTAAGTCGCTGGCAGGCTAACCTCATGACGCGGGAAGTCGCAGTCGAGTACGATGCTGCGAAGATATCACTGGATCAAGTCGTCCAAGCTGCCAATGCCACCGGATTGAAAGCGACTCCGCGCTCTCGGAGCCCTGTTGTCACGCCAACGCGTCGATGGCTCACACCGCAAGTGATCGCTCTCCTTGCCAGCGGTGTCCTTGTTCTGTCCGGCTTCGGCGCGGAAACATTCGGCGTACAACACAGCGCGGTCCAAGTGCTCTTTGGGGCGGCCATTCTCATCGGTGCTTACTTTCCTGCCCGGATGGGCTTGCTTGCATTACGAACATTAACGCTGAATATTCGCCTGCTCATGGTCGTCGGCGCTGCAGGCGCAGTTGCTCTCGGCCTCTGGGAAGAAGCGGCGCTGTTGGTGGTCATTTACTCATTGGGAGATGTCCTCGAAGCATACGCAGTTGATCGGGCTCGCGGAGCGGTCCGGGCGCTGATGGATCTTGTTCCCAGAGAGGCGCTGGTTCGCCGCGACGGTAGAGAAATAATTCTTCCCACAGAGCAAGTCCGCATCGGTGATACGGTTATCATTCGCCCCGGCGAGAAGATTCCTATTGACGGGAGGGTCACAGACGGATCGTCGTACGTTGATACATCGACTATCACTGGCGAGCCGATGCCGGTGCACATGGTGGTTGGCAATGAGGCGTTTGCCGGGACCATTAACCAAAAAGGCTCGCTCGAGATCGAGGTTACAAAGCTTGCTCGCGACACCACGTTGGCTCGTATCATTCACTCCGTCGAAGAAGCACAGGCCAAGAAGTCCTCGTACCAGCGATTCGCGGAGAAATTCGGCCGCATTTATACCCCAACCATGTTCGCCTTGGCGTTGACAGTTGCGGTCGTTCCACCGATGCTTTTTGCTACAGCATGGGGCGAATACATTTATCGTGGACTCGTAGTGCTGGTAGTGTCTTGTTCCTGCGGCTTGGCTCTTTCTGTGCCGGTTTCAGTCGTTGCTGCTGTCGCGACCGCCGCTCGGCGAGGTGTGCTCTTCAAGGGTGGAGTGTACTTAGAGGCCGCCGCCAGGATCAAGGCGCTTGCATTTGATAAGACGGGAACGCTCACCATTGGACTGCCGGTGGTAACCGATCTGATACCCTTTAACGGACTAACCCAGAACGATATCCTATCGGTGACGGCGAGCATTGAATCACGTTCGGAGCACCCTCTGGCTGAAGCCATCGTGCGACACACGCGATCCCTCTCAGTGCCGACAGCGAGTGTACCGGAGGAGTTCGACTCCGTGACCGGCCAGGGGGTCCGCGCCCTAGTGAACGGAACAAGCTATCTGGTAGGCAACCAGAGTCTGCTAAGCACACACGGAGTGAAGATATCGCCCGAGCAACTAGAGGTGATAGCTGGTCTGGAACAAAATGCCAAGACCGTCGTTTTGCTTGCCGATAAACAAAAACTGCTTGGTATTGTGGCCGTAGCCGACCAGCTCCGATCGAATGTCCAGAGCACTGTAGCATCGCTTAAGAGCGAAGGCCTGCATACTGTCATGCTGACTGGTGACCATCACGGAACTGCTCAGGCTATTGCCGCACAGGCAGGCATCGACGAGTTCTACGCGGGGCTCTTGCCTGAGCAGAAGGTCGATACAATTGAACGAATCCGCCAGCAGTTCGGCGCGGTCGGCATGGTGGGTGACGGGATCAATGATGCGCCGGCCCTGGCCTCAGCTGATGTCGGTATTGCCATGGGTACACGCGGAACCGATATTGCGAAAGAAACGGGCGACGTTGTCTTGATGTCAGATGATTTAGCGAAGTTGCCACTCGTACTAAATCTCAGTCGCCGGGCAGTTCACAATATGCAGCAGAATACGATTGCGTCCTTGGCTATTGTCGCGGTTCTTATCCCAGCCGCACTCCTTGGATGGATTGGGCTTGTGCCTGGTCTACTCTTCAATGAAGTTTCTGCGCTTCTGGTCATCGCGAACGCACTCCGGTTACTGCGGGGTTAGCTGAAGGCGCACGACAAAAGTAGCGTCTCCCTGTGCGAGTCGTACTGGAGGGATTTATCCACTCCAATGGACTTCTGCATGCTCAGGTCCATAGCTCCCTCTGAACGATATCAGGGGGTTTCCATCCACTATAGCCGCAGGCAAGGGCTTGAATCAAGCCGTGCTGCTGTCGCGATCCGAAGGTCAAAGAACTGCTTGACGTTAACAGAAACCGTACGCGAATGGGGAGAATCAGCAAACCGTGCGGAGATTAACAAATCCACGTTGTGACCAATTTGTGACTACATTCAGTCCCAAATAGTCAAAGTCGATCCAAACTAATACATCAAGAAGTGCGAGCTATCAGATTGTTACACAATGTAATACAATGAAGCTCATTCATTTACGTTTTCGTCGGGTTCGCTTTTTAAGTCCCTTGCGTCTACCAATTTCGCCACTCCGGCAAAATAACTCAGTGGCACAACATTACAAGAGACCTGTAGTACGCACAAGTAATTTTTAGTCCCTTGCGTCCTTGCCAATCCGTGCCGCAAAGCATTTGTGGGACACGAGGACAGTGTCTCCACTTCCGAAAACAGCAACAGTCACAGAATGGTCTTACACGCAATCAGAGACATGTCGTTGGACACGGTAGCCACTGACGTTCCTAATAACGGAAAGGTACTTCGTGTAACACAAGATTCGAAGTCTCCAGTGATCTCTTGAGCACTCACCTTCATGGATTCGGGTGCCATATGAGCTTGGCGCAGAAATTTGATTGTTTATGATATGATCGTGCAAGCTGGCAAGAATATCTTAAGTTTTCTGGATCGCTTTCGGATTCGCGGAATCAATGCCCTTCTGCTAATGGCGGCAAGCGTCGGCATCGTGACGGGGCTTGGTGCGATCGGATTTACTGCGCTCATCCGTTACTTCAATCGACTCTTTTTCGGCATGACGGATCAACTTCTCTCGACTGCCCTGGGAGGAGCGGGTTTTCACTATTGGACGCCGATTATCCCAATGCTGGGCGGTCTTCTGGTCGGACCAATCGTTTTCCACTTCGCCAAAGAAGCCAAAGGACACGGTGTTCCGGAAGTTATGAATGCCGTTGCCCGACTTGGCGGTATCATCAGGCCACGGGTGGCTTTGGCTAAGTCCGTTGCGTCAGCAATCTGCATCGGCTCCGGTGGCTCTGCCGGCCGCGAAGGTCCCATTGTACAGATTGGCTCGGCTCTCGGATCGACCGTTGCGCAGTTCTTCGGCCTCTCGACCAACAATGTCAGACTACTGGTGGGATGCGGCGCGGCCGCCGGTATCTCGGCTATCTTTAATGCGCCGATCGCCGGCGTATTCTTCTCCCTCGAGGTTATCTTGGGAGATTTCGCCATCAGCACTTTCTCGCCGGTCCTCATCTCCTCGGTTTTGGCGTCCGTACTCACAAGGTCAATACTTGGAAATCATCCGGCTTTTGAGGTGCCTCCGTACGAGCTCGTCTCCGCTTGGGAAATTCTCATGTATGTGGGTATGGGCGCTGTTCTCGGTGCGTTAGCCGTCCTTTTCACAAAGACGCTTGACTATTTCGAGGACGCGTTCGAATCGATGAAGCTGCCGTCGATTGTTAAACCTGCCTTAGGTGGGTTATTGCTTGGTATAGTTGCATTTCTCTATCCGCAAGTGCTTGCCGATGGATATGAAACAATCAGACTGACACTTCACAACAACATGGCACTGGCGCTTCTCATCCCTTTGATATTTCTCAAAATCGTCGCCACGTCGCTGACTCTTGGTTCAGGCAGCTCGGGCGGCATCTTTGCCCCATCCCTCTTCACCGGAGCAATGGCCGGCGGAGCTTTTGGATTCGTAGCCCAAGCGCTCTTCCCCGGCGTCACTGCGGATCCGGGCGCCTACGCCCTCGTCGGAATGGCGGGCCTCGTTGCAGGAACGACCCACGCCCCGATAACGGCGTTGATGATCATCTTCGAGATGACCGGAGACTACCACATCATACTGCCGCTGATGGTAACGGTAGCCGTATCATCGTTGGTTTCCCGGGGTATTTTTGCACACTCGATCTATACGGCAAAGCTAATTAAGCGCGGAATCGACTTGCGCTCCGGCCGTGATGCCAATATCCTCAATTCTCTGAAAGTCACCGAAGTGATGAGTCCGATCTCGGCGCAAGTCTCAACAAGCACTCCTGTCGACGATTTCCTTGAGATGCTAGAAGATGCCAACTGCCCGGCCGTGGTGGTGGTTGACAAAGATGGAGCTTTCCGTGGTGTCGCATCACTGGGTGATATCAGGTCGATTCTTTCGTATCGAGAAACCGGTGGTGTGATCGTTGCCGGAGACATCGTAAGCGTTGAAACGCCATCGCTGCTCGTCACGGACAGCCTTGAAACCGCGCTAAACAAGTTTAACCTTACGGGCTCTCAATTACTTCCGGTGCTTGATTCTGAAGCTTTCAGGCCGGTCGGGTTGCTTTTGCGAAACTCTGTTCTTGAATTCTACAATCGCAGGCTCGTTGACCAAATCCGACGCTAGTGAATTCCGTTCCTTACCCCTCGCTTTTTGTTGGCGTCACCGACGACGCCGAATGCTCAATCAGTTCACTCTCGAAATCTGGTTGCGGTGTCCGGAAAACAAAGCCTGTCATCAGGCTCGTCGCAACAGCGTAGATCACCAGACCTCCGAAGAGTTCGTTGCTAAGAGCAAATTGCTCGCGCAGAATTTGGGCCAGAACCAAAGTGAAAATCAGTGTGGGCAGCATCGGGAAGGCGACGCGGAGTCCTTCCCGGACCGATTCCTTGAGCGCGAAACGCCGGTGTGCAACAACCACTGCGAGTCGGGCCGGAACCATGATCACAATGAAGGCGCCGGCAAGAAGCCACGCGTTCAGGCTGAAGTCAGAGGCTGTTAGCGATGTCCCGCTCTTGAAGAAATAGAAAGGAACAAAAAATGAAGCGAATAGCTCGACAGAGTGCAAGAGCCGATCGGACGCCACCGAAGGGAGTTTCTGCTTGAAGCTTGTGGCTGCGACGCCAACCACAAACGCGCCGACGAGATAATAGACGCCAATCTTTCGCGTAACGAAGGCACATGCAATCGCCAACATGATTAGGAACGCAAACTCCGAATTGGGGGCGTACGGAACAATCTTCGAGGCAAAGAAACGAAAGAAGAAAGGGATCAAGAGAGCTAGAGCCAGCATAACTCCCATCGAAATCAGGAACTTCTCTGCGGTCAGGGATTGAAGCGTGAGAAACATGCCTGCCAACGCAAGTAATTCTGCCGAGATCGCCTTGGTCTTGATCCAGTTTCTCTCATCGTCGCTGAGTCCAAAGGCCTTGATCGAGTCCAGAATAAAGCCAGTCGATGGAGTCGCCAGTGCCAGAGTGATGAGAATCGAGACTCGCATTGACAGCTCGAAGACCTTAGCAACCACAATCGACCCGACCACAAGCAACAGCAAGAGAAATATCAAATGGTAGATCAATACACGGGAGTTCCGACGAAGCTCGGAGACGCTGACATCGAGACCTGCGTGTAAGAACAGCGAGACAATTCCCAAAGTCGCAAGCAGCGCGATAGTCTCATCGTGTTGGAAAATGTTCAGCCCCATTCCCGCGGCAATTCCGAGCGCAAAGCTCGTGATGGCTGACGGAAGTCGAAATCGTTGCAGAATTCTCGGCACGATGAAAAGAAAGAAAATCAGTAGTATGTAACCGACTTCGGGAGCCTTTAGGAATGTGAGTACGCTCTCAATAAACTCGTTTTGCATTAGCTCTTTCCTGACTAACTACCTTACCAGATACTCTTCAGCTTTTCTCTCCACAAGAACATTCTTTCGGCTCTGGGGGAAGAATTTGAAAGACCGATTGCAAGTGCGAGAATTAACTTCAATCTGGTTTACGGGAATATCCGGTGATTTGCGGCAACTCATGCATACAATTTGTTGCAAGTAGTGAGTAGGATATCGAGTTTGTTCCGGAAGCAATAGACTTTACAGGTCAATTCTGATCATCGCCCCGCAGAATGCGGCGTCTTTTGCGATAGCCGCAACGACATGACTTTGGCTGCTAGTTCCACTTGGTCCGAAACAACGAGCGCGCCCTCGACGTGTATGCGATTCCCCACAACTATTGATCGTCCCCCCTTGCCCAGTACCCACCTCATGGCGCGGGCATCGTTCTCATCGTTTCCTGCGAAGACAATTTTGGCAACGCATCGGTCAAATCCAGTGATTCTGGCAATCTTGCGTAGACCCGCAGATTTGCTATAGCGTGGCACCATCATCAATTCGAGCGCCTCCGTTCCCTCAAATACTTGAATCCCCGGAATCGAACCAAGCGCTGCAAGCATATAGCGCAGCGACGGACGGTTATCCGGAGAAACGCGACGATAGTGAACTGTCACTGACCACAACTTGTCTTCAATCTCGACGAACGGGATATTTAGTTCAATTGACCTCACAAGCGGCATGATCTGGAGACGAACAGGCTCCAATTCTTGAAATTCTCTCTTGTTTGGAAGGACAATTTCCCCGTTCGACAATTGTAGTTCCAGTCCGCTACTAGCTGCCAGCAGAATTCCTCGAAACGGAATGCGCGGAATCAAGTCCTCCAGCCGGCGACTTGACAAGATCGCAACCTCTTCACTCTCGCTGCCTAATAAGGCAGTCAACATTTGTTGGCACGCAGGATGAAGTGAAGCTTCGTTGCGATCCGGGACGACTTCCGATAATGTTCCATCAAAGTCAAATACCCAAATTGAGTTTGCACGCTTGCTCGCTTCGCTCATTGCGGAAGCACCTTTCTAATCTCGTCGAAGATTTTTGCTCCCCAAGAATAGACATTGTTATTAGTTAGTTGGTCTCTAAGGCGCGACATCCGTTGACTAATTTCGGTCTCCGACATCGTGCAGGCCGCATACATGGCTGCGGCAAGATCCTCGACATCGAACGGATTTACTAAAAGGGCATCGGGCATTTCCCGGGCAGCCCCGGTGTATTGAGAAAGCACGAGAACTCCGCTGTTATCACTCTTGGTGGAAATAAATTCCTTGGCGACCAAATTCATGCCGTCATGCAACGACGTGGTCAATAAAACATCAGCCATCCGGTAGGCGGCTAAAACCGCATAATAGTCGTGTTGAGCTCTGAGGTAATGGATGGGCTGCCATTCGTCAGTTTGATGGCGCCAGTTTATGTCGTCAACCAGATCTTCTATCCGATCATTAAGGTCACGATATACATCAATGTGGGTGCGGCTGGGTGCGGCCAACTGCATGAAACTAATATTCCCGCGAAGTTCCGGATGTTGTTGCATCAAGACGTCAAGAGCCTTTAATCGTTCAAGAATTCCCTTCGTGTAGTCGATCCGGTCAGCGCCGACAAACAACCTTCGATTGCCGGGGGCGTAACCGATAGCAGCGCTAAATTCAAGGATCTTTTCATCAACACGGGGCAAATGCGAATCTGATTCTATCTGCGCCGAGTCAACACTAATCGGAAACGGACGAATCGAGGTTGGACGACCGCCGCGAAAAATGCGAAAATGTTCGTAATCAACTTTGGCCTCAATTCCGCGATCGATAGTGTCCATGAAATTATTGCAGTGATACTGAATGTGGAAACCCAATATGTCGTTGCCTAAAAGCCCGTCAAGCAGTTGTTCGCCCCACGGAAAAACGCGGAAGGCCTCCCGATTTGGCCAAGGGATGTGCCAAAACTGTACCAGTACGAGATCGCTTCGACGATTTCTTAACAGGCGCGAAAGTAGTCCGAGCTGATAGTCTTGAATAAAGACAATCGCTGGTCCCCCCTCCGCTTCCTCAAGAACAGCCTGGCAGAATTTCTCGTTTACTGCGAGGTACTGGTCCCAATCGCTCTTGCGAAATTCGGGCATCTGGTACACAATGTGACACAGGGGCCACAGCGCACTGTTGGATAGCCCATAATAATATCCCTCTTCCTCCTGTCGCGTCAACCAGACTCGCCGAAGCGTGTATTGCTGTTCATTAGCATGAATGACTACGCGATCCCGAGCATCGACGACGTTGCGATCGCCGCTACCGGATCCATGGGCAACCCATGTTCCGCCGACCGCCCGCACAATCGGTTCCAGCGCCGTTACCATGCCGCTTGCCGGTCTCACAATTCGCAGTCCCTGTCCGGTTCGCTCATGAATACATGGCTCTCGGTTCGACACCACGATCAGCTTCATACCGCGTGCAACCGCCTCGATCCTGGCGGCGAGGCCCGCCGCGGTATGCACAGTATTGCTCTCGAAATTTGCGATTGGATTTTCCAAAGATAAACCTTGCGGTTCGAGTCGCGGTGCTTCAACATCTAGCCCGCGGTCGAACCCTATATCACCATCTGATTTATTCCTATTCAATTGTACCCATCACTTTCCTCCGCGACCAACGGCGGCGCCTCCCTTACTATTCGTTCCGGCCGCTTGAGATAAAGCGACTGGGTCGGATATGCGAACTCGATTCCCTCGTCCCTGAAGCGCTTCATCAATTCAACATTGATCCGTTGTTGAATATCCATGTAGCGATTGTAGTCGCTGTCGAGAATGTAGTACACAATCTCAAAATCCAGGCTAAAGTCACCAAATTTGGCGAAGTGGGCTCGATCAAATCTCGTACTCTCAATCGAAGAAATTATTTCGCGCGTCATTTCCGGAATTCCCTTGACTGATTCGACAGGCGTTTCGTATGCGACTCCGAAGCTGAAAACTACTCGCCTCTGACTCATAGTCTTGTAATTCCGCAATCTGCTTGTGACTAAATCATGATTTGAGAAAACCAATTGTTCGCCGAAAAGCGATCTAACCCGCGTTGTTTTGATTCCAATCCGCTCGATCGTCCCCATCATCTCGCCCACGATAACAAAGTCACCGGCGATGAACGGCTTATCGAGAATGATGGCGACATAGCAGAAGATGTCTCCCAAGACATTTTGCGCGGCCAGAGCGAGTGCGATGCCGCCGATTCCGACACCGGCAAGTAATGCGCTTAGTTGGACTCCCAGGTTTTCCAGCAATAGTGCACCTACTAGTGTCCACAGAACTAGCCGACCAAGATATCCCATGGCTCTGCGCGCCGATGGATTGATTCGCTGCGAACCCTCATTCATTTGGGCGCGATTCAGAAACATCGAGATCAGACCGTTTCCCCAGATTGCCACTTGCGCGAAGGCTGCGATAATAGCTAGAGTCTTGATAATCGGAACCAGGGATTCCGGCAACACGAGGGCTCGCGAAGACATGAAGGCGACAACGACAAATACGATGAACAGATTGACGCCGCCGATGAGATCTACCAGGATGTCATCCAGGACATTGTCAGTCGCTGCTGCTAATACCGCCAGTCGCTTCTTGACATAGAACCGAATCAACCAGACTATTCCGCTCGCTACCAGCGGCACCAAGAGTGCAACCAGCCAGTCGATCGGAGTATTGGCGGCAACTGAAGTATCGAGATTCATCGCGTGTCACTTCCTTCCGTGCTGCGGTCCTTGCGGCGAATCAGCTTTGCCAGTCACGAAGGACATTTCCGGCGCTCTTGCCTGTATTGCTGGTCTTCGCCAAACGTGCTTTCGGAGACAAGATCGACCGACGCTTCTCTCGCAAGTCGATTTTCTTCTTTCTGCGCCTTTGGCGTTCAACCCGATCAGCTGCTAAGCGAATTCCCGCGTCCACATCGTTCACGCAACAATGTGCGCGATAGTGCCCGGAGCGCGCATGTACTTTCAAATGGACCTCTATGCCGCGGCCACTGGTATCGATCGTCCATTCGATTCTAAGCACCCTGCGAAAAAACGCTTCCAAATGCCGTGTGACACTCGTAAGAACGCGCTTGGACTGTGCAGAAAGTGCTACGCTTCTGGTTGTTATGGCCTGTGTCATTTCTATTTCTCCTTTCTCCGTCGAAGCGGACCGCACCGACATTTTTCCACAAGGAGTTCAATCGCCGGCAATACAACTGACTATTCGCTTGGCACTTCGATGCGCGATTGGCAGGGTTACTCACAACCCCGAGAAGTAATGAAGAATTCCAATTGACCGACCCGACTTCTCTTGCCAAGGCAAATCGAATTACTGCGCCTTCAAGCGAACATGTCTTCAGCCAGCGCCACCTATACTGGATGACGCTGACGCAAAGCTCGCCGGTCCACCGAGACATCGACCGTCGCTGTGTCCCAGCTAATTCCTTTCACTTCAATTGGGGTTGCGATCACTCTCTTGCGGAGCAGGAATCGCTGCGTTCGGACGACCAGGTAGCGAATCGAAAAATCAAACTCATCGGAAATGAGATCCTCCAAGACTCCGGCACGACCGTCTTGCGCTCGTATCCGGTAACCAATAACCTCCCGGACACTCCTAAGGTGAGGATTCCATCTGGTTTCCTCCTTCGCGGACTCTGGAGTCGAGGGATTCGGAGAGCTCGGATTCATCGGTACGGGAGTCAACTGCCCTGAGGACGGGAAATCCGGCTGATCGTTGCTGTGCGAAGTAACGCCTGTCTTTAGTTTCGATAGTTCTTGCTTACGCTGGCGACACACGGGCGGGTTAGCCTCGATCGACGGCGATGACAGTATTGCAGAGGAATTGGCTTTTAGCATTAGAGTGTTCGCTTCAGCAATCGCAGTCGCGGGAGTTTTGGCAGATAGCTGGAACAGGCGGAGTGATTTCTGCGGCAGCGAGATTCTTACGACCAAGTGGCTTAGCTTCCAAAACCGGTCGTCAAAAAGAAAATCGTGCACCACACCGCAACGCCCCTCGTTCGAACTGACTTTGTATCCTAATACTTTCTTGACTCCCCTTAACATTGACACCTCCTGACCAATAGTCAAAGATTACTTTTGCTTTCCTTGCGCTCCATTCATGGAGAAGTCGTTCTTCTCCAACGTGAGAATCGGTGCCACCCTAATATCCTGTGCTTGCATAAGCTCAACGACTCTTCCCAGCGATCTGGCAATGGTCTCCTGCTCCGTAGCGGGAAGGTTCTTTAAAGCAATAGTCAGACTGTCTTGCAGTGGTGAAGGTGCCCCGTTAACCACTTCTTCCCCACGTTCGGAAGCTGTAATTATGACCAGTCTGCGGTCGGTGACGCTTCTCACTCTCTTGACTAGTTCCATTTTCTGCAGGCGATCCAAAATGCCCACAATGGTGCTGGGACTTAGCTGCACTTGTTGTGAAAGCGCGATCGATGAAATAGGTCCATCCTTTGCAATCACTGACAAACACACCAGCTGCGGCACTGTCAGACCATAGCTGCCCTTAAGTCTCCGCGAATAGAGGTCAAGAGCCCTGATGATCCGACGAAGAGATTTCAAAACATGCAGCTCATAAGGCGGCTGCATATCAACCGGCAAAGCGTGCGCCGAATCATTAGAATTTGCATTGCTGCCGCTTGAGTCGCTCTTAAGCTGTGCATCTGCCTCAGCCGGTCCGCCCTCTATGCCTGTGGGCTTGGGATCGCTCACTCTGAAACTCCTCCCGTGCTCCATGCGTATGCCTCACTGGAGCAATCATCCTCTCCTATAATTTGCATACACATCATTCGTATACAAATTATCGGTACAGAAAGCAATTTGTCAAGTATTTTTTGGGGAAACCCGTAAAGCCGCAGATTGCCTATCTATCAGTATGTACAACAATGGTTTAATTGCCAAAGGTGGGAAGTGGATAAAGCTAAAACGACTCCCCAATTGTGCAGATTATTTCGTTGGAGGAGATTCTGGAGGAGAGGCCTGTGTCGACGAACCGTCAGCGCTTGCATGCTTTTTTTCCCAGCGACCGAGCGACCATCTTAGGATCGGTGGAGCAGCAAAAGTCGTTAGAGTGACCATAATCACAATTGCCGAAAATAGGGCGTCGTCAACCACATTCAGGCTCTTACCAATGCCTGCAAAGATCAGTCCCACTTCCCCACGCGGTATCATCCCGACGCCGATACTAATCTTATCGATGCCCTTTTCTCTGATTGCGAGTCCGCAAATCTGCTTTCCGATAATTGCCGCAATTGTCAAAGCTGCTGCCAGCCCGAGCACTTGGAGCGATGCAAACATCTCGAGCCGAACTCGGATTCCCATCAATACGAAGAAGATTGGGACAAAAAATGTTGTTATCGGTCGGATGAGTTCATGCATCGATATTCGTTCGCGGAAGTCTCGGAAGTGCACTTCTTCGAGAATCAATCCCGCCGCAAATGCGCCAACGATCGCGGCCAGTCCGGCTTCGTCGGCTAGCCACGAAAGCAAAAAGCAGAACAACAGCGCAGAGATAACCATGATTCCATCGGATCGGAGCTTGGCAAGAAGTGTCATAATACGCGGAATGAGTTTCACTCCGACGAAAATCGACAGAACCAGGAAACCGATCGAAATCACGGCAATTCGCGCAAGCCCGAATGCGCTAAGCGGCGCACCGGTCATAGCGGAAGCTACAATTGCAGACACCGCAGCCAGAATGATCAAACCCAGGACATCGTCGATTACCGCCGCTCCGAGTATGATTTTTGCCTCGCGAATTTGAAGTTTGCCTAAGTCTTTGAATACTCGTGCCGTTATTCCCACGCTGGTAGCACAAAGAGTGGCGCCTATGAAAATATGAATATTAATAACCCCGAAATCAGCCGGAACCAACCTTGCAATGTCACTCGGCACTTCCGATATGAACAACCAACTCGCTCCGAATCCGAGAATGAAGGGAGCGATGACTCCTGCAGCAGCCACCCAAAGCGATGCCTTGCCGACATTTTTCATCTCAGCCACGGTCGATTCGAGTCCAACTTCAAACAGAAGCAGAATGACGCCCAGGCGCGCGAGAGCGTCGACAATTACGGCGGGTTCTACAGAAATCGCTGATTCGCGCAACGATTCAAAAAGCGTCCAGTCTGGATTCAGAAGGACGATATTCCCCAACAGGATGCCCGCGAGTAGCTCGCCCAAGACCGACGGCTGACCGAGGCGCTCGCTGATCTCACCGCAGATTTTCGCTGCCGCGAGGATGACCATGAGCATCAAAAGCACTGGTGCGATGGGATCAGAATGCATCAGACGAACTCTCGTTTCCGCATGGCTCTGATTCTAACTTAACGTAACAGAATGTCGTAATGAAGTTGCCATCGAGGGACACTCACTCCAATAGTTGCTTTGCCTATCATTTGAATGCGCCGGACGACGCGCAGTCTGTTGCGAATGGATAGCCGGCTGTCCTGTCACGAACGCACTCAACAAACGCCAGTAGTGGAAGGCAATTCCGCGGATACTCTGTTATGGATCCCGACAGCCTGCAGTATCTGACCTCCGATGCGGAAGTTGCTTACTCTGCAAGTGGAAAGCAAATCCACGAATGGGCGCAGGAGACGCCCCTTTGACGCGAAGTAGAGCGGCAAACTGCGCCCGCAGAATTTGCGCTTGCGAAGGTCCTGGCCCCTGAAATTATAGAGCGAGTTCAAACAAGAATAGTTGAACGAAAATGATCTCTTCGCAACCCAACTGTGTCGAAACAACTCTCGTTCGCCAACGCGAGAGAATGGAGCAAATCCCAACGCAAGATGTGGGACTCCTTCGTCTTTGAGCAGCGCTGCCATGGTGACATCGAGAAGGTAGGAAGTGCCCCCGGGAGCGCTCGCTGAGAAACGATTCGTCATCGCGTGATATCCGACAATTCTCCCACTTCGAAATATCGGATCATAGTAAGCGAAGCCCACCAATTTCTCTCTCGCGAATGCATATAACCTGCGAACATAAGGCTCCCCTGTGTGAAGTACCGGCCTTACCATGAACCGCAGCTCGCTGGATCGAACTACTCGGCTCTGCAGCCACTCAAAACTTACTTGCTCGACGTCGAGCGGGGATTCGTCGACATTCGGCAACGTCCTGACTTCGACACAGCCTCGGTGAGCACGGTTTAGTAGCGTGCGGATGTCCTGGCGCCTAAGTCCTTTCAGGGAAAAGCTCTCGATGTCGAGAATAGTCTCTGTGCCAAATCTATTGACGAGGAAGCCGAGTTTTTCGAGACAACGACCGACAAACTCGCCAATCTGAAGAAACACAGCTCTTGGGTACCTTTTGATAAATGCCGCCAGCATGCCTTCCATGTCGTCGTGCGAACAAATTGGCTCGCCTAGTACGATTTGGCGCGTGCCAAAACAGTGCGTCGTCGAAAACGCCAGGAAACCATCATCTGTGTCGAAATATTCGAGAAGCGGATTTCCACAGGAGTCGGTCTGTAGTGTCGCATACGCCAAGGAATGGGAGCCGTAAAGTTTGATCAACTCCAATCTCTGCGCGACACTGCGCCGACCGAGCGTAAGATTGTTTAGCTCCTGTGATTTCTCGACGATTAATTTATGGTTTTCATTCGCGAACTGCTTCAAACGCGCTCCTACAAGAGATCGATGTGTTTTTACCTGGCGTCGATAGTTTGTACACGATCTCTTTGAGGTTGGTTCAAATTATGAATACAGACTCAGAGAAGCGTCTGTGACCGATTTGTGACTACGCAGAATCCAAAGTTGTCGAAGTCGATCCAAAGCAGCACATTACTAATTGCGCCTCTTCCCTTTTTCGCGGAAGGGAATGCGTTGCGTGTCATTCGCATGTGTTTTCGTCAGGTTTGCTTCTTAAGTCCCTTGCGTCCACCAATTTCGCCACTCCCGCAGAGTGGAAGGCGGTTGGCAATTTAGGGTTAAGTTGCGGCGGACACGAGGGGGAATTGTCTGCCTCACACTGTTCCCGGTCGCGGCGCAAGGTCTCGTTTTCGCTCGAATCGCTTACCCACATGGTAGAATGCGACAGTCACGACGATTATCATCACGGTCATGACTGCGAAGAAATTTCCCGGTGTTGTCTGCGTATAGAAACGCGCGAACAAACCGGCAAGAATATCTCCGAGGAACACAGTGAACCAGAAGACGCCGGTGATCATCGACTTCATACTATCAGGCGCTTCTTCGAACGCCAGCTGTAATCCGATTGCCGAAATGCACAGTTCGGCGGCCGTCATCAGGATATAGGCGCCGGCTTCCCACAGGATCGAGACCTTCGCATCCATTGCCAAGTATCCGGCGACGGACATGAGGCCCATACACAAAACAACCAAGATAAAACCGAAGAGCATCTTGCGCGGCGAAGACAATGGATTGGTTTTGTCGCGATCCGTTTTTGCCCAGATCCACGCGAAGAGCGGCGTCATCAGAACGATCAATATTGGATTGAGACCCTGGATGGCATCAGGGGGAATTCGTCCAAACCAAGTATCGAGCACCATGTAGTCGCGCGCAAACAACGTCCACGTAGAATAGGACTGGTCAAAGACCGACCAAAAGAAGACGATGAGCAGAAAGAGCCCGGATAGGCGAATCAACACGGCGTTGCGCTCGTGGCGCTGAAGCGGGCTTGGTACTTCAGCAGCTCGCCCCCGCAAATCCTCTTTCGGATAGTGCTTCTTGCCGAGATAGAAGATCCCCAGAGCGACAACCATCAGAATCGTTGGCGCCATGAATGCAGGTCCATAACCGTAGTGGTCGCGAATAAACGGTAGCACAGTGATTGTCGACGCGGCGCCGATGTTGATCGACATGTAGAACCAGGAAAACGCCTGGGAAAGCAGATGGCTCTTCCCCTGTTCTTCGTACATCTTGCCCATCAGCGTGCTGATGTTCGGCTTTATCGAACCTGATCCGCCGGCAAGCAATGCCAGCGCCACGTACAGACCAATCTCGGAATTGAATGTTCCAAGGATGATGTGCCCCATGATGTAGGGAATCGCGAAGTAGATGATGGTGCGGAATTTTCCCAACCAGCGGTCGGCGATGTATCCGCCGGCGATCGGCAAGAGATAGCACGCTGCCGTGAAGAACGAAGCCACTGTCGCGCTATTGGCGTCGGAATACCCCAATTCGTCAATCATGTAGAGCACGAGGAGCGCTTTCATGCCGTAGAAGCTCGCGCGCTCTGCGAGTTCGCCCCAAAATACGAACCAGAATCCCCGTGGATGTCGATTGGCTTCAATCGTCAAAGTATGTTCTCCCTACTCTAGCCGATAGCTCTTAGTGATTGTGTTGCGTGCAAAAGCAACCGATTCCGAGATCGGGCCCAATGACTCCCTCGAGATTTGGACCCGTTCCAAGCGGCTTGCGCTCCGGTTCGATCTGCTCGAGTGTCATAGCATCGTAAAGCCGACCATTGATCATCACAAGAGCAATGTTCTCGGACTTTCGGAGATCGCCAAGCGGATCGCCGTCGATCACGATGATATCCGCAAGCAACCCCGGCTGAATACTACCCAACTCTTTATCTAGACCCAGCACTCGGGCGCCCATCCAGGTTACGCAACGGAGCGCCTCGTGATTGGTCATGCCGCCTTGCTGGAGCATCCACAGTTCCCAGTGGGCTCCAAGGCCCTGCAATTGTCCGTGCGCTCCAAGTTCGACATTGCCGCCACGATGAAGAACTTCCGTTGCGACTTTTGAGGAAGCGAAGTGGCGATATTCTGAATCGGGTGCCATTGTTCTTCGGATCGAACGCGGATCAATGACAACGCGTGGGACGAAACGACCCAGCCGCTTGTTTTCCCAGACATTCGTGTGCTGATACCAGTAGTTTTCTCCCCACAAGCCGCCGTAAGCCACGATCAACGTCGGCGTATAGCCGGTACCAAATCGACTCATCAATTGCAGCTCCGGCTCGTACAACGGCGCGACGGGAATTGTGTGCTCCATTGTGGTATGACCGTCAAGATAGTGGGTCATATTATTGTTGAGCGTTGAGCCGCCTTCTGGCACAACCATGATACCAAGTTCGCGAGCAGCCTTAATGACCATTTGGCGTTGTTCTCGCCGAGGTTGATTGTAGCTCTTTACCGAAATGGCGCCCCAAGCCGCTGTTCTCTTGACGGCACTGACCGCATCCTCATAGCTGTTGATTACGGTCTTGAAATCGCCTTCAGCACCGTAAAGAATCGTTCCGGTACTGAAAAGCCGCGGCGCCAGGAGCTTGCCCTGTTTTTGCAGTTCAGCTGCGGCAAAAATCATCTGCGAGTTGTTGCTGGGATCGTGCGAAGTCGTAACACCAAAGGCAAGATTGGCGAGCATTGACCAAATCTGCTGCGAATACACTGATTGATTACTGCTGCCAACGTGAGCGTGAACATCAATCAATCCCGGCATCAGCGTCTTGCCGGTGACGTCGATGACTTTGGCGCCAGCCGGTACACTTACCTTGTCTCGCGGGCCGACTTCGGCAATGCGATTCCCTTTCACATGCACGACACCGTCAGCAATGACATCGAGCGTGTTCATCGGCAGGATCTTTGCGCCGACAAAGTACAAGTCAGTGCTTGGGATGTCCGCCTTCTCCTTCCAGCCAAGGTCGACGACCGAAGATTTGTAAGCCTTAGTAGAATCTTTTGTCGTGTCGGTCGCAACGCTGTTTACGTCAGCAGTGAAATAGTCGGGGCCAAGATTCCATGAGACCGATTTGCTATCGGCTGACCAGTTCAGGTAGGTACCAGCATCTTTGGAGAGTTTGTGCACCGGCAAGTTTTTCATATCCGGACCGACTTGTATGGCGGCGCTGATTTGCGGATACGGAGTAATGTACGCCTGCCACAACTCCTCGAATGCCAGCCATTTCTCGTCCGGCGAAAGTACAAAATCGCCGGCGTGCTCGGAGGTTGCATGAACGCGACGATCGGAGCCGAGAAGATCGACGCTCACGAGCGCCGATTTGTCGCCTTCGCGCGAATTGAGGTATACTCTTTTGCCATCCTGCGAAAATCTGGGAGTCTCGCCTTCGCGAGTGAGGAATACCGGAGCCGATTTGCCTTCAAGTGAGAGGAGATATATTCCCGGATCTTCTTTCCAAAGGTTGCCGCGGAAACCATCTCCGCTGCCGCGATGATAGACTAAAGCGTTTCCGTCGAGGGAGAAATGTGCTGACACATAATGCCCGGGCCGAGAAACGACGACGTGATCATTCCGCCCATCGACTCCGATTGCCCGAATCGCGCCGCCAGTCGTATCGTTCCAGGTGACGTAGACGATTTGCTTGCCATCGTGCGAAAACGCCGGGGCAAATTCGTAGTGGTCGGTTTGTTGTGTCAAGCGAGTGGGCCTTCCGTCCGGCAGCGTCAATTTGTAAAGATATCCGAGCGCCTGGAAGATCACTTGTTTGCCGTCCGGCGCGGTTTGCGGCCAGCGCATGACTTTTACGGGAAAATCGGAGCCGCCGACCTGGGGTTGAAAGCGAACTGCTTGAGCGACGGTTTGAATGACATGAACCTTGAACGGAATTTCTGTCGGTGTACCGGTTGCAACTTCAACGCGCCAAATCTTACCTTTTGCCCAAATGACAATACTCTTGCCGTCGGGCATCCAGTCGAATCCGGGATACACGCCAAACAGCGACCATGTTTCCTGCTGGTCGTCGTCCAGTTCATTCCAGAGGTGTCGAATGGCTTTCGAGTCAAGATCGCAAAGCGACAATACTGACTTGCCGCGAACTCTGCGCACAAATGCCATCGTCTTGCCATCCGGGCTGATCTGGGGTCGGCAGGCGCCGCCGTTGACGGAAATTACATCTGTGATTTCATTGGTTTGGAGATCCAAGCGGCGAATCACAAAGATTGTGCCGTTAGGATCCTTATTGTATTGGAAGGCTTCGCCGCCGGACATGTCTTCCGACCAATACAAAAATTTGCCATCCGGCGAGAACACCGGTTCGTTGGCGTCTTGCTGATCGTTTTTCTTCTTGGTCAATTGGATGCCCGAACCCGCCTCCGGAATCTTGAACATCCACATTTCGCCGGCGCCCATGCTGCGGTAGCTGGTGAAGTGCTTCTTTGCAACGAAGTAATCTCCGCTGGGGTGCCAGCAAGGATTATTGAGAAGTCGATAGTCCTCTTTGGTAAGCTGAACTTTGTCGCGACCATCTGAATTCATCATCCAGATATTGTCGCCGCCGCCGCGGTCGCTTGTGAAAAGAATCTTCTTGCCATCGGGGCTGAACCGCGGCTGTACTTCGTACGGAATTCCGCCCGACAAGAGCTTGGCATCTCCACCCGCGATCGGCATCTTGTAGATATCGCCGAGAATATCGAAGACGATCTCTTTTCCATCAGGCGAAACATCGACAGTAATCCAGGTGCCGTCTGTGGCATCAAACTCGAGAGTATCGCTCGGTACGTGAGCGACACTGACATCCCACTTGTTATCAGTGGAATCCTTCTTTGCGACTGTGGAATCGGCGTCTTTGGCCGCCGCTGTTGAAAATAACACTACGCCACAAGCCGCGAATGCGGCCGCAAGCATTCTCAATTTAGTCATGTTGGAAATCCTCCGGGGACTTGGCGCTTCCCGCTCCACTCCTTCGAGTTTGACAAGCGACAGAACAGCCTTGATGCAGTCATAGACTTTGAATATAGCGGCAGATGGCAGCGGCTGCAATCACATTTGTGGAGGGAGGATTAGTTCGCAGACAAAAGGGTTGCCGAGCCTGGGCTTTAATTCCCTAAATCTGCGGATGGACGGACCAGCTTGACGACACCAACCGAATTATTAACTCGAGCTGCTGCGCGAGGTCTCGCTTGCCTGCATAAACAACAGCGCAGATCCGACGAAGAGCGCTGCGAAGAATGCATTGAGGCCGAAGACCTGCAGCACACCGGGGGCAAAATCGCTTATCCCAAGAACGAGCGCGATAACCGGAACCAGCACCTGCGCGATCGCCATGGCGAAAAGCGTAAATGCCATCCCCTGCGGGCGTAAGCGCGCGATGATGGTACCGATGAATCCAACGACGAGTACGCCGCCATACATCATATTTGCCGGGCCGTCGCCGATGATCCCGACGGCGGCATTGATCCAAACGAGAAGCAAGCAAGCCCCAAGTCCGATGCCGCATGCAACTTTGTAGGCAGTGTTGTTCGAGGCGCGGCTTGATATCAATTCGTAAGCGAGACCGGTTCCAAAGAGAATTGCACCGGCAAATACGAAGTCGAAAAATCCCCAATCGACTTCATTACTGAACTGCATACCCACCAGCGGCACCATCAAAATCACTGCTACTGCGACTGCAATCGCGATTATTCTCTTCTGTCTGTTGAGTACCATTTTTGTCTCCTGTTGCTTTCATAGTTGTGGGCTCTTACCGTTATTTCTCTACGTTGGGCGTGACGCCCCTAATTATTGATTCCAATGCATCGAGATGATCCTGGAATGCCTTGCGGCCAACTTTGGTAATCGAATAGGATGTATTGGTAGTCTTGGCGATAAACCGCTTTTTCACTCTCACGTACCCAAGTTGCTCAAGGGTTGAGATGTTGCTGGAGAGGTTGCCGTCGGTGGCGCCGAGAAGCTGCTTGAGCGGCTTGAAGTCGATGCTCTCATTGACCATCAGCGCCGCCATGATGCCCAGACGGATGCGATTCTCGAAGCATTTGTTAATATGATTGATTATCTGTTTCATCGTTCGTATTGCAGATACATGAGCACGCCATGTCCGGCGGTGACGAGTCCGAAACCAACCACCCAGAGGATAAGTCCAGCTTCCACCCAGAACGCAGCGAGCAGACCCAATACCAGTTCCACCACACCGAAGAGTTCGGTTCCGGAAACGCAGTATTTTCCGGCGTTGATGAGCGCAAGTCCGAAAAATACTAACATAGCGGGACAGATCAGCTCAAACGTTCCAAGGCGGGCGAGCGCCAAAATGAAAACTCCGCCAGCCAGAAGCGGAAGCGCCATGTGCATGCCGAATCGACGCGAGGCGATATTCCACAGTTCAAGATTACTGTGTTTGGCTCGACGCCAGGTAAAGAAGAATGCAACCGCGAGCGCGAGGATCAAGGTAACGAGAAAGACGACTGCAATAGCGGGCAGCAGGATCGGCGAATCGAGAAGTACCGTAAATGCCTTTTCGTCGAGCCAGATTGTGTCGAGCATGCGGCCGACACGCCAGAACGCCATGAAGGCAAGAATGCCGGCGCAAACGCCGGAAAATCCGGACAACGAGACGAATGTTGTGGAACGCGCCATGATGGCGTGGATTTGATTAATCTGTTCGGACGGGCGATCTGGTTCCTGCATGTTACTCCTATCGGCAAAGCACTTTGAATTTCAAAGTAAGTATCGCAGATTTTACTTATTTGTCAATACCCGGATTCAACTTTTTTGCCGGAAAGTTTCGATCGCGAAACAAAAAGGGATGGGAAGGCGGGATTTCCGCCGGTTAAACCAGTTTTGCCCGCTCATTTTGCCGGCAATTGTCAAAAGTGATTGCTTTTTTCCCAAAATTCTGCGTACTGCACATGTGTGCAGTATTGTAATAAAAAATAAGCTTGGCCCCCTATCCCCTGCCGGGAGCAAGCCGCGGCAGATAGATTTTGCGGATGCCTTAAAGGGGCTGCGAAACAAGTATCCCGAAATGTTCAGCCGGAACAAGACGGATGCGCGGGCGAGTTTCAAAACCGGCGACAGCCGTATTGACGGGTTGTTTCCTCAAGGCGGACTTCCGGCCGGAATACTGATTGAACTGACCGGTGCAGTTTCCAGCGGCAAGACCAAGCTGCTGTTTCAGCTTCTGGCAGGCTATCAGAAAACACAGCAGATCGCTTATGTCGATTGCAGCACGACATTCTTCCCTGTAGCGGCAAGCGCAGCCGGAGTCAATGTCGAACAGCTGCTATGCATAATGACCAATTCCAGTGGCGAAGCCGTGCGGGCAGCAGAGAATCTGTTTCGTCTGACGCCTGCGCGGGTGATTGTCTGCGATGTTACGGGACGCAATGACAAGCTGCGAATGGAACAGGTGCATAGGCTGCGGATTTGCGCGGTCAAGTATCAAGGGTTGGTGATTTTTCTCACGGACAAAGGCGGGCAGATGTTTCCACCAAGTTTAATGGCAGTGCAAATGACTGCGGCACGAAGAGGCCGCAAAGCGGTCGCGATAACGGTGACACGCAGCAAAATTTCGCAGGAAGGACAAAGCGCGGAGATTGTGTTGCCATGAACAGCCGGGTTGCTTGTGTCTATGCGGTTGACTTTCCGTTAGCCGTGCTGGTCAGAAACCGCGCCGAGTTGGCGCTTAATCCCTATGCGGTGGCGGAGAGTGAACATCCCCATGCACTTTTAGTGGCAGTAAACCAGGTTGCCGAACGTGATGTGCAAATTGGCATGACGGCTGCGCAGGCGCGCAATCGCTGTGCGCATTTGCGTGTGCTTACGCAGGACAGCAAGCTGGAACAACTCGAATCGGAGAAAGTACGGGAACTGCTGCAACAGGTCGGGCCGCAGGTGGAATTTGTAGCACCGGGAGAATTCTATCTTGATCTGCGCGGGTTGAAACGCCTCCATGGCGGTGAGGACGGAATCGCCAAAAACGCTCTGCGCCGGTTTGCGTCTTTTAGTTACGCGGTGCAAATTGGCATTGCGAGCAACAAACCGGTGGCGCGGGTAGCTTCACGGCGTGCACAAGCTAACGGGACTTTGATTGTCCCGCGCGGCAGCGAACGCAGTTTTTTATCGCCGTTGCCGATTGCTGCGCTGGGGATTTCCGGCGCGACAAATTTTCAGCTTTACACGCTCGGATTGCGGACGATTGGCGATCTGGCGCGTTTGCCGCTTCAGGAAGTTACACGGCGGTTTGGCGAGGATATGCGCAGTCTGGCAGAATGTCTGTGCGAAGACAACGCATCCCCGGTTGCGCCGTTGTCGTTTGCACCGGAACATACCTCCGAGTTACGGTTCGAAGATGCTCTGGAGAATCTTGAACAACTAATCGAGAGCATCACGCAACTGCTGCAAGGCTTATTGGCACCGCTGCAATCTTCCGGGCAAGGTTGCCGCGAGATCGTGATTTTGCTTGAGGGCGCCTATTTCAATCCAAAGCAGATTGACGTAAAGCTGACCAAACCTACTGCGGCGATAGCGGTATGGAAACGCCAAGTGCAGCAAACCATGGAAGGCGTGCAATGCAGTTTCGGCGTAACGTTGATCCGGGTAGCGCTGGCAAATATCGGTGCGATTCCAACCAACCAAATGTCGCTGTTTGCGCAGACGAGTTCGGATGATCGTTCTGCGATTGCCAATCGTCCGGGACTGGACAAGTTGGCGATCACCAGGGTCGCGCTGTCGCGGAAAGTTTTGCCGGAGGAAACCATCAGCAATAGCGACTGGGATGACGACGAAAAAGCGAGTGCCAAATCAAACGGCAAAACGCCCGCATGTTACTATGCCGGCAAGGCACTGGCGGGACTGCGATTGTTCAAGCGACCGCAGGGTGTGCGCGTTACGACAAACAACGGAGATATCTATGGCATTGTAAGCGCTGCGGGAGTCGAGCGGGTGACAAAATATTGTTCGCCGTACAATGTTTCCGGCGGTTGGTGGGAGCGGGAATTTCAGCGCTCTTATTATGAAGTCGAAACCGAGCGCGGGATGAATTATCTGCTCTACCGTGATGAGCTTCAGTCGCGCTGGTACCTGCAAGGCTTCTTTGATTAAGAGGCGGGCATGGACTACGTTGAACTTCACTGCAAATCCAACTTCTCATTTCTGGAAGGCGCAAATCATCCGGAGGAACTGGCGCAGCACGCAGCCAAGCTTGGGTATGCTGCACTTGCCCTGACTGACACCAACGGACTTTATGGTACGGTGCGTTTTGCCGAGGCCGCAAAGTCAAACGGCGTGCGGCCGATTTTCGGCAGTGAAGTTATTCTCGAAGACGAAACCCGTCTTGTGCTGCTGGTTTCGAACCGCACCGGGTATCGTAACCTTAGCCTGCTGTTGGCAAATGCATTGCAGGCATCGCCGAAAGGCGAAGCACGGGTAACAATCGAACAACTGAAAAGAAACAACAGAGGGCTGATTGCACTTTCGGGAACAACGCTGCTGGAAAAGCTCGTGTCGGGAGATATTGACGCAGCGGAAGAAACGGCGGGTAAATTTCGGGATTTGTTCGCCAAGGGGAATTTCATCCTTGAATTGTACCATCACAAATTGCCGCAGCATGAGTTGTACTGCGAAAAACTCTTTGCACTTGGTCAGAAATTGGAAATTCCCGTCACGGCAGCCAACATGGTTCACTATTGCGAGCAGGACGACCGCCGGGTTCAGGACGTACTGACGTGCATCAAACACGGCGTTACACTTGACACATCAGACGGGCTGCTGTATCCGAACAGCGAGCGATATCTGAAACCCAAGCCGGTCATGATCGAGCAATTTGCGCGCTATCCTGGCGTCATTGAAAGAACAGTCGAGATTGCGGAGCGCTGTTCTTTTGCCATGAAGGAGCTTACCACCGTGCTGCCGGATTTCCCGGTGCCGGACGGACACACGATCAGCTCATACTTGCGGGAGCTCGTATTTGCCGGCGCCCGGCGGCGCTGCGGTGAAATCACGGAAGTTGTCAACAAGCAGCTTGAACATGAGTTGACGATCATCGAGCACCTGCACTTGTCGGGATATTTTTTGATCGTCTGGGATATCTGTCGTTTCTGCCGCGAACGCGGGATTCTCTGCCAGGGCCGCGGATCGGCGGCAAATTCCGCAGTGTGTTATTGCCTCGAGATTACGGCGGTTGATCCGATCAAGCTGGAGCTGCTGTTTGAACGCTTCTTGTCGGAAGAGCGTAAGGAGCCGCCCGACATCGACATTGATATTGCCTCCGACCGTCGCGAGGAAGCCATCCAGTATGTTTACGAAAAGTATGGCCGCGATCATGCGGCGATGGTGTGCAATGTCATTTGTTATCGCCGGCGCCTGGCGGTGCGCGAGGTTGCCAAGACTTTGGGGCTGGCTGCGGCGGATATTGACAAACTGGCGAAGTGTCTCGATCATTTTACCAATGACTTGCAGGAGACCGAATCGCGTTTCGCTGAGCAAGGGGTCGATCTTGATGACAAAAGGGTGAAGCTGCTGATTGAGCTTTCGCGGCGGCTGCAGGGATTTCCCCGGCATTTGGGAATTCATTGCGGGGGGATGATAATCACCAAGACGCCGCTTGCGGAAATTGTGCCGGTCGAAAACGCGACAATGCCGAACCGGACGGTGATTCAGTGGGACAAGGACGATTCGGCAGACATGGGTTTGGTGAAGATCGATCTTTTGGGGCTGGGAATGCTGACCTTGATTGATCTTGCCTTGAAAATGGTGCAGCAGCATCGCAGTGTGAATATCGATATCAGCCAGATTTCCTATGCCGACCCAAAGGTTTATGATTTGCTCTGCACGGCGGATACGCTTGGTGTGTTTCAGGTGGAGTCGCGGGCGCAGATGAACACTTTACCGCGAATGCGACCGCGCTGCTTTTATGATCTGGTGGTAGAAGTGGCAATCATCCGCCCGGGACCGATTCAGGGAAAGATGGTACATCCCTATTTGCGCCGCCGCAACGGCGAAGAACCGGTCAGCTATTTGCATCCGTCGCTTGAGCCGGTGCTGAAACGGACGCTTGGTGTTCCCCTGTTTCAGGAACAGGGGATTCGTGTCGCTATGGCGACGGCAGGATTTTCGCCGGCACAGGCGGATCTACTGCGGCGTTCGATCGGGCATCGACAATCGAAAGAGCGGATTGCCGCGCTTAAGGAGGCGTTGATCAAAGGGATGGGCAGGAACGGAATTTCGTCCGACATTGCGGAACGCATCTACAATCAGCTTGCAGCGTTTGCCGATTTCGGATTTGCCGAGTCGCATGCGGCTTCGTTTGCGTTGCTCGTGTATGTCTCGGCATGGCTGAAGGTGTATTATCCGCTGGAGTTTTACTGCGCCCTGTTGAATGCCCAGCCAATGGGGTTTTACACGCCGGCAAGCATCGTTTATGAAGCGATGCGCAAAGGCATTGAGGTGAAGAACGTTTGCATTGCCCGCAGCAACTGGGAATGCACACTCGAAGGCGAGGCGATCCGTCTCGGGTTGAGCCATGTGCTTAGCCTCGGCGCAAATGCAGCAGAACGGGTATTGTCAGAACGCGCCAAAATGCCGTTTGCTTCACTGAACGATGTCGTTCTACGAACCGGATTGGCGCAGCATCAATTTGAACAACTGGCGCAAGTGGGAGCTTTTGATTGTTTCGGCGTATCGCGACGCGCGGCGCTCTGGCAAGTCTTGTCGCTGGTGCGCCAGTCGGGATATGAACTGGACCTGGTCTCCCCTGACACCGGATCGGAATTGCTGCCACTGATGCGAACAATCGATGTTGTCCAGTCGGATATCATGGGGTTGTCGCTATCTACCGGTCCGCACCCGATGGCGCTGTTGCGGGCGGAACTGCGAGCGGAAGATGTGTTGTCATCTGCGGAACTGCGCGAAGTTCCGGACCGGAGACCGGTATGCGCCTGTGGGATGGTGGTGATCCGGCAACGACCGCTGACGGCAAAGGGATTTGTATTCATCACACTGGAGGATGAAACCGGGTTTGCGAATATTGTGGTCAAACCGAATCTCGCCAAGCAATTCCGGCGTGAAGTGATATTCTCCAATGTGCTTTATGTGTGGGGGAAAATTGAACGCAAGGATGGTGTCGTCAATGTCGTCGGCGAGCGTTTTCGTTCAGTGGCAATTGACGGTGCAAGCGTGAAGCTGAAGTCGCGCGATTTTCACTAGTATCAGGCGACTTTGGCAATGCACTCGGGGGTGTCGTTGCTCGGCGAATTGACGAGCTTGGACACCTCGTAGACGGACATATCTTTGCCGGGAAAGGCTTTCAGTAGACCGGAAACCTCTGCAACATCGCCCTCAAGCCAAAGCTCTTCATCCTTCTTGTTCAAAATCACCGGCATGCGATTGTGAACCTCGGCGGCAAACTCGTTCGGCTCGGTCGTAATGATCGTATATGTTACGATTCTCTTGCCGTCAAAGCGCTCCCAAGAATCCCACAATCCGGCAAAGGAAAACGGCTCGCCCTTCTTGACGGTAAAGTACATCGGCTGTTTGAGCTTCTTAGTCGGCAGCGATTCGGGGAGAACCTTCCACTCATAGTAGCCAGTGGCCGGGACGAGGCAGCGGCGTTTCTTGAACGAAGTCCGGAAGCTTGGCTTTTCGGCGACGGTTTCTCCACGGGCGTTGATAAGTTTGCTGGCGATGGTTTCGTCCTTAGCCCACGAAGGCACCAAACCCCAGCGCATCAACTGCATGACGCGCTTGCCGTCTTCAATGGCAACGATCGGACTCTCCTGCATCGGCGCAATATTGTAGCGCGGACGATAGAGGAAATCGACATCCGTGAAACCATATTGCAAGAGCAAACGCTCGTGCTCAAGAGCTAAAGTATAGCGACCGCACATACGTAGACCAATTTAGTAAATTACTCTCGCAAAGCAATAATCTGTATCAAGAAACCGGTCAGCGTCGTTCTGGCGCTATGCCGCGCAATTGCGCGACCAAGACTGCGTGGGCGGCAAGATCGACCGGGCGATGCTTGACCTTGGTTGAAGCCGGATCTTTGCCGAGATAGTTGTCGCCCTTCCAGTTTCGATTGGGCCGCACCGGACGCGGGACAAACCCGCCGCCGCAATTAGGACAAACGTTGCTCAAGAGACGGTCGACGCAATCGGCACAGAAAGTACATTCATAGCTGCAGATGCGAGCCTCTAGCGAATCGGGCGGCAGCGCTTTGTTGCAATGTTCGCAAGTGGGACGAAGCTCGAGCATGCGGAAGTTATTCTAATTGCGTGGTGATGTGAACGTGCCCCGCCTCGAATGCCGGTATGATGATATCGGCCGTCAATGAAGTGTCGGCATAGCCAAACGGCAGGAACGGATTGACGAACAGGTCGATCAGGATATTCGTATCAGGGGCATTACCGTGCGCCCAAAAATGCAGAGTCGCAAACAGACCGCTTCCGGCGCCGACGCCGATCGTGTCAATTGCGACGATCTGGATTGTGTCCTCGCTAACGAAATTACGGACTATGAAGAAGTCCTTGCAGCGTCCACCCACAAAAGAAACCGAGTCGCAGCGCATGATGGACGACGGAAACCGCAGCGGCAAACTGACCGCCGCAATGGGGTCGTCATTTTCGACGTAGATAGGTACGGCAAACACATGCCCGCCGGTCGCTTCGACGGAATTAGCGAGAAATACCTTGTCGGCCAGCGGTTGCGGTGGGTCATCATCCCCGCAGCTTACGGCAAGCAGCGCAAACAGAGTTGTTGCCGCAATACCAATTACTCGCACCAGCATTTTCGAATTCCATCTAAATGTCATCTGAATACAAATACGAAATCGGGAGATAGTTGTGCAACGGCTTTTTTGCCACCCCAGGCTCGAAAATTCGTCATCTGGAATGCGGTTGCAATTGTCCTTTTTTCGCATATCTTTGCCTGCATGAAGGAGAGAACATGACAGCGATTAAGATTTCTGACAATATCCATTGGGTCGGGGCCAAGGACCCGGGCTTGCGAATATTCGATCTATATGTGAAAACGACCTACGGGACAACCTACAATTCGTACCTCTTGGTCGGCGAAAAGGTCGCATTGATCGATGCGGTCAAGGACGGATTCGAGGAGCAGCTCTTCGGATCTATTAGCGAGATTCTGCCGCTCGAGCGGATAGATTATTTGATCGTCAACCATAACGAGCCGGATCATTCCGGGGCGATCAACAAGTTGCTTCAGCTCAATCCTCGAATCGAGCTGATTTGTTCGGCACCGGCAGTGCCGTTCTTGCGGAACATCATCAATGACGATGCCAAGCCAATAAGGGGCGTCAAAGGCGGCGAGAAGCTTGAACTGGGCGGTTTGTCGCTGGAATTTGTTTCGGCGCCGTTCATGCACTGGCCGGACACGATGTTCTGCTATTGCCCGGAGCGGAAAGTGCTATTCTCCTGCGACGGCTATGCAGCGCATTACTGCCCGGACCATTCGATCTTTGCGAAGTCCGGCGATCCGATAATCGAATACGAGGCGTGGTACTATTACGACAATATTATGCGGCCATTCGCGCCGTTTTCGAAACGCGCCTCCGAGGCCGTGCTGACCCGGGACATCGATGTGCTGGCGCCGTCGCATGGGCCGGTATTTGTGGAGCAGCCGAAACACTTCATCAAAAAGTATCTCGACTGGACGCAGCCGAAGATTCGATCCGACAAGAAGATCATCTCGATTTTCGTTGCATCGTCCTATGGCAACACCATGCGCATGGCGGAGACAATCGCGAGTGCCATATCGAATGGACAGTTTGAGACGCACATCGCGGACGCCATGGAAACCAGCCACGACAAAGTGCGAGACTTGATCGAGTCATCGGACGGAATCCTGTTCGGCACGCCAACTTTCGCCGGAGATGTCGTGAAGCCGATCTGGGACGTCGCGCATCTGCTGCCGTCAGTATCGAGCACCGGTAAGAAGGCGGCGACATTCGGATCGTTTGGCTGGGGCGGCCAGGCGACGGAGATATTGGAAGGGTATCTTGAGCAGCTAAAGCTCAAGGTGATGAAACCTGGCGTTCGGGCACGATTGGTGCCTTCCGAACAGGAATTGCAAGACTGTCGAATATTCGGCGCTGCGTTTGCGGAGTTTGTTGGAAAGTAAGCGGATTATGAGACGCCGACGAGCGCGCGGCGTTCGACCGTGATTGCCGAGATAACCGAATCGACTAGGAAATAGCTTTCGGCGTGAAACGGCACGAGCAAAAGGCTGGCTTTCATTGCCTGAATATTGATTTCCGGATGCGCCGAGGGATTACGTTTGAGTTCTGCACGGGACAGCGCGGCCTGGCCGATGATCAGCGCTTCCTGAAGCGACACGTTAGCCGGTGCAATATCACCCTCGATTTCGCCGTTGCGCGCATGCGGAATTTTCGGCAACGCCAAAGTCAGACGGCTGGTCAGACGATAGAGCGATTCGAAATTCGCGATTCGAAAAGCGGGCACTGCAACCAGATCCAAAAGTGCAGTGGCGCCAAGTGCGCGCCCGGCAAGCGACATCGTGCTTTCGTCGCAGCGGATCAACCAGAAAGGCAAGAGTAGATCGCGGTCGGTGGCTTTAGTGGCAGTTTGTTCAACAACACGGTCGAATGACTTGTGCTTATCGAGAATCGTCAGACTGCCGCAGTTGTGGCAGGCATAGATGAACGAATTGCGGGCCGGCAAATCTTCGCCGCAATTTCCGCAGCGATGAAAATCGATCCCCAACGAGCCGAATTCCTGTACTGAAGCCCGACTGCGTCTTTCGGTCGAATCCCCCATTTCGCACTCGCCGACGAGTTGGCCGGAAACAGCGTCAATCGCAACGACAAGCTCTTTTCCCGATTCGCGGAAGATGCACTTGAAATATGGGAAATAGACGAGGGCTGCGCGCAGACCAAAGAGTTTGGAGTAGTTGCGTTTTGTCGTGAGATTCGATGAATCCGCCAGCCGCTGCGCGACCTTCTCAGCTTGCGCGTAAGCCTGGGAAACTGTCGTCTCGCCATTGATTAACTCGAATTCGCCGGTTGAGTCGGCAGCAAAGGGGCGCATCTTGACATAGTCGGTTCGCAGCCCCAATGAATATGGAAAGAGATCGCTGGTTGGCGTTGCGGAAACTGTCACTGGATGCGGTGTCAGGGTGATATCCTGCTTCAGTTCTTCGACCTCTTCGGAAGTCTGCGCTTCGGAATACTCGTTAGTAACGACTCGCGTGTCGATGCGATTGCGCATGCGCAGAATCATGGAATCGATCTTCCAGTACGGTTGATAGACGCCGGAAATCTCAAGCGCCGGCGGAGTCAGCGGACGGCCGTTCTCACGCAGATGTTTGTCGAGATGAAAGCGAACTTGCATGGCCGTGAGCTTCGGTTTCACCAGATACGCCGGCGGCTGGTCGGGCATGTAGACGCGCAGCACGGACGAGCAATGCTCGCAGCGCAGGACGGAGAAGTCCTCCTGCAGCGTCAGAACTCCGCCGCAGCCCGGGCAACCGACATCGATGGCGAAGCCGGTGCGATGCGATTGCTGGTTACCCATTATCGACTGATTTTCCGCAGGAGCCGCAGAATTTGGATCCGGCAATTAGTTCCGACTGGCAATGCGGGCAGAGAGTCTTGCTGTCAAGCTTGATTCCGCAATGCAGACAGAACTTGGCTTCGGAGGGCAATTCCGAATGGCATCCGGGGCAGACGTTCTGAGTGAACATAGCATGCCCGCAGCGGTAGCAGTAGCGCGACTGTTCCGGAGTGTCGGTGTGGCATTTGGGACACGTGACTGTCGCAATCGGCTGGCTGCGCAATTCCTGCTGCTCGGGTGAAAATGCCCGCGAAAGCATGGTCGGCATCATGACGCCGACACCGGCGGCCATGCCGATTGTGTTTCCGGTTGCTCCGGCAACTCCGGAGGTCGCCATACCGCGCGCCATTTCGAATTTCAAGAACTTGTCCAGGTCGCCAATTGCTTCCATGCCCGAACGTTGGTCGATCAGTTTAGAGACTTCCTCGGGCGGAGTAATCGAGGCAATGTAGAAATCGATCAACTCAAGGCCGTACTTGTCGAATTCGTTTGCGACGATGCCCTTGAATTCCGCCGCAAGTTCGCTGTAGTCGCGCGGCAGGTCGAGAATCGAGTCAAGCTTCTCGCCGAGCATGTCATTCATACGCGCGATGATGACATCGCGGAGGTAGCTTTGGATGTCGTCGGTAGTGTAGCGCGCTTGCCGTCCCACGATGGAATTCAAGAACAACATCGGCTGCGAAATTCGCATGGTGAAGGCGCCGTGCCCGCGCAGACGAATCAATCCCAATTTGCTGTCGCGGAAAGTCACGGGGTGGCGAGTTCCCCACTTAAGATTCGTGAAAGTCTTGAGATTGGTGAAATAGACTTCGGCACGAAACGGCGATTCGAATCCCCACGGCAAGGAAAGCAGGCGGGTGAGAATCGGGATATTGAGCGTCGTCAGCGTATGGCGTCCGACCGTAAACGAATCGCAAGCGTGACCGTCCTTGAAGAAGACTGCCATCTGACTATCGCGAACGATCAACTGGGCGCCAAGCTTGAAGTCTGCGGATCCGGTTTGCGGGAGGCGATAGATCATTTCTTCGCCGGTAGGATCCATCCACTCAATGATTTCCATCATAATTGACATATCTGATTCCTTTTCTCGTGGGTTACCCCTCAATTTTCGTCAGATTCAGCCACAATCTTGAATGGATAGCAACTGGGCTATGCTGCTACGGGAAGCCGTTTTTCGACCCAAAAACCCTTGTCGGCAAGTTTCAAATTGATATGCTTCTGGCACTATGCAGCACAAAAATCGAGTCCAAATCGATGAATTAGCGGCGAAAGCTGAAGTGTTACTTGAAAGCGGACAAGCGACGGAGGCTGCCGCTTTGTTCGAGGAATTGCTGCGCGAATCTCCTTCCGATTTACGAGCTCTGCGCGGTCTAGCGGAGGCGTGCTTCGGACTCGGGGATACTTCCGGCGCAAAGCACTACACAGGACTGGCGCTACAAGCAAATCCCGATGATGCCCGGACGCTGAATAACGCCGGAGTATTGGCTTTCCACGCACGGGACTATGAACGGTCAGCACATTTTCTAGAGAAGTCGTTAGCCGCGGATCCGGAATACTTGGATGCGCACGTGAATCTCTGTGCGACCTTTGGGCGTCTAACGATGGCCGACCCAAAGCACGCGCTTGAGTCGGAGCAGTTGATCCCGACCCTGCGGTGGATATCAGTCAATGCTTCTGACCCGGCGCGCGACGAGTTAGTACAACTAAACCGCTCGCTGCGAACTGACCTGCTGAATCGCTTTCGCGATGCCTATCGTGAGCGCGGCCTGCGTGTGCTTCTCTATGCTCCGACACCGATAATGGGAGCCCTTTATTACATCTTCGAGAGCTGGCAGCAGTGCCTTGGGTATTTGGGAATCGATACGCAAATGACATTGGCCGGATTTCCGCTGGAAGAGACGCTTGAGCTGTTCGACCCAAATGTCATCATCACTGTTGATGTGCCGGACGTTTCGGGCGTAATGGACTGGAGTACGATTTATGAACGGATGAACCGTCATAAGATCCTCATTGGACTTTGCTCCGACTTCCGGCAGACACCCAAAGAAGCCGATTTCTATATCACCTTTCACCTTGACCCGAGTCAGGATGCGCGCTTGCAGCGCGTGACCTCTCCCCTGCTTTCAGTGCCGTTTGCCTTCAATCCGCTTCTGCATCGCATGAGCCCAGCGCGGGCGTTGTTCGAGTTTGCGTTTGTGGGCACTAACAGCCCAGTGAAAGCAACCGAGACGGAGGAGTATTTGATTCCGGTTGTGCGGAAGCACGCAGGTATCTTGGCAGGAACTGGCTGGCCGGGCCGGTTCGGAAATTTCTCACAGGAAGATGCCGGGTTTCTCTATAATTTTGCGGCAATCTGCCCGAATTATCATCTGCGCAGCCAACTTGAGAATTTCAGCGAAGTCAACGAACGGACGCACGTCTTGCAGGCCTGCGGGGCTTTTCAAATCTGCGACTACCCGAAAGCAATCGATGCTTTGTACGGCGCAGACGAACTGGTGGCAGCGCGAAATCCGCAGGAATTCCACCAGATGTTTGAGCACTATCTGCAGGCGCCCGACGAACGAAATGCAATTGTTGCGCGGGGCATGCAAAAGGCCTGGGCGTCCTATTCGCAGTTTACGGCGCTGCAACCGCTAGTGGAATTTGCCGGCGGAAAATTGTAGATTCTTCACTCTTCCCTTGCGGATATTCGTACAAATTCGGAGTTTATAGAGTGCGTACGAACTAAGATTGGAATTTCAACCACACAGAATTGTGTGCATAGATTTTGGGAGATAAGGAAATGATGATTTCAGCAGCCATGTCGGCAAAACTGAACACGCAAGTCAAAGAAGAGTTCTTCTCATACTGGACGTATCTGGCAATGTCGTACAAACTTCATGAGATGGGCTTCAAGGGCTATGCCAAGTGGTATGAGCTTCAGGCCGGCGAAGAAATGGGCCATGCGACGAAGATTGCCAAGTACCTCGTCGAGGTTGGCGCTCCGGTTAAGCTGGGAACACTGGAAACGCCGAAGTCGGACTACGGCTCGGTGAAAGAAATCGTGCAGACCGCGCTTGATCACGAGAGAAAGATCACGAAGCTCATCAACGAGTGCGTTGATCTGGCGGACAAGGAAAACGACCATGCAACCTCAAATTTCCTCGCCTGGTTCGTTGACGAGCAAGTTGAGGAAGAATCGACGGCGCTGCAGCTTCTGAATTTGGTTAGCCTGGCGACCGAAAAGATTCAGTTGCTGATGATTGAAGGACGCATCTTCGAGTTGCGCGGCAAAGGTTAAGTCGCAGCAATAAACTTGGACTGTAGAAAACGGTCACGTTCGCGTGGCCGTTTTTTTATTATGGAGCCAATTGTAAGCAAGGAGAATTAGTAATATGTTCAATCTTGAGGGCAAAACCGCAGTCATCACGGGCGCTTCGCGCGGCATTGGCCGGGCGGCGGCCATCATGTTTGCCGAGGCCGGGTGCAATGTCGCAGTCAATTTCGTGAGCAACGAAAAGGCAGCAACGGAAGTCGTGGACAAAATCCGGCAGGCCGGCGGTCGAGCACTTCCTGTCAAGTCGGACGTGTCGATCAAGTCGGAAGCCGAGCGATTGATTAGAAGTACGATTGCCGAATTCGGCGCAGTCGACATTTTGGTGAACAATGCGGGAATCTGGAAAGAGGCCGCGATTGACACAATGACGGAGGGCGAACTGAACGAAATGCTCGCCATCAACATCAATGGCGTGTTCTTCCCTACTACCGCAGTCGTACCGCATATGAAACAGCGGCGCATGGGAAATATCATTCATATTGCATCAACGGCCGGTCAACGGGGCGAGGCTTTTCATTCGCACTATGCCGCAACCAAGGGCGCGGTAATCAGCCTGACGAAATCGCTCGCGCCGGAATTGGCGCCGCACAACATTCGCGTCAACTGCGTAGCTCCCGGCTGGGTTGACACCGACATGAGCCACGAGGAGTTGAGCGCGCCCGATGCGCAGCGGCATTTGCGCTTGATTCCGCTAGGCCGACCGGGCAGTGCCGAAGAAATTGCGGGGCCGATTCTCTTTCTCGCATCAAATTTGTCCACATTTATTACGGGTGAGATACTGAATGTCAATGGAGGCGCAGTTTTGTGTGGCTAAAGATTCCGGTTTAGCATATATTCCCGCCCAATTGACACTAAAGTTTTAGCAATCGGAACGAAACGGAGGAGAGGTAAGTACCTATGGTCAATACGGATAGTGGACGGTTCAAGTTACGGGAGTCGATACTCCATTTGATCTTGCTGTTTGCAATTGTTGTCGGCATTGCACCGCATGCATTTGGAAGCGAGGCCGATATTGTCGTGCCGGATTTGGGGCAACAGACATTCTTTGGAATGACTGGCTATACGCTGCTTCTGATCGGAATTTTCGTCTGTTTTTTGGGAATGCTCTTCGGGTTGGTGACGTTTTCCCGCCTCAAAGGATTGCCGGTTCACAAGTCGATGAGCGAGATATCCGAGCTTATCTATGAAACCTGCAAGACCTATCTGCTGACGCAGGGTCGATTCATTCTCATACTCTGGGCGTTCATTGCCGTGATCATGGTGGTTTATTTCGGCTGGCTAAGGCCAGTCGGCGCCGCAAATCTAATGATCATTGTCGCATTCAGCCTTGTCGGTATTGCCGGCAGCTATGTCGTTGCCTGGTTTGGAATTCGAATCAACACCTTTGCCAATTCGCGGTCGGCCTTTGCTTCCTTAACCGGAAGCGCGTTTCCGACGTACTCGATTCCGCTAAGCGCGGGTATTAGCGTCGGCACGCTGCTGATTTCAATTGAACTTATCATCATGTTGGCGATTCTGCTTTGGGTGCCGGGCAATCTGGCCGGATACTGCTTTATCGGTTTCGCCATCGGTGAATCGCTTGGCGCTGCGGCGTTGCGAATTGCCGGCGGTATTTTCACGAAGATTGCCGACATCGGATCGGACTTGATGAAGATCGTTTTCAACATCAAGGAAGATGATGCGCGCAATCCGGGCGTGATTGCCGACTGTACCGGTGACAACGCCGGCGACTCGGTTGGTCCGACCGCTGACGGTTTCGAGACCTACGGCGTGACCGGCGTGGCGTTGATCACGTTTATCTTGCTTGCCGTTCTCAATCCGGACTATCAGGTGCAATTGCTGGTGTGGATCTTCGTCATGCGCGTCATGATGATCGTAACCAGTATTGCTTCGTACTGGATTAACGGCGCAATCGCCAAAGCGCGTTTCTCCAAGCTGGTCAGCTTCAATTTCGAAACGCCGCTGACAACGCTGGTGTGGATCACTTCTATTATTTCGATCGTGATGACTTACGTGATCTCTTACATGATGCTCCCCACTCTCGGCGACGGGACACTGTGGTGGAAGCTGGCGTCGATCATATCTTGCGGAACACTGGCGGGCGCGGTGATTCCGGAGTTGGTCAAGATTTTCACTTCGACAGGTTCGCGCCACGTGAAGGAAGTCGTAACGGCGTCCCGCGAAGGCGGCGCTTCGTTGAATATTCTCTCTGGTTTGGTTGCCGGTAATTTCAGCGCCTACTGGATGGGCTTGACGATTGTCGCCCTGATGGCCGGAGCGTGGTTGTTCAGCACCTGGGGCGTTGGCGATATCATGGCGGCTGCGCCAGTGTTTGCCTTCGGTTTGGTCGCATTTGGATTCCTGGGAATGGGTCCGGTGACGATTGCCGTGGATTCCTACGGACCAGTCACTGACAACGCACAGTCAGTCTATGAACTGTCGACGATTGAAACCTTGCCGGGAATTAAGGACGAGATCAAGAGAGACTTCGGATTTACTCCGAACTTCGAGCGCGCAAAGTTGTGCCTTGAAGAAAACGACGGCGCCGGAAACACATTCAAAGCGACGGCAAAACCGGTGCTGATAGGCACTGCGGTTGTCGGCGCGACGACGCTGATTTTCTCGATTCTGTTGCTGCTTTCGCAGCGTTTGGGCGGCGCCGAACACGGCGAACGCACTTTACAGAGCATCACCGATATGCTGAACGCAGCGGGCGTGCATTTCTCGCTGCTAAACGCACCGTTCCTGCTTGGATTGATCGCCGGCGGCGCGATCATCTACTGGTTCACCGGAGCGTCGATTCAGGCAGTCTCGACCGGCGCCTATCGTGCCGTCGAGTATATCAAGGCAAACATTCGGCTGGATTCGAGTTCGCAGAAGGCGTCAGTCAAGGACAGCAAGAAGGTCGTGGAGATTTGTACACAATACGCCCAGAAGGGTATGTTCAACATCTTTATTACGGTGTTCTTCACTACCTTGGCGTTTGCTTGCATCAATGAGTACTTCTTCGTTGGGTATTTGATTTCAATCGCTGCATTTGGTTTGTATCAGGCGATCTTCATGGCGAATGCCGGCGGCGCCTGGGACAACGCCAAGAAAATCGTTGAGACCGAGTTGCGTGAAAAAGGCACTCCCCTTCATGCAGCTACAGTTGTCGGCGATACGGTGGGCGATCCGTTCAAGGATACTTCCTCGGTGGCGATGAACCCGGTAATCAAGTTCACGACGCTTTTCGGAGTACTTGCGGTAGAGTTGGCAATCGAAATGTCAAACACGATGCGCATGTCACTGGCGTTGGTGTTCTTCCTGATTTCGTTGATCTTCGTTTATCGTTCGTTCTATTCCATGCGCATTAAGACTGATTAACATGCGGTCATAGGCGCAGTAGCTTCGTTTGATACGGGCGGGTTGAGAAATCGACCCGCCTTTTTCTCTTTACTGATTTTCAGAACTTAATGTGCGGCGGCTGCAATTTGCCTTTCGCTTCGGTTCTTTGATATTGCCGTCAGAATTAGGAACAACGCGAGAAGTATTAGCAACGTCGACAGAATCGCATTAATCATTGCCGTATCGAATCCCTTGGCCGCATCAAAGTTGGCGAGTGTCAACTTGA
>CAZIBI010000001.1:224784-243177 GCA_964537215.1 uncultured Ignavibacteria bacterium | reverse complement strand
TTCAACCCACTGATCGAGAAATTTGCCGAAAGCCAGTCGTTGATCACGAAATCAGCAGAACTTAACGGGGCTGGTAAAAAATTGGACAGGATAGTTAAGACCTTGCAGGAAAAACATATAGGGCGGGCAAGACGCGAATCATCGCTCTGGCAGCGGCTCGCAGAGGCGGCGGCGCTAAAACGCGTTGTCGGCTTTGACGATACGCAAGTGATGGTTCATAACTAAACGGATAGACGAATAAAATGGATTTTGACTTCGATATTAACAGGAAAGGCGTGAAGAGTTTATGAACGTTGCAGATGCATGGAAGGATTATCGCAGCACAGGGAATCCGGAGATTCGACAACAGTTGCTGTCTCATTATCTGCCGCTGGTTCGCAATGTCGCAGGACGCCTGGCGATGGGCTTTCCGAAGACAGTCGAATTGCCGGATCTGGTCAATACTGGCGTCATCGGACTGATCGAAGCCTTCGCCAACTTTGACCCGACACGCGGAATCAAGTTTGAGACATATGCGGTTCCGCGCATTCGCGGCGCGATTCTGGACGAATTGCGCAGCCTCGACTGGGTGCCGCGTTCGACGCGCGCCAAATCCCGCGAACTTGACCGCGCCCACCACGAGCTGGAAGGCCGGCTGGGACGCAAGCCCTCGCACAAAGAACTCGCCAAGTACATGAATGTCACGATTGACGAATTCGGCGCCACGCTTTCCGACGTCAACGGCGCGACATTGCTGTCGCTGGACGAGATGATTTACCGCGAAGAGGACAACCGCCAGATCCCGCGCATCGAAACAGTCGAAGGACCGGCCGAATTCTCGGTGCTGGGTGAGATCGAAGAAATGGAGCTGCGCGCTTACCTCGGAGTGGCCGTTGCCAATTTGACCGAGCAGGAGCGCCTGGTGATAGCTCTTTACTATTACGAAGAACTGACACTAAAGGAAATCGGCGAAGTGATGACGATTTCCGAATCGCGCGTGTCGCAAATTCACACCAAGGCAGTGACAAAGCTGCGGAATTTGGTGCGCGAGAAATTCGCCATGTAAGTAGGTGATGCGATGTGGTAAGGCCGATTGCGATTGTTGACAATCTCGCGAAGACGCCGCTGGCCGAACGGGTCAACCAGCTACAAAAGGTAGCGCCGGACACCGACCAGAGGCAGGCAGCGCAGGTTGCACAGGAACAGCAAGTGCAAAAGCACCGCGAGGCTCAAGCGGCAGAAAAGACTGATGAAGCAATCATACATCGCGACAAACAGCAGCAAGCGCAACATCAGAACGAGAAGAAGAAGCAAGACAAGGACAAGGAAAAGAAGAGCGGTCTGGACGTGACCGCCTGACATAGGAGTCAAGCATGGATACATGGAGTATAGCAAAACTGGCCCTGGATATCGTCTTCGCGGTCGCAATCGTGGGCGCGATAGCGGTGTTCTTGTACCGCCGCGAAAAGGCGATGCGTTCGCTGATCGCGCAGTACGTGGTCAACAGCGTCGGTCAAGCGGCAGCGGCGCCGCAACCGGTTCGCGAAACAGTATACGAGCAGCCGTTGCCGGTTCGTCCGGTGCTGCCGCGCACGAATCGGCCGGATCTGGTCTCGCAATACGAGCCGCAGCGGGCATTCGTTGCACCGCCGCCGGCAGCGCGCAAAGCCACGCGCACAGAAAAGTATTTGGAAGCTGTCAGGATGTATCGCCAGGGAAGCCGGCGTGAAGATATCGAAAAAAATCTCGGCATTTCGTTCATGGAACTGGAATTGCTGGGTCAACTTAAGTAGGGACGCGGAAGGACAAAGAAGGTAGGCAAGCATGGCCATGGAATCTCCGTTCTTTCTGACCAAGGTAGAATGCCCGGTCTGCAAGACGATCAACGAATTCGAAAACATCAAAGTAGGCTCATACATTGAAGAAGACCACGACACGGATTTTTGTCCGGTCGGACGGCAGTGGCGCAACCCGAAGTACGAGGTTTACAATCCGCTGTTGTTCTTCATGGCGACCTGCGAAAACTGTTTATACACGCGCGAATTTAACCAGTCATTCAAAGACTGGAAGAACGATGCGGCGTTTCGCAATTACCGGCTGAAGCCGATGCAGTCGCGCCATCTGGAAGCGCTATCGGTAGACGGCTCGGTATTGAAGATGCTCGGCCAATCGCGCGATCCGCAGCTCAATCCGTTTGGGACGGCGGTGACAAAGTTCCTGATGGGAATCTACGACGAGCTGCTGTTGGAGCATCCGCGCAAGCTGGATCTGGGCAGATTCTATTTGCGTATTGCCTGGCTGTACCGCGAGAACTTCGGGCAGTCAAATACGGCGGTGGTCGATGATTTATCGCACTTCGCCTACGACATCGAAAAAGCCTACGGCAAACTCAAACAGGCGCGTGATTTCCTTGCATTGAACGTCAATACCATTTCGCAACTCGTGGATGACGCTTTCACCAAGCGTTCGGCGAGTTCGGGCGGCAATGCGGAATTCCTCACAGTACAAGATAATTTCAAATCCGAACTGACGCGCATCAGCGAGTTGCAGTCGGAACTAAACAACGCGATTGGGCAAATGGCGCAGGCGGTCGAGAAGAACTCGCGCTTGCGGCTTGATTCGGCGCCGCAGGGAACTTCCGGAGCGGTGGCTTACGGCGGCTTTGCCTCGTTTGCCGAATTCATCCGCGAAGTCAAAGCGCGCTGGGAATACGCGCCGGTCAACGAGCAGGAGGCGCTGCTGTATTCGATTGAATTCTACAAGAGCGCACTCGAAGACGGTCACGAAATCCAGCCGGGGAACCAGCAGATTCAGGCGACCTATCTGATCGCGGAATTGTCACGGCGCATTGGCCGATACACGGAAGCCAAGCTGTATTTCAATAACACGATCAAAGCGGGACAGCAGTTCGTGTTTGATAATCGCGGCGACCAGACGCGCACGGCGCTGGCGCGCAAAATCATCGATTTGGCGGTTGCACAGGGCAAAAGCAATCTGGAATCCGCCAAGGGAAATTTGTAAAGAGATAACTTACGAGATAGTCCGGCGGCGATGGCGGCCGGACCAGACAGGAGCGAGACAATGAGCAAACAGAATTCACAGAACGCAGAAGAGAACTTCGTCATCAAGCAGCCGCTGCAGCTATACAAAGAGCGCAAACGCCGCTTTGTGCGCCTCGAGATTGCTGCGCCGGTGACATACGGAATACTGAATATCGACCGGCCGCTGGATGAGGCACTGCAGAACCAACACAACGGCACGATGCTGAACATCTCGGGCGGCGGCGTGTTGATGGTAGGCAGCGCCAGCGTACCGGAAGGAACCTACGTGACGATGAGTTTCGAATTGTCGGGAACCGACTTAGTTACGGGCATCGCCGGCAAAGTCAAGCGCGTCGATGACGACGGCGAAGGCGGCTATCTGCTCGGTATCGAATTCTGTTCCGAGACGGAATTGAATTCGGTGTTCGGCAGCGCCAATATCGGCAGCGTGATTTCGAGCTTCGACATGAAGGTCAAGCGATTCCTGCTGAAGTACATTTTTGCGCGCAAGGTGCAGGAGCGTTTGGAGCAGTCTGAAGATGAAAAATAAGGCAGTGCGAGTATTACAATCCGCAGTCGTCGCATTGGTGCTGACGGCGTCGGTTTTCGCGCAGAGCGACAAATCGGTCATCGTGGTGGTCAATCCGGGCGGATCGAGCTGGGCTGACGGCGAATTTGCCGACCGGCTAAATGCCGTTATCGCCGAGCACAACGGTATTGAAATCGCGGATGCGGAAGACGCGCGCGAATTAATGGATTTGAGCAAAGGCCGATTCGACAAGCAACAAGCGATTGACCAGGGCATCGCCAGTTCTCATCGCTACGTGTTGTGGTGCGATATCAAGAAAGAGGAGATGCGCATCGAGAAGGGATTCTCGTTTCCGTTCATCGCCCGCCAACGCCGGGTCACGGCGCACATGGAAATCGAGTATCGGATTGTCGATTGCCGGCGCGGAAAACTGGTCAGCAGCGAGAAACTGAAAATGAAGAGCCACGGCCCTTCAACGATGCAATATCTCGATTTCACCGATGCCGACCCCAATCTCTATCTGTCGTACGGCGAACGCAAGGAACTGTTCGACAAGCTTGAGATTGAAGCCGCAGACAAGTTGACCGCGGTTTTCGCCGAAGTGGCACGGCAGCGGTAGGATCATGGAACCGCAGGGCGTGGATGAATCGAACCGCAGTGATGCGCTTGATTCCGCACATGCCGAGTTTGAGTACTTACCGTTAGCCACACTAGTCGCCGACCAGCGCGGCCGGATTGTGTATACCAATCCGGCGTTCCGGCGCCTGGTTGCACCCGATCATATCACCGGAGAATTGTGCACCAAGATCGAAGATCTGGAGGCACTCTTCGATACGAATCTGCGGCGGCACTGGCTTGAATTGGAAGCGGGCAAGAACAGCGCGCAGATAGATCCATTTACATTCACCAATCAGCAGGGGCAAATTTCTTACCTTTCGATGTCATTGTCGCGATCGCGCGGTGAGATAATCGGAATCATCTACGATCTGACGGAATCCAGCGAGGCGACTGCCAAAGTCGAGCGCCACTTGCGCGAACTAAAGATCATTGAGGAGATTTCGCAGGCGCTGCACTCGACGATGCGATCCGAGCAGATATTGCGCATCATTTTGGCGGCGGCGACCTGTAAGGAGGGGCTCGGATTCAATCGCGCGTTTCTGTTCTTGCGGGAAAAAGGCAACGGACACCTGATCGGCAAGACGGCGATTGGACCTTCGACTCCGGCAGAAGCGGGGCAAATCTGGGCGGGTATGAATGCCGAACAGCGATCGTTGTCGGATGTGCTGCAATGCTATTTGAGCAATGTCGACCAGTACGATATCGAAGTTAATCGCATGGTGCGTTCGCTCCGCATCGATCTGGATCAGGAAGAGCTTATTCGCGAAGTGGTCGAATCGGGACAGTCGATCAATGTTGCTGACGACCGCCGGTTCTTCCAGGCAGGAGAATCGGAAGCTTTGCGCAGCCTGTACGTATCGTGGTGCGCAATCGTTCCGGTGCTTTCGCGCGGGCAGAGCATCGGCGTCATCGTGGCGGATAATCTGATCACTGGCCGGCCGATTGAGGACAGCGCAGTGCGATTGTTGCAGGTGTTTGCTTCGCACGCGTCGACCGCAATCGAGCACGCGCAACTTTTTGAAGAAATCGAGCACAAGGCGCTGTCCCTGGAGGCGGCGCAAAAGACGATAGCGCGGGTGCAGCAGCAGATCAATGCGATTGAGAGAATTTCGCTTGCATCGGAGATATCGCACAAGATCGCTCACGAATTGAGAAATCCTCTGACGATTATTGGCGGATTTGCATCGCTGCTTAAGAGCAAACTTGATCCCGCCGATAAACTAAGTGAGCACGCGCAGATCATTGTTGACGAGACAAGCCGACTGGAAAGCGCCATGACCGACGTTCTCAATTTTTCGCAATCGTTTGCGCTTGAAAAAGAGACCGTTGATTTGGCTGAAATCGCGCAAGTCGCGATGGAGGTGTTCATCCGGCAGAACGCCGGACGGACAATTACATTTTATGGCAGCAACAGAACGGACGCGCAGGTCAGGATCAACAAAGATCAGGCTGTGCAATCGTTTTACGACCTGCTTGAGCACATCGATTCGACCATGCCGAAATCGGTGCGGTTGATTTTGAGTGTCGATAGCGAAGAGAAACGCCGGCGGCTGTGCGTGCGGCTAGTATGCGACGACTGCGAATCGGGCGACTGCCGGAAGGCACTTAATGAAGCCTTCGATTCGGAATTGCAGGGATCGTCGCTGCGAATGACGTTAGCTTTTGAGACAATGCGTTACAACGGCGGCGAGCCGGGAATAGAAATCGGCGAAGACGGCCAAGCGTGCGTGTATGTCGCTTATCCGGCTTTGGAGGAGTCATATGTCGAAGACGGTAATGTGCGTTGACGATGAAGTCAACATGCTCAAGCTCTATCAGCAAATTCTAACCGACGAGGGCTATCAGGTACTTCCGGCGCGGACGGTGGAAGAGGCAATGGACCTTCTCGAAGCGGCAGCAATTGATCTGGTCGTGCTTGATATCAAGATGGAGCGCCAAAATGGGCTCGATTTGCTCGAACAAATCAAGCGCACGCGCCCGGAGATGCCGGTGGTGCTGAATTCGGCATTTACGACTTACAAAGCAGATTTCAAGAGCTGGCTTGCCGATGACTACCTCGTGAAGAACAGCGATTTTCGAGAACTCAAATCCAAGATTGGAAAGCTTCTTGATGAATAAGACTGATGCAACAGCCAGCTTCGCGGAGTTGGTCGAGCGGGTAACTCTGCTCGTGGACGAGATAAAACTCATCAATCTGAATCTGACGATTGCCAATGCGCGCCTGCGCTTGACCGACAATGCTTTTCAGGCGGTCGGTGGCAGTTTCCGGCAGTTGATCGACACGACAACGGAGACGCAGGAGGCAGCCGAACTGATGGTGAAACGTGCGCGCGGCGAGGAGTTGAGTAACGACGAGCGCGATATGATCAAGCGCGAGCTGGACCAGAGCATGGAAAAAATCCAGCGGGCAGCGGAAAATATTATCCAGACAGTTGTGGCAATCAAGAAGGGACAACGGGTAAATCGTGACATCTAACAGCTGGAATGAGAACAGTTCAGCATTGCGATTGGTGGCGATGGTGACGGATGTCGGCGGGCCGGTGGCGCTACACGATATTTTGTCGGATCTGCCGGCGAATTTCGGCGCGCCGATTGTCGTGGTGCAGTCGAATCACGACATAGTTTTGGAGTCCGCCAGCGCAGGCCTGCGGCATACGATCAAACTGAAGATCGCGCAGGTGCGCCATGCTGCGAAGCTTCATGCCGGCGCGGTCTATTTCATTGAGTCGGGCAAGAGCTTTCTTTCCATGGCGGATAATGACGACATTCGGATTGGCTTGCATAGCAGCGACCAGTCGGATAACAGTGCGATCAAGCTACTGGAAGATTTTGCTCGGATTTTGGGGCCAGCGATGACGGCGGTGTTTTTGTCCGGGCGCAGCAGCGCTGAGGCGGTCAAGCAGTTGTGTTCCATTTTGGAAAGCAATGGCTGCCCGATGCTGGTGCTTGCGCGCGGCGAAAGCGTAGTCGAAGAGCTGGGCGATTGTGTCTTGCATGCGAGCAGCAGCGCGGCGGAGTTGTCCTCGGTTCAGATTGGAGAGTATCTGCAACAGCGTACAGGGCAGTTGCTCCCGGAACGAAAGTCAAAGATTCGCGCCTACAAGAGGTAAATGCCCAGGTAGGAACGCCGATAAAAGTAGTACGGATATCAGAAGAGGAGTGGAATGGAAGATCTCGACCCGATCAAGGTACTTATTGTCGATGACGAAGAAGTCATGAGAAGTCTCATGATCAAGATCCTCGAAAAGGCCGGCTATAAGGTGGTCACCGCAAATGGCGGCATTGCTGCGCGCCAGATTCTTGCCGAGCAGCCGATTGATCTGGTTTTATCCGACGTGAAAATGCCTGACATGAATGGCTTTGATCTGCTGAAGGAGATCAAAGCGAATTACCCGCATATTGCGGTTATTATGATGACAGCTTACGCAGATTCTTACACAATCAAGGATGCATTGATATACGGCGCAGATGAGTACATCACGAAACCATTCAAACACTATGAAGTGACGGTCGTGATGGAGCGCGCCTACTGGCGCAGTCAGGCCGGCCGCAGCCACACACAAAATCCCCAACAATAGGCGAGTGCAGCCGTGAGCAACGACGTAAGGTACCTGAAAGCTCGAGCCGGACTGAACTTGACGGTTCACGCCGAAGGTACGGTTGTCCAACTTGCGTTCGACGCGAGTAAATTCGACGGCAACGCGCCGACAGCAGAAGAAATTCTCGCTGTTCTCACCGAAAACCAAATCACGTTTGGAATTGACGAAAAAGCGATTGCGGCGGCACTAGCCAATGATGGCGGGGGCAGCGCTATTGTCATAGCACAAGGGGAACCGGCGCAAGACGGGGTAGATGCGAGCATCGAATTGATGTTTGAAATCCGCACTGTCAAGGAACCGACTGTTGATGCGCGCGGAAAGATCGATTACAAGAACTTAAGCTTCATTCAAAATGCCCGCGAAGGGCAAGTGCTGGCGCGAAAAACGGCAGCAACGCCGGGTGTTCCGGGAAAATCAGTGTACGGTACAGAAATCGCGCCGAAGCCGGGACGCGACCGCCAACTTGGGGTCGGAGCAAACTCGAAGATCAGCGACGACGGTTTGGAATTGATCGCGACGATCGACGGTACGATTGCCTATAAGTTCGGAATCACCAGCGTTCACCCGAACGAAAACATCCCGGACTCGGTCGACACGCACACGGGCAATATCGACTGTGTCGGTTCGATCAAGATCGGCAAAAACGTGTCGTCGGATTTCAAGGTAGTTGCCGGCCACAATATCGAAGTTGCCGGCGCCGTAGAAGACGCAATCGTACATGCCGGCGGATCGGTGCTGATCCACGGAGGATTTTTCGGCGGCGGCAAAGGGCGACTGATTGCGGGTGGCGATGTGTCCGCCAAATACGTAGAGAATCAGAAGATTCGCTCCGGCGGCAGCGTTTATATCGGCGGCGAAGCATTGGCCTGCGACATATATGCGGAAGATTCCGTCGTGATAAAAGGCAAGCCGGGGAGCATCATCGGCGGTATGATTGCGGCGAAGTATTTGGTGCGGGCGCCGATTATCGGCAATGACTCGTCCGTACCGACGCACATTCATGTGGCGTATGATATCAAAACCGTAGATCGGCTGCGCGAAGTGGGCCGCGAGTTGGAACGACTAGTCGGCGATGAGAAGCGGATCAAAGAAGCCATGGTGCTGCTCTACAAACTCGACATGGACGGCAAGTTGCCGGTCGACAAGAAAGAGGCGCTGGCGCAGTTTCGGGCGTTCATCGATGATCTTCCGAATCTGCTGGCAGAACTTAAGCGCGAGCAGGATGAGTTGCGCGCCAAGCTGCAGGAAATGACCGGGGCGCGAATCATCGTGGAGTCGATGGCGTACAGCGGCACCGTGCTGCACTTTGGCATTATATACAAAGAGCTGCTTGAAGACGTTAAGGGCCCGGTTGTCTTTGAGCGGACGGGCGACACGATTACGAAATCAGTGTTTGACTCCGGACTCGAGCGCCAGCTCGAGGAAGAAAAGCGCCGCCGCCATTCCGAATTGAACGCAGAGCACGCACCCGGCGAGATGCGTCAAACCGAGCGCGCAGCCGCAGTTTAGGGCTGCGTCAGTCCACAATTACCAGAATTCCCTTGCATCACACGCAATAACGACGTAGCTTTTTTGTAATTCGCTGCGGGTGTAGTTCAGCGGTAGAACGTCAGCTTCCCAAGCTGAATGTCGAGGGTTCAACTCCCTTCACCCGCTTTATTCTATTGGCTTTAACGAATTGAGTTATGGCGTTACCAGTAGTTGCCATTATTGGCCGGCCCAATGTCGGCAAATCGACGTTTTTCAATCGCATCATCAAAGATCGCCTTGCGGTCACGGATGATATGCCGGGTGTAACGCGCGACCGGTTGTACCGTACCATGGAGTGGACCGGGCGATATTTCGTCGCCGTGGACACCGGCGGATTCCTGCCGCGATCGCACGAATTGTTTGACCAAAAGGTGCGCGAGCAGGCGGAGATCGCCATTCAGGAAGCCGATCTGGTGTTGTTCATGGTGGACAGTAAGGTTGGACCGATGGAAATCGACCGCGAAATCGCGAAGATGCTTCTGAAGTTGAAGAAGCCGACTTTACTGATTGCCAACAAATCAGACAATGAGACGCTGCAGCTTGAGGCAAACGCATTCTATTCGCTGGGCCTGGGCGAGCCGTTTCCGGTGTCCTCGACGGACGGATTCAATGTCGGAAATGTTCTGGACGAAGTCGTCGCGCGGCTGCCCGATGTCACGGAAGAGACTCCATTTAAGCCGGATGCGATTCGCGTGGCGGTGATCGGCAGACCGAATGTCGGAAAATCTTCGATTGTCAACAAGATGCTTGGCGATGACCGATTGATCGTGACCGATATTGCCGGGACGACGCGCGATTCCGTAGACACGTTTCTGGAATACAACGGGCAGGATTTCGTGATGATCGACACTGCCGGTTTGCGCAGGCAGGCACGCGTGAAAGACAATCTGGAAATGTACACGGCGCTGCGCTCGATCCGGTCACTTCAGCGTGCGGATGTGGCTATCGTGTTGGCGGAAGCGCCGAACGGGATCACCAACCAGGACGTGAAGATCATTGAACAGGCCGAAGAAGCGCGCAAGGCGATTGTACTCGTCGTGAACAAGTGGGACTTGGTCGAGAAAGATACGCATACGGTCGACCAGTTTACGCAGACCTTCAAGGAGAAAGTGCGGACGATGAGTTATATCCCGCTGGTGTTTGTCTCGGCGCTCACCGGGCAGCGCGTGACCAAGGTGCTGGACAAGGTTATCGAGGTCTACAACGACCGGCAGAAACGTATCCCGACTGCAGAGTTAAACAATTTCCTCGAAGCAGCCGTGGAGGAACGGCATCCACCGGCACACCGCGGCGTGCATATCAAATTCTACTATGTGACGCAGACGGAAATTGCGCCGCCGACCTTCGTGTTCTTCGCGAATTATCCGGAGGAGATTGATATTACTTACATCCGTTATCTGGAGAACAAACTGCGCGAGCGGTTTGGATTTATCGGCAACGCGCTGCGAATGAAATTCAACCCGCGTTCGACGCGTCCGGATATGGAATAGCGCCCCGCTTGGTCTAAGATGTCTTCCAGCAAAGTTTTATGTGTGCGATGAAAACTTTCGGGTAATGCCGGTGGTATACAAAAAACTGGTATTGTTGTTGACCGCCTGACTGGAATCGGGCACTTTGCTACTGGAATTGGTGAAAGGAATTGTGACAATGAAGAAGTTGATAGCCGCAGTTATCGTTGGAGTGATCTTAAGCGCGACGCCGTCATATGCTCTGATGATAGGACAAATGCGGTCAGCCGAAACTTCCGGCTGGGGCAGTCTAAATCTTACCGCCGGCGTGGGAGTATTCGAGAATGTGAAGCATGTGTTCGGCACGGTCCGCTACGGCGTTGCGTCGCAGTTGGATCTATCCGGATCGCTGGCGCTACTAGACGACGAAGCCACCGATGATGCCTCGATACTCTTCAATGCCGACGCTCAATACCAATTCATGCAGTCGAAATTTGGCTGGGCGCTGGACATGGCGGGCGGTGTCGTGTTTGAATATTTCTCCTTCGGCAGCGACAACGTCGATGCCTCGACTTGGACGATTGGTTTGAATTATATAGTCAGCAAGCCGCTCAAGATGGAAAACGGGTTTGCGTTTACGCCATATGGCCGGTTGAATTTGCGTTCGGATAATTTCAACTCGGATGTAACAGTTGCCGATCCGGTTTTAGTGTCTCACCGGGCGGGGATGGCAGGCTTGTCGAAGTTGCTGCAGTCACAGGCGACCGAATCGTTTGATAATTCCGATTTCAATATCGGCATCAACGTCGGCACACTGGTTCCGATATCGAGCAAAGTCAATTTGATCGGCGAACTGCAAATCGACGATCAGTTCGGTTTCTTGGCCGGCATCAATTTCTTCATGTGGTAAGACCGGCAAACAAACCAAGTAATGAATATGATTGATGCCATCATCCTTGGAGCTGTTCAGGGAGCGACAGAATTCCTGCCGGTTTCATCGAAGACGCATTTGATCATCGGCCAGCAACTGCTCGGGATCGACGAGCCGAGCATCTTTCTTGAGGTCGCGCTGCATATCGGCACTCTGTTGTCGGTGTTGATTTATTACCGCAAAGACATCATCAAGCTACTATCCGGATTCTTCAACTACACAATGGGGCGCAATCGCGAAATCAACCGCGATGATTTTCGCATGTGTCTGTTCATAATTGTCGGGTCAATACCGGCTGCGATCGCGGGATTGCTATTCAAAGATTGGATCGAAGCGCAGTTTGATTCGACGCGGCTGGGGGGATATTTGCTTCTGGTCACGGCGACGGTTTTGATATTGACGCATTTCATCAAGCCGAAACGCAAAGCGCTGGGATTTGGCAACTCGTTTGTAGTCGGGGCAGCGCAAGCTTGCGCGCTGCTGCCGGGGATTTCGCGCTCGGGGTCAACGATATCGGCGGCGTTGTTTCAGGGAATTGATCCCGCACAGGCAGCGCGGTTTTCGTTTTTGTTGTCGCTGCCGGCTGTTGGCGGAGCGGTATTGCTCAAAGCCGTAGATCTAATGAAGCAACCGGGCGCAGTTACAGATTTGCCGAGTTTTGGAGTCGGCATCGTTGTGTCGTTTATCGTGGGGATTCTCGCTATCTATTGGCTGCTCAAGCTTTTGGCGGGCAGCAAATTCTACATGTTCGGATTCTACTGCGCGCTCGTGGGAATATTGACTATAATATTCCTGTAGATGCAAAACATACTCATAATCCGTTTCAGTTCATTGGGCGATATCATTCTGACCGAGCCTATCGTTCGGCAGTTGCGCCAAATTTATCCAGACGCAAAGATTCACTTTCTGACCAAGTCGCGTTTCGGCGAAGTCGCCGCAATGATGGCGGATGTCGACGAGATTCATCAATGGGAATCGGAAGCCACCGAGAAGGCGTTGATCCAGAAACTCCGCGAGGTCGATTTCGATTTGACGGTCGATCTGCACAATAATATTCGCAGCACGAAGATACGGGCGGCAATTGGCACCCAGTGGGTTTACACGCGCAAGGAGTGGATTGCGCGTATGGCTAGTGTAAGGATGCGCTGGTTGAAGCTACAGCCGTCGCATGCGATTGACCGTTACGCCGGTGCGCTGAAATCGCTTGGACATACACTTGAGTTCAAGAATCCGCAGCTGGTGGTTCGTAGTGAGGATGCAGCACTGTGGCAGAAACAACGGCACGAACTTGGAATTGACGGCGACTACTGCTGTATCGCGCCGGGTGCAGCGCATGAAACCAAGCGGGCGCCGAATGAGCTGTGGGCGCAGATCGCGCAATTGGTGCGTGAAAAGCTGAATCTTAGGGTAGTCTTAATCGGGTCGCCAAATGAGCGGGATTTGGTACTGGAGCTGCAGAGATTAATCGGCGAGAACTGCATCGGAACTTTAAATAGCGAACGCATCGGAATTACAGCGGCGGCAATCGCAGGCGCGCGATTCGTTTTCTCGAACGATTCGGGAGCAGCGCATTTGGCGGCGGCGCTGGGAAAGCCGGTGGTGGCGCTGTTCGGACCGACGCATCCGATACTCGGCTTTGCGCCGCGCGGTGTTCGCGCAGGGCTCTATACGGTGAACGAGTATTGTTCGCCATGCAGCCTGCACGGGAAGAGGCCGTGCCATCGCGATCAGCGTTATTGTTTTGGGAAGATGAAAGCCGACGAGATTGTCGGACAGATATTGGAATTGATGAACAAGACAGTGGAGACGAATTGAAAGAACGAGCGATATTTTTTGACCGGGACGGGACGATCAACGAAGAGAAGGATTATATCTTCGATCCTGCGCTGATTGAATTGATTCCGGGTGCGCTGGAAGGACTCAAACTCGCCAGCGAGGCCGGATTCAGATTATTCATCGTGTCGAACCAATCCGGGATTGCGCGCGGTCTGGCAACGGAAACCGATGTTTGCCGCGTGAACGAGCGCCTAGAAGAATTGGTAGCTGTTGGCGGTGTGCATTTTGACGGAGTTTACTTTTGCCCGCACTTGCCGACGATTTCAGGTCATTGCGATTGCCGCAAGCCGAAACGCGGTATGGTTGATCGGGCGCTGGAGACATTCGATCTCGATCTTGCCAATTCGTTTGTCGTTGGCGACCGGCTGTTGGATATGCGATTGGCGCACAATATCGGCGCGACGGGGATCATGGTGCGCACAGGGTACGGGTCGGTGGAGGAGCATCAAATTGAGGCGGACGGGCGGCCTGGCTACATCGTTGATAATCTTCTTGAAGCGGTAAAGGTGATTTTGAAAGAGCAAGCGGCATGAGTGCGAAAGCGCGGAAAGTCAATATCGAGGAATGTCCGCAGTTTGTGACGAAGGATACTTCAAGAATTCGAGAAATCCTGGCGCCGCGCAACTCGCTTTTAGAAGCGCAGTCGCTTGCTGAAGCGACGGTGGTGATCGGCGGTGCGACGGATGAGCACTACCATGCGACGTCAGAAGAAATCTATTACATCGTAAGCGGCAGCGGCGAGGTGGATGTTGAAGGCACGAGGTTCGCGGTCAAGAAGGGCGATGCAATTGCGTTATTGCCGGGCGAGAAGCACAAAATCTGGAATCGCGGCGACAGTGAATTGGTGTTCTTGTGTATGTGCGTACCGCCATACGAACATGACGACACTGTGATTACGGAAAAGTAGGGGAGTTACTTCTTCTTGGCCGGCAGGGGGCCAATCATCGGTTTGACGCACTCGACGCTGCGCAGAAATCCAATCAAGTCTTCGCGAAAGCCATCTTCATTAATAGCGTAAATAACTTGCTGGCCGCGGCGTTTAGAAATGACGAGGCCGCTCTGCTTGAGTTTAAGCAGGTGGCGGGAAATTGTCGGTTGCGAGACGCTGAACAAGTCGACGATTTCGCCAACGGAACGCGGGCGCGAGTTCAACATCAAGATGATCTTGATTCGAGTTTCGTCCGAGAGGGCGCTAAAAATTTGCGTGATTTGATTCGTATCAGCCATTTTCAATAATCAGTTTAGTGCGATGTCAGAGTATGTATGATCGGAGACAAACTGTCAAGCGCTTCTGTCATGGCAGCGAGAATTCGATTGACAGTAATGATATTGACAGTTACAATTCTGTATGGATGGGCAAGCACACGCAATGATTCACACCGGATTGGAATACTATGCGCACAGAAATGACTGATAAGGCGGCCAAGATCGCGGAGCTTTCGCGGCGCGCCTCGGAGATGCAGGCCTCGCCGATTCGCCGGCTGGTGCCTTTGTCGGACGCTGCCAAAAAGCGCGGGACCAAGGTATATCATCTCAACATCGGGCAGCCGGATATTATCACGCCCGATGAGATCATGAATGCTGTGCGCCATTTCGATGAAAAAGTGCTGGCCTATGGACCGTCGCAGGGGCTGCTGGCGCTAAGAGAAGAGATCCGCAAGTATTTTCTGCGCATTGATATCAAAGTCAATACCGACGAGATTGTCATTACAACAGGCGGGTCGGAAGCGATACTGTTTGCATTAATGACGATTGGCGACGCCGGCGACGAGATACTTGTGCCGGAACCGTTCTATACAAATTATAACGGCTTCGCAACAATGGCGGCGATGCAAGTGATACCCGTGCCGACGAAGATCGAAAACGGGTTTGCCATGCCGGCGCGGGAAGAATTCGAGAAGCGGATCACGCCGCGGACGCGGGCGATTATGTACTGCTCGCCGAATAATCCGACAGGTGCGATTTTCAGCCGCAGTGATCTGAAGATGATTACCGAGCTGGCAGCGGAACGAAACTTGTGGATACTGGCTGATGAAGTTTACCGCGAGTTTACCTACGATGGCGGCAGTCATACGAGCATTTTGAGCTTCCCAGAAGTCGCCGACCGGTCGATATGCCTCGACTCGATTTCGAAGCGATTCTCGGCTTGCGGGGCGCGAATCGGTTGTTTGGTGAGCAAGAATACGGACGTAATCGCGAGCGCATTGAAGCTTGGCCAGGCGCGGCTGTGTCCGCCGACGATTGAGCAAATGGGCGCGATTGCCGGGTATCAGACGATTGACAAGTTCCTCGAGCAGATGATTTCCGAATACCAGACGCGCCGCGATATTGTCTGCGAAGAACTAGCGAAGATTCCGGGAGCAGTATTCACGAAACCCGCAGGCGCGTTTTATATCATGCCGAAGTTGCCGGTCGACAATGCCGACAAGTTCGCGCAGTGGCTGTTGACTGATTTTGCGCACAATGGAGCGACAGTAATGGTTGCGCCGGGCGATGGATTCTATGCGGCGCCAGACAAGGGCAAGCAGGAGGTCCGCATCGCCTACGTGCTCAAGGAAGTTGATCTCCGCGCTGCGTTGCAGACATTGGTTCGGGCAGTGGAAGTCTACAATAAGACCGCATAGCGAGAAATAACCCCCTCTTGTATTAATCCGCGCGGCTGCGCATATTGGTGCATGACCGGCAAGTATTCCCATCTGGATTGGCAGCGAATTTTGGCGCCGCTTGCGGAGCTTCGCGATTGTTCGATCTGCCCGCATGAATGCGGTGCCGACCGGGCGGGAACGAAGCTCGGGTTCTGCCAGAGCGGCGTCGGATTTTCGGTCGCTTCGATGTTTCCACACAAAGGGGAAGAGCCGGTGATTTCCGGTTCAAGCGGAATTTGCAATGTGTTCTTCAGTCGCTGCAATATGCAGTGCTTGTATTGTCAGAATTATGAGATCAGCAGGAATCGCGAGACTGTGGCGCAGGAAACGGGGAGCCTTGAAGTAATACTTGATCGAATCTTGCAGATAACCGACGCCGGAATCAAGCTGGTCGGATTCGTTTCGCCCTCGCATTATATCCCGCAAATGAAAGTATTGATAGCCGTACTCAACGAGATCCGGCCGGGGTTGCGCTTTGTGTTCAACAATGGCGGTTACGACCGGCTCGAGACGATTCGGGAATTGGAAGGATCTATTGATCTCTACCTGCCCGATTTCAAATACATGGACGAGAATCTGGCGCGGCGCTACTCGCAGGCGCCGCATTACCCGGAAGTGGCGAAGAGCGTATTGAAGGAAATGTTCAGGCAGAAGGGGAGCAATCTCTGGCTCGATGACGATGGACTCGCCGAGTCGGGGATGATCATTCGGCATCTGGTGTTGCCGGGAGAAGTCGAAAATTCAAAGAGCGTGCTGCGGTTCATTGCCGAGGAACTGTCGCCGGGGGTACATCTATCGTTGATGTCGCAATACTGGCCGACTCCGGCAGTCGCTGGACATCCGAAACTGGGGAGAAAAGTCACAGCCGAAGAGTATGACGAAGTTCTGGCGGAGCTGCATCGGCTCGGATTCCATCGCGGCTGGGTGCAAGAACTGGAATCGCCGGATCATTATCGGCCGGAGTTTTCCAAAGAAACGCCGTTCGGAGAATGAGCGGAGATTTGTGCTTTTAGTTGAACTAATACTTGAGGCGGATAAGTTAGCAATATGGCAAGACAACTATACGCGGGGATAGACCTCGGCGGGACTAATATCAAGTACGGGCTGGTCGACCGGCATGCGAAAATCATTCACAGCAGTTCGGTGCCGACCGGAACGGGACGGCAGACGATTCTCAAGCAGTTCGCGGCGATTGCGTCGGAGCTGGAAGAGATTGCCGGTCGAAGCAATTCGGAAGTTTTCACTATCGGGGTCGGCAGCCCGGGGATCATCGATATCATCAAGGGCAAGGTCGCGGGCGGATCGCCGAATGTCGCCGGATGGCGCGGGACGGAAATCAAAAAGAGTCTCGAGAAAGCGACGGGACTCGAGGTTTGCGCCGACAATGATGCCAACGTAATGGCGCTGGCGGAGCACCGATTCGGCGCCGGAAAAGGGTACTCATCGGGATTGTACATCACCGTCGGGACGGGACTGGGTTCGGGGATCATTCTGAACAATTCACTTTGGCGGGGAGCCTGGTTTGCCGGAGCCGAACTGGGGCACAGCATAATTAAGTTCGACGGCGTCGACTGCCAGTGCGGCAAGCGCGGGTGTCTTGAGATGTATGTCAATGCGGCCTCGTTTGCAAGATACTACGGCGGTAAGACGCCTGCTGGAAGCGGCAGCAAGTACATTTTCGACCTGGCGAAGTCGGGAGACAAGAAGGCCGTTGCCGCGATTCGGCAGTCGGCGGAATACTTGGCAATCGGACTGGGGTCGGCGCTGGAAGTACTCAACCCGGAAATAGTGGTCATTGGCGGCGGCGTTGCAGCCGGCGGGGAATTGTATTTCGGGGCGATCCGCAAGAGCATCGGGAAGTACGCTTCGAAGGCGTCAGTAAAGGGTGTCAAGATCGTTGCGGCGAAGTTGGGCAATGATGCGGGTATGCTCGGGGCAGCGCTGCTGCCGCTTGAGGCAGAGTTTTGTCGGTAGCGATAATACGCATATGCGCATACGAGAATGCTATTGCTTTGCTTTTAGGTTTTGATAACCCAGCGCAAGCGCTGGGGCACCCCAAGTGCATTGAATTTGACATTGCTCGTTCTTTTCAAACGGTAATTGTCGAAACCCCTCAATCGGATTCCGAGATATCGAATAAGAGGAATTAGGGGTTTCGACCTACGAACGGCGGCGCGACACCAGTTCCATGTTCCGTTATCCCAGCGTCCCGCAAGGCGGGATTTCCCTGCGCTCAA
>CAZIBI010000001.1:201617-224684 GCA_964537215.1 uncultured Ignavibacteria bacterium | reverse complement strand
AGTTCCATGTTCCGTTATCCCAGCGTCCCGCAAGGCGGGATTTCCCTGCGCTCAAAAAGCGCTGGGGCACCCTAAGTTGATTGAATTTGACATTGCTCGTTCTTTTCAAACAGTAGTTGTCGAAACCCCTCAGTCGGATTTCGAGATGCTGAATAAGAGGAATTAGGGGTTTCGACCTACGAACGGCAGCGCGACGCCAATTCCATGTTCCGTTATCCCAGCGTCCCGCAAGGCGGGATTTCCCTGCGCTCAACAAGCGCTGGGGCACCGGGAGTGAAGGCGAGGAAGGGGCGCAAATAATCTTTTCGTCAGTTTATCGCTTGCTTCGTCCTAATCACATCGACTATATTCGGCGCAACGTTGAACTATTGGCTTCAGAGGAGATAGGAAATGAAGAGAAATATGACAGGGATCGCGGTTGTCGCGTTTGTGCTGGTATTCGCCGTCATGGCGATGTCGCAGGCGGGAATGCGGAAGATTTTCCGCGGCAACGGCGATAATAACCGGAATTTCGTGACGATGGAATCGACCGGGCAGCTTCAATCGACCCTGGCGATGACTTCGTCTTTTGACTGTATGGCGGATGTCCGTCTTGACTCGATTCAGGATGCGCCGGTGCTCGAAGTCAACGTCCAAATCAACACGCTGACGACCGGCAATTCCACGCACGACATGGAAGTGTTCTCGGGTCGATTCCTGGACTGGAAGGGTGCTACGACGGCAAGCTTTAAATTGCTCGAATTGGCAGTCAGCCGGAACTATGCGCTTGAAAACGAGAAGGCCGTACCGGCAGCCGGCAGGGGAGTGCTGACGATCGGCTCGATGGTTGACACGGTCGGTGTCGAAGTATCGATGCGCTATCTGGCGGCCAACCAAGTCACCATGGGGCGCCTTCCGGGCGACCTGCTGCATTTGAGCGGGAATATCTTCTTCCGTCTATCCGATTTCGGGATCATGATTCCGCAGGAAGCGTTGCTTCGTTTAGACGACAAGATCAAGCTGCATTTTGACGCGTACACCTCGACGCAGATGTAGTTGAAGCAGTAGGGAATTATTGGGCCCCGTCGGAGCGATCCGGCGGGGCTTTTTGATAATAGCGATTATACGCATATGGGAATATGGGTATAATAGAATACAACCCCCTGGGCCCGTTTGCAAAGGGGGAACAAGCGATGGAGTTAAGTTTGTAGGTCAAAACCCCGTATGGCAGAGTCTTGATGGTGGGATGCGGATTGAGGGGTTTTGACATTATTTGTACTTTAGAGATTTTAGTTGTCGAAACCCCGCAGAGGGTAGATATCGGTAAGGCTTATAGGAATTAGGGGTTTCGACCTACGTTACGACTTAATGGCGGCGAATACAACCCCCTGGCCCCCTTTGCTAAGGGGGAATAACAACGGAGGCCGGGGGAATGAAATACAATATGAACGACCCACGGTTGGCCAAGGGGAAGTGAAATAATGCGGGAAAAGCGTTAGAAAAGTATTGACAAATTTCCGGGATGCATTACTTTGTTCACTGTCTAGGGTTTTTCGTACACACAAGTCATATCTCTCTTAATCGTTTCTGTAACCAGGTTTGGACATTAGCGCACAATCCTCAAGCTAAGTGATCCAGCAGCCCACCGTAAAATTATATATCTACTGACTTTTTCTTCGTTTTGTCCTCCCGCATGGGCAGTGACGAAATGAGATTTACCATGAAGGTCTCCCCGGGATCGTAAGCGAGGGTGGAACAGATAGAACCTCGGGAAGCACTTCGAACGTTTGATAACACTTTTTTGTGGAGCAATAAGGAGCATAGAATGAAGCAAAGAAACTGTTCGTTCTTTTATTTGCTACTGACATTAATGCTTCTGTTCTCGTTTAGCTCGATTTTCGCGGCAGTAACGGTGACCTACCAACCGGGTAGTTTTCCGTATAACACCGTCGGCAACGTGATTACCGCACGTGTCGTCACGACCGAACCGATCGCAGCGTTTGACCTGATGTCAAATGTTCGTTCGACGGTCACGAACGCGTTTGGTACAATCACGGCTGTTAACGTGTCTGCAGTAGCCGGTGCGGTTGCCAATACCTCGAAGGTAAATGGCACCACCGAAGATTCCACCCGAATCTACGGCTTTGGCTGCAGCACACCGATCATTATGCCGACCGGTACCTATGATTTCACATTTACGGTGACCACCTCGTGTGACACCGGTTTATTTGTTGTAGAAGATGGTGGAGATTGGGTAGTCGATATCGACCCGGTCATTGCTTCGACGCAGTTTGTAAAGACTGATGCGACGCTTGCGACGGTGACTTCGAATACCGGAACCTACCGCGTGTTTAACAGACCGCCGGCAGTTTCCAATTGCCCGGGATCAGCCCTGGTATTCAATGCTTGTAACATCGTTACCTATAACTTTGACAAGACCGATCCGGATATCGCCTGCACAGCCAACCCGAATGAAAGCTGGTCAGTGGTATCTGGTCCTGGTTCGATCGACAACAATGGTAATTTTGTATGGGATCCCCCGGCAGTCGCCGGCGTTTGCGGTCTCTATGAAATCACTGTAAAGGTCACCGACGAGTACGGCGCCAGCGCGAACTGCCAATTTGAAGTTTCGCTTGTGACCGATGCTCCGGCCTTCACCGCCTGCCCGACTCCGGGCTCCGAGACGTTCGTCTATTGGGGATGGACTGCTGACGGCGATGTCAATGCTGTTGATCCGGATAACTGCCCGCTTGCCTTGGCCTATTCGCTTAACAGCTTCTCTGGCCCAGTCACTGCCGGTCCGTTCTCCGTTAACCCGGTTACCGGTGTTTGGAGCTGGCCGACCCAGTTCGGAAACAACGCGTACCTTGGCACCCATACGGTTGTCATTGACGTAACCGACGGTTGCCAGACTACGTCTTGCACGTTCACTATTCATGTAGCCCCGACCTTGGGTGTTGTGATTGAGAAGACCCACAATACTCTTCAGGGCATGTATGAATTCGTATCGATCAGCCTGAATCACTTCACCGAAGGATTCGGCGGTTACGATCTGTTAGTCAAGTACGATGAGAGCGCGCTTCAGTTTGTAAGTGCGGCTCCTGGAGATATTCTGACCTCATGCGGTTTCGAATACTTCACGTACCGTTACGGTGCCGTAGGTAACTGCTCGGGTTCTTGCCCGTCCGGTCTCCTTCGTATCGTTGCTGTGGCTGACATGAACAATGGTGCGAACCATCCTTCTTGCTATGGCCAGAACAAGCCGGGTCCGGGTGGACCGCAGACTGATCTCGCTGTGCTGAAGTTCCTCGTGACTAACGATCGCACATACGAATGTCAGTACGTTCCGATCCAGTTCTGGTGGATGGATTGCGGCGACAACTCGTTCTCGTCGATCACTGGTGACACCTTGCTTATTGCCAACCATGTCTATGCATATGACCTTGGTGGCGAAATCACGGGTCAGCATAATATCGGTGGATGGCAGGGAATTCTTCCGGCCGTCGACTGTATGAATCTGCTTTCAGCCAAGTATCATCCGGATACCGTTGTGAATTTCTACAACGGCGGTATTGATATCGTCTGCGCCGATTCGATTGACGCCCCGGGTGATTTGAACCTTAACGACATCCCGTACGAAATCGCGGACGCCGTTCTGTACACGAACTACTTCTTGTATGGTCTGGCTGCCCTCGATCCGAACCCGACCTATCGTCAGGCTCAAATCGCTGCTTCCGACTGTAACCAGGACGGAACCCCGCTTTCAGTTGGTGACCTTGTTTACCTCCTGAGAGTTGTCGTGGGTGACGCTCTTCCGTTCCCGAAACTGACTCCGTTTACTGCGACAGCGCAAGTTGCCGTACAGAACGGAACACTTTCGACGACAAGCTCCGATGCTATCGGCGCCATGTATTTGACCTACAACATCGAAGGCGCTGTCTCTGTGAAGAGCAACACCTCGATGATGGTTGACTACGCCGAGCGTGACGGCAAGCTTCATGTTTTGGTCTGGTCCGGATTGGACAATAAGACCAATGCAATTCCTTACGGAACCAATGAGCTTCTGACTGTCACTGGAGCCGAACTGAACAGTGTTGAAGTTGCCGACTACTATGGTAACCTCATGAACGTTCGCGTTGCGAAGTCCGCGCTTCCGACCGAATTTGCACTGTCTCAGAATACCCCGAACCCGTTCAATCCGCTCACCAAGATCGGATTCGACCTGCCAGTCTCTGCCGACTGGAAGCTTGACATTTACAACATAAATGGTCAGCTGGTTCAGAGCTATAACGGAACGAACATAGGCCATGTAGACGTTTCTTGGGATGCGGCGAACACCGCCAGCGGTATCTACTTCTATAAGTTGACCGCCGGTAGCTTCACCGAAACCAAGAAAATGGTGTTGATGAAGTAATTTAATCCTACTTCACTAATACATCGTTCACAGGAGCGGGTCGAACAGCCCGCTCCTGTTTTTTTGTGGGGGGAGATTTGCCTGGATTAGTTGCGGCGTGCCAGCAGGTCGTCTTCGACCTGGCGGCGGCGACGGCGGCTGACTTCGACGAGTGCGCCGGATTTCATCCGTACCGCCCATTTGGATTTGGAGAGCGACACGAGTTCTGTGATCATTTCCGAATTGACTAAGGCGCGGCGATGGACGCGGACAAAGAGGGCAGGATCCAATTGTCTTTCGAGATTCTGGATAGACTCGCGATGGAGAAGCTTCTCGCCGCGAGCGTGTAGCTGGACATAATAATCAGCGGCTTCAACCCATTCGATCTCACGTACCGGCAAGATGACGGCTTTGTCGGCAATACGAATCAGGAGCCGGTCAAGCAAGGGATTCGCCGGCTGATTGGTCTCGGGTGATAGGGCAACTGCGCTGTCGCCATTTTCGCGGTTTGAGTGAATCGCGCGGCGCAGTAAGATCGCGGCCGGGATTGCTACGACCAGATAGACGGCCAAATCGAGAAAGACGCTCTGGTAAGACAGGTAGTCGACAAAACGAAAGCGGGCGAAGACCTCGGAATAGGAGCGGCCGTAAAGCAAGACAGGCAGTACGGGCCGGATCAAGCGCAGGTAAAGGGCATGGAAGAGGATGACGCTGATGGCCAGCGATAGGTGGGTGAGCATCTTGGCGGCAAGTTCCCAGGCAGAGGCTTCGAGCTTGCGGGAAATTTCGATGATGAGCCAGGCGTAGGCGACCCAAGGGAGCCAGCGCAATTGGCCGCCGATTATCCACTCAACCCAGCGGCCTTGCTGGGTGGAGGACCATTGAATACCGTAGACGATACTGCCCAATAGCGCCCAAGCGAAACAGGCGATAGTCAAATAGACGAGGTTACGAACTGAAGCGGTCATGATTGCGAATTCCTGATTAACGGGTTCAGTGAGTATACGCCGGTTCGGGGGTGAATGTTCAACGGCAGCCGGTCGCGTTGTCCGTTAGGCAAAGGATAGCGACCGCTGGCTGCTTTGGGTTGAATAGATGCGGCAAAGATTCCGTTTAGGAGGTATTCCGACTGAACAAAAACTCGACGAAAGGAACTTTGCGAATGCGACTGATACCGATTCACCTGGGGGCGATCACTGTAATAATGTATCTGGCGGCTAGTTCGGCTTTTGGGCTGGGATTCACGAAAGTCATCACCGGCGATATTGTCAACGACGGCGGCAACAGCCGCAGTGTCAATCTCATCGATTACGACAATGACGGCGACTTGGATGTGTTCTTTGTTAACCAGACCGGGGGAAACGCACCGGCATTTTTGTACCGCAACGACGGGGGCGGGACGTTCACAAAGATCGCCGGCGACCCGATCGTGACCGATTCGTATGCGGGCGACGGGTCAGCCTGGGCGGATATCGACGACGACGGCGATATCGACTGCTTTGTGGCGACATGGACCAACCAGAACGATTTTCTCTATTTGAACAACGGCAACGGCAGTTTCACGAAGCAACTAACGGGGCCGCTGGTGACGACGCCGGCCTACACCGACTATTGCGCCTGGGCGGATTATGATGTCGACGGCGACGTTGACTTGTTTGTCAGTGTCGGATTCGGGGTGTTCAAGAACCTGCTGTATCGCAACGACGGCGGCGGGGCATTTACACGAATATTGACCGGCCCGATAACGAACGACGGCCTACGCGCCCATGGCGCGGCGTGGGGAGACTACGACAAGGACGGTGATCCGGACCTGTTCGTAGCGAATATCCTTCAGGACAATTCGCTGTTTAGAAACACCGGCGGCGGCAATTTCACGAAGATTACCGGCGTAGATCCCGGAATTGGTTTGGGGTTTTCGGAACGGTCGTATTGGGCGGATTTGGACAATGATCGCGATCTCGACTTGTTCGTGACGAACAACCAGAATCAGACAAATTTCCTGTATCGCAATAACGGCGACACGACATTCACGCGAATCCTGACGGGTATCGCCGCAACAACGGCGGGCTATTGGTTTGCGGCGGCTCCGGGGGATGTAGACAATGACGGGGATTTGGATCTGTACGTGACGCAGGCATTCAATACCGCAAGCGACCGGAATTCTCTCTATCTCAATGACGGCAGCGCAAATTTCACGGCCTTTGACGGCGATGCCATCGTTGATGATTCGGGGTGGACGATTTCGGCGGCGCTGGGCGATTTGGACCGGGACGGCGATCTCGATTTGGTACTCGCCAAAGGATTCGGCGATAACGAGAACAATGCGGTCTACATGAACGGTGACGGCGCCAATCACTGGCTTGAATTGGCATTTAGCGGCAATATCAGCAATCGGTCGGGAATCGGCGCCAAGGTGTCTGTTTTAGCGACTATTTCGGGCTTGCCGCGTTGGCAATTCCGCGAGACGACGAGCGCTTCGGCATTCGGGCAGAACGGACTTGAAGCGCATTTTGGACTCGGCGACGCGACGGTGGTGGATTCGATAATCATCGATTGGCCGTCGGGGAGAAATACGATAATGACCGCAGTCGCGGCGGATACGTTTTTCACGGTGTTCGAATGCGGCATGGTTGATTCAGACGGCGATGCCATCTACGATATCTGCGACAATTGCCCGGACACACCGAACCCAAGTCAGGCGGACAGCGACAACGATCAGATCGGCGATGTCTGCGATTATGTTTCCGGGGATGCCGACGGGAATGGAATTATCACGATTTCGGATGCCGTGTATTTGATCAATTACATCTTTGCGGGCGGACCTGCGCCGTCGCCGGAACTGGCGGGCGATGCGGATTGCAATGGGATCATCACGATTTCGGATGCGGTGTATTTGATCAATTACATCTTTTCCGGCGGTCCGGCGCCGTGCGTTCCGTAGCCGATTATTCGCCGCGGTATTCGCAGCGAGTCAGCGGGGTTTCGCTGATGCTGATTTTGCTAAGAAGCGGGAGCTTGGGTTTGATGCGCTCCCAGAGCCAGCGGGCGATGTACTCGGTGGAGGCGATTTTCAAGCCGGGGATATTGTTGAGATGCGTGTGATCAAGCTGGGTGATGAGCGGTTTGACCGCGCGGAAGATGTCATTGTAGTCGATCAGGAATCCGGTAACGGGATCGACCGTGCCGGAAACCTCAATGAGAACGACATAGCCGTGGCCATGCAAATTGTGGCACGGGTGATCGGCGGGCAGATGGTCGAGCTGATGAGAGGCATCGAAGTTGAATTGTTGGGAGAGGGTGACGTTCATGTTCAGTTACCAAATCTTTAAAAGTTCAGCTTTGTGCTGTGTCGAGGGCGAACGCAGTTAGCCCCTACTCGACAGTCGATCCGAGATCGATCATTGATCATCTTGCACGCTCGTTGCCATAGGCGAGAATGTGCAGTCGCGGGGAGAAGCGATAGCCGCGTTTGTGGCATTCATCCATCAACCATGGCATGATACGACTTTGCGATTCGATCGTGACGCCTTCGGGCATTAGCATGATGCGTTCAGCCGGAATTGGCGGCATGTAGATTTTCTCCATCTCATCGATATCTTTCGCTGCCTGAATTACGAATTTGAAGTCGCTTTTTTGTGTGGCGATAATCGTCGCCAGTGCGGCAGCGACGCGGGTTTTCATCGTGAAGAGCCCGCTATTGGAAAGCTTCGGTGAGCAATTCCACCAAGAAATGCGCGCGAGCATGTCCTGCGAAGGAACGTACATGCCGTTAGTCTCAATCTCAAAGAAATTGAAACCGGCTTCGAGCATGCCGTCAATCAGTGCCGGAATGCGATCCTGATGCAGCATCGGTTCGCCACCGGTAATGACGACGTGCGTATCGCGCGGCGGGCTGGATGATTTCGACATGATCTTCTCGGCGGCGCGGACGATGTCGGCAACGGTGAGCAGCATGCCCGCTTCAATTTTCTCTTCATCCCACGTAAAGCGCGTGTCGCACCAAGCGCAGCCCAGATTGCAGTATTTCAGCCGGATGAACAGCGCCGGCGCTCCGGCGAAACGGCCTTCCCCCTGAATCGACAGGAACATTTCTGTGACCGGCAAGAGACCGTCGAATTCGGTCGGCCATTTGGCAATGTTCGGCTTGTAGCTCATTTGCGAATCGACTCGCGGTAGCCGGGTGTGTATTGCGTCGGGTCGGGCAAGCGGGCATCCTCGAATCCGCGCCGACGAATTAGGCAACTATCGCATGAACCGCAGGCGAGGCCGATTGGATCGGGGTCGTAGCAACTTAGCGTATTCGCGTAATCGAGGCCGAGACGGACACCTTCGAGGATGATCTGGGCTTTGGTCATGTGAACCAGCGGGGCATTGACGATAATTCGGTGACCCTCGATACCGGTGCGGGTAGCGAGATTTGCCATGTTCTGGAAAGCCTCGATGAACTCGGGACGGCAATCGGGGTAACCGGAGTAATCGATCGCGTTGGCGCCAATGAAAATTGATCCGGCGCCGATCGACTCCGCCCAGGCCAACGCAACTGACAGGAAGATTGTGTTGCGCGCGGGTACGTAGGTGATCGGGATGTGCGTGCTCATGTCGACTTCGGAGCGGTTTTTTGGGACCTTGATATTTGCGGTCAACGCCGAGCCGCCGATCGGTGTCAAGTCGAGCGGGAAGATCAGATGTTGCTCGACACCGACGGCTTTGGCGACCTTGCGCGCCGCCGTAAGCTCATGCACGTGGCGCTGGCGGTAGTCGAAAGAGATCGCGTGTAAGGCGTAGCCGTTGGCTTTCGCCATTGCCAATGTGGTGGCCGAGTCGATGCCGCCGGAAAGCAGGACGACTGCGGAATTCTCGTGAAGGCGTGAATCTGTCATCAGGCTGTGAATATAGATAAAACCTGTCCCAAGTCAAATAAAGCATTGGACGGCGACTGTTGCAATTGCGAGCGCGAATGCGTATATTCGCAGCCATGACAGATTCATCCTACGAAGGGCGACAAGACAAGATTCGCGAGTGGCAGACGCCGGCGATCGAGTCATTTCGCAATATCTATCCCGACCGCGACTACGAGATTCGGATGGAGACCAACGAGTTTAGCTGTGTTTGTCCGAAGACCGGGTTGCCGGATTTCGCGACATTGATTTTGACATTCGTACCGAACGAGCTTTGCATCGAGCTCAAGAGCTTCAAAGAATATCTGATCGCCTACCGCAATCAGGGTATCTTCCACGAGAACGTAGTCAATCGCGTGAGCGACGACATTATTTCGGCAATCAAGCCGCGGCGACTGCGCCTTGAGGGGCGGTTCAACAATCGCGGCGGGATTGTGACGAGTGTTGTGCGCGAGTACTCGAAATAGTTGACCATATCTAAGTCATTAAATCCGTATTCATCTTATCTAAGTAACTTCCGGAAGAATTGCTGATGAAGACTTGGTTGCTCAATTGTCTCATACTGTGCATTGTCGAAATGGTGATGTTTTGCCGTTCGTCGTTGGCAATTTCCCTCAAATTTGAATCATCTGCTTTGTGGTCGGGCATTTGTCACGTTCAGCTCGCAGGCGACTATGCTTATTGTGCGGCGACATACGGACTGCTGATTTTCGACATTCAGAATCCCAGCAATATTACAATCGTCTCGCAAACGGACTTTCCGTCGGGAGGCGGCAGGCGATTACGGGTTGAATTTCCATACGTTTACTTTGCCGACGGCTACGATGGGTTGCGAGTACTTGACATAACTAATCCGGCACTGCCGATTTCGGGAGGCTCGGTAGGATTTGCCGATGAGGCGATGGATGTTCGCGTGACTGATGGATTGGCATATTTAGCGGCATGGGGTGATGGGTTGCAGATAGTTGATGTATCGAGCCCGATGACGCCAGTTTCGATTGGTAGTCATGCCGGCCATGCGCAGGGGATTCAAGTTGCCGACGGAATTGTCTACATGGCGAGCCATCACTATGGAATAATTCTCTACGACGCGACTGATCCAGAAAATCCCGTGGAGTTGGGGACGCAAATGACGTCAGGATTCGGGATGGCAATCGACTTTCGGGACACGATTGCTTACATGGCTGATTTTGCAAATTTCACGACGTTTTCCATAAGCAACACGAGCCAACCATACATTTTGGCAAGTGTTCCTTCCGGCGCTACCGCATTTGATGTTGAATTGAAGTGGCCTTACGCGTACCTCGCCGTTGGCGATAGCGGATTGTCGGTTTACGATGTTAACTCATCTATTCCGCAGCTCGTCGGTCGGCTTGACACGCCGGGTATTGCGGCCGGTATCGACGTCGACGGCAACCGCTGCGCGATTTCGTTCATTAATGGAATCGAGCTTGTGGATGTTACTTCTCCGTCATCGCCAACAAGTATAGGCAGATACGAGCTAAGCGGATCCGTGCTGGCCGCAGCTGCTCTCGATAACTCGACACTTGCAGTTGCGCATGGGAGCGGCGGTTTGCGGGTTCTGAAATTGGGCGGCAACGGGCGTTACAATCTATCAGCTACGGATTCTTCGGGCGATGCTTTGGATGTCGAAGTCAAAGGCAATTACGCGTTCGTTTGCGGTTCAGGGTCATTTCGAGTCGTTAGTTTGTCAAACCAGCAGCAACCTATGGTCAGCTTCGAAACGCAACTTCCGGATAATTCGACGGACCTCAATTTGTCGGAAAATTTGGTCGCGCTGGCGCTGGAAGATTCCGGCGTTGCGATTTATGGCATTGAAAATATCGCGGTACCTCAATTCAGGTCGCGAATTGCGATAACGGAACCAGTTAGTCATGTTGCCATAAATGGAAACCGCCTCGCGGTAATGACGACTGTCCAGAAGACGTATCTATATGACCTTAGCAATACAGTTCTTCCTGCCGAGAAGGCAATCATCAATACTTCCCAGCCGGCGTTGGCCGGTGAATTTCGAGATGGTGTCCTAATTCTGGCCTGCGGATCGGCTGGAGTGATTGCCTACAATGTCGCGAATATGCAGTTTCCTTCCGAAGTCGGGGTTCTTGATACACCGAACCTCGCTTCCGGAGTCTCGGCGGTGGGAAATTACCTGTTCGTTGCAGATGCAGATGCTGGAGTGCATCTAGTGAACGCAGCAAATCCAGCTAACATGTCAATTGTGGATACATACAATTCGTTGGGAAAAGTTGTTAATGCCGTACAAGGAGGCGGGAACATACTGGTATCCGATCAAATCGGGTTGATTGTGCTTGGATTCGACAATACTCTGTGCGGAGATGCTGATTTGTCCGGGCTCGTCACAATCTCCGACGCGGTTTTCCTGATCAACTACATATTTGCCGGTGGCGCGGAGCCGCTGTCGGCTTCGTCAGCCGATGCTGATTGCAACGGAATAGTCACAATTTCGGACGCAGTATACCTTATCAACTACATTTTTGCGGGCGGGCCTAGCCCTTGCAGTGGATGTTCGCCCTAAGTGGTGGATTTTCTTTGCCATCAAGCCCCAGACTTGATATTATTCACCGCTTATGAACGACAACTCCCTGGACTACTTCCTCGAGTCGCTGGTGGTCGGCGACTTGCAAATGAATTGCTACATCTTCGGCTGCGCAGCCACGCGGCAGGCAGTGATTATTGATCCGGGGGGAGATGCCGAACTGATTATTTCCGCAGTCGGCGAAATCGGCGCCACGATCAAAATGATTCTGTTGACGCACGGGCATTACGATCACATCGCCGGACTTCGGGAGGTTAAGCAGCACTTCAATTGTCCGGTGCTGATCCATGTCGCCGACGAGGAAGCGCTGACCAATCCGATGGTCAATTTAAGCGCACTAACGGGAGCGAACATAACGTGCGAACCGGCGGAGCAGATTCTTGACGACGGCGATCAAGTTGCGGTTGGGAACTTGCGGCTCGAAGTCATCCATACGCCGGGGCACACTCCGGGCGGAGTCTGTTTTCGGTACGGCAAGGTAGTTTTCGGCGGCGATGTGCTGTTTCAAGGCAGCATCGGGCGGACTGATTTGCCGGGGGGATCATTCGAGGATTTGGAGCGGTCGATTATCAGCAGACTATATGTGCTTCCCGATGACACGATCATCTATCCCGGTCATGGAGAACCGACAACGATCGGATTTGAGAAGAAACATAACCCATTTGTGAGGCAAAGCGCGTGAGATTTCCGATCGGCGATAACCACGTTCACACAGATCATTCGGTCGATGCCAAAGGCTCGGTGCATGAATTCTGCCAGAAGGCCTTCGAGATTGGTCTTCACGAAATCACGTTCACAAATCACTACGAGATAATGCCTTCGCGCAAAGACAGGATGGGATACTTCATGCTCGGCGGCGAGCGGGTCGTGGCCGGACCGGATGCCGTAAAGCGGATGATCGAGGAATTGCGGGAAGCAGGCGAGACGTTCTTCCCGGCGGGATTGAAGGTTCGGGTTGGACTGGAAGTCGGTTGGGATATCAGCCTCTATGACCGGCTGGTCAAGGAATTGCGCGATTTTGATCTCGATTTTGTGATCGGCTCGGTTCATGACATCGACGATGAGCCGATCCTCGAGCGGGCGTATGCGCCGCAATTTTTTCAGAGCCGCCCGATTGACGCCTGGATAGAAAAGTATTTCAAGAAAGCGGAAGAGATCGCCGATTCCGGTCTGTTCAATGTGCTCGCGCATTTGGACGTCTACAAACGCTACGGACGAGCGGTCTACGGCGACGCCTTGCGCGATGCGCACAAACCGTTTTTGTCGCGGCTGTTTGAAAAGATGAAGGCGAATGATTTGGCGTTGGAGATAAATACTTCCGGTGTGAGGCACGGCATGGGAGAGTATTATCCGTCGATGGATATCCTGAATGAAGCGCGGCGGGCGGAAGTTTTCGTTGCCGGTCTCGGGTCGGATGCCCACGCACCGGATCAGTTGGCGCTGGATTTTGAATCCGCCATCGCGCTCGCGCCCGAGTTGCTGCCGAGCGGCCTTGAAGAAGGGTATGATCTCTAAGTTGCCGCGCGAGTTTTACCGGCAGCCGACCTTGACCGTTGCGACAGAATTGATCGGAAAAACTTTCGTAAGTCAGCGCAACGGAACGAAATTGGCGGGCAGGATCGTCGAAGTTGAGGCGTACATCGGCGAAGACGACCCGGCCTCTCATGCGCGCTTTGGCCCAACCGGTCGCAACGCCGCCATGTACGGCGATGCAGGACATCTCTACGTGTACTTCATATACGGAATGTACAACATGCTGAATTTCGTAACAGAGGCGAAAGGGAGCCCAGCGGCGGTGTTGATTCGCGCGGTTGAGCCGATTGAGGGGATTGAGCGAATGCAGGTTAACAGGGGAGTGTCAGGACTGCACCGGCTTTGTTCGGGGCCGGGCAAGTTGTGCCAGGCGTTTGATATTCAATTGAGAGACACAGGAAAGAGTCTGATGGGGCGAGAATATTTTGTTTTGGACGATGGCGGAAAACGACCGAAAATTGCGCAATGTTCGCGAATAGGGATTAGTCAAGGCCATGATTTATTGTGGCGCTTTTATGATAGTGAAAGTAAATTCGTCTCCCCAAGTAGGAGGATAGATGAAAGGTCAAATTAAATCGAAGGACGTGCCGCTGTCTGTATTCGACAATGTCCTGAATCAGATCGACACGGCCGCAAGACTGCTCAAGATAGATCCCGCCTTGGTGGAGATCATGAAGCAGCCGCGCCGCTGCGTGATTGTGCGGTTGCCGATTCAGATGGACGACGGCAGGTTTGAAGTATTCACCGGATATCGCGTGCAGCATAGCATCGTACGTGGTCCGGCAAAGGGCGGAATTCGCTTTCATCCGAATGTGACGCTTGACGAAGTCCAGGCGCTCGCGAGCTGGATGACCTGGAAATGCGCGGTCGTAAATATTCCGTTTGGCGGCGGCAAGGGCGGAATTACCGTCGACCCGAAACAGTTGTCGAAGGGTGAACTTGAGCGTCTGACGCGCCGCTATACGGCGGATTTGGTGGATGTCTTCGGGCCGAACTCGGATGTGCCGGCGCCTGATGTGAACACCAACGAACAGACCATGGCGTGGATCATGGATACGTATTCGATGCATGTTCGCCACACGGAGGCTGCGGTCGTGACCGGCAAGCCGTTCTTGATTGGCGGATCGCGCGGTCGCCGCGAAGCGACCGGACGCGGGTTGATGTTGACGGTACGCGAAGCCTACAAGGCGCTGGGTCTGGATATCAAGAAGGCTACCGCGGCGGTAGTGGGATTCGGCAATGTCGGATCGATTGCGGCGGAGTTGCTTCACGGCATGGGAGTAAAGATCATTGCTATAACTGATGTCATGGGCGGAGTGACGAACAAGAACGGTTTGGATATTCCACGCCTGATCGAACACTGCAATGCCACCGGCTCGGTGGTTGGGTTTCCGGGGACAACGCCGATTTCGAACGACGAGGTTGTCGGACTGGATGTCGAAATTCTGGTTCCGGCTGCGCTGGAGAATCTGATTACGGAAGACAATGCCGATAGCGTCAAGGCGCGGATCGTCGCCGAGGGCGCCAATGGTCCGACGATGCCGGAAGCGGACAAGATTCTCGAAAAGAAGGGTGTGTTCATCATTCCCGATATTCTCTGCAACGCGGGCGGCGTGACGGTTTCGTACTTCGAGTGGGTGCAGAATCGCATCGGCTATTATTGGACGGAAGACGAAGTCAATCGCCGTCTGGAAATTGCAATGGTTGCGGCATTCAACGATGTCTACGCGGTCGCCCAACAATACAAGGTCAATATGCGGGTGGCGGCGTTTATGCTGGGAATCAAACGGGTGGTCGACGTTATCTTACTGCGTGGAGTTTACGCGTAAGTCGGCACTGACGTGCCAATTGCATACAAAGAGTCATATTCATGACGGCCGGGGATCATTCCGGCCGTCATTTTTTATGGGGAACGATTGGCCGAATGTTCGTATTATACTAGACGAAATGGAGGATGACCGTTGATTGATCTTCAGCAGGCACTCATTGGACTGCCGATATTGTTTCTTTCTCTGACAGTACACGAGTATGCTCATGCGTGGTCCGCAAATAAGCTCGGCGATCCGACCGCGAAATATCTCGGACGGCTGACGCTAAATCCGATTGCGCATATTGACTTGATGGGGCTGATCATGATGGTTGCTTCAGGATTCCGGTTCGGCTGGGCCAAGCCGGTGCCGATTAATCCAGCGAATTTTCGCAATTGGCGGCAGGGCATGCTGTGGGTGAGCCTCGCCGGACCGATTTCGAACATTATTCTGGCGACCGGTGCGGCGATCTTGTTTCGAATTCTTCCATATGCCGGATTGGCAGAGCAGGATGCGGCGATCGCCTATCAGATGGTGTACATGATGATTTTCATCAATTGCGCGCTGGCGTTTTTCAATATGATTCCGCTGCCGCCGCTGGATGGATCCAAAGTGTTGATCGCGCTGCTGCCGCCGGAGTACGAAAATTTCGCCGTGAGTTTTGAGCGCTACGGTCCGATGATCTTGCTTGGTGTGATCTTCATGGGATTTGTGTTGCCGGTGTCGCCGATCTGGATGATCATTGGTCCGTTCGTTAAGACGGCCGTTTGGATGTTCACCGGATATCCGCTGGCGTAGCCATTGAAGCCGACGATTGTCTCGCTAATAGCGTGTTGCCTGATTGCAATAATCTGTGGTTGCGCGGGTAACAATGTCGGCAAACAAACGATTAGCCCCGAAAGCCAGTTCCGCGAATTAGCCAATCTTCAAGCAACAGAATTAGTATCCCACGCAGCATTGCTTCGCGTCAAAGTCAAACGCGATCGGCGGATTGACGATTTTCGAATTGAGATATTCAGCCGGCAAGGTGGCGAGCTTTCAATGTATGTGCGCGGCTTTCTTGGGACGGCGGTTTTCAAGGCAGTCGTCGTGGGAGACTTGCTCACGTGCTATTTCCCGCGTGAGAAGCGATTTTTTAGCGGCGAGGTTGCAGACCTGGAGACCGGTTCGCTGGCGGATTCGCGGCATATCATAGATGTGCTGCTGAATTATTATCGGGGCAGCTACGAATTGCCGGACGATGGTGCCTGGGCGAAATCGGTCGGCAGACAGAAACGGACTTTTGATGTCGAACTCATCGATTCGGTGCATCAGCTAAAGTTCGACTCGCGAATAATCGCTCATCCGAATAAGTTCCCATACTTGCGGATGGAGACGATCAAGATGGAATCGGCCGACAAATCGTTTCAGGCCAATATTGCGGTGCAGAGCGATTCGTACAACCGCGAGATTCCGGCCGAAAAATTCAAACTCGAAATTCCGCCGGGCGCATTTGTGCTGACCCGCGAGGACCTCGCCGATCTGCTGACTAACCTAGCGCAGTAGACTCCGCTAAGCCATTCACCCGCAACGCCGCTGCGCGAAAACTTGCAATTGTGACAGCAATTTAGGTATACTGACCGGATGATTCGCAGGCTCTATTCATATTTCCGGCCTTACCGTAAACATCTGGCGCTATCGCTGATTTGCGTGATGATGTACAGCGTCACGTCGGGTGCGATGATCTATCTTGCCAGCGCGCTGCCGGGGCTGCTGTACGGCACGCAAGCGGTTTCGACCGCGCCGACGGATGCGCTGACGAATCTGGGGTTCTTCGATGGGATCCGCGCGGATCTGAACAAGTACGTCAGCGATTTGCTGATGAGCAACGACCGCACAGCCAACTTGCGAAACCTCTGTATCGCATTGGTGATTATTACTCTCGCGAAGAATTTCTTCCTGTTTCTTCAAGGATTCTTCTCGGCGTATGTCGAGCAGGGGATCACGAAGCGATTCCGCGATCAGATTTACGACCACCTGCAAAAATTATCGCTGTCGTTTTTCCATCGCAGCCGCACCGGCAATTTGATTTCGATCACGATGAACGATGTGCAGAAGATTCACGAGACCTTGAACAACACCGTCAACAATCTCTTCCGAGATCCGCTGCAGATTCTGATGTTTCTCGGCTTCATGGTTGCTGTGAGCTGGAAGTTGACTTTGATAACGATTGCCGTTTTGATTTTGATCTTCCTGTCAATCTACCAAGTCGGCAAGTTGATTCGCCGCTATAGCCGCCGGGCGCAGGAGGCGATTTCGGATGTCTCGACGACGTTGGAAGAGACGATCAACGCGATACGAATTGTGCGCGCTTATGCGGCCGAGCCGTTTGAGATTAAAAAGTTTAACGAGCGCACGCGCCGGTATTTTCGGACGATGCTTAAAATCAGCCGGGTGCGTTTGATCTCGGGGCCAATCAATGAACTGTTGGGTGTGACAGCGGTGGTGATTGTACTGTGGTGGGGTGGCCGCCAGGTTTTGAGCGCCGAGTTGTTGCAGCCGAATGATCTGATGCTGTACATTCTAGCGATGTTTTCGATCATCAATCCCGCGAAATCCGTTTCGAGTTTGCATGTAAAACTGAACGAAGGGATGGCCTCGGCGCAGCGGATATTTGATCTCCTCGATACAAAACCGCGCGTGGTAGAGACTGTCCGGCCGGTGCAGATTAAATCATTCGAGCGGGAGATTGTGTTCGACAATGTCGGGTTCGAGTACAACGAGGGCGAGCCGGTGTTGCAAGATATCAGTTTCACGGTCAAGAAAGGGCAGATCATTGCCTTGGTCGGTCCATCGGGCAGCGGCAAATCGACACTGGTTGATCTGCTTTGCCGGTTTGATGATCCAATTGAGGGTGCGATCAAGATTGACGGCCACAATCTTCGCGAATTGTCCATGAGCTCGCTCCGGGGATTGCTGGGCGTCGTGACGCAGGAGACAATTCTCTTTAATGATTCGATCCGCAATAACATTGCTTATCCGGCGTCTTCCGACGATGGCGAACGGCTCGTGCAGGCGGCGAAAGCGGCAAATGCTTACAATTTTGTGATGGAAATGCCGAACAAATTCGACACGATAATCGGCAATCGCGGCATGATGGTGTCGGGCGGCGAACGTCAACGACTGGCGATAGCGCGGGCATTGATGAAGGATCCGGAGATTTTGATTTTTGACGAGGCGACCTCGGCGCTGGATACGGAATCGGAACGATTGGTACAGGAAGCGATTGACCATCTGATGAACGGGCGGACGGCAATTGTGATCGCCCACCGGCTGTCGACGATCTTGCACGCAGACTTGATCCTCGTACTCAAGGATGGCCGGATCGTCGAGCGCGGGCGGCACGAAGAATTGTTGCGGCTGGGCGGAGTGTATCGGCGGTTGTACGACATGCAGTTCGAGAGGAACGATGCAGCAAAAGCTGGAGCGGAAAGCGCCTAAGCTGGCGCGCTTTCTCAAAGAATTCGAAATACAATTCAAATGGTTGTTCGTCTGGATATTCCTGCGGATACTCTCGTATGCCAGCCGGCGGCATGCCAAGCCGCTGAATCCGCGCTCGATCAAGTCGGTGCTGTTCTTGCGCCACGACAAGATCGGCGACATGGTGGTGACTTTACCTACATTGCGAACGCTGCGGTATTTTCGGCCCGATATCACGATCGGAGTGCTGGCTTCGCCGACGAATCACCGCATCATCGAGCATGATCCGGCGGTGGATCATATTCACGTGTATCATAAATCGATCCGCAAAGTGGGCGGTATGTTTCGGGAGATTCAGGCGGTCAATTATGATATGATCGTCGATCTGATGACGGGGACTTCGGTGACGTCGCTGGTGATTGCGATGCTGTGCTCGCCGCGGGCATACCGGGCGGGTATCTGCAAAGAGTCATTCGGAAAATATTACGACAATTACACGATGGACGTCATGAATGTGGCAAGGAAGCTGCACATCACGGAGATGTTTCTGGCCACGATGGATCCGCTGGGCATCAAGTTGCATCACCGGGTACCCGAGTCGAAGATCGCTTTGAGCAAGCAGCAGCAACAACGGGGCAAGGAACTGGAAATGCAGATCCGCGATCCGAAAGCTGCCGGGCTGATCATGCTCAATGTTTCGGCGGGCAAGCTTGACCGTACGATTAGTCATGCTAAGTTCTGCATTCTGGTTGAAGATTTGTCGCGGCGTTATCCGCAGATCCAATTCTTGATTTCCTATGCGCCTAACGAGATAGCGGCGGCGCGTGAAGCTAGATCGCGAGGCGGGCAAAACGTTACTTTATTGCCGGAAGGCGTCGGCATTATGGATCTGGTTGCGCTGATACCGAATCTCGATGCGATTATATCGGTTGACACGTCGGTGTGCCACATTGCGGCGAATCTCGACGTGCCGCTGCTTGCGCTCTATACTGGCAATGAACCGAATTTCGTTCGCTGGCGGCCATACGGAAAAAAGGCGTGGGCCGTGCGTTCGCCGAATTGGAAGTCGGTGGACGGGATCACTTCGGAGCAATTGCAGAAGGCAGCGGATGAATTTATTGCCGAGCTGTCGCGACGAGCAATATTGACGAGGGCAATTTAGGTGGGCAAGCTGTCTGCGATCATAATTACCAAGAACGAAGAGAAGAATCTTCGACGCTGCCTCGATTCGATAGCTTTCGTCGATGAGATCATCATCAACGATACCGGTTCGACAGACAAGACGCTGGCGATAGCCGGAGAGTACAAATGCCGAGTGTTGCAAAATGAATTTGCCGGTTTTGGCAATGCCAAACAGCAGGCGCTTGACGCTGCACGATGCGAATGGGTGCTTTCGATTGATGCCGACGAAGAAATTGATGCCGAATTGGCGGAGAGCATCCGCAGCGCGATCGAATCAGATGAGGCGGACGGCTATTGGTTTCGGCGCAAATCGCAATTTCTCGGGCGCTGGATCATGCACTCGGGCTGGTATCCCGGTTATGTGATGCGGCTGTTCAAGCGCGAATGCGGCAGGTTTAACGATAACAAGGTGCACGAGTCGGTCGTGCTGAATGGGACGACCGCAAAGATCTCCGGGCACATGCTGCATTACACATATCCGTTCTCGGCGCTTTACATCGAGAAGATGAACCGTTACAGCGGCCTTTATGCAGAGCAGATGAATGCGAACGGGAAGCGGTTTTCGTTTTGGAAGCTTCTGTTCAAGCCGCCGATTTACTTTGTGAAGATTTATTTCCTTAAGCAGGGGTTCCGCGATGGTATGGCCGGGTTGATACTGGCGATGTTTTCAGCCTTTGATGTCTTTGCGCGCCATGTCAAGCTGTGGGAATTGCAGCGGCGATGACACGCATCCTGCTGGTTCGTTCCGATGCGGTCGGGGACTTAGTGCTGACCTTGCCGGTGGCGCGTTCGATCAAACAAGCCGACCCCTCACTTCAGATTACATTTCTGGCGAGCCGCTACGCGGCGCCGCTGCTCGCGGGCGAGAGCTATATCGATGACATCGTTACGATTCCGGGGCGATCGCTGGAAAACTTCAGGCAGGTTTCGGCACTGGCGCGCGATTTGCGGCGGATGAATCTGGACTTGTGCGTGATGTTCTATCCGCGCTTGTCGCTGGCGTTGGCGGCTTATCTGGCCAAGGTGCCGGTTCGAGTCGGCACGGCAAGGCGGGCGTATAGTTTTCTGTTTAATCGACGCGTGAAGCTCCGCAGGCGCTATTCTGGGAAGCATGAACTCGATCTGAATTATGATTTGGCGGCTGAGAGTTTTCCGGGACTTACAAGATTTGAGCCATCGCTCACAGTTACTTCAGTAGAAGTCGGAGAGGCCAACAAGTTGCTAGAAGAAGCCGGAATTGCGCAAGATTCACGGTTCATCATAGTCCACCCGTTGTCGCACGGCTCGTCGCCAAACTGGCGTTTGGGCAAGTATGTTGAACTGGTGGAAAAATTGGCCAAGGACGGACGCCGAATAGTGCTTACGGGGTCGCAGCTTGAGGCTAGCGATATAACGACAGCCTTTGGAGACATCGGGCAGGGCGTTGTAAATCTGGCCGGCCGGACCGATTTGGCAGTGCTCAAGGCGCTCATCAACAAAGCCGAAATGTTGATTAGCGGCAGCACGGGGCCGATCCATATTGCCGGCGCGGTTGGCACGTTCGCGGTCGGAATTTATCCGCCGGAATCGACTTTGTCGCCGCAGCGCTGGGGGCCCAGAGGGGGTGCAAACAAACTGTTTCTGCCACCTGTAAATGATTATAAGGGCAGTTTGGTCGATCTAATGGATCAGATTGCCGTAGAAGATGTATATCAGTTTGTCGCGGCGCATTTGTCCAAGGGAAAGAGCGGAACAAGGTAGTGGTCGAACGATTCAGCAGTCCCAACATCTCCGATAACATCACCCGCTATCGTCTACCGGTAGGCATGATGAATCTTGCCGAGTTCATCATTCACGTCGAGTCGATGAATGCAAACATCAGCATACCGGTGGTGCGCAAAGCGTACGAGTTTTCCAACTGGGCGCACAAGGGGCAAAAGCGCGCTTCCGGCGAGCCGTACATCGAGCACTGCCTGAACGTAGCGTACATTCTGGCGGAACAGCATTTGGACGGCGATACCGTAGCAGCCGGGCTGTTGCACGATATCGTAGAAGACTGCAACATCGGCATTGACGAGTTGTCGCGCGAGTTTTCGCCGGAAATCGCTGCTCTCGTAGACGGCGTGACCAAGCTCGGGCATTATCAGATGAAAAGCCGGGCCGAAAACCAGGCTGATTATTTCCGCAAAATGTTGATTTCGATGGCGAATGATATTCGCGTGATCCTGATCAAACTCGCCGACCGGTTGCACAATATGCGCACGCTGGAATACTTGCCGCACGAGAAGCAAATCGTCATTGCAACCGAAACGCGCGATGTTTATGCGCCGCTGGCGCATCGATTCGGAATGGCGAAGATCAAATGGGAATTGGAAGACCTGTCGCTGAAGTACATCAAGGCGGACGTCTACCGTTATTTGATGGAACGAATCGATCTGACGCGTGCCGAACGTGAAATCTATATCAAAGATTTGTGCCAGATGCTGACCAAGGCTCTTACTGATGATGGAGTGCAGGTTGAGATCACAGGACGCGCCAAGCATTTTGATTCGATCTATCGCAAGATGGTTAAGCGGCAGAAACCGTTTGAAGAGATCTACGATCTGATCGCAATTCGCGTAGTGACGCCGACAATTAAGGATTGCTATCACGCGCTGGGTGTGATTCACAACATGTGGACACCGGTCGCTGACCGATTCCACGACTATATCGCAACGCCGAAACAGAATATGTATCAATCTTTGCATACGACCGTGGTCGGACCAAATGGGCGGATGGTGGAAATCCAGATTCGGACGCCTTCCATGCATTACGTCGCGGAGTACGGAATCGCGGCACATTGGCTGTACAAAGAAGGCAAGCATGTGCTGGAGGAATCGGACCGGCAGCTTTCGTGGCTTCGCGAGGTGCTCGATTGGCAGAAGGATATGACGAATGCTGAAGAGTTCATGGAATTCCTCAAGATCGATCTTTTCCATGACGAGGTGTTTGTCTTCACGCCGAACGGCGAATTGAAACATTTGCCGCTCGGGGCGACGGCGCTGGACTTTGCTTTCGCGGTGCACACAAATGTTGGTGTCCATTGTATTGGCACCAAGGTCAACGGCAAACTCGTTCCGTTTGAGACGGTGCTCAAGTCGGGCGACGAAGTAGCAGTGACGACTTCGCCGCATGCTGAACCGTCGCGGGACTGGCTCAAGATTTGCAAGACGACCTCGGCCCGTGCCAAGATTCGCAAGTACATGAAGCAAAAAGGCT
>CAZIBI010000001.1:161278-201517 GCA_964537215.1 uncultured Ignavibacteria bacterium | reverse complement strand
TGCAAGACGACCTCGGCCCGTGCCAAGATTCGCAAGTACATGAAGCAAAAAGGCTTTGACGAGTCGTATGCGCTTGGCAAGGAGATGTTTGAACGCGCGGTCAAGAAGCGCAAAGTCAAGTATCCCACGGAAGACGAGCTTGTCGACGCCGCGATGGCGTTGTCTTACACTTCGTCGGAGCAAATGTTATCGAAGCTGGGCAGCGGCGATTTGGCGCTATCAAACTTGATGTCGAAGCTGTATCCGCAAGAGGAAGAGGCTCCCGAGAAGCCGTCGATGATCAAGAAATTCGTCGACCGAGCGCGCGGCGGCAAGGGAATCCGGGTCGAAGGCATGGGCAACATGATGTTCCGCTTCGCCAATTGTTGTGCGCCGGTGCCGGGGGAGAGAATCGTCGGATTTATCACTCGCGGACGCGGATTGTCGATTCACCGGGCAGACTGTGTCAATGCCATAATCGCGGCGCAGGAACCGGAGCGGCGCGTCGAGGTATCGTGGGATGTTGGCAGCGACCAGAGCTTCCTGGTGCGTTTGGCAATTGTTGTTGAATATCGCAAAAACATATTGTACGATATCACTGAAGTTGTCGCCAACTGCGACGCGGAAGTTCGAGGCGCGGAGTTGTCCTCGAAGGAAGCGATTGCGGTCGGGCATTTTGTGATCGAAATCAAGAATATCAGCCACCTAAATCGCGTGATTGCGGCAATCCGCAAGAAGATACCACGGGTGATCAAGATTGACCGCGTTTTTGGCGGCGAAACGGAGCAGGGCGAGAGTAATGAGCAATAGTTCTTCCGACAAGTGTCCGCGCTGTTCGGCGCCGCGTTCAAGCGAACACAAGTTCTGCCCGCAATGCGGCGCAAATTATGAAGCCGTTCTGCGGGTCAAGCAGGCACGCCCGCAGAAAGAAGCTGCGCGTAGTCGGCGCTGGGAATATGCGGCAATAATCGGCGTTATCGTGATCGTCGCTGTGGCCTACAATGTCTATGTCGCGGCGAAGAAGAATACTGTTCCGGTGAATACACCGCCCCAGCAACAGCAATCGCTGCAATCGACGGTCCCGCCGGTCGGCAACAATTTTGACGAGATCGTGCAAAGCGGCCATGGATTCATGGACAACGGCCAGTTTCCAGCGGCAATTAGCCAGTACGAGCGGGCGCTGGCGATAGATTCGCTTCATCCAGACATCATGGTAGATTTGGGTGCGTGCTATCACTCGGTCGGCGACAACGAAGAGGCGACTTTTCAGTTCCGGCGGGCATTGGCGATCGAGCCGCACCACGCGATAGCACTTTTCAATATGGGTGTCGTAAGTTTGGGCTTGGCAGACACGGCGGCAGCCAAAATGTGGTGGACGAAGTTTGTCGAAGTTGCTCCCGAAAACCCGCAAGCGGAGACGATTCGTAAACAGCTTCAGTCCATGTAAGGACTTTGAATACTAACCATGATTTCCGGATCAGGCGCCTCATGCGCGACCTGCTCGATTTTGTTTATCCACCCGTATGCCAAGTCTGTCGACAGACATTTGAAAGCCAGGACGACAATATCTGGCTCTGTCCGGCATGCAACGCGACTCTCGAAACTCTGAATCAACCCTATTGCCCGATGTGCCGGAATCCGCTTCCCGATCCGGAGCGGCATTGCAGCGGCTGCAGTCGGCCGACTTTGCTTAAGTGGGTGTATTCGCTGGGGATATACGACGGCCACTTTTCGCATCTGATCAAGGCGTTCAAGTACGAAGGGAAAGAAGAACTCGGCAAGATGCTGGGCGACCGATTGGGCGAGCAACTGGCGCGATTGCCGCATGCTGCGAAAATTGACGTTGTTTGTGCGGTGCCGATTCATAAGAAGAAAGAAGCACGGCGCGGGTTCAATCAGACGGAAATACTCGCTGCGCAGGTTGCCGGCAAATTGCAGCGTCAGTGTGCGCCATATCTGCTGGAGCAGTCGCGGCGCAATCTCGACCAGATTGGACTTTCGGTGGAGCAGCGGTATCAAAATGTTCGCGGCATATTCACCTGTGCGGAACCGGAGCGTATCAAAGATAAGAACGTGCTGTTGATTGACGACGTCACGACTTCCGGGGCGACGTTGAATTCTGCGGCGGTAACTTTGATCAGTGCCGGGGCGAAAAGCGTGGCAGCAGCGACGATCGCCATGGCATTGGAAGACGGGCTTGAACCGCATGCGTTGTATGCGTTGATGAATGAAGAGTTTTGAGATGCAGGAAGAGATCGGCTTATTCCTTAATCATATCGCGCTGGAGCAAAACCTCAAGCCGAACAGTGTCATATCTTACAAGAACGACCTGGGTCAGTTGGCGGAGTTTGCCGCGACTCTGGGAATCAAGTCGTGGCGGGAATTCAGCACGCAAGCGATCATTGCGTATCTCGGCTATGCCGGGACTTTGGGCTTATCGGCTCCGTCGATTTCGCGGCGCATGTCTTCGTTACGCGGTTTTTTCCGCTTCTTGCTGCGCGAGCGGATTATTAACGCCAATCCGGCGGCGCACATTGAGTCGCCGCGGATTTATCGTAGTCTGCCGGTGGTCATGTCGCTGGATGAAATTGAACGAATTCTTGCCGCGATTGATTTGAAGCAGAAGTTTGGATTGCGCGACCGGGCGGCGTTGGAAGTGCTTTACAGTTCCGGGCTGCGAATATCCGAGTTGATTAACCTGACGGTCGCAAATCTATTTCTGGAAGTCGGCCATGTGCGCGTAACCGGCAAGGGCGGCAAGGAGCGTATCGTGCCGATAGGGGAGGAGGCGGTGGATTTTGTCCGGCGCTACCTTGATGAGGAACGCCCGAAGATCGCGAAAGACGACTCGCACGATGTATTGATACTCAATCGCTTTGGCCGCAAACTTTCAAGTATGGGAATGTTCAATCTCGTCCGGAAGCGGGTCAAGGCGGCAGGAATAACAAAACATGTAACTCCACATACCTTTCGCCACAGCTTTGCGAGCCATCTGGTTGATGGCGGCGCGTCGCTGCGAGCGGTACAGGAAATGCTCGGTCATGCCGATATAAGTACTACACAGATCTACACGCAACTCGATAGATCGTACTTAAAATCTGTGCATCGAGAGTTCCATCCGCGCGAGAGGATACATCGTGACCAGCGCTGTTGATAAACAGAACATCTTTGTTCAACCACCGAAACCACGTTTACATCATCCGGCAAAGAACTGCATTGCTCTTTATGACGAAGTCGGCAGTGCGGCATCGCTGATTCTCGGCGTGCCCGGCTGGCAGGACACGATTATCTTCAAGTTTCAGGAGATGAATGATCTATTCAAGATCACGCATCGCCACCAAATCGATTTCATTCTCATCAGCGTCGACAAGAGCCTGGAAGATGCAGTTAAACTGGTTCGCCAGATCGATTCGCACATGGCACTGGCGACGGCACCTACGATTATTTATCACAAGAATCCGACGCGCGAACAGATCAAGATGGGGTTGTCATCGGCGGCCGACGACTATCTCTGGGGCGAATGGGACGGCGAATTATTCCAGTTGCGCGTGAAGATGATTCACGACCGCACGCAGCGGGATATCGGAGTGAATCCCACGTCGCAGCTTCCGGGCCCGATTCTTATCGAGCAGGAGATCAACAACCGACTGGCGGCGCATCAGGAATTTGCGGTGTGCTATCTGGACATCGACAATTTCAAGGCGTACAACGATTATCGCGGCTATGTTTACGGCGACCGGACAATCCGGCTGGTGGCGCATATCATCCGCGACGTGGTGTCCGACCTTTCGCCGACGAGCTTTGTCGGGCATATCGGCGGAGATGATTTCATGTTCCTGTTGCCGACAGACCAAGTTGATTTGGTATGTTCGAACATCATCAAGATTTTTGACCGGATAATTCCATCGCGGTATGAAGAGGACGACCGCAACCGCCGGCAAATCATTTCGACGAATCGACGCGGGGAAAAGGAAGTTTACGGGTTGATGACGATTTCAATTGCCGTGTTGGTCGCCAACAATGCGTTCAAGCATTTGGGCGAGATGTCGCACATGCTCGCCGATCTCAAGAGCTATATCAAATCGCTGACGGGTTCAAACTACGTGATCGAGCGCCGCAAGAAGTATTAGCTGCTTAGTGCCGCAACCGCAGAAGCGCTTCCTGCGCCTGGCGGTCGGTCGGATCAATTTTCAAGACAGCCTCAAAACACACTCGCGCCGAGTCGGGCATGTTTGCCTGAACAAAGAGTATTGCCAGGTTCATCTGTGCTTGCTTGAGATCGGGCTTGATCGCCAGAGCGCGCCGGTAGTGCTCGCGGGCGCTTTCGAAATTGCGCTCGCCGAGCTGGATATTCGCCAGATTGACGTGTCCGGTAGCGTAGTTGTCGTCGACTAGTAATGATTTTTCCAGGAGTGACTTGGCTTCCGGGATCCGGCCCTGCTTGAGATAGATGTTTGCCAGAGCATTGTAAAGAGAAGGCAGCTTAGGCGCATACTGAATCCCCAACTGTAGAATCGAATCCGCTGCCGCAGCATTGTTTGAGCGTAGATAGATTTCACTTAGGTTGAGATAAACCTGCCCCAAGCCGGGGTCGAGTTGTCGGGCGCGTTCGAAGTAGTAGCGCGCGCTGTCAACCGGACCGCCGTTAAGGAACAACAGCCCGAGATTCGACATTGCATCGGCATAGTCGGGTCGGGCGACGAGTGCGCGATGGTAGATATCATAAGCGCCGGCAAGGTCGCCAGAGCGCCAGAGGGCATAGCCGAGATTATTCATGGCTTCCGGCAAAGGTTGAAAAGTGAGTGCTTCTCGATAGGCGGCAATTGCGCCGGGCAGATTGCCCTGCTTTTCGAGCACCATACCGCGCTGGTAATGAAACTGCGCCGGGTTGTCGAAGCCGAGATCGAACCAGTTGTGGTTGAGCAGGAGGAACAGTATCAGCAAGGATGCAAAGGGCATTGCGAGCCGCCGGTAATCGGCTTTACGAATGGTTGCGATGAGGCGTTCGATGGCATATCCGGCGAAGATAAACAATATCACAATAATTGCGAGACGATGCCTTGCAGTCACCAGAAAGAGAATCACAGTCGGGATGTAGCCCAAGAGGAACAAGTACAGCAGCGACAGGCGGCTCCGTTCGCGCCACGCCATGACCAGTCCGATCAATGACAGGGGACCAATGATACCAAAGGGGAATTTGACGCCGTGGTTCCAGATCAGGGCTTTTAAAACGGGTGAGAAATCGCTGAAGCGGTAGATGTCGGCCTGATCGGAGTTTTCGAATCCGCTGAACAAATAGATCAGTCGTTTACCGGTCAGCGAGAGAAATTGCATTGGATTTTTGCCAATGTAGTCCCATGCGCGACTGCTCCAGAAACTCGAAACTTCGGATGGCTTAAGCTTGTGGCCAAGTGCAGACTCGGCAAAAGCGCTAGTCGTGTCGACAAAATCCGACCACGGGACCGAGAGATTGAGACGAATCTCCGGCATGACCATCGTCAGGCCATTGGCTTGCGAATTGTTGGCGAGGTGGAAATTTACGCCTCCCTGTGAGGAAATCAGGACGAGATCATCACCGACGACATAATTGCGAACAGTCACTGGCAGTATGCAAAGAACTATGCCGAGCGTAAAGGCGCCTGCGGAAAGCAGGCGACTTCGCAGCGAGTGTGATGTGCGGTTTTCCCAAACGATCCAAAGTGCGATCAGCGGATAGACAATGAGAATATTCGGGCGGGCGATTGCCGAAAGACCGCCGCAGATGCCGGCAAGGAAAACGGTGCGGATTGTCAATTGCGAGCGATTCTTGAGCAGCACAAGCAACATCAGTAGTGCGAGCAAGATGGCAAGCCACTCGATTAATAGCTCGGATTCGTAGAATAACAATGGGCCGTAAAATACTGCTATCAGAGCAGCGATTCGGCCGGTCTTCTCGCTGACAGCAGTTCTGCCCAACTGATATATAAGCAGACAGATCGCTGCGCCGCCGACAGCCTGGACTAATTTTGCAGCGAAAGTGCTGACGCCGAAAATGGCGTAAACGAGTGCGAGAAAATAAGGGTACAGCGGGCCGCGGAAATAGACTTCGCTGCCCCCGAAGTTGTTCTTGAGAATGTCGATTGCCCACAAGTGGTGCCACTGCGAATCGACCTGGGGATAATAGAACGCGGGGTCATTTGCCGACAGAAACAAAACGTTGGCGACACGCACTATAAGCGCGGCGACAAAGATGATCAACGGCCATCTGCCGTGGTCGGAACGAAGAGAAGTTGGCTTCAGTTCAGCCGGCATATCGCGACGGTAACCGCATCGCAGACGCGATGATTACTTATCTCGCACTTTCACTGGCGTTATTTCCGCCGTTGCGCTTTTTTGCGGCGACAAGATAAAGGAACAATACCAGTGCGCCAAACGGCACAAGTGTCCACAAGTCACTGCCGGCCCACGAGCCCAGCCAGTGCGACTTGTCAAAAATCGTTTCCCAGCCCAGGATGTAGAAGATCGCCTGCGTTAATCCGGCAATTGCGCCACCAGCAATCAATCCGCTGGCCAAGAGAACGCCGGGCGAAAATTCGTCTTCAGTACCGCCGGTGCTCTTCGTCTTGCGATCAGCCAACCAGCGAATAACGCCGCCAATGAAGATCGGTGTCGAGGTCGAGATCGGCAAATACAGCCCGACTGCAAACGGAAGCGCCGACACACCCACCAATTCCATAATTAGGGCAAGGGCAATACCGATTAGTACCAGCGCCCACGGCAATTTGCGCGTCAAGATTCCGTCGATGATCAGGCTGAACAGGCGCGCCTTAGGGGCATCATATTTGGTAATCGGCACCAAGCGGTGCGAAATTGCGCCGGTTCCATCCACCAGATAAGTTCCGGCGGGGACTCCGGCCTGCTCGTTCTCCAATGTCAGAATCTTCTGCGGTCCGTCGGCTGTCAGGAAGGTCGCACCGGTATCCGGCAGAATTCCACTTTGGAAATTGCGATAGGGAGCATCGGTCATGCGTTCCGCTCTCACGAGGTCCGAGCCGCAGACACCGGGATCGATCAGGTAGACGATCTTGTTTTGCTCATTGACGAGGTAGCGTCCGGTCGGAACGTTGTCGGTCAATTCCGGAATCGAAATCTGCTTGTACGTCTTGCCGTCGTATTCAACGAGCCGGGCATCGGCTGGAACAGATGCCGTGAAATCTGGATAGTTGCGCGCCGAGTAAGTCGTCATTGCCTGATTGAGCGATAACAGCGTCCAGCCGATGATGATCGAACTCGTCGCGACGCCGATGATAATACCGATTTGCTGGCGCGAAGGCGTTGCTCCCAAAAGAAATCCGGTTTTCAAGTCTTGCGAGATTGTCCCGCCATTGGAGGCTGCCACACAAACGATAGCGGCGGTGGTTAAGGCCATGATGCGGTAGTCGATTGTGGTCCAGTCGACAACTAAGAAGAGAAGACACGTTATCAACAACGTGGCGACAGTCATACCGGAGATCGGGTTAGAGGATGATCCGATTTCGCCGGTGATGCGACTTGAGACTGTGACGAAAAAGAAACCAAAGACAACGATTAACGCTGATGGGACGAACTTGATATTCAGGATTGGAGCCGCCCAGATAGCGGCTACCAAAACGATACAACCGCCGAGGACATAGGTCATGGGGATGTCGCGTTCGGTGCGAATAATTGTCGACTGCGCCGCGCGTTGCCGTGAACCCAGCGATCCCATGCCGCGCTTGAAAGCGCCGATGATTGAGGGAATCGAACGGATCAGGCTAATGATTCCGCCCGTTGCGACGGCGCCCGCTCCGATGTAAAGCACATAAGCGTTGCGAATGGCGCCGGGGCTCATGTCTTTGATAAGTGCCGTTGACTCGGGAAACACGGCGCCGGTCAGTCCCTCGCCGAAGGCCTTGATCAATGGAATAATCACGATAAACGCCAGTGAGCCGCCGGCCATCATATTGCAGGCAGTCTTGATTCCGATGATATAGCCGACGCCGAGCATGGTCGGGGCAACTTCCGCCGATATCGATGCACCTTTGAAGAAGCTAATAGTCCAATCGGAAGTCTCTTTCCACCAGCGGACGATCAGGTTTAGGAACCCGAACACGAAACCAACGCCGCCGCCGAGAAAGACAGTCTTTGCCGAGGTCCCGCCCTTCTCGCCGGCGATCAGAACTTCAGCACAAGCAGTTCCTTCCGGATAGGTGATCTTGCCGTGTTCTTCTACAATCAGCCCGTGGCGCAGGGGGATCATCATAAGAACGCCAAGCGTTCCGCCGAGCAGCGCGACCAACAGGATGCGGAATAGTTCCAGATCTTGGCCCATTAAGAGCAACGACGGCAGGGTAAAAGCCACGCCGGCAGCAATCGACTCGCCGGCTGAACCGACGGTCTGCACCATGTTATTTTCGAGAATTGTCGCCTTGCCGAAAGCGCGGAAGATAGTCACCGACAGCACGGCGATCGGGATCGATGCTGACACGGTTAGCCCGACCTTTAGACCTAAGTACACCGAGGAGGCTGCGAATAATATCCCCAATATCGATCCGAGGATAATTCCGCGAACGGTCATTTCGTTCATAGATTGCTCTGGAGCAACGTACGGCGTGTACTTTGCTTGTTGTGTCATATTCGGCATCCTCCTAGTGTGGTCTTGAGCTATATGAAACGACATCTCGGGCCAATGTCAAGAGTTGAGTAGATGCCATTGCATTCGGGCGCACTTTAATGTTTTTCTTCGCACGAGATTGGCTTATTCTGACCACCAAATGAGTCAGTATTTCTCAAAGCGGCAAATCGATGCTTGACCCTGAAACTGCGCCGGTCAAACGGATGCCGTCGGCGCTGCGGCGCGGTTGTGCGAGCTTCTATGCAACGGTTATGTCTTGGCTCGGGCTTTGGCAGTTGGCCTATTTACTGCGTCGTGTGTTTTGGCGCAAGCCGCTTCTGGCGGTGTTTACGTTTCATCGGATCGTCGCAGATGGTTCGGATGATCGACATCTGGTGACATACGATAAGGGCACGCCACGATCAATCTTTGATGAGCAGATCGCGGGGATCAAGAGATTCTACCAGCTCCTGACACTAGAAGACTTCGTCGCTGTGATAGAGGGGAAGAAGACGCTGGAACGCGACGCGGCTCTGATAACATTTGATGATGCGGATTCGGAGTTTGTCGGGCAGGCGTTTCCGGTGCTGCAAAAGTACGGGGCGAGCAGCGTCGTTTTTGTGCCGACGGACTTTGTTGATAGCGCGAAGAAGTTTTGGCATCTGCGAGTATCGAACGCTTTTCATCGACTGTCGGATAAGACCTGGCCGCAAGTTCAGGAACTGTCGCACCAGTTCCCGGGCGGAAAAAGCAGGTGGCTCAAAGGTCTCGACTATCGCAAGCGGGACGATTTGGCGACGGCGTGCTGGCGGTTCAATATTGCATTGGACCGGATGCAGGAGGCGGAAATTGAAGAGTTTGTCGACCGACTCGAAGCAATCACCGGCAAAGATTACACGCTGGGAATAACGACGATGTCGTGGCAGGAGCTGGCGCGTATGCACAAGGGTGGCGTTTATCTTGAGTCGCATTCGGCTTCACACCGAAAACTTGGGCGATTGGATGCCGGCGGCATCAAGACGGAATTGACTTCGAGCAAAGAGTTGTTAGAAAGTCGTCTAGGAAAAACTGTCTGTGCAATCTGCTACCCGGCTGGTTCGGTTAATGAGCAGGTTGTGGAAATGGCACAAGCTGCCGGTTACAAAGTCGGATTTACGACGCAGTTCGGCTTTGTCCAATATCCGGTAGCCGGAGCGGAAAGGTTCCTTTTGACGCGCTTTGACATGCGCGGCGGCAACAAACATGAAATTGAGCGCTTTCTGGGTGAGTTGCCGCTGCGCCGATTCCGCAAACGCTGGCCGATTAAGTGAATACATTTTTTTTGTTGAATGGAACCTAGCGATTTGCGAGTTTGTAACATTGTTTGAAGAGACATATATCTAATAAAGGACAACGGACAAACTGGCAGGATTCGGGATAATCGCAATTGAATGAATTGCAAATTCTTGCGTATTATGTACGAGCTGGAAACTAGCTGACTCTGTTAAGATGTAGCACACGTTGGAGACTGATTGATCACCGAAGAAACTGTTATCGAAGCTTTGCGCGAGTGTTACGACCCGGAAATTCCGGTAAATATTGTCGATCTCGGGTTGGTATATCAGGTTCGGGTGATTGACGGGGATAAGGTGGAAGTGGATTTTACCTTAACCGCCCCTGGTTGCGGCATGGCAACGATGATCAAAGATGACATACATTCGAAGATTCTGGCCATAGAAGGCGTGACCGACGCCGTGGTAAACATCGTTTGGGACCCGCTTTGGACCCCGGACCGGATGTCGGACGATGCCAAGAAAGCCATGGGGTTCGGATAAAACAACTTGACAAGATTACGGCACGTCCGTAGATTATTAGAGTAGGGATCACCTCTCCGATCCCAAAAACCGCCAAATTTAGCTGAACACGAACATTTGCAACCATTACCGGGCATACTGCCATGTGTAGACTTTTTTAAGTATGGAAACCGAATAGCCAAAGTGTTTTTGTATGAGAGTAATGCTTAGTCAACCCTTAAACCTTAACCCTGTGAGGGGGTGATTCTGAATGAAGCGTTTTATCGCTTTTGCAATCGCTCTTCTAATGCTCGTTGTGCCTGCGTTGCTGGCCAAGGATGCTGGTAACCGCGACACTTTCCGTGTCGGAGAAGCATCGTTCATTTCGGAATCGGAATTTACGGTTCCGGTTTCGGTGTCTCACGATGAGGCTCTAGCGGCAATGGACATTCCGCTCACGTACTCCAAAGGTGTAACCCTGACTTCGGTTTCCTTTGAGAATACGACGGTGGCCGGTTTTGACGTGCAAATCGCCAATATCGACCAGCAGAACAACCGCGTATCGATCGGCTTGATCGATATGGTTAACGCCCCGAAGGACAATGCTTATCTTAAGCCGGCCGCATCGGGTCTTAACAGTGTTGCTATTTTGCACTTTAGACTGGACGATCCGACTCTGCAGACTGTAGAGATTGGCACGTTCACGACTGAAGCACCGGCTCATGAGCTGATGTTCGTATACAACGAAAATGTTGACGGTGTTCCGCAAGTGCGCGACCTCGCGCCGGAATTCGTGGGTGGCAGCGTTTCGCTTAGCTCGCGTAATCCGAATGCCGCTCTGCCGACCGACTTTGCTCTGTCGCAGAACGTCCCGAACCCGTTCAACCCGACAACCGATATCTCGTTCGCATTGCCGACCGATTCCAAGGTAAGTCTTTCGATTTACAATGTACTTGGCCAGCATGTGAAGACATTGGTTGACGACTATATGCGCGCTGGCAACCAAACCATCACCTGGGATGGCACGGATGCTACCGGCAGAACAGTCGCATCAGGCGTCTACTTCTACAAGCTGAATGCTAATAATTTCAGCTCGACGAAGAAGATGATGATGTTAAAGTAACCCGACTTGTTTCGAAAGAAGCAAGAGGCTATCTAAGTATAGCTTAGTGAAGACAGAAAGCGCCCCGTCGCGAGACGAGGCGCTTTTGCTTTGGGGGGATAATTGCATAAGCTTCGTAGTCAAATTAAAAAGGGCCGGGACCTTATGGCGCCGACCCTGAACGATCAACCATGCATTGTTAGGATTACCAGAACCAGCCGACTCCCAAGGTAACCGAGAAGAAGTTGGCTTTGACGTCCTGAAAATCATCCAACTCGATTTTTTGCCACATCCACTGGGCAGAAGGCACCAAAGCGAATTTCTTCGTCAGGCGCAATTCGCCGCCGACGCCGAGCATGATACCGCCACCGGTGGCTTCATCGTGGTAGCTGAGATTTGAGCCGGGAATGTCAACGTCGACTTCGGCAATAGCAATAGCAGGTCCGCCTTTGATGAAGAAGTATTCGGCCGGATAATAGGTAACTGCTGCACAGGCATTGCTGACCGTGACTTTGGTCGGGTAGATATCACCGCCCAGTTCGACATCGTAGTCTTTGACCCAGGAGTTTCCTTCGAAGCCGAGCAGCACTTTGTTGCTAAGCGCTCCGCCGATGCGGAAATTGCCGGCGCCGCCGGTTTCGCTGTCGCTGAAGATATCAAAATCTTCATCGGGGTTGTCATATTCCAGCTTCAGGCTGCCGATTCCGACGCCAAGGCCGATATAGAATCCGTTGTGCGGAGCGGGCTTGAGTTCGGCCATCGCGGTTGCTGACAGCAGGAGCAGGAATAGTATGGCTACAGAAATCTTGGAAATTCGCTTCATATTGCCTCCGGGTAAGGGTGAATCTTAATTCCAACGGGATTTAAGCTAATCATAAGTTATACACAAGGGGAAAGAGCGTTGCTCCGGCACTTATAAGAGAAAACCGGGATGCAAACTAAGCGGTCCTGACGGACATTTGCTGGAGCGAGTAGTCGAGCAGCTTCAAGACGTTGGTCTTGCCTTCGCGGCCGACTTCGATTTCCGGTCCGACGCAAGACGGGCAGCCCGATTCGCAGTCGCAGTCGTGCACCAATTGTTTGGCGGCAGCGAAGATCTCGGGCGCCACGCGGAAAAGTTTCTGTGCATAGCCGACCCCGCCGGGGACGGTTTCGTAGATATAGATTGTGGGCTTTTCGGCGAATACCGATTTCACCTGTGAAACTGCGCGTAAATCGCGGTGATCGCACATGAGATAGATCGGGGCGACGATCTGCAGGACATTCGCCATGCCGCGCAAGCTCGCTCCCAGGTTTGCCCTGCCGAAGCCGAGTTCCTCGCCGATATCCTCGTGAAACTCCTGCCAGAACGAAGTTGTGTGCATCTCAATTTCCGGCATAGCCAATTTGCCGGAGCCGACGTTTTCGTGAGTTTCGAATTTGATCTTCTTGAATAAGACAGTCACGTTGGTGATGGAAACCTCACCCCAATTGAGCGGGCCGGATTCCTGGTTGATTTCGATGACTTTGAGGTCGGCCTTGGTTTCAGCATCGGTGTAGTAGTCGACCTTGTCTTCCTTGACGTAGGCTTTCTTGCCTTCCCAGTCGAGTTCGAGCACCTGGTATTGGTTCGCGAGATGAATGTAGATTGCTTCCGGGTGGAGCAACATCGGCGCAGAGAAATAATCGACCTCGCCGATAACGCGGTTGCCATTGGAGGTATTCAGGATGACGAAGTTGTCGGGTGAGGCTGAACGCAGGGAGACCTCGGTGGCAGGGTAGATTTCGCTCGACCAATGCCAGCGGTCGCCGGAGTAGCGCAGGACGCCGCGGCTCTGGAGGTAGTCCAAAATCTCCGCAGTCGTGTCGACGCCCATGACTTCGTCCTTATGAAATGGTAGTTCAAAGGCGGCGCATTTCAGATGCGAAGTCAGGATGACGAAATTATTCGGGTCGATGACGCCCATTTCGGCAGGCGATTCGAAGAAATACTCGGGGTGGCTGACGACGTATTGATTTAGCGCCGAACTGGAGGCGACCATGATCGACACGCTGACGGTGTTCTTGCGACCGGCGCGGCCTGCTTGCTGGCGAGTTGAAGCGATAGTACCGGGATAGCCGCAAATGATGGAAACGTCGAGACCGCCGATGTCGATGCCCAATTCGAGCGCATTGGTGGAAACGACAGCAGTGATGTCGCCGGAGCGGAGGCCGTATTCGATTTCCCGGCGTTCGTTCGGCAGGTAGCCGCCGCGGTAGCCCTCGATGCGGGCGGTGCCGCCGTCGCGACGAAGATAGGTCAACAGGAGCTCGACATTGAGACGATAGGGCACAAAGACGATGCTTTGGACGCGATTATTGATAAAGCGTTTGGCGATGCGGCTGGTTTCGAGCAGCGACGATTTGCGAATGCCCAGTTGCTCATTGATCACCGGCGGATTGTAGAAAACGAAGTGCTTCTCGCCGGACGGTGCGCCGTTTTTGTCGACCAACTCCATCGGCTGCTGGGTGAGTTGTTCCGCCAGTTCCTTGGGATTACGAATGGTCGCTGAACAACAGATGAACTGCGGATCAGAGCCGTAAAACTTGCAGATGCGTTGCAACCGCCGCAGAACATTAGCGAGATGCGAACCGAAGACGCCGCGATAAGTATGGACTTCGTCGATTACGATAAATTGTAGATTCTCAAACAGCTTGATCCATTTCGTATGATGCGGCAAGATGCCGGAATGGAGCATATCGGGGTTAGTCACGACGATATGGCCGGCCTTGCGAATCTTCCGACGTGTTTCGGCGGGCGTGTCGCCGTCAAAGGTGTAAGTGTTGATATCGAGACCCAGATCGTTGATGACTTCGTGTAGTTCCACCATCTGATCCTGCGACAGGGCTTTGGTAGGGAAGAGGTAGAGTGCGCGCGCCTCGGGCTGGGCGATCATGCGCGCCAGCACCGGCAAATTGTAACAAAGCGTTTTGCCGGAAGCGGTCGGTGTCACGACGGTGACATGGCGGCCGGCGTTGACGTGCTCAAAGACTTGCGCCTGGTGCGAGTAGAGGCGGTGAATGCCGCGCTTGCCAAATGCGGCTTTCAAAAGTTCCGGCACTGTTTCCGGGAAGTCAACATAGACGGCCTCGCGCGGCGGCTGGACATGCCAGCGGGTGACATTCTCCATGAAGGAGTTGTCGTTGCGCAGCTGGTCGAGGACTTGCGTTACATTCAGCATGCTACATCACTTTCATGTAGGTGCGCTTGCAGATGTCGCAAAACTTTTCGGTTTTCTGATCGATATCAAACATCTCGCTGGAGTTGTACATGACGCATTTGGGATTGCGGCAGTAGGGAATCGAAAATAGTGCGCCGACGACGCGGGTGGCTTCTTTGACCAGACGCTGATAGATTAGCTTCTCGTCGTCGGGAAGGCCATAGAACTGCTGCTTGAGTTGGTACAGCGAGACGATTGCGGTGCCGCCGACGGCGTCGGCATCGCTGACGAGCGTATGATGGCGCGTGCTGTAAATATCGTCCTCAATGATGCCGAGAATTTTCTCTTTATCACTGGCGCGCAAAAGTTCGAGCTTCTGCAGGATCATCGTTGAGAAGTACTGGCCCTTGATGACGTCATAGGCTTCGTTGGGGACCTTGATGCCCTGCAAGATATCGACGCTATGGCCAAAGCGGCTCGATAGCGCCGTCGAAAGCTTGTTTATTTGAAAGTAGTCCACCTCGCCGAGGGGGACGATAACAATTTTGGCTCTATATTTCTTCATGTCATCTCAAAGAATTGCGAGGTACTTCCGTCGGGTGAAATCTTGACGTGCATCTGCCGGGCACAACGCGGACACCAGCCGACAAATGCAGTACCTTGCCTGTTTATGTAAATCCGACTATAGACCTTGCAGCACTTGAACATTACACCAAGGTATGGTCGTTCTTTGCGTTCCTTGTCCATATCATAGCCGTTTAAGCACCAGAGGTTCCGGTCTTGGTTTTTGCGCCGAAATCGTGATACAGCGTGTGAATTCAGCCGCGAAGTCAGCTAACTTCGTTTTTTGCCGGGCATAGCCAATTGCCAAGACTTCGCCGCGTTCGACTTTGGCGCCTAATTTGACATTCATCTCGATTCCGGCGAGGTGGTCAATCTTGTCGGTAACTGCCTGACGACCAGCTCCCAGTTTGACGGCGAGAAAGCCCAACCTTCCCGTATCGATCGAGGCAATATAGCCAGATTGCTTTGATTTCACAATTTCCTTGTGTGCAAGTTTCATAAGTCGTTGCGGGTTTTCGAATGACCGAACATCGCCGCCGCAAGCGCGGACATAGCGGCACCACGACTCGTAAGCGGCGCCGGATGAAATTGCTGCATTCATTGCAGTGCGGGAACGTCGGGAGTCTTTGCTCGCACCAGCGACGCGCAGCATCTCGCTGCCGATTTCGAGAGTCAGGGCAATCGTATCAGCGGGACCTGCGCCGCGCAGGACCTCGACGGTTTCGATTATTTCGAGAAAGTTGCCAATCATGCGGCCAGTCGGTTGGCTCATGTTGGTCAGAATTGCGCGTGCCGGAAGTTTGCTTGCCTTCGAAACGGCGAGAAGCGACCGGGCAAGCTTGAGTGCTTCAGCGCCGGATTTCATGAATGCGCCGGAGCCGCTTTTGACGTCGAAGACGATGCCGTCGGACTTAAGCGCGAGTTTTTTGGACATGATGCTGGCGACGATGAGGGGAATCGATTCGACGGTGCCGGTAGCATCGCGAAGTGCGTAGATTTTCTTGTCGGCGGGTGCAATTCGCGCAGTCTGTCCGGTTATTGCCCAGTGGTGTTTCTTCAAAAGGCGTCCAAATTCGGCTGTAGAGTGGAAGACACGCATGCCGGGGATGGCTTCGAGCTTGTCGAGCGTGCCGCCGGTATGGCCAAGGCCGCGTCCGGAAAACATACCGACGGCAATACCGCATTGGGCGAGAATAGGCGACAATGTCAACGAAAGTTTGTCGCCGACGCCGCCGGTCGAGTGTTTGTCAATTAATGGGCGGTCGAGGCCGCGGATAGCGACAATATCGCCGGAATGCAGCATCGATTGTGTCAGCGCAGCGGTCTCGGCAGGGCTTAGACCGCGGATGAAGGCGGCCATCAGAAACGCGGACATGTGATAGTCGGCGATTTCGCCGCGGGTGTACATTTTGACGACGCGTTCGATTTCGCCGGGCTCAAGCTCGCGGCCGTCGCGTTTGGCCGCAATCAGTTCGTAGATTGATTTCATGAACGGCTGCGGAGTTCGTTGATAATTGCCACTCCTGCCGAGGTGCCGATCCGCGAAGCGCCGGCTTCAATCATGGCAAGCGCCTGCTGTAAAGTCCGGATGCCGCCGGAAGCTTTCACGCCTACGCGATTACCGACAGTCTCGAAGAGCAAGGCAACATCTTCAACGGTTGCCTGGCCGAACATGCCGGTCGAAGTTTTGACGAAATCGACGCCGCAATCGGCGGCAATTGTGGCGGCGCTGACTTTCTCTTCCTGGTTAAGCAAGGTGCATTCGAGAATCACCTTGAGCGTCGTCTGGCGCGAGAGCGCCTTGCGGACGCCGGCAACATCGCGTTCGTAGAGCGACCAGTCGCCGGACTTGATCGCGCCGACATTGGCGACCATGTCGATTTCATCGGCGCCGTGATTTTCGCCCTCCTGGGCTTCGAAAATTTTGACTTCAGTCGTCGTTGCCCCAAGGGGAAATCCGGCCACGGATCCGAGTTTGACGCCGGAGCCCTTGAGCAAGCGGGCGCACATTGTCGTATAGCTGGGATTGATGAAAATGGCTTTGTAGTGGTAGCGAATTGCTTCTTCGCAAAGATTCTGGATGTCGGTAGCCGACGATTCAGTCTTGAGTACGGCGGCGTCGATATAGCCGGCGAGATCGATATCGCTGCGAATTTTGCTACGAAAATCGCGGTTATTGTCGCGTTCAGACATGATAATCCTCTGTTAGCCGCCCGCCCAAAAAGTAGCTTATTGTTGGCGGAATGGTATCACTTTTTTAGGACAAAGGTCACCGGGTAGAGCTTCTTCAGGCTGGTGCGCTTGGTCTTGCCCGCTTTGTTGACGAGAATGATCGGGAGGTCATCGCAAAATTCGGACAGCACCTGAAGGCAGGCGCCGCAAGGGGTGATGAATTCGGCGGTGTCGGAAGCCAATGCGAGGCGCTTGAACTTTCGTTCACGATTCGTGACGGCGGAAAATACGGCATTTCGTTCGGCACAGACAGTGAGGCCGTACGACCGGTTCTCGACATTAGTGCCGACGTATATGAAGCGGGCAGTCTCGAGTGCGGCGCCGACACGGAATTTGGAATAGGGCGAATAGGAATGCGCCAAGACTGCCTGTGCGGCAAGTGTCAGTTCTTGTTCAGTGAAATTCTTCATACGACCTCTAGCAAAGGTGATTCCGAATCGACTACTTCTTGTACGCGAGATAGAACACTCGCAGCGCCGTACGCAAGGTTTGGTCAGACTTTTGCGGCGTGGCGATAATCCTGCCAAAGCCATTCTTGCGCAACAGTCCGACGATCTCGTTGTGCGGATAGCCGCGCTCATAGAATGTCTCTTTGAACCGATCAACTGCACCGCCGGCGCGGACATAGCCGTGAATGGTTATTGATGCCAGCCGCTCGGCGCGATCATACTTGCCCTTCATCAAGACAGCGTGCTCGCCTTGCTTGGAGAAAAGTACGGCGTCCCAGCGGCCGAGACCGATAGCGGTGTTGACATCAAAGATGAAGAAGCCGCCCGGCTTGACATGGCGGGACGCCATGCGGATGAAGTCTGCAAATTTCTCCGGCTCGACGATGTGATTGGCGGCATCGAAGAAACAGCCGACGGCATCAAACTGCCGGCGGAGATTGAAGTTTGTCATGTCGCGCTTAAGGAATTCCGGTTTCTGTTTGCCGCGAAACTTGCGCAAGCGCGCAGCAGCCATGGCGAGCATCTCCTTGGAGCGGTCGATGCCGACGACTTCGATTCCGATACCGGCGACGGTGAAGGCGAGCGAGCCGGTGCCGCAGGCGAGGTCGAGATACGACTTAACCTGGTGTTGAATCAGAAGCGGCTTGAGTCGGGGCAGGGCGATATCATGAAATTCGTTCCAGCCCAGTTTGTCGTAGTACTTGGCGATGCTCTTGTACAAAGTCTGACGCTATCCCTTCAGAATTCCGCCATAGCGATTGCGGTCCTTGAGCAGATCGACCGCCTGGCGCACCAGCGGATCTTCCTTGGTGATGACCTCTTCGTAGACAGCCGAGTCTCCGTACTTAATATACAAGATTTCGCGCCGGATGGCGGAGCGAATAAATTCCGCGGCGTTTGTAAAGTCCTGATCTTTCTCGCGATCGACGGCCTTTTGCAGGACGCCAAGTTCTTTTGCGAAAGTCTCGGAGCGGCCCTCGGCTTGAGCGGCAACAGCGAGGTCGCTAAGGAGTTCTTCGGTGTTGGTGCGGTACCCAAATCCTTTGGCTTTGATGAATGACTTGAAGTCGCGAATCATAGTGTCATCGACAACGAAATTGCGCGGGATCTCTTTGACTTTCGTCGTGTACTCGACAGCGAACTGGAAGAAGAGGTTCTCGCGGGTCAGATTGTATTCGATGGCGCGCAGACCTTTCTTGCCGACCGGGATATCGGGAGTGATTCCGCCGCCGCCATAGACGCGGCGTCCGCCATTGGTCTTGAATGAACTCTTGCTGCCGTTGGTTTGCGCGGCCGCGGCAGAGGCAAGTACAGCGCTCTTGTACGAGCGCTCGGGCTTCTGAATTGAACGCCCGGACGGGATATAGTACTTGGAAGTCGTCAGTTTCAGAGCGTAGTCAGAATTCTCCCACTCAAAGACATTTTGGACCAAACCCTTGCCGTAGGTGTTGGTGCCCATGATTACGCCGCGATCCCAATCCTGAATCGCGCCGGTGACAATTTCCGATGCCGAGGCCGTACCGCTGTCGACGAGAACCACGAGATTGCCGGATGGGAAGATCGGGCTGCCGGTCGAAAGATAACGGCGTTGCGTCGACTCCGATTGGCCTTTGGTGTAGACGACGAGTTTTTCCCCGGGGATAAACTGGCTGACGACATCGATGGCTTGATCCATCAAGCCGCCGCCGTTTGAGCGCAGGTCCAAGACCAAGCCGCGGCAGCCTTTGGTATTGAGATCTTTAAGGGCGGCGCGAAATTCTTCGCCCGATTTTTCCGCAAACTTGGAGATACGGACATAACCGACCGTGCCGTCGAGCATACCGTAATATTTGACCGGGTGGATTTCGACTACGGCGCGTTCGACGATGTATTCCATTGTGTGCGCAACGCCGGGGCGTTCGATGGTCAGGCGCACTTTTGTACCGGCTTTGCCGCGTGCCAGTGCGTTGAATTCCGAGCTGGTCAGTTGCGAGACGAGCTTGTCTTCGATCTTGACAATCTTGTCGCCGGGGCGAAAGCCGAGGCGTGCTGCCGGAGTGCCTTCAAGTGGGGCAATGATCGTGACCTCGCCGTCGCGGGTGTCGATATCAATGCCGATGCCTTCGTAGCGGCCGTGCGCACTTTCTTTGAGCGCCTCGTAATCGTCGCTGCGCAGCAGGACACTGTAGGGATCGAGATTGGCGAGCATACCGTCAAAGCTGGAACTGAAGAGCTGGTCGAGGTTGACTTCCTCCATGTAGTTCTCACGGATAGAGAGCGCCATATCGGAGAGGATCTTGCTGTAATAGGCGATTGAACGACCGCCGCGGGCCGGCTTAGATTTTTCAGCACTTTGCGAAAAAGAGATCGCCGCCACGAACAGGACAAGAGCGATTACAGCGACGGCGCGAAAGATGTAGCGGGCACGCTTCAACATTTACCTCCATGGTTTATGTGAGAGCGAATTTAGGAGTTTAACTCCAAGAGTCAAGTAAACGAGTACAGACCCGGTCCTTGAATATTGTTATCAATCGACACTCAACAAAAAAGGCGGCCACAGAGTGACCGCCTTGGTGTTGCTAAGAAAGGGCTTGTTTAGCCTTTGTCCGAGTCCTTCTTGCTGGGCTTGAGCAAAGTGCCGTATTTTGTCTTGTCCTTCAAGAGATCAAGTGCCTGCTTGACCTGCTTGTCTTCCTTCAGCGTGATTTCTTCATAGATTCCGCGCTCGCCGTATTCGGAGCGGAGGATTTCACGCTTGATGGACTGCCGGATGTAGTCGATTGAGGCGTCGAAGTCCTTGGCCTTTTCCTTTTCGATCAGGTCCTTCATCGCCTTGACATCACCGGCAAACAGATCGGCCTTATCCATCTCTTTGGCAGTTGCTTCGAATTTCTCAAGATCAAGTTCAAGGCCGGTCTTATAATCGAAGCCTTTTTCCTTGATGAATTTCCGGAAGTCGTTGACTAAGGCGTCGCTGACTTCAAAATTCTTGGCAGTACCTTGATGCTTCGTCGAGTATTCGATGGCGAATTCCGAGAACATGTTCTTGCGAACAAGATTGTATTCAATCGGCTTCCATAGTTCGTCTTCGACAACGACATCGGGAACGACACCGCCGCCGCCATATACCTTGCGGCCGGCATTGGTGAAGAAGACATCGCGGGTTTCGCCGGTTTCAGAGTTCTTCTCTTCGAGCGAGATTTCCTCATCCGACATTGTTTCCGGATGTTTCTTGGCGCGTTCCGGTTTCTGGATACAGCGTCCGGAAGGGATATAGTATTTGGCGGTTGTCAATTTGAGAGCGGCTTCACCATTCTGTCCGCCAAAAATCTGCTGAACAAGACCCTTGCCGAAAGTCGTGTTACCGACGATGACGGCGCGGTCCCAATCCTGCAAGGCGCCGGAAACGATTTCCGAAGCCGAGGCGGTTCCACCGTTGACGAGAACGACTAGATCGCCTTCGGGGAGCAACGGATCAGTCTGACTGAAGTATTTGCGCTGCGAAGTCGGATACTTGCCCTGCGTGTAAACCACTAGCTTGTCCTTCGGCAGGAAGAGATTGGCGACGCTGATCGCCTGATCCAGCAAACCGCCGCCGTTGGAACGCAAGTCGAAGATAAGCGACTTGACGCCCATGTTGGTCTTCATGTCGGTGATGGCTTTTTCGAGCTCTTCCGTAGTCGTCTCGGCGAACTTATCGATGCGGACATAGCCGATGCCGGGTTCGACCAGGCCGTAGTAGCGAACGGAATTCAGCTCGATGACGGCGCGTTCAACATCATACTCCATCGGGTAATCGATGCCGGGGCGCAGAATTGTCAACTTGACTTTCGTGCCGGCCGGACCGCGCATGAGATTGGCGGCTTCATCGGTCTTCATGCCTTCGGTGGACACGGTGTCGATTTTCATGATCTTGTCGCCGGCCTTGAAGCCCATACGCCAAGCCGGTGTGCCTTCCATCGGCGAGACGATGGTCACGCGGTTGTCGCGCAGGTCAATTTGCATGCCGACGCCTTCGTACTTGCCATGGGTGCTTTCCATCAGCGATTCGTACGACTTGGGTTTGAGTACGACGCTGTACGGATCCAGATTGGATAGCATGCCTTCGATACCGGCTTCAATCAAGCTTTCGGGATCGACATCTTCCATATAGCGCGAATGTATTTTGTAGGCTATGTCTGCCATCATTTTGGTGTAATAGGCAATTGAGTGGTTGCGCGAATCAAGCGGTTGCTGTTCGGAATCGGTTGGTGTTTGTCCAGCCTGGGCGAAAAGACCCTTGCCGTAGACAGCACCTTGCAGCGTCGACTGCGCGGCATCACCGGAGCCAACGATCCAGATGACGCTTACGGCCACGATCGCCAGCATGAGTGCGTATAATTTCACTCGAAAATCGGTTTTCATCAGGTTTTTCCTCCGGGCTGAAATCGCATGTAATCTAAGGAGTTCTACGTTATTGTCAAGCGGCAGCGATACTGCTTAATGCTACTATATCGGTCGCTATCTTCTTCATTTACAACGTTTATACAACTCTTTTTGTTTCAAAGTTCTCTAATTCAATAAGTTCGGCACGCGGCCAGGCCGGCGCCGAAACACCAATCCGGTAATACATGAGAGAGAATCGTGCCGAACGCAAACCTTTTCTCTCGCACTTGGGATAAGCCCATGCAGGGACGGGTTTTGGATGTCGAAATTACTGTTTGAGCTGCCTTTATCCGGTACAAAAGAGCGCCAAGCGGTAATTTGACATGCAGGGAAGAAGACGTATATTGCAACACTCTGCAAGGCTTTAGCAATAGGAAGGCGCATGGATCGACTGACAAAACGCACGATAACGACGCCAATCGGCGACCTGGTGCTGGTGGGTACCGGCGACGCGATCGAGTACATCCAGTTTGGCGCCGAACGTCTGCCGGAACGATTGCGTTCGGCAGTGGCTGGCGAGAAGGCGTTTGCAACGGCAGTAGAGCAGTTTCGAGAGTATTTTGCCGGCAAGCGGACTTCATTCGATTTTCCAATTCATTTGAAGGCTGAAGGATTCAAGAAAGCTGCGCTATTGGCATTGCGGCGGGTAACTTATGGCTCGACAATCTCGTACAAGGAACTTGCCGAACGTGCCGGTTCGGGAAATGCTTTTCGCGCTGCCGGTACGGCTTGTGCCACAAATCCGTTACCGATTGTGATTCCGTGTCATCGGGTCTTGAAGGCGGATGGCTCGTTGGGCGGATTTGGCGGCGGTCTGGATATGAAACGCAAGCTGCTCGATCTCGAGCAGGCTCATTACAAAAGATAGATTCTCGGAGAGGACAGAGGAGTATATGGATCCAAGAGTTGGCAAATTGGCAGAGGTAATGGTGGACTATTCGCTTAGCATCAAGAAAGGCGATTCGTTCAAGATCCGCGGTCCCTATCACGCTTTGCCGTTAATCAAGGAAGTTTACCGGCGGGCGCTTCGTCGCGGCGCGTTTCCTTATGTAGAATTCATTTCCGAGCCGTTTGGCGAAATCCTGCTGAAAGAGGGCAGCGACGAGCAGTTGACATACATGCATCCGCTGGATATCGAAGAAGCGAAGATGATGGACGCCTACCTGCATATCTGGAGTTCGGAAAACACCAAGTATTTGTCGAATACGGATTCCGCGCGGCAGGCGATGAGCCAGAGATCGCGCAAAGAATTCCTGGAGATTTTCTTCCGCCGCGTGGCGGACGGTTCTTTGCGCTGGTGCGGCACGATGTTCCCAGCGCAGGCGGATGCGCAGGAAGCCGAGAAGTCGCTGGAAGAATTTGAGAACTTTGTCTATTCCGCTGGCTATTGCGATACCGACGATCCAGTGTCGCAGTGGAAGAAGATTTCTGCAACGCAAGCGAAGCTGTGCGAACGGTTGAACAAGCTGTCGAAAATCCACGTGAAGTCTAGCGACACTGATCTCAAGATGGTAGTCGGCGGCCGCAAGTGGATCAACTGCGACGGTAAGGAGAATTTCCCGGATGGAGAAGTGTTCACCTCGCCGATTGAGAATTCGACCAACGGTGTAATCACCTATACCTATCCGGCTTGCTATGGCGGTCGCGAGGTCGAAAATGTGCGGCTGACTTTCAAGGATGGCGTGGTGACGGATTTCAGCGCAGCGAAAAACTACGATTTCCTGAAGAAAATGCTGGAGATGGACGAGGGCGCCAAGCGTGTTGGCGAGTTTGCGATTGGGACGAACTATCATGTTCAAACATTCTCCAAGAACACGCTCTTTGACGAGAAAATCGGCGGCACTTGTCATTTGGCAGTGGGCAATTCGATTTACGAGTCGGGCGGCGTGAATCAATCGGCGTTGCATTGGGACATGGTGTGCGAACTGCGCAAGGGTGGGGAAATCTACGGCGACGACGAATTGATTTACAAAGATGGCAAGTTCGTGCCGGGGTTTGCGGATTAGCGTATACTTGGCAAGTGCATTGTCGGAAGAATGAAGAGGCAACTCAAATCTTTGAGTTGCCTTTCTTCATAACAGCATATTATCTCTGACTACCAATATGACCCGATTAGACCTAAGTCGTCCGATAGATCTCGGTTTCAAGCCGCTCAAACGGTTGGCGCCGGAGAAAATCCTGGCGTTAAGTTTCGCCGCATATATCCTTGCGGCGACATTTGTGTTGATGCTTCCGCAAGCAACTACCGGTGGCTCGATCGGTTTCATCGATGCGCTTTTTACCATTACATCGGCGACTTGCGTGACAGGTCTGACGGTCGTCGATACCGGCACGTATTTTACGAGCTTCGGACAGGTAGTGATCCTGCTCTCGATCCAACTCGGGGGTATCGGGATCATGACCTTCTCGACATTCTTGCTGTATGCGTTGGGCCGCAGGTTAACGACACGCGATTCGTCATTGTTGGCAACGAGTCTGGGCAGCACAAACGGTACGACGGCGCGGGGACTGCTTTGGACGGTCATCATCATCAGCGTGACGATTGAGGCAGTTGGAGCTTTGTTGCTATATACCCGCTTTGAACGCGAGATGCCGACGGACATGGCTATCTGGTTTTCGATATTCCATTCCGTGTCGGCATTTTGCAATGCGGGATTTGGATTGCTCCCGGACAGCCTGACAAGATATGTCGGGAACGCGACTGTCAACATAACGATAATGCTGCTTATCCTTCTTGGAGGAATCGGCTTTATTGCATTTCTCGAGATGCAGCAATTCGCCAAGTCGCGGGTGCGGCTATTTCTCGAAAGGACCGGTATCCTCAAGGGATCGAGTTATTGGCGCGAGGCTCCATACAGGTTCTCAGTGCATACGAAGATTGTGATACGGACATCCTTGTGGCTGATTCTGATTGGTGCCGTGGTTGTAGGACTGCTGGAGTTCAATAACGTGCAGAAGGACATGTCGTGGTCGACGCGAATTTACAGTTCGTTGTTCCAGTCAGTTACGCCGCGAACGGCGGGATTCAACACACTCGACCAGGGCGCACTTTCAGGAGCCACACTGTTTGTCATCATGATTCTAATGTTCATCGGCGCCTCTCCCGGTTCAACCGGCGGAGGAATCAAGACCTCGACCTTTGCCGTGCTGCTCGGCATTGTGCGTTCACGGTTAAAGCGTCAGGATCATGTGGTATTCTTTGGCAGGAGAATTGGCTCATTTCTACAATCGGAGGCGGTGACATTTACGGTCATCGCGACGGCAGCGGTCATCCTCGGAGCGCTGTTGTTACAGATATTCGAAACCGGCGGCGAGGGACACCGGGTCAGTGGTGGAAAATTTGTCGAGTTGTTGTTTGAGGCGATATCGGCGTTTGCCACGGTGGGATTGTCAACAGGCATCACGCCAAAATTGGCGCCGTTAAGCAAAGTCGTCCTGGTTGTTCTGATGTTCGTTGGCAGAGTTGGACCGTTGACTTTGGCGCTGGCAATCAGCCGGCAGCGGCAGCCGAGCAAGGTTGTCTATCCCGAAGGTCGAATAATCATTGGTTGAGAATAGGGTGCTGTTGTCGGATACTCGCGAATTGTTGAATGGCTGATGGAGAGTAAATGAAAGAACGCATATTCGGAATTATCGGGCTGTCGAGTTTTGGATACTACCTTGCGCTTGAACTGGCTAAACATGGGCACGACGTAACAGTAGTTGATATCGACGCGGAGAAAATAGAGGACGTCAAGGACTATGTCTCGCGGGCCGTCGTAGGTGATGCCTCCGACCGGAAGACCTTGGTTGAACTTGACCTAAGCCAATGCGACGTTGTCGTCGTCAGTCTTGGCACCAGCATCGATGTCAGCATTTTGGCGACACTTTACTTGCGCGAAATGGGTGTGAAGAAGATACTCGTGAAAGCCATAACCGACGACCAAGGCAAGATCGTTGAGCTGATCGGCGCCGACGATGTTATCTATCCGGAGCGCGATATGGCGCTGCGCGTCGCAAGTCAACTGCGTTTTCCGAATGTCGTCGAGCAAATGACCTTGGGTGAAGATTTGCAACTTGTCGAAATAGCCGTTCCCGACCGATTTGTTGGCAAGTCGCTTTCGGATCTCAATCTTCGCCAAAAGTACAATGTGCTGGTTGTCTTAATTAGGCAGACACTGCCTGCCAAGACGACGCTGCTTCCGGCCGGCGACAGAGTGTTCAACCCGGACGAAGTGTTGGTTCTTCTTGGCGAAACTAAGTCGATTGAGAAGCTTCAGTACGAATTGGCTTGACGCGCAACTGCGCAAGTGATTTTTCCGCGTGATGCCTTGACAATAACTCACAAATCTCCAACATTGCGAATCAGTAAGACCACTTGTGTCTGAACTTGCAGGAGCAAACTGCAATGAACACATATTTATGCGGAGGAATTACAATGAGACGAATAGTGATGCTGACATTTGTGCTGTTGATAGTGGGAGCGGCATCGGGGCTTGCGGATCCAGTCAATGTCGACTCGCTGATCGCGCTGCGTTGGCAGAAGACGATGGTATTGGACATCACGGCGGCGCAGACGGCCTACTCGGATTCGTGGGTTGGCGGCGAGGCGGGAACGTTTTCGTGGGTGAGCAATCTGAACGCGAAAGTTGAACGGCGGTTCAGCCAGAAGTTCAACTTCAAGTCAAACTTGCGACTCGCGTTCGGTGAGACGACTGTGCAGGATGAAGAGAGCAAGAGCTGGAGCAAGCCGAAGAAATCGACTGATTTGATCGACTGGGAAAACGTCGCGACTTTCCCGCTGCAGGCGTTCGTTGATCCGTATCTCGCTTTGCGTTTCGAAAGCCAATTCTTGGATGCTTCAGTAGCGGAGAAGAAGCGTTATTTCAATCCCAAGAAATTCACCTATTCCGGCGGTATTGCGCGGATTTTTTACCGCAAGGAGAAGGATGAGTTGAGCAGCCGTCTCGGTTTGGCGCTGCGGCAGCAGATTCACAACGACATCATCGATCTCGAAACGCTGGAGACGAAGAATAACACCGATACTGACGGCGGAATTGAATCGGTCACTGATGCGCAGTTTACTTTGAGCAAGCGTGTCGGGTACATCGGTAAACTGTCGCTGTACAAGGCGCTGTTCTCCTCCATTTCCGATGACGCCGAAGGCACCGATTTCGAGGGCTTCTGGAAGGCGGTAGACGTCAATTTGGAGAATACGCTAAAGGTCTCGGTGAGCAAGATCATGACGGTGATTATGTACAATCAGTTTCTCTATGACAAGGAGATCACCAAGAAGGGCCGAGTCAAGCAGACGATGGGCGTCGGCTTGACGTTCACGATGTGGTAATCGGTTTTGACGCGACAAACAAAAGTATTGCAATTTCGCCGTTTTGTGCCGATCTATTCATTCGAGGAGAAAAACAGCGATGTTTGTGGTGAGTGATAGTGCACGCGACGGTCTGAACACGATTCTTCAGTCGCAATCCGCGGTCGGAAAGAGCTTGGTGCTGTATCTTGAAGGTGCCGGCTGAAGCGGTCCCCGCATGGGGATGGCTCTGGAAGAGTCAGTAGAGGGGCTTGAGAAACTCGAATCAAACGGTATATCCGCCCATATCGAAAGCGGATTGTACGAGTTGATATCGCAGCGTGGGAATATCTACGTTGAGTTCATTACCGACGGACGCGGCGGCAAGGGATTCAAAGTATCAGTAAAGCGCACTGCACAGGAATCAAGCGATTGCTGCTAAGATTCTGATTTGACGATGAACTACTCTGACGGGCGTCCAACCGGCGCCCGTTTTTTTTGCTATGTCGCCTTGGTGTCCATTTTGCGAATCAGGTTGGCGCCCTCGACGATAGGCGGTATGCCGCGCGCGATGCAAACTACGGCTGTGACGATTGCGCTGATGTAGCCGATGCGATAGCCGGTTGAGACGAATTGTTCGGTCAAGAACGGCAATTCGTGCCAAAGGCGATCGAGTGCGGAAATCAAAAGGAGCCAACTGAAGGTAAACGCTTTCAGGAGCGCGTAGCCAGTGCGCATGATCGGCGAGCCGGTAAGGAATTTGCCGATAGCGCTTTGCATCATGGTTGTCCTGCCGAAGGCGGTGAAGCCGTACTGGAGCAGATAATTGCGAATGCTATCGGTGAGGATGGCGCGCGAAGTCACAGCGATCGGGATCCAGACCGGGACGAGTTCGAGATCGGCAAGCACAATCCAAAGGACAGTCTCGAGGATACGGTCGCCGGCGATGTCGAGCACGCTGCCGAGTTGCGATTGCTCGTGCAGCCGCCGGGCAAGGAAGCCGTCGAGCCAATCGCCGACGATGACAAGTACCGCCAAAAAGGCCGCCAGCAGTCGCGACCACATGTTATTGTCATAGACCAGAAGTACCAGCCAGAAGACAATGCCAATACGGGCGATTGTGACGCGATTCGCCCAGGACATAATTCTCGCCATGTAGTTCCTCCAAGTTCTTGGGAGTAATCCAGTTGAGGATAGCGGTTTTCAGGCAGCCGCACAAGTTTTTCGAGGAACACAGAAACAGACAAAATTGTCTTGACTAAAAGCGTATAATAAACAGATTACAATTGCCTTCGGGGTGAGGTGAAATTCCTCGATCGGCGGTATAGCCCGCGAGTCCCGAGAGGGACAGAGCCGGAGAAATTCCGGCGCCGACGGTATAGTCCGGATGGTAGAAGGCAATCGACAGAGCTAAAGCGGCAAGTGTCCGCGGAATTGCTTTGTCGATTCAAGACGGCAAGGTCTGTCAAGTCAGCCCGTGCATGAGTCTTGATTATCCCCCGAAGGCGACTTCGGGATTTTTTTATGGTATCTGCCGAGTACATGAAGCGCGCACTGGAGCTAGCGGAAACAGCGCGGGGAAAGACCCGCACGAACCCGCTCGTGGGCGCTGTCATTGTCAAAGACGACCACATCATTGCGGAAGGTCTGCACAGCAGTTTTGGCTCGGACCATGCCGAGGTCGACGCACTGAAGCGGGCAGGTGACCTTGCCAACAATGCCGACCTGTACGTGACTCTTGAACCTTGCAATCATTTCGGTAAGACGCCGTCTTGCGTGGAAGCGGTCAAGTCTGCCGGTATCAAACGCGTGATCGCCGCGACAGTCGATCCGAATCCGGTTGTCAACGGAGCGGGTATTCGCGAATTGCAGAGCGCCGGGGTCGAGGTGATTACCGGTGTTTGCGAGCAGGAAGCGCGCAAGCTCAGCGAAGTCTATTTCAAATACATCGTGACCGGGATGCCGTTTGTAACGCTCAAGATTGCGCAAACGCTGGACGGATTCATCGCCGATGCGAATTCGATGTCGAAGTGGATCACATCCGAGGAGTCCCGTCATAGAGTCCACCAACTCCGCGCACAAGTGGACGCAGTATTGGTTGGTGCTAACACCGCGCGCTCCGACGATCCGGTGCTTTCGAGTCACGGCTGCGGTCGCGATCCGATGCGCATCGTACTTTCCCGCAGCGGTAAAATCCCGAGTCATCTAAAGATCAACGACGAGAACACCGGCGGACGGACACTAGTTGTCGGCGCCGACCGGGAACTGCGCGGCATTTTGCTGCAGTTGGGGCATGACGGAATTACGAGCGTACTAGTCGAAGGCGGAAGCCAGGCATTCACGCATTTCATCGAAGCCGGACTGGTCGACAAGCTCATTTTCGTGATTGCGGCAAAGCTCTTGGGCGGCGGACTGCCGGCATTTCAGATCGGCGTAAATCGCGCGATTGATAAGAGCCTTAGGCTACGTTTCGAGCATATCGAACAAGTCGGCGGCGATATCTGGATCGAAGCCTATCCGGGGGAGGCCAACTAATGTTTACCGGAATCATTCAAGACGTCGGGCGAATCGCCGTGCTTAGAACTCAATATGATATAACGCATTTATCCATAGAAACCAAACTGGCAGACCAGTCGTTGCAGGTTGGAGATTCAATTTCGATTTCGGGAGTCTGTCTCACGGCGACCAATGTGTCTGTCAACTCACGATTAGTCAATGTTTCTGCGGTTCAGGAGACGTTGAAGCGCAGTTCGCTCTCGGGACTGACGCAAGGCTCACGAGTAAATTTGGAATTGGCATTGCGGCCGTCGGATCGTTTGGGCGGACACTTTGTGCAAGGTCATGTCGATTCGGTCGGGCGCTGCGACCACATTTCGCGTTTGAGCAACAGTTGGGAAATGACTTTCACATTTCCGGAAGAGTTTGCGGAACTAGTCGTAGATAAGGGCTCTATCGCCATCGATGGGGTTAGCCTGACAGTCTATGACTGTACGGGCCGCGACTTCAAGGTCAGCATTATTCCGCATACGCTGGCGTCGACGACATTGAAAGACCTGTCAATCGGGGCGATGGTCAATCTCGAATTCGACATAATTGGAAAATACGTGCAGAGAATCATGCAACGCGAGCAAAGTGCAGGATTGACGATTCAGAAGCTCAAAGATTATGGCTATTAATTTTCATTTCATAAACGGGAGTAAGGTATATGCCTAATGTCACATTGAAGCGCGACGAGCAGAATCTCTTCGATGATGTGGCAGCAGCGATCGACGACATTCGCGCCGGAAAGATTGTGGTTGTTGTCGACGACGAAGACCGGGAGAACGAGGGCGACTTCATCATGGCCGCCGACAAAGCAACTCCGGAAGCGATCAACTTCATGATTACACACGGCCGCGGGCTGCTTTGCGTCTCGCTGGAACGGGACATAATCAGGAAGTTGAAACTAGGTCCGATGACAACCGAGAACACGGCTTTGCTGGGAACGCGATTTACGGTCAGCATCGATGCCGTCAAAAACACCAGCACCGGTATTTCGGCATTTGATCGTGCAGAAACGATTCGCCAGGTCATGTCGCCGGATTGCCGGCCCGAAGATTTGGCGCGTCCGGGGCATGTGTTTCCGATTGAAGCGATGCCGGGCGGCGTATTAGCCCGCGCCGGACATAGCGAAGCCTCGGTCGATCTGGCGCGTCTGGCCGGGCTCCGTTCGGGCGCGGTATTGTGCGAGATCATGTCGGCGGACGGGTCGATGGCGCGAGTCAACGAACTGCGCGAGATCGCAGACAAATTCGGACTGAAGCTGATTACGATCAAGGACCTGATTGCCTATCGCCACAAGCACGAGAATCTCGTGCACAAAATCGCGGATGTCGATTTTCCAACCGAGCATGGCGTTTTCCGGCTGCATTTGTATCGTTCCGACATCGACGATCACCATCACGTGGCCCTAGTGAAGGGCAAAGTGAGCGGTGAGGAAAATGTGCTGGTGCGGGTGCATTCGCAGTGCTTGACCGGCGATGTGTTTTCCTCGAGCCGCTGCGATTGCGGCGACCAGCTGCGTGCGGCGATGCAAATGATCGAGAAGCAGGGCTCTGGAGTATTGCTGTACATGCGCCAGGAAGGCCGCGGAATCGGACTTGCCAACAAGATTCTCGCTTACAGTCTGCAGGACAAGGGCCGCGACACTGTAGAAGCGAACAACGACCTTGGATTCAAAGATGATTTGCGCGATTACGGAATCGGCGCGCAGATTCTTTCGGATCTGGGGTTGACTTCGATTCGACTGATTACAAATAACCCACGCAAGATCATTGGTCTGGAGGGCTACGGACTCAAGGTGAGCGAGCGGGTGTCTTCCATAATTCCACCGACGAAACATAATGCCCGCTATTTGGAGACCAAGCGCGATAAGCTGGGTCATTTGCTGGGCTTGCTGCATGAGGTGCACAATGGGTAAAGTGTTCAAGGGCGACCTGATTGCCCGCGATAAAAAATTCGCGATTTGCATTGCACGGTTCAATTCACTGCTGACCGAACGACTGCTGGAAGGCGCCAAGGACTGCTTGAGCCGTCATGGCGCAAGCCTGGATGCGATCGACGAATTCTGGGTGCCGGGATCGTTTGAGCTGCCGTATATCGCAGCGAAAGTCGCCGCACAAAAGCGCTACGATGCGGTAATCTGCGTAGGCGCTATTATTCGCGGCGATACGCCGCATTTCGAATATATCGCGGCTGAAGTCACCAAGGGGATTGCATCGATTTCGCTGCAAACAGGTGTGCCGGTGATTTACGGCGTGATAACTTGCGATACAATTGAGCAGGGAATCGAGCGCGCCGGAACCAAAGCCGGCAACAAGGGTTGGGACGCTGCGTTGTCGGCGATTGAAATGGTCAATCTCTTCCAAGCGGCATCCTAAGGATGGGACAACGCAAAAAAGCCAGGGAGTTGGCGCTGAAATGCCTCTATGCCTATGAATCAACCGGGCAAGAGGTCGACGAAGTTTGCAATTCGTTGATTAAGACTTCGGACTTAAACGAGGAGTCGGTGCTATATGCCGACCGGCTGTTCAGAAGAGTCGTTGAGACACTGAAAGAACTCGACACTAACATCGAGCGCTTCTCGCAGAATTGGCGAATTGAGCGCATTGCCATGGTGGACAAGAATATTCTGCGCTTGGCAATCTGCGAATTGGTGAGCTTCCCGGATGTTCCGGCCAAGGTCGCGATTAACGAAGGTGTAGAACTAGCCAAGAAGTATTCGTCGCAAGAGTCGTCGCGTTATGTAAATGGTCTGCTTGATGCGGTGAATAAGCATCTGGAGAAGGCGCCGTTGCCGAAAGAATAGGGCGAGTTCTCGATCAGTTTATGAAAAAGGGCAGATCAATGGCAGCCAAGTAAATACAGGCGGTCAGGGCACGATTTGGCGGTCGATTTTTCCTTTGGCGGCTAGCCGGTTTGTGCTTATATTCCGCGCCAAATTATTTCGTCCATCTTAGCGCGTCGCGGGTATATCTTCTTATCTAATAAGACTGTGACGTTGAGGAGGTTACATTGTCCATATCCGCAGGGAGCTTTGATATTAAGAAAGTCGACAGAGTCAATTTAGGGTTGGGGCTGCTTGTCTTCTTCTTTTCGTTCATAATTTTTCTCATGACAGTTCAGCGCACGTTTTCCTTCTGGGATTGTGGTGAATTTGTTGCGTGTTCATACATACTTGGAGTTCCCCATCCTCCCGGCACACCGCTGTTTATTCTCATTGGGAGGATATTCTCGATGCTGCCGATCGCTTCGGATATTGGTTTTCGAATCAACCTTCTCTCAGTAGTCAGCACGGCGATGGCTTCGATGTTCGGATATTTTGCGATCGTCAAGCTGGTTCGCGAGTGGTTTGGCGAGCAAGTTGACGGTGTGCGCAAAGCCGGCATGTATGTCGGTGCGGTAATCGGCGCGCTGCTGATGTCCTTTTCGACGACGAACTGGAATTCCGCGGTTGAAGCGGAGGTCTACGGTTTATCGATGCTGATGATCACAATGCTGATCTGGCTGACGCTGATTTGGTCGGACAAGCGCGGCACACCGGAAGGGACAAAATACCTCGTATTGATATTCTTCCTCGCGGTGTTGTCAACGGCGGTGCATCTGACAGTCTACTTGATAATGCCGTTCATTGTACTGATGATGTTGCTACTCGATGAATCGCTACGCAAGAATTGGATTTTCCTGGTCACGGCTGTCGTATTGCTGTGGCCGGTCAAGTCGCTGGTCGAGTTCATGTACATCGGCGGAGTCTGGTCGGTCATTGTCGCGATTATGTACTTGGCCGGCAGCAACCGCAAGTTGACGACGCTGCCGTTCTTGATACTTGTCGTTTCCGGGATTGCTTTCAGCAGCCAATTCTATATACCAGTTCGCGCGGCGGAAAAGCCCGCGATCAACGAAAATGCACCGTCGACGTGGCAGAGTTTCGAGGACTTCCTCGAACGCAAGCAGTACGGCCAGATGTCGATGGTCGACCGCATGTTCACCCGCCGCGGTTCGTGGGCGAATCAATTTGGCACCCATCCACGCATGGGATTCTGGGGATTCTTCCAGGACCAGTACGGATTGTCGGGAAGCAAGTTCTTGCTATTTCTGTTCCCGCTGGGTCTATTGGGATTGCTGGAGCCGATGATGCGGAGATGGCAAAAAGGTCTGCCGTTCTTCCTAATGGTGTTTGCAGCGACTGTGGGGCTGGTGATCTACATGAACTTCGCTGACGGGACATTACCGAATGTGATACCGGGAGATGATGCCGGGCTTGAGGTGCGCGATCGAGATTATTTCTGGCAGCCGGGGTTCATCCTCTTTGCGATGGCCATCGGCATGGGTATTATCGCTATCTGGGATTGGACACACGCGTTTCTAAGCAAGCGCGGGATGGAGAAGCTGACATACCTGCTATTGGTATTTTTGGTGTTGCCGGTGAATGCGCTGCGCGCCAGCTATCACGAGAACGATCGCTCGAACAATTACATTTCGTATGACTATGCCTACAACTTGCTGATGTCGGCGGATTCGAACGCCGTGGTATTTACCAACGGCGACAACGATACATTCCCGGTATGGGCGCTGCAGGAAGTTTATGGCGTGCGCAAAGACGTTCGTATCGCCAACCTTTCGCTGCTCAATACTGACTGGTATATCAAGCAATTGAAGAACGAGATGGGCGTGCCAATTAGCCTGACTGACGGACAGATTGAGGCGTTGCGCCATGGCCGTTATCCGGACGGCAGAATCTACCGCGTCCAGGATCAGATGATCGACAATATCATCGAAACGGCGCGCTTCCAAACGCCAATTCATTTCGCAGTGACAGTGTCGCAGGATAATCGCCTCTTCCGTATGAATCCCATCGAGGATCATTTGGAAATGAAGGGGATGATGTTCCGGCTGAAGCGCGAAACCGGCGCAAACATGATCGATGTCGACGCGACGCGGGACCTGTACAAGAATGTATTCAAGTACCGCGGTGTGGCGGACTCGACAGTCTATAAAGATGAAAACGCGGCGCGACTGACGAACAACTACTCCGCCGGTTTCCTGTATACCGCGGAAGAAATGCGCAAGCGCGGGGACAACCAGGGCGCAATTGAAATGGTCAATTTGGCGATCAAGATCGTTCCGGGCGAGTGGCGCAGTTACGCATACTTGATGCAGATCTATGCCGAAATGGACTCGATTGACAAAGTTGCCGAAGTATTGAAAACTGCACCGCCGGAGGTCGATCCGCAATCAATGTGGCAGACTTTGGCGAGTGATATGTATCGACGGGGAGAAAAGCAACGCGCGATCGAATTGCTGAACGAGCGCTTGGCGGAGGACCCGCACTTTGAAGGCGCTTACAAACAGCTCTTGAGCATCTATTTCAAGGATTCGCTCGTCGATAGCATGGAGAATTTGCTCAATCGCTGGATTGCACAAAATCCTTCCGACACCGAAGCGATTGGCGCGATGAAGGATGTGCAGGATCTTCGGCAAGCCAAATCAGGAGTGAGCCTGCGCAAACTTGATGTTCCGGATACGTCAAAGTAGTTCGCGGTAGCGCAATTGCGAATTCTGGCGGTCAATTGGCAGGATCTCACCAACCCACTAGCGGGCGGCGCCGAGGTTCATATCGAGGAGATACTCAAGCGCATTGCCGCGTGGGGACATAGCGTGACGTTGGCTTGTTCAAATTATCCCGGTGGCAAGGAACGCGAAGAGCGCGACGGCCTGCAAATCCGCCGGCGCGGTTCTCGGCAGAATTTCAACTTCAAGACGCCGGGCTTGGTGAAAGAAATTCTCGCCGAAGCCGACTACGACCTGATCGTGGAAGATATCAACAAAATCCCGTTCTATTTGCCGCTTTGGCAGAAGCGCCCGCACCTCGCCGTGATTCCGCACTTGTTTGGCAAGAATATTTACCAGGAAGCCAATGCTGTAATCGCCAGCTATGTTTATCTCGCGGAGAAACCCATTCCGCGCGTTTATCGGCGGTCACATTTTCTTGCAATTAGCAATTCGACTAAGGAAGATCTGGTCGTGCGGGGTATTGCGCGCGAGAGAATTGATGTCGCTGAATGCGGCGTCGATCATACGGTTTACAAAGTCGATCCGGCTTCCCAGCGCTATGCCGAGCCGACGATACTCTATTTGGGGCGTCTCAAGAAATACAAGTCAGTGCATCATGTAATTGCCGCAATGCCGGCGATTCGCAAATCGATCGCGAAGGCGCGGCTGCTCATAGTCGGCAGCGGCGACCATTTGGACGAACTCAAGGCGCTGACCCAAAAGTTGGGACTGGATACCTGCGTCGAGTTTGTCGGTTTCGTTTCGGAAAAAGAGAAACTTGAATTCTTGCGCCGATCGCATGTGTCAGTGTATCCTTCACCCAAGGAAGGATGGGGCATTACGAACATCGAGGCGAATGCCTGCGGTACGCCAGTTGTTGCGGCGAATGCACCGGGATTGAAGGATTCAGTCAACGACGGCAAGTCGGGTTTATTGTACGAGTATGGCAACATCGAGCAGTTGGCGGGACAGATTGTCCGATTGCTGGGCGATCAGAAAATGCATAGCGAGATGAGCAAATCAGCGATTGAATGGGCGCAGCGATTCACCTGGGATGATTGTGCCACACGGTCGTTCGCCGCGATGGAACGGACACTGTCAGAGTGGGGCAAGCGTGGGTAAGAAACTTCTGATCACGATCGGCATTTTGATTGCCGGGTTCTTCCTGTATCTCTTCTTTCGAAAAGTTGAATGGGATCGGGTTGTCGCTGCGATCAGCCAAGCCAACTACTGGTGGTTGATTCCAAACGTAGTGATGATCTTTGCATCAATGGCGCTGCGTGCCTGGCGCTGGGGCATAATGGTGAACCCAATCAAGAAGTGCTCTTTCCGCGGTCTCTATGCGGCAACGATGATCGGATTTATGGCCTCCAACATATTGCCAGCGCGTCTCGGCGAGTTGGCGCGGCCGCTGTCGTTGGGTAAGATCGAAGATGTTTCGCGTTCGGCGGCGATGGCGACGACTTTGATTGAGCGCGTATTTGACCTTCTGACTTTGCTGGCGCTGTTCACCCTGATCATACTATTCAAGGAATTTCCGGCGTCGGTGTCGGAAGATCTGCGCCATCTCGAAACGGCGGGCTGGTTGTTCCTTGGTGTCACGATGTTGGCCGTAATTGTGCTGACGCTGCTTAAGTTCAAGACCCAGGCGACGCTAAGCTTTTTGAACAAGATTCTGCACATCTTCCCGCAGCGCATTCAGGAGGTAGGCAACGATTTGCTCGTGAAGTTTGCTTCGGGACTCGAGGTGCTTTCAGATCCAAAGTCGGTGCTGATCATTTCGGCGCAATCGGCGCTGTTGTGGATCATAATGGCGCTGGCGAATTATTTCATCTTTCTGGCCTTTGATATGAGCTTTTTGCCGATCGATGCATCGTTCGTGGTTCTGGCTGTCGTTTCGGTGGGAATCATGCTGCCAAATGCCCCTGGTTTTATCGGGCCATATCAATATTTGACTGTGCTAAGTTTGAGCCTTTACGGCGTCGACAAGGACGCCGCGGCTGCCTGCAGTATTGTCATGTGGGCGACGCAGTATTTCACCATCACAATTGCCGGGCTATATCATCTGCGCAAAGAACATCTCTCGCTCAAAGAAGTCGAGCGCGAACCGGTAACGGACTAATCCCCAAAACAAAAAAGCCGCGTCCATGCGAACGCGGCCTTTATCATTTGACATCTTCCGATTGGTGTTATTCGCCAATTGTCAGGAAGAACAAGTAATTCATCAAGAACACGGCATCGCCGATTGAGACGATATTGTCGCCATCGTAATTTCCGTGCAGGTAGTCCTTCGGGGCGCTGCCGCCGCCAAACATGTAGTTGATGAAGTAGGCGAGATCGGAGATGTTGAACTTACCGTCGCCGTTGATGTCGCCATAGCGGCCCCAATTGCTATTGAGTTGCACGCCGCCGTTTTGCGTATTGATGGCGCGAATCGGCACGGTCGGGCCGGGAACGACGCATCCGGAAATCGTGCCGCCGAAGTTGGGGTCGGTGCCGGTGATTTCGTTGGCTTGATAGTCGTAAGCGAATCTGCCGTGCCAGGTGGTGTCTTGGGCGGTCGAATTTAAAGTGTTACTTGAACAGTCGATCCAGTAAAAATTCACTTCGACGTGCGAACCCGCAATCAGAGTATCCGGCGCGATATGGAAGCGAATGCGGGCGAAGTCACCGACAAGCGACATGCAATCCGGTGCCCCAGGCACGTTCGGGTCATCGGCGAGGCCGGATATCTCCAGCGTCTGCCAGCTGCAGCCAACGCAGGGATTAAGCACGGAGCCGAAGCTATCCCATTCGCAGAATGTCGGCACGGCGCCGGGGAGAACTTCTTGGAACGTCAGTTTTGTCGGGTCAAATGCCACGATCAGCTTGAATTTGCCAAAAGTCTCCGAGCCCGAGAGATATTTCACCTTCAATTCGATGTTGTCGCCAATACGAGCAGCAGCGATATTCTCAATGGAAACTTCGAAAGGAGCCATCGGTTCCGCATGAAGCGGAGTCGCGAGGACAGTAAAGAGCACGAGCAATCCTGTCGCAAGGAGACGGTTCAAATTCGTCAGCATATCACTCCGTGAAGTAAACGGTTTAAGCCCCAAGAAAGTATTTACCCCGCGTGAATATAAGGGATTCGCCTTATTAGTAAAGACCTTTTTTCCGGGTGTGCAAAGATTGGGCGATAAGGGTGTATTTAGATTGTCACTTGATATCGATCTTGTAACGCCCTGGCGAATAATGCGTTATGGTTTGGATTTCCGGGTGATTTTATTGCCGGTTTTCGGGGCTCTGCGAACGCGACAGCTCGCTGACCACACAGGGCATCTTGCCGGCTTCCGTAAACGGCGGACTGTCGAGAATTTCGACGTCAACCTCAAAATATCCGCTCAAGCAATTAAAAGCGAGCCGTTTCAGGTGATCGCGGTCGCGGGGGTCAGAATATCTGGCGTTGGGAAGAATGCGGACAATAATACGGTCGATTTGCTTCTGGACAACCTGAACGTAATCTGCTCCCTGAAAGCCGTTGCGGTTTAGATAGGTGTCAAGGTGGCAACTGATGAAGCCATCGCGAGTGACGAGAATATCCTTGCCACGACCACCAAGAATTTCCATCGTCGGGTGCGGCAACGAGCACTTGCTGCATTGGCCGAGTGATTTGCCGAGATCGCCGGTGTCGTAACGAAGCAGGGGAGTCGAGTAGTTTTCCAACGATGTTGTTATGATCGACCCGGTGCCCCCGGCGGGGACATGTTTGCCGCCGGCGACAAATTCAACGTAGCCGAATTCGGAATTGATATGATAGTTGCCGCAGGGTTGTTGTGTGACGGCGATTGTGTTTTCGCGATTACCATAGTAGTCGAAAACGCGGGCGCCGAAGAATTCGCTGAACTTGGCAATGTAGTGGGGATAGAGTTTTTCCGAGTAGCTGTAGACGATCGGAATGCGAATCGGCGGAAGACCGGCCTTTTCCGCCTGCAGGCAAAATGTATAAAGCGCCGACGGATGGCCGACCAGCATCTTCGCGTTCCATTCGGCGAGCCCGTCATAAATATGCCGAAAGTCGTTCGGGTTGAGATGAAAGCTGTTTAGGAAGAGGTTGTTTTCCAACAAGTCTTCGTGTCTGTACTGGTGCTTTTGCGGGAAGTCGAGCGGCCGCCCGAGTGTGACGCGCGGTTCTTTAAAGAAATAGCCGCAGGCATTGTAGTGCCGCCAGACGACGGCCTTGCGCATTGCTTCAAGCGAGCGGCTGCGATAAAGCTTTAGCGGATATCCGGTCGTGCCGGAAGTGACGGTCAATATTGGGTGGGTGGCGGCCATATTTCGCGGTGTCATTCGCTCGAGATTGTCGCGCACGATTTGCCGGTCAATTGTAGGCAGTCGACGATAGTCTGCTGGAGTTTTGATGTCACGCGGGTCGCAGCCGACACGATCAAAGAGTTCGCGGTAGAACTCGGTATTGTCGTAGGCAAATTGGATGAGCGCCGTCAAGCGCCGCCAAGTGTACTGCTGGAGTTGCTCTGGCGAGAATTGTTGGGATTCATGCAGAAATACGGCTTTATCGCGAAATTCGCGGCCGTA
>CAZIBI010000001.1:78574-161178 GCA_964537215.1 uncultured Ignavibacteria bacterium | reverse complement strand
AGAATTGTTGGGATTCATGCAGAAATACGGCTTTATCGCGAAATTCGCGGCCGTAACTCAAGGGGAGCGGCATCAACCGATAGCGCCACCGGACAGTGCGCTTGAGGATATCGACCAAACTCATAATTACTTGTTTTCGAGGTATTCGCTGCCGAGCCGGGAGACGACTTTGGATTTCTTGAATCCTTCCGTCATAGGAATATGATCGACGTACTCGACGCGAATATTGAACCAGTTCTTGGTGGCCTCGCGTAATTGCTCTACCAGCATCGGTTCGTCGCGTTCGCTGACATAGCCTTCGCCTTTGACAATGCGCAGGACGATATTGTCGAGGTCGGTCTGCTCGACTTGAATGTCTTCGGGGATCTCGATTCCGCGTTTGTGCAGGAAATCGTCGTACTGGCAATGGACGAGACCGCGCTTGGAGACAAGGAAATTCTTATCACGGCCGCCGATGAAGCGAATGGTCTTGTGGGCGATCTTACACTTGCTACAGACGCCGATCTCTGTCGCCAGATCGCCGCAATCGTAGCGGATAACCGGCATCGCGTAGTTAATCAAGTTCGTGCCGACGACGTGACCAAGGGCAACGCCATCCGATCGCGACTGACTCGGCGTCAGTTCGGTGTAGACGAATTCCGAGTTGATGTGATAGTTTCCGCAAACAAGTTGGGATGCACTGACGGAGTTTTCGCGGTTGCCGAAATGATCGTAAACGTTGGCGCCGACGTACTGCTGGATGGTTTTAAGTGTCGCCGCGCTTAGAACCTCGGAGTATACGTACACGACGGGGATATTCAAGGGCGGCAGACCGACTTCCTTCATTGATTTTCCCAAAGTCGCCAACGCGACCGGGTGGGCATAGAACATCTGCGGTTTGAAGCGTTGGATCACATCGAAAATCGCCTTCGCGGTGGAAGCATGAATATATCTGCCGTTGAACATGACAAGATTGTCGATTGGTTCGTACTTGTAGAGCAAGTCGATTTCTTCGCCGACGAATGGGACGTTTAGTGACACACGCGGTTGTTTGAAGTAGTACCCGATTTGGTTAAAGTGACGCCATTGAACGGCGCGGCGAAAGCTCTCGGTATCCCAGCTGCGATAGAATCGCAACACGCGCCCGCTGGAACCGGAGGTCGATGCCGGCGATCCGCGATGAAGTCTCATATCGCTGGAAGTGAAATCGGCCAGATTGGCGTCAATGTCGGCGCGCTGGGTAATCGGCAGCGAGCGAAAGTCATTCCAACTACGAATATCTGCCGCGGTGAGTTTGTTTTCGCTGAACCATCTCTTGTAGAAGGGGACAGTCTGTTCGGCGTGACGAATCAAGTCAGAAATCTTTTGCCACTGATAGCGCTCGATTTCTTCCGCCGACCAATGAATCGACTTGCCGAGCAGGCCGTAGAAATTCTGAAACTCCGGACCGAGATGCGAGGGGATAGTGCGCCAACGCCAACGCAGTCGCCATGGGCGGAGGAGGTAATTGCTCCACTCAAAGCTATGCTTGGGATAACGAAACTGTTCAGACATGAAGCGTGCGCCTAACCAAGAGTTCCAAAAGAATATCTGCGAATCGACGAGATTAGCTTAGCCATTTGCGCAGTTGATTCAAGCAAAAACTTTGCGGACAATATCGGGCAACTGACGCCAGTCCGAGATGGCATAATCGGGCTGGTCCGAGCCTGCGTCTTCGGTCCGGCATCCAGTGTAAAGAACCGAAGTAATGCCCAGTTGCTTGGCGCCGCGGACATCATGCGTTGGAGTATCGCCGCAATGTATGGCATTCTCCGGCTGGACGCCGAGTTGATCAAGGACATTGCGAAACTGAAGCTCGTGCGGCTTGGCGCGTCCGGTTTCATCGGAAAATGAGAAAGCGCTGAAATAGTGCAGGATGCCGTGATTGGCCATGTGCTTGCGCAGCACACGCCCCGGGGTATAGCCGGTATCGGAAACGATGGCTATCTTGTAGTCACGGCTCAATCCAGCGAGCACGTCAGTGATGTTCTCCGATAGTCGCGGATCAAGCATCAATCCCATTTCTTCAAATTCCGTTGACAGCGAGGCCAGCACAGCCGGTTCAAGCGCGAGATTGCCGCGATTGAAGACCCAGCTCAAGCGCTCGTGGACAACCGGAGTGCGCAACTCGCGCGTGTAGGCGTCGAGAAACCAAGGGCGGGAGGCCTCAAACGCCTCGTCAACATCGAAAGCGTTGCCGTTGGCATGTTTCTTTACGAAGTCCTTGACCAGTTGTTTGCGGGCAGCAAAAGTCTCGCGCTCTTTCATGTCGTGAAAGAGTGTCTGCCAGAAATCAAATAGTATCGCTCGTTTAATCATAGTCTCCATCAACTCGTCTTATTGAAATGATAACGGCAGCGAGTGCCGTTTTGTTTCCGATGCAGAAGATAATGGAATTTTCGTCAATAACATTGTAATCTCGCCGTCCATTGTGATATAATCTTTTCATGATGCACCGGATAGTTGTGGTGGTTCCGGCGTATAATGCCGCAGATTCCTTGGCGACACTCATCGCCGAATTGGAGAGGTCGTATCCGCATATTTCCGTCTTGGTTGTCGACGACGGTTCGAGCGACCGGACCGGCGAAGTGATTCGCGTCCATGGCGCGGCCTTGATCACCCATGAGCGCAATCTCGGCAAGGGTGCGGCATTGAAATCGGGATTTGCCTATGCGCTCGGGCACGAATTCGACGCCGTCATCACAATGGATGCCGACATGCAGCACGATCCCGGCGAAGTGCAATTGTTTCTGGAAGAATTCCTGGACGATCATACGGTATTAATCGGCGTTCGGCGCTGGAGCGGCGACATGCCGTTTTCGCGCCGGATATCCAATTCGCTGTCAACTTTTGTGGCATCGATCTTTGCGGGAAGTAGGATTGCGGACAGCCAGTGCGGATTCCGGCTGATACCGACACGCGTTTTGCGCTCGCTGGAGCTTGACTCGCGGCACTATGACCTGGAGCCGGAGTTGATCATCCGGGCGGCACGGGCAGGATTCAAAATCCGGGGTATTGCGATATCAACGATCTATAATGACAGCGTAAGCTCGATACATCCGCTTCGCGATACGCTAAGGTTCTTGAAGTTGCTGCTAAAATCGTTATTATGGTAGTCCGATGTTAGCACTGATTACGAATGACGACGGTTACGAAGCCGAGGGACTGCAGAAGCTTGCCCGCGAGGTCGCAAAGGTGTGCGAGGTGTTGATCGTCGCGCCACTCATCGACCAGTCGGCTTCCGGGCACTCGTTAACCCTGCAACGTCCGCTGCGCATTAATAAGATCAAGAGCAATTCTTATTCCGTTGACGGGACACCCACCGATGCGGTGATGGTGGCACTCTACGGCATTCTGGACAATAAGCGCAAGCCGGACATTTTGCTTAGCGGCATAAATCGCGGGCCGAACATGGGTGACGATGTAACGTATTCCGGGACGGTATCGGCGGCTTTCGAGGGTGCAATTTTGGGAATACCCTCAATTGCGATTTCTTCGGTTGAGTCGGAGAACATCGATTACCAGTCGATCGCGCGGTTCTCACGTAAGCTCGCCAAGAATGTGCTCGAACGGGGATTGCCGGGATTTACGCTTCTCAATGTGAACATGCCGAACCCGCCGCGGAAAGGGTATCGCGGCGTGCAAATTACGCGGCTCGGCAAACGCGTCTACCGCGACATCGTGGTGGAAAACATTGATCCGCGCGGAAAGAAGTACTATTGGATTGCCGGAGAGCCGGACTGGCAACATTTGGATCAATCGGATTATTCGGCGACGAAGGCGGGCTACATTTCGATCACGCCGCTCAAAATGGACATGACCGATTACGGATTTCGCGACGAGTTGGCTTCCTGGCCGCTCAAGCCATAGTCGCCAACCTGATTCTCTGACTATTTAAGATTCCTTAGTTTCCAGTTTTGTGCCAAGCCAATCGCGTGCTTGGGCGATTTCCTGCGAAGTCAATCCATGGCCAGCATCGGACCAATGGACGCTGACGGCGGCGCGGGCTTCCTGAAGCAAGTCGGACAGCCGCAGAGCTTCTTCCGGCGCGACAACTTCATCATGCTTGCCGCCGCAGATAAGAACATTGACGCCGTCGAGATTGGGAAGTTTCGGCGGCACCAAAGGCACCATTGGGCGAAACAACACCGCAGTGCGCAAAGTGTCCGGCTGCAGAAGCAGCAAGCTCGCCACCATATTTGCGCCGTTGGAATATCCGGTGCCGATGACGCGGTTGCGATTGAATTTGTATTCACTGGCTGCCTGCTTGACGAATTCGGCCAGTTCAGTGGTGCGGAAGCGGAGATCATCGAGGTCGAAGACACCGGGCGACAAGCGCCGAAAGAATCGCGCCATTCCGTTTTCGGAGACTTTCCCCAAAGGGCTGACGATCGCCGCAGTCGGGAGAAGGCGCTCGCCGACGGGAAGCAAATCAAATTGGCTGCCGCCGGTACCGTGGAGCAGAAGCATCGTGTAATCGTTGGTCTCGTCGCGGGCGGGCAGATATTCGTGTATGAAGCCGAGATTTTCGCTCATGTCATTTTCTAAGAAACGGTTTGAGTGTTCAAGTTCACCGGAGGCAGACGCCGTTCAATCGCTTCGCGCTTTGGTTCGAGCCAAGGCGGAAGCACCAATTTCGTACCGAGTTCAGATTCGCGTTGGTCTACGGCGAAGCCCGGTTCGTCGGTAGCAATCTCAAAGAGAATTCCGGCGTGCTCGCGATAGTATATCGATTGGAAGTAGTTGCGGTCGACTATATCCGTAACGTTGTATCCGGCAGCTGCGACTTTCTTGCGCCAACCGGCATGGTCGGCATTGAGGCAGCGCCACGCGATATGGTGGACGGTTCCGGGACCGGGGATGCCCCGGCGCGCTTCGGGGTTCTCGATGATGTCGACCCACTGGCGATGTTCGCCGTCGCCGGTAGCATAGCGTTTGCGGTTGCCATCGGTGTCGGCCAGCTTGAGTCCCAGCACATCGGTAAGCAGACGGCTGGTGGAATCATCCTTGGTCACCGACAATGCGGCGGAACTGAAGCGCTTCAGTTCATGCTCCGACCCAATCGGTGAGCTGCGCCAGGACTTGCCGCTGCGATTCGAATCAGCAACTAATTCAAGGGGGAGGCCGTCGTTATCCCAGAAGGAAATTACTTCGTGATCGAATCGCCGGAATGGTCCATCGAAACGGATTCCAAGACGCGAGAAGCGTTCTGCCCAGAATTCAACGGAGGCTGGCGCAATCGAATACCCGATCGCCGAAACCTGACCGTTGCCGACTTTGCCGGCTTGCGCGTCAGGGAAGGGAAAGAATGTCAGGATCGAACCGGGCGATCCGGCTGCGTCGCCGAAGTAGAGATGATATACGCTCGGATCATCGTAGTTGACGGTGAGCTTAACCATGCGCATTCCGAGTACCTTGGTATAGAAATCGATGTTGGCTTGCGGATCGCTGGATATAGCCGTGATGTGATGAATCCCGTGCAGTCCCTCTTGCATAGTCCTCCAGTAAGTAAGTGCTGTTGACTATACGGTAGATGGGGCAACTGTATTAGAGTCTCTTTTTTCGATCTAAAGATTAGATAGAACTGAATCAAATCGTATCGTGTCCGCCCGTTGCGTCACCCGACGGTGCTGCTGGGAGAACTCGCGTTGCCACGAGGATGCGCTTGAGTCGTGGAAATCGATGCCGCGAAATGACAACGGCGGGCCGCCGCTCGGCGCCCAACGATTCCTTGAAATGTTCGAGCGACTTGCGGCCCAAACTCAAGCCGTGGCTGTAAAAACGCAATTTGGCTTCAGTCATGCGCTTGATAACTGTCGCGTGGACTAGGTACATGGCGCGAAGATGTTGGAATTCATAGTTGAAGCCGCCAAACAGATACGCGCCGGTCTCATCATATTGTCCAAAGATCGCGCCGGCGATCGGAGTGTCTTGATAATACGCCAGAGCGATTTCGACTCGATTGTTTGGGTAGGAAAAGAGCCGTGCCATGCGGTCGAGTCGATGGAACGAAGCGCGCGGGTCGGTCTTGCGCCAACGCTGAACGGAGTGTTGGTAGACTTCATAGAAGATCGGAAGCGTTTCGCCTTTGCCGAATCGGATTTCGACATTCTCGCGTTCCGCTTTGCGGATGAAGCGCCTTTCGACCGCTTTGCGATTGAACCACTCGTCGTAAGAATCGCGCAGCGGAATCATATGGTAGTCGAAGGCGCTTTGCCTCTCGAAGTTGAGCAATTCAAAATCGCGTTGGTGCTGCGAATAGATTTCCAGCGGTAGCTGCAGGGTGATCACGCATCCCTTGGGTAGAAGCGCGAGTCGGTCGAAGACGCTGCTGTCAATTTCTTTTACACCGAGCAGGCTATTGATCTGGGCGCCGGCATAGTTCGGAGTCGGTATTATCTTGAACTGATTCGAACTACGCAGCGAAAAGGGCATGAAGAGATCGCCGGCTGTAAAGATGAATGTATTCTTCCAGGAGACATCCATGCTTGACCCGTATTCAGGGCCGCTGGTCGGGCCGGGGGAAATTCCGGTGCGATCGATTGCTTGCTGCCAGGGAATGATGTGGCGGTCTTCAAATGGTACTAGTTGCATACTAATCGTGCTTCGTTCGAGCGGCGCATCCAGAGTCAATTATCGATATTCCTTCAACCGCTGCTGTTGACAATCCTACACAGTAGTTATATGTTCCGCACAGTAAAATTTGAAATGTAATTGGAGTAAGGCCGGATAAATATGGCGCAAAATTTCTCGTTTGATATTGTCTCGAAAGTGGAATTGCACGAGGTTGCCAACGCGATCAACCAGGCTATGAAGGAAATCTCGCAGCGTTTTGATTTTCGCGGCACCAAGGCGGAGATAACGCTGAATCAAAAGGATCAACAGATCGTCCTCATTGCCGAAAGCAATATTCAGTTTCAGAACATCACGGACATTCTGCACGCACGATTGGCGAAACGCAATGTGCCGCACAAGGCGCTGATCTATGGCAAGATTGAGGATGCCTTTGCCGGAACTTTGCGGCAGGAGATCAAGCTGCAGTCCGGCATCGAAACGGAAAAGTGCAAGGAAATCGTGAAGATCATCAAGGAACTGAAGCTAAAAGTACAGGCTTCGATTCAGGAGAATCAGGTGCGGGTAACCGGTGCGAAAAAGGATGATCTTCAGGAAGTCATGAAGGTACTCAAGGCGAAGGATCTACCTTTTCACATTGAGTTTGCCAACTACCGGTAGAACGAGAATAGAATCTTAAAGGCGAGTGGGGCGAGCCGAAACTCACCCCACGCAAGTCTGGTGCTCATTTACGCTTGGTATAGACTGCAGTTGCGACTGTGAAGAAGTTCTTGCCGCCGTCCATTGAAGTTTCCATCGACCATTCAAATTTAGCTGGTGTCTCATTGAAAGTCGTCATGCGCGTGGTCATTTTCTGACCCTGTGAAATATCCTCTCCGGTGAGTACGGTTTTGCCATTTGCTTTGATGCCGGTGTACAGTGCAATCCGGGCGCCGAAATTGTCGGTCCAGGCAGACTGCCAGAGTTTGGTCTCACGGTCGTAAGTTTGCAGCATGAAGCCTTTGAACGGCATTCCCATTGCGGTGCTTTCATAATTCATGAGAATTGCACTACCGTCTGCGCCATAGCTGTAGGTGGCAGTGCCTTTATCCTCGGCCCACTCGGTTGCAGCCGGATCCCACTTGGATTTCATGACGACATCCCAGGTTCCAACGAGCCAAGCCATATCCTTGATTTCCTTGGGCGCGCCCATTTCCGGCATGGCAGCTTCTTTCTTTTCTTCGGCTGCGGCAAACGCAGACATTGCGGTACAAAGCGCGGCGACTAGCACTAACAGCTTGATTAGCTTCATAGGTTTCCTCCTGTTACGATTTCTGTATAATTCTACAATTCATGATCTTATCCAAGTTCCGAACATAGACTCTGTGCGTCAATCACTTTTCGAAGTGCTCTATAGTCTATTCCGCAGCTCGGGAAATTCCATTAGATTTCGCTGAATTCGAGCCTTGGCCAATCATGGCGCCGGGAACCAGTGCACCAATTAAGTGTATTTATTGTTGACACTTAGAGAGAATGTCTGTGTTTTGGCGCCATACGATGGCGATGATAAACTTTATGTGGAGGAGTGAATGAGCAGCCTTTGGCAACGAATAGGCTTAACGACTTTGATTGCTCTTGTCAGCATCGTTCCGGCTTTTGCGCAAGCCCGGCTCGAAATTGACGAGACGGTTTTCAACTTCGGATACATTCCGCAATTGGGCAAGGTAGCGCATTCGTATGTGATGCGCAGCAAAGGTACCGATTCGCTCAAGATATTGAGTGTGAAGCCCGGATGCGGCTGCACGAAAGCGCCAATCAAGAAGGAAGTGGTTGCCCCGGGCGATTCCACGGCGGTTGAGCTGATTTTCACTTCCGCCGATTCATATCGCGGGGAAGTGCAAAAGAGCGCGACGGTGACCTGCAACGACGACGCGCGCGGGACATTCATGCTGCGTTTCAAAGCCACAGTTAATACATTCCCGGACTCTGCCCGACCAGCGCAGCTTTCGCCGTGGGGAGTCGGTTACGGCGCGGCGAATCGTAATGCCGAGACGAACATCACTATTAAGAACGTCTCGAACGCGCCGCTCAATTTGGCGTTCGTGAGTTATCCGCAGGAGTTCATCAATGTAACGCTGCCGACCGGCGACATCGCACCGGGCAAGTCGGCGACGATCAAAGTTAAGATTGCCCCCACTTGCAAAGAGACTGAATTCGAAAAGTCTTTTACATTCACAACAGGCAAAGATCCGGATTCGCAACGGTACACGGTTCCAGTCGTGCTCGGGAAACCGACCGCGGATGCGACTTCACACTAATCCCAATAGCTGACCGGTAATGCAAAAGACGGAGTCTTGAGACTCCGTCTTTTTTTGTCCGAGTGGGTTTGGATGTCTATGCCAGTGTTCGGGCGAGGCGAACGATAGTCTTGACGCCGAATCCTTTGGCGCCCTTGCCGAGATGGTCGAGCGGTTGCTCTTTGCCGCCGGGACCGGCAATATCAAGATGCGCCCACTTGGCGTTGTCGCTCACCCATTGCTTAAGGAATACCGCAGCGGTGATGGCGCCACCCCAGGCATCGCCGCGATTCTTGACATCAGCGATGGTGGTGCGAATTTTCTTGGCATGCGGCATGAAGAGCGGCATTTCCCAATAAAGTTCACCCTCATCACCGCCGGATTTGACAATCGCCTGTGCGAGTTTGGAGTCGTTCGAAAATAATCCTGCGATTTCCTCACCAAGTGCCATGACGCAAGCGCCGGTCAATGTTGCGGCATCAACAATCCAATCCGGTTTGCGTTCACCGGCGAGCGCTAATCCGTCCGCAAGAATCAGGCGGCCCTCTGCGTCGGTGTGCTCGACTTCGATCGTCTTGCCGGAGCGAGTAGTCAGGACGGCGGAGGTGTGCATTGATTCGCCGGAGATGTCGTTTTCGGCAAGCGGCGTAATGACGGTGACCTTGATCGGCAGTTTGAGACGGGCGATTGCACAGGTTGCGCCGAACATCATAGCCGCGCCGCCCATGTCGTACTTCATGCCGATCTGCGAGGCTGCCGGTTTGATGCCGTAGCCGCCGGTGTCGTAGGTCACGCCTTTACCGACGAGGCAGAGATGTTTCTTGGCATTGCGCGGATTGTATTCGGCGATGACCATACGCGGTTTTGCACGGGCGCCGACGCCGACGCCGTAAGTGCCGCCACAGCGTTCTTTCAGCAAGCGCTTTTCGTCCCAGACGGTAACTTTCAAGCCCGAGCGCCGGCCAAGTTTCTGAAATTCCTTCGCGAGCACCGGCGGGTTCATGACGTTTGGCGGCTCATTCAAAAGATCGCGGGCAGAGTTGACGCAATCGAAGACGATTTCATTTTCACGGAGTTTCCGGGAGATTGCGGCATTGGAAGATATTCCGGCGACAACAACCGGCAACGGCGCTGCTTTCTTGGAAAGATACTTGTCGAACGCATAGCCGCCGAGAATGGCGCCCTCGTGAGCCGCATACATCCAATCGACATGGCGATCGCTCAATGAAACCACAACGCGCTTGCATTTTTCTTTTGGCGCATCAGTAATAGCTGCTGCGACGGCCATCTTCATTTCCAGCATCGTGTCGGAGTATTTCGCATCAAGACGGACAGTGCGAATCAGAACCTCGGCGCCGCCGATACGGCCGCGAAACGTGGTTAGTGCACCGCCAAGATCGGGGTTAGTGCGCGCAGCGTTTTGGACTTCGCGCGGCAGAGATGTTTTGGGGAACATGCCTTTTTTATCATCGAGAAATGTCAGCAGCAGGAAGTCTCCATCGCGTAGCTGCAGCTTTGGCGCGAGGCTGAATTTTGGTATTGCCACGATTATTCCTTTCGCAATTCTATTTCTTGGCCTTGCCCTGATTGGCGACCGACTCGATGGCTTGTTTGACCTTTTCAGGGTCGCCAAGATAGTAGTTCTTGATCGGTTTCAGATTGGCATCGAGTTCGTACACCAAAGGCAATCCGGTAGGGATGTTGAGTCCGACGATCGTGTCTTCTGCAATGTTGTCGAGATACTTGACCATTGCGCGAATGCTGTTGCCATGGGCGGCGATGAGAACTTTCTGGCCGGATTTGATACTCGGCGCGATCGTCTCGTGCCAGAAAGGCAACACGCGCGCCACAGTGTCTTTGAGGCATTCGGTGAGCGGAAGCTGGTCTTTCGTCAGTAGTTTGTAGCGTGGGTCGGCGCCGGGGAAACGCGGATCGGTGCTTTCTAGTGCAGGCGGTGGAACATCATAGCTTCGGCGCCAGATCAGTACCTGTTCATCGCCAAACTTCGCGGCCGTTTCAGCTTTGTTCAATCCCTGCAGCGCGCCATAGTGGCGTTCATTGAGCCGCCAACTACGGATGACCGGGATCCACATCAAGTCCATGCCGTCAAGCGTGAGCCACAAAGTGCGGATGGCGCGTTTCAGCACCGAAGTGTAGGCGATGTCAAAGGTGTAGCCGGACGACTTAAGTGTGACAGCGGCTTCGCGCGCTTCCTGCAGACCTTTCTCGGAAAGATCGACATCCGTCCAGCCGGTGAAGCGGTTTTCTTTGTTCCAGGTCGATTCGCCGTGGCGTAGTAAGACTAACTTGTACAAAGCTCAATTCCTCCAATGATAGCCAACTCATTTCGTCAAAACATGGGAAATAGGGCGACGTTTGACAAGAGTGTTTAATCGGACGGGCAGTAATTCTACGCGCCGATCCAGTCGGCGAGGAATTTCTGGTGCTTGCCCGGTTTGAACTCGATCAGTTCGTATTCGGCCAGACCTTTCTGTTTGTACGGGTCGTCGTCGATCATCTTTCGGATTGCCTGTTCGGATTCGGCCCGCGCGATTACTACGCCGCCGGTCCGCGGATTGCGCGGCCCCGACACCAGCAAAATACCGGCATCGACGCAGCGCTGGAGGTGTTCGCGGTGTACCGGCAAGGTCGGTTCGACTTGGCTGAAGGGCACGGTGTACTTGATCAAGATTAAGTAGTGATTCATAGAGTTCTCCTGTAATGGCAACATATCGAATAGGGGAACAGGGAAGCAACACGTATCTTGCCGCGACAATAATCCCGCCATTTTGCATAGCCGAGCCGTATCATGCTCGAAACACAATCTGGAAAGGCAGAGTCGCTTGACTGACAATACGCATTATCACATTTGTCCCTATTGCAAGAAAACGCACGCTTGCACCGAAAGTTGTTATTCCGGCAGAATCACGAACATGATCTGTTCGGAGTGCAAGGCAAAATGGCAGGGCGAAATGACGGAGATCAAGAAGCACGGCACCGAGTGGCTCAACCAGCCCGGATAGATATTACCCCTAAAAATACAACTCCCACCCTAGCCGTACCGAAGTAGCGGCCAGAGTGAGAGTGAATACAATTAGACGCCGCAGTTGATTAGTTGTCGGATTCGACAGTATGAGTCTGGACGTGGTTATTCGTCCAGCGCACGGTCGAGCCAACCGGGATGGTCATGGTCGGCAAAGACAAGCCGCTGATCGAAACCTGAAACTGGTCGGCGGTGCCGGTCGCGGTGACTGTAATTGTGCCGGACATGCCCTGCAATCCCGGCCCGCCGTGGTAACGACAGTAGTAGTTGACGACCTTGGCCGTACTAAACGTATGAGAAAATGACGCTCCGGTGGAGAGGTCGCCAGATGCGAATTCGCGTGTGCCGCCGATGGGACCGCCGTTCGTGCTCTTGTCTTTCGAACAGCCTATTCCCGCAAATGCCAGAATCGCAGCGATGATGGCGGCGTGGAGGAATAGTCGGGTTTTCATTAACTCACCTCAAAAAGTAAAAGGGTTTACAAACCACTCACCTTCATACAGAGATGCGTTGCCCCGACTTTCGGACACTTTTTCGGCGAAATAATCAAGAGTTGAGGCGGGGAAATTAAGCGGTCTAGACGAGTTCGGCTTTGGCAGTTCGCGCGCGGTCTTTGGCTTGCATCATCCGCAAGAGCAGGCGTCGGAATGGCGCGAAGTAACATTCGTTACGGCAGTCGCTTAGGTCGTTGATCGAGACGCAATGTTCTTCGCAGCAATCGCGGAAAGTCATTCTTTCAGTGGGAATGCCTTCATGAACGAGAGCTCGGAACTCATCGACTCGAACAAGGAAGCTTGATCCACAGTTTGGGACCTCGTGCTGGAAGAAATAGTACGCACATTCAATCGAATCCTCTGCGAATGACATGCCAATCAGCTTAAGCTCGGGGTCATGCGCCAGTTGGTCGAGGGTAAATGATGCCTTACATGATGGACATTGTTTGACGACAGTGCGTTTCAAAAGCCAACCTTCTTAGTTGCGATAGTATTATCCAGTATGTCGGCAAAGAAGTCCAAATTCCTGAACGAAATTTTCGCAATCAGGGAATACGCGCGCTGGTCCAGATTTCGCCGAACATCTCGGTGGCAAGCGCGTCAGCCTCGGCGACAAAGTCCTCGGGAATCATCACGGCGTAACCGTTGCCGGCGGGATTGAAAAGCGCTGTCCCCATCATACCGCTGGTGCCGAAATATCCGGACTGCGAGATGACGACGACAGGGAGTTCAGCCTCGCGCAAGGCTTCCTCGATCATCTGTGCATACGCGGTGGACGTGAGGTTCGCAACGTACTTCCAGTTGTCGTAGTTGGTCGGTGTAAATTCTGTTTCCAGCGGCGGCAGTTGGGCGACTAATGCTTCATCGCAGTCGCTGCAGCGGGTGACGCCGTCTTCATATTCAGCGCGGCACTTAGGGCAAAATGGCATAGGGGACTCCTTGAGAATGGCGTGGGAATAATATAGCGTATTTGCAAAGTTTGACGCGACAAAATTAGATTGCACAATTAGTCTACCTAGAAGTATATATTCCTGTAGGTCTAAATCTATCGGAGGCAGGCAATGAAAAGATGGCTCTTAGTCGGTATCGGTTTGGCGGGACTATTTATCGGCAGTTGCGGTGAATCGAGCAAAGTCACTCCACCTGAAGATCCAACGGCAAGATTGCGCGAACTCATAGCGCAGACACCGCGCGCGGACGAGGAAGCCGAAATGGCGGCTTTATGGATGTGCGGCGAATTGGTGGCGCCCGAGTCGACGTATGTGGAGATGCGTCTCGCGCTGAAGAGAGTTCGCAAGGAGTTCGGTCCCAGCAATTTTGCGCTGTATGATCTTCATTTTTCTCACCAGTGGGAAATTAAGAGAGCGTATCTGCTTTTGAGTTTACAGGGTATGGCAGACTATCGTTCGGGAGTGCATTACGAAATTGACTCGTTGAATGAACTGCTGAACGGAGAGGTCATGGACACAACGACGTTCTCGTTTAATGGTTCTTTCGAGGTGACGATTCAATTTCCGGGTTGCCTGAATATTGACTCCGTGCAAAACATGTATCTCGAATTGCCCAGCGTGGCAGCAATCGACCATTACGGCAGGGGTGATGGTCCTAACGTTTACCCGTGGCGGTTACAGGACGGGCGGCTGACATTATTGTTTCGCGATGCATGGGGTGACTGCTTAAATGGTTGCATCGAGAATCACTTTTGGTATTTCCGCATTGGCGACGAGAGTGTTGAGTATGTCGGGGAGTATGTACCGGACTACGTTTCGCCACCCCCGGATTGGTGGGAAGAGGCGAAGGCGGGGTATTATCATTTTGAAGGGCGAGACTAGACACTGGAAGTGGGCTGGATGGAGGTCCTGAACTTGAGGAGAATATTGATTTGCGCAGCTGCGGTACTTCACATCGGCATTTCAGCCACAATTTGTGCCGCGCAAAGGGACCGTTCGTTCTTCAGCGGCATGTGGGTCGATAGTACACTATACAATGAGATGCAACGTACCCGATCTCTCTACGGAAGTCGCGATATCATTCTCGACCAAGTCGTTCTGGAATTTCATGCTGACACCACAAGCCTGCACGCCTTCAGCGACGGAATTTGGTATACCGACTCGGTCCTCATCGGCGATACTTTAATCCTGACGGGGCCGTATACCGTATCGCCGCTGGCGCTCTATGCGTTGGATGATTCAACCATTTCATGTGTTGACTGCAATTATGATTCGAATCTGGTTTTTCGCAAGTTATCGAGCCAGGCGTCGACCCCGACGAGCTCCTTTCTCGATATTGAGCTAGGTCTTTTCGAAGCGCGAATATTTGTTGGCAATTGGAAACTGTGGAACTCGCTTACGGGCAAGATGTACAGCATTGAACTCACTTCGGAACGCAGTGTTATAGGTTATGGCGAGTGGCGAGAGTTTGCGGTTGGATTGGCGGACATCGAGGGATTGCCGGAGTTTGACAATATGTTGTTTGCAGACTCTCTAGGTCGCAAATCGCACTTTGTGTTTGAGGTCAGCCAGGATTCGATTGCGATCTATGATTTGCTGCGAGCCGACGGGAAGCAGATCACCGAGCAAGACTTCTGGGACAGACGAGACTTCCATTACCGCCGTGGTTTGCTGCACTTCGTGTTGACGCGCGATTAAAGGTGTTCAGACAATATCATTGTAGTGCCGTCAGATCGCCCTCGTCCCGAGAAAGGTGTATTCGTTTATCGGAGCGAGCGCCATGTCGCAACTCCGTTTGTGCCGGATCGTTGATCGGTAGATTTGCCGCAACGTCAATTTGCCACAGGCACTTACGATTCCATTGAAAACACAAACTCGCATCTGGCTTCACCCCCCTGCAATTCCGGTTGACTTTTACCCCAGAAAACATAAGTTTACCAACTTCACGTCAAACTGACGTACCATTTTGTTGATATAATGCGCCCGCAAGGGCCCGAAGTTGTGAATTTGAGAACTTATTATTATAGAGCTTTGAGGTAACCTATGTCCAAGAAAGTTGGTATTGTCGGTTACGGAGCACACATCCCGCGCTATCGTATTAAGGTCGAGGAGATTGCCAAGACCTGGGGTGCCGACGCTCCGTCCTACAAGAAAGGCCTCGAACTGACCGAAAAGTCGGTTCCGCCGCCGGATCAGGATACAATTACACTCTCGGTTGAAGCCGCCAAGCGCGCACTCAAGCGTGCCGGCATACCGGGCAAGAAAATCGGTTGCATGTATATCGGCTCGGAGTCGCACCCGTACGCCGTGAAACCCTCCGGAACGGTCGTTGCCGAAGCTATCGGCGCGGTGCCGTTTTGCCGCGTGGCGGACTTTGAGTTCGCTTGCAAGGCGGGTACCGAGGGCATGTTCGTAGCGATGACCTTGGTCAAAGCCGGCGAAATCGAATACGGCATGGGAATCGCCGCCGATACCTCGCAAGGCGCTCCCGGTGATGCACTTGAGTATTCAGCCGGCGCGGGCGCTGCAGCGTTTGTGATGGGTGACAAGAATCTCATTGCCGAGTGTGAGTTTACGACTTCGTACATGACCGACACGCCGGATTTTTGGCGCCGCGAGCATGAATTCTATCCGCAGCACGGCGGTCGCTTCACCGGCGAACCGGCTTATTTCAAGCATACTTTGGGAGCAGCCAACGACCTGCTTAAGAAATCCGGCACCAAGCCGGGCGATTTCCAGTGGGCGGTGTTTCACCAGCCGAATGGAAAATTCCCGCATCGTGTCGGGCAGATGCTTGGCTTCAAGAAAGAGCAGATGGAAACCGGCCGTCTGACCCCGCGTTTGGGCAACACCTATTCGGGTGCTTCGCCGCTGGGTTTGACTGCAATTCTCGACCACGCCAAACCGGGCGACAAGATTTTCATGGTGTCGTACGGTTCGGGCGCGGGCTCGGACGGTTTCATTTGGACGGTGACGGATCGCATTAAGGAAGTGCAAAACGTCACGACCAAGACCTTCACGTTGCTCGACGACAAGAAGTACTATATCGACTATGGCACCTACGCCAAGTTCCGTCGCAAAATCTTGAAGAACGCTTAGGAGTAAGATAATGAGAGATGTAGCAATAATCGGCGTAGGTCTGCAGAAATGGGGAGAGTTGTGGGAGAAGTCATTCCGCAATCTCTTTGTAGAAGCGGCGCTGAACGCCCTTGGTGAAACCAAGGTCGACAAGATCGACCACATGTATATCGGCTGTATGTCCGGCGGCTTGTTTGTCGGGCAGGAGCATATCGGCTCGATCATGGCCGACTATCTCGGCCAGCGCTATTTGGGCGCGACCCGCGTGGAGTCAGCGTGCGCTTCCGGCGGCGCTGCTTTGCGGGCAGGATTTATCGATGTTGCCTCCGGCATGAGTGATATCGTGCTTGTCGGCGGTGTCGAAAAGATGACCGATGTCTCCGGCGACGGCGCGACCTACGCGCTGGCGACGGCGGCTGATCAGGAATATGAAGTTTACAATGGTGCGACCTTTCCGGGTTTGTATGCCTTGATGGCGCGCGCTTATATGGAGAAGTTTGGCGCAACGCGCGACCAGCTTTCGGCAGTACCGGTAAAGAATCACGACAACGGGCTGCTCAATCCGAATGCACAATATCAGATGAAGATATCTGTGGATGAAGTGAACAAATCGGTAATGGTTGCGGATCCGCTGCGGATTCTCGATTGTTCGCCGATCACCGACGGCGCGGCGGCGTTGATTCTCTGCCCGCTGGAGATGGCGAAGAAGCTCTCCGACAAACCGGCGATTAAGATTCTCGGATCGGCGATGGCAAGCGACACGATTGCGCTGCATGACCGCCGCGATTTCACTTCGCTGGATTCAGTCAAGGTTTCGAGCATGGCCGCTTTGAAAATGGCCGGCAAGAATGTACACGATATCAATGTCACTGAAGTTCACGACTGTTTCTCGATTGCCGAGATCATCGTCTCCGAGTCGCTCGGATTTTTCGCTTGCGGCAAAGGCGCAGAAGCTGCCGCCAATGGCGAGACCCGCATCGACGGCAAGTTCCCGATCAATCCTTCCGGCGGCCTGAAGTCAAAGGGTCATCCTGTCGGCGCGACGGGCGTAGCCCAAGCAATAGAGATTACTTATCAGCTTCGCGGTGAAGCCGGTAAGCGGCAGGTGAAAAACGCTAAAGTCGGCATGACGCAAAATATGGGCGGCTCCGGCGGCAGCTCGGTCGTGCATGTGTTGGAGGTGGCATAATGAATCCGGCAAGATATCATCGTGAGATGGCGCAGCGTTATCGGCTCGAAGCGAGCAAGTGCAAGAAGTGCGGACATGTTTATTTTCCGCCGCGCCTGATTTGCGCCGAGTGCAAGGGCCGCGAGTTTGAGACCGTGGTTTTGTCCGAGCGCGGAAAATTATTGAGCTTTACGGTCATTCATACACCGGCGAGCCAATTCAAGGATTTTTCGCCCTATGCTTTGGGGATTCTCGAGACCAAAGAAGGCGCCAAGTTGACAGCGCAAATTGTGGATATGCCAACGGAAGAGATCAAGACGGGAATGGAATTGCAGATTGAATTCCGCCGCGTCCAGACCGACGGCCACGAAGGCGTACTGGCATACGGCTATAAACTTGTGCCGGTGATGTAGCGATCGATGTATCGAATCGAATCGAAGATCGACACAAAATCGCCCGAGTACATACAGAACAAAGAAGACAACAAGCGGTTGATGGAGGAACTCCGTGGCCGCTTGGATAAAGTGCGTCAGGGCGGGCCGCCGCAGGCAGTCGAGCGCCACAAGTCACGCGGCAAGCTAACAGCGCGCGAACGACTTTCCAAGTTGTTCGACGACAACTCTCCTTTTGTCGAATTGTCGCCATTGGCGGCGTGGGAAATGTACGACAATGACGCTCCCGGCGCCGGCATGGTGACGGGGGTCGGAGTTGTTCACGGCAGGGAAGTCGTCGTTGTAGCAAATGACGCAACAGTCAAGGGCGGCACATATTTTCCCATTACGATCAAGAAGCACATTCGAGCGCAGGAAGTTGCCCGACAAAATCATCTGCCGTGTATCTATCTCGTTGACTCGGGTGGAATTTTTCTGCCGGAGCAAGCGGGGACTTTTCCCGACCGCGAACATTTCGGAAAAATATTCTATAACCAGGCGACTTTGTCGGCGCTGGGGATTCCGCAGATTGCGTGCGTGATGGGCTCATGCACCGCCGGCGGTGCGTATGTTCCGGCGATGTCGGACGAAGCAATCATCGTCCGCAAGCAGGGGACGATATTTATCGGCGGTCCGCCGCTGGTGAAAGCTGCAACCGGCGAGGAAGTCACAGACGAGGATCTTGGCGGCGCCGATGTGCATTGCCGCATCTCGGGAACAGCCGACCACTACGCGCAGAACGATGACCACGCAATTCAGATTTGCCGCAATATCGTTGAGACACTGGATCGCCCGAAGAAATTCGAGCTTGATCGCGCCCGCGCTGAAGATCCCTATTACGATCCGGAAGAATTGTACGGTGTCGTTCCGACTGATTTGAAGCAGCCATTTGATGTGCGGGAAGTCATCGCGCGCATCGTTGATGGCAGCCGTTTTCAAGAATTCAAGGCGCTGTATGGGCTCACGCTCGTGTGCGGGTTTGCACGGATTCACGGCTACCCAGTCGGAATCTTGGGTAACAACGGCGTGCTGTTTAGTGAATCATCACTCAAGGGCGCGCATTTTATTGAGTTGTGTGCGTCGCGGAAAATTCCGCTGATCTTTTTGCAAAATATCACCGGCTTCATAGTCGGCAAAAAATATGAACACGGCGGCATCGCGCGCGACGGCGCCAAGTTGGTTCATGCCGTTGCAAACGCGCAGGTGCCGAAGTTCACGGTCATCGTGGGCGGTTCGTACGGCGCCGGTAACTACGCGATGTGCGGGCGGGGCTATGATCCGCACTTTCTCTGGATGTGGCCGAATGGAAAGATTTGCGTCATGGGCGGCGAACAAGCGGCCGATGTGCTGTGGAGCGTGAAGAAAGCGCAGCTCGCCAAGCAGGGAACCAAAACGACGCCCGAGATGGAAGCTGAATTCAAGAAGCCGACGTTGGCGAAGTATGAGCAGGAATCATCGGCGTATTATTCAACTGCCAGGCTTTGGGACGATGGCATAATCGATCCGAAGAAGACGCGCGACTTGTTGGCGCTGGCGATATCGATGTCGTTGAATAAGCCGATACCGGAGCCGAAATTCGGCGTGTTTAGGATGTAGGGATGAACGGAAGCAAAACAGTCAGAGTCGAGACAGCCGGTGCGATCGGGCGGGTCATTTTTTGCCGTCCCGAAGTGCACAACGCTTTCAATGCGCAAGTAATCGACGAAATGACTTTTGCGTTCAAGAAGCTGAAGTCGGATCCGGATGTGCGGGTCGTGATTCTGACCGGCGAAGGTAAATCTTTCTGCGCCGGCGCCGACTTGAATTGGATGAGCGATGTCAAGAATGCCGCGTATGAAGACAATCTCGACGAAGCGCGGCGGCTTGCCGATCTGTTTTACGATATCTATTCGTTTCCCAAACCGGTGATTGGCCGGATAAACGGCGCTGCAATCGGCGGCGGCACCGGATTTGTTGCCGTTACCGATATTGCTGTGGCTGCGCAGAGTGCGGTGTTTTCATTTAGTGAAGTGAAAATTGGCGTGGTGCCGGCGTGCATCTCGCCCTATGTGATAAAGCGTGTCGGCGAAGGCCGGGCGCGCGAGTTTTTCCTGACCGGCGAACGGTTGACCTCGGAGCGGGCTTTGACTGCCGGCTTGGTGAACCGTGCGGTGCCGGACGATTTACTAGATGCGACGGTCAATGGACTTGTCGAGTCGCTGTTATCATCGGGACCGGAGGCGATCAAGGTTTGCAAACAATTGCTTCAAACCGTGCCGCAACAATCGGTCGATGATTTCAAGGAATACACGGCGCGCGTGATTGCCGATTTGCGGCAGTCGCCCGAAGGCCAAGAAGGTATGGATGCCTTCCTGAACAAACGCAAACCCAAGTGGGTAGTTGAAGAGTAAGTTCGGGATTTGGAATGTGCCAAGTTGGCGCTTCGAATCCGAACTCGTGAAGAAGTAAATATGCTGTGCGCGGCCCACAAAGAATTTGGCCGCTCAATAGATTGTGATAGATGCTAAGAAAAATTCTCATCGCCAATCGCGGAGAAATTGCCGTGCGCATCATGCGTGCCGCCCGCGAGATGGGCATTCCGACGGTATCGGTGTTTTCCGATGCCGATCGCGAGGCCCTTCATGTTCGTCTGGCAACCGAAGCCGTTGGGCTGGGACCTTCACCCGCCAATGAAAGCTACTTAGTCATTTCCAAATTGATCGACGCCGCCAAGAAGACCGGCTGCGATTCGATTCATCCCGGTTACGGATTTCTGGCCGAAAACGCTGAATTTGCGCAGGCCGTTCAGGACGCGAAGTTGACGTTTATCGGACCGATGCCGCGTGCTATTCGCGCACTGGGCAACAAGTTGGGTGCGCGTTCGATGATGTCGAAAGCCAACGTGCCGACGGTGCCGGGCGGGGAAGTCAAATCCGGAAATATTGAAGATTTCAAGGCGCTGGCGAGCAAGATCGGATATCCGATTATCGTCAAGGCGGCAGCAGGCGGCGGCGGCAAGGGCATGCGCATTGTCACCGATCAAGGGCAGCTTCAGGATGCCGTTGAAGCGGCGCAGCGCGAGGCCAAATCGTCATTTGGCGATGCGACTGTTTACTTGGAAAAATATCTCGCGCATCCGCGCCACATTGAAGTCCAGATTATTGCCGACAGTTTTGGCCACACAGTGCATTTGTTCGAACGCGAGTGTTCGATTCAACGTCGCCACCAAAAGATCATCGAAGAAACGCCTTCGCTGGCGTTGACGCCGGAGCTGCGCACCAAGATGGGCGATGCTGCAGTCGCTGCGGCAAAAGCGGCGTCATACATATCCGCAGGAACGGTTGAGTTCCTGTATGATGACGGCAATTTCTACTTTCTGGAAGTCAACACACGCATCCAGGTCGAGCATCCGATTACCGAGATGGTCACCGGAATCGACTTGGTCAAAGAGCAGATACATATCGCTTCCGGCGAGCAACTGTCGTTCGCACAGAGCGATGTCAAAATGCGCGGACATGCTACCGAATGCCGCATTTATGCAGAGGACCCGGCAACGGGATTCCTGCCATCGCCGGGGAAGATTATTCATCTGAAAGAACCGGTCGGGGGAAATGTCCGCGTCGACAGCGGCGTATACTCGGGCTTCGAAGTGCCGATTTATTACGATCCGATCTTGTCAAAAGTCATCACGCTTGGACGCACCCGCGACGAGTCAATCGACCGCATGGTACTGGCGCTCAAGGATTATCGCATCGTCGGCATCAAGAACAATGTGCGCTTTTTGATCGACTGCCTCAACCATCCCGAATATCGCGCCGGAAATCTCTTTACCGGTTTCATCGACAAGCATCTTCCGGAGTGGTCGGAATCGGAGTCAGACCGGGAGCTTGATGCCGCGTACGCCGGAGCCGTATTGGCGATGTCGGAAAAGCAACCGGCCGGAGGCGACGGCGGCGCAGCGGGAGAATTAGAAATCTCGCCCTGGCAGGCGCTGGGGTCGTGGGAGCTGTAATGAATCTGCGCTTGCTGCGAAATGAAATTCCTATAGATCTTACGGCTGAACGCGACGGCGACAAATTGCTGGTCACGCATGACGGCGCCAATCATCGCTATGAAGTTACCGCGTTGGGGAGCAATGAGTACATCATTCGCAACGCACACAGCCTCGTGCGCGTGACCGCGATCAAGACGAAGAACAAGATTTACGTGTTGACCGATAATGAGTCGCACGTTTTTGATCTGCCGGGATCAAAGGACGCCGACACTTTTGGCGGCGACCATGGGGATCATGGCGACAAGTCGAAAATCTCCGCGCCGATGCCGGGCAAGGTGGTTAAGGTGCTGGTTAAGGCGGGCGACAAAGTTGAACCAAAGCAGAAGTTGTTGGTGGTCGAAGCCATGAAGATGGAAAACCCGCTTGTGGCGCCGTTCAAAGGCGAGGTAAAATCTGTCAATTGTGCAGAAGGTGAACTGGTCGACTCGGAAAAGACCCTCGTCGAGCTAATTAAGAGCGAATAATTAACAGCTTCCGGCCAAAACCCTCTTGCGCACTAACTGTCCATTCTAATTCTATTCGGACTTCATCACGCTCCCAAATCTGTGCGTCTGATTCTGCCCTTGTTAATTCTACTTGAAACGAGAATGTCGAATTTTCAATGCCTTCGTTGTAAGAATTGTCGCCATGGCTACCGATAATCAGAATGGACAGGACTTATGAGCGAGGGAATGATGCGGGATCGTCGAGCTATTACCAAGTGCCTCTATACGGACGTTTGTTATCTCTCCGAATCACTTCGATGTTACGGCTATCAAACTGAATGCGTGCTGTACAAACCCGACGACGGCCGAGTTGCAACGGCAGAAGATTTTCACAAGGCGATGAATTCACTGATTGAAATTGCCAAGCACCACAGCGGCAGCAAGTAAGAAAATTCGGATTTCTCGGGCGGAATTAATTTCTCATTTCCGGCCAATTTCGATTTGAAACGCAATTTGCGTTCAGTTGCAAGCCATACACCCACAATCACTTAGAATAATAATCTCCGAGTTTGGCAGGGCTCTTGCAAGAGCTGGGGCTAGGTATTGCCATGATTAAAGGAATTTACAACACAGCCGCCTCGATGATCCCTCGCGTTCGCAAGCAAGAGGTGATCGCGAACAATCTCGCCAACGCGGAAACCGCGGGCTTCAAGAAGGACTCGATGTTTCTGCGCGTTTTCAAGAACGAGCAGAATCTGAAGGGTCTGAAAAATCTGCAGGGACCATCCTGGGAGGTAAGAATGATCGACAAACTTTACATCGACCAAACCGAGGGTGCGCTGGAAGCAACCGGCCGCGACTTGGATCTCGCGATTCAGGGCGACGGGTTCTTCGTCTTGCAAACTCCCAACGGTGAAGCTTATACGCGCAACGGCGCATTCACACTCGGTCCCGACGGCACGCTCGTCAGCGCGGACGGATTTCCGGTTTTGTCGGAAGGCGGTCCAATCACTCTGACCGACGAGAAGATTTCCATCGGGAGCGACGGCATGATCACCATGGGATCAACCTCCATCGGCCGGCTGCGCATTGTCAGTTTCGATGAATCAACCGAATTGAGCAAAGTGTCAGGAACGATTTTCACGGCGCCGCTCAATGCAGCGCCTACGCCGCCGGTGTCGGCGACGCTTCGCCAGGGCTATCTCGAAAAGTCAAATGTTGATGTCATGCGCGAAATGGTCGAGATGATCGATTCGTATCGCATGTTCGAAACCGGGCAGAAGATGATTCAGATTCAGGACGAGTCATTGTCCAAGGCTGTAAACGAATTGCCGCGAGTCTAAGGGAGTAAGGAAAGATGATTAGATCACTAAGAACTGCTGCGTCGGGCATGTCCGCCCAGCAAATGAATGTCGACAACATTGCGAACAACCTCGCAAACGTCAATACCACCGGGTTCAAGAAATCCAAAGTTGAATTTCAAGACATCATGTACCAGTCGCTGCGCCGCCCGGGTGTGACGGCTTCCACCGGCGCCGTTACGCCGACTTCGCTGGATATCGGCTACGGCACACGTCCGGTTGCGACGACACGCCAGTTTTCGGTGGGTGAATTGTCACAAACCGGAAATCCGCTTGATCTCGCGATCGACGGCGATGGGTTCTATCAGATTCAAAAACCGGACGGCACGACAGCCTATACCCGCGACGGCAGTTTCAAGCTGACCGCTGATGGTCGACTGGCGACCTCCGACGGTTTCTACATGACTCCCGACATTACGATTCCCGAAGATGCGACTTCAATTGCAATTGGCTTCGATGGCCGGGTATCAGTCACGCAAGCCGGCTCCAATGATCCGCAGGAAGTCGGCCAGATTGAACTGGCGCGATTTATCAATCCTGCCGGTCTCTCGGCGATCGGGCACAATTTGTTCGAAGAGACTCCCGCTTCCGGCTCGCCGATTACCGGTGTCGCCTCCGAGGACGGTCTCGGCAAGATTAACCAGGGATACCTGGAAATGTCGAATGTCGACGTGGTGAGCGAAATGGTCAATATGATCGTCGCGCAGCGCGCCTACGAAATCAACTCCAAAGCCATCCAGACGGCCGACGATATGAGCAGCCTGGTCAACAACCTGAAGAGATAATGATGATTAAGAAACTTCTGACAGCGTTAACGACTTTAGTACTCCTGCTGACTGCCAGCCACATCTATGCTGCGGCAGCGACTACGACAGCCATCGAAAATGCGCTGCGGGCAACCTTAACCGACAGCCGCTATGAATATCTGCTGTCGATTTCGGCTCTGCCGGCACCGGCGCCGGAGCATTACGACAGTTTGCGGATCGAGATGATCGGCGACAGTCAGGCGTTCGGCAACTGCTGGTTCAAAGTCTTCTTCTATGCCAACAATACGGTGACGCACAGCGCGACACTGAATGCACAAGTACACTGGTATCAGGAAGCCCTCGTCACGACTCGGTCAATCCCGCGCGGCGAGGCGCTGACTCCTGATATGTTTACGGTTATGCGCCGCGAAATCTATTCGCTAAGCGACCCCTATGTCGCCGGTATCGACGAGGTCGAAGGGCAGGAAGCCTCCCGCACGATTCCTCAAGGCAAGACGATGAGTTATTCGATGATCAAGCCGGAGGAAGTGATCAAGCGCGGCGACCAGGTTACGATCATGTTTCTGTCGGGCAGCCTGCAAATTACGGCGACCGGCGAAGCGCGCCAGGCCGGCTCACGGGGCGAGTCAATCAAAGTGAAAAATCTCTTAACCAATAAGATCATAGTCGCAGAGGTTCAGGATGAACAGCTCGTCAAAGTCGTTCGCTAATTGGATTCAGGCGATTGTTTTGATCGCCCTGGTGTTTGCGCCGGCTCTCAAAGCGCAGCGTGTCGGCACCGATGGTTCGTTTTTTACGGACATCAAAGCTCACCGCGTCGGCGATTTGCTGACGGTGATCATTTACGAAAATACGGAAGCCTCCAACGAATCGGCCATGAAGACCGAGGAGAAGGCTGACGGCTCGACTCGCAGTTCCGGCGGCGTCGGTCCGCTTAACTTTATCCCGCTGTTCTCTGCCGACAACTCAAGCGATAACGCCTACGACGGCAAGGGTTCGAACAGCCGCCGCGGATCGATTCGTGCGCGCATGACAGTGGAAGTCATCGCGGAACGTAACAACGGCGATCTGGTAATTCAGGGCTCCCGCAATATTGAGATCAACGCGGAGCAGGAGACGATGGTATTGAGCGGAATCGTCCGCCGTGCCGATGTCAACCCCGACAACACAGTGAATTCCTACAACATCGCCAACGCAAAAATTAATTACACCGGCAAAGGACCAGCCGCAGATGGTTCAAAACCAGGCCTCATCACCAGAATTCTCAATTGGATATTCTAAGGAGCAAGGACGCTATGAAGCTATTGAGACTCTTGATTGTTGCCGCGATTATTTTCGTCCTGGTCAATATTCTGACCCTGCTAGAAGTTCGCGCCGACGTCCGTATCAAGGACATTTCCCGCATTAACCAAACCGGCGAGACAGATCTCGTCGGTTATGGTCTTGTAATCGGGCTCAATGGCACCGGTGATGGCAAAGGCTCGCAATTTACCGTGCAATCTATTACGAATATGCTGCAGCGAATGGGTGTGACCGTCGATGCCGGCAATATCAAGACAAAGAACGTGGCCGCTGTATTGGTGACCACCAAACTCTCGCCGAACGCAATGGTCGGTGACAAAATCGATGTCACAGTTTCGTCGTTGGGTGATGCTTCGACGCTCGAAGGGGGAACGCTTGTACTGACGCCGCTGGCAGACCGGACCGGACTGCTCTACGGTTATGCGCAAGGCTCGGTGTCGATCGGCGGATTCAACGTCCAAGTCGGTGATAACAAAATTGTCAGCAATTACACTCTAGTGGGAAGAATTCCCAACGGACTCCAGGTCGAGCGCGAGCCGATTCGCGAAAACCTGGTACCAAACCAGATCAAACTCTCGTTACACAATCCCGATTACACCACGGCAGAACGCGTCAAAGCGATGATCAACGACAAGTATCCGGGCGTTGCGTCGGTCGTCGGTGATGCTGGAATAACGATTACACTTCCGGAAACGCAAGCGAGCGACGACGGCAAAGCGCAGTTTATCGCTTCCATTGAGAATCTCATGGTTGCTCCCGACTCGCGTGCAAAGGTCGTTATCAATGAAAAGACTGGGACAATTGTTGCCGGTGGAAATGTCAGTATTGCGCCGGTTGCCTTGGCGCATGGAAATATCACGATTGAGATCAAGTCGACGCCGGTGATCAGCCAGCCGGAGCCATTCGGCAAGGGTGAAACGGTCTCGACGCAGGACACCAAGGTCGATGTCAGCGAGGACCAAGCGCGCGTCGTTTATTTCGAAGAGCGAACGAATATCTCCGAGATTGCGTCGGCGCTGAACGCGATTGGCGCTTCGCCGCGCGATATCATTGCCATCTTTCAAGCGATCAAACAAGCCGGCGCCTTGCGTGCCGAACTCGTCGTGCTATGATAAAGATCTCCAATCTCCCGAAACCCGTGGAGATTGCACCCACCAAGCCGGCGCTGGATGAACTGGCGCAGAAGCGAATCAAACTTAAGAAAGCGACGCAGGCATTTGAATCGATCTTCATCGAGCAGATGCTCAAGAGCATGCGCGCAAGCTCGCTGGACACGCAGGACAAAGAAGAAAGCGGTTTCGGCAAAGACATCATGATGTCGATGGCCGACGAAAGCGTCGCTAAGCAACTGGGCAAGAGCGGCATGTTCGGCGTTGGTGAGGTTCTTTACAATCATCTCCTGAAACGACTTGACGCCGAGACGACCGAAAAAACGGGCCTGCAGATAACGTCGAAACGCCACATCGATGGCGTAGCACCGATCCGATCGACAAAGTCAATCTCTGACATTTCACCCGCATTACATTCGACTGAAGTCAGAAAACCAATTCCTGCTGCACCTATACCGCAAGCAACTGAAGGAAAGTTACAATCAGCGCAGCCCGCGGCACCGATCGTAAAGCAGCAAGTTGTTGACGCCAAGACCCCGGCGGTTGGGACGACTACTGCAGCGGGACGGCTGGACCGGTACATCAATCACATTCGGGCGGCATCAAAGGAATCGGACATTCCGGAGGATTTGTTGCGCGCTGTAATCATGCAGGAATCATCGGGGCGCAACGAAGCGACTTCACAGCGCGGAGCCGCCGGCCTAATGCAGCTCATGCCGGACACGGCGCGATCCGTTGGTGTGCAGAATCCGTACGATGCCGGCGAGAATATTCGCGGCGGCGCGCGATATTTGCGCCAAATGCTTGACCGCTTTGGTGATTTGGGGACAGCACTGGCTGCATACAACGCCGGACCGAGAAATGTTGAGAAGCACGGGGGAATCCCGCCGTTTCCGGAGACACAGGAATACGTAAAGCGCGTTCTAACTGAACTTTCTGCGGCAAAGGCAGTTAATAAATCCTCGCTTGATTCCGACATAAGATAGTAAGAGGAGTAACTTTTGGAAGCCAAGATAATACGACTGATAAGTTTGATCGGTGAAGAGGTTCTCATTTTCGAGACCTTCCTGCAGTACTTGAATCGCCAGCAGGAAGCGCTTGTGAAGAATGACCTTGAAGCCCTGCAGATCGTGACGCACGACCAGGAAATACTCTCGCAACGGACCACGCAAGTCGAGCAGGAACGCCGTGCATTGGTCGCCGAGATTTCTGTCGGATTAGACCGCGACCAGGATGATCTAACTTTGACTGAATTGACAAAGCTGGTATCGGAGCCGGAGTCGAATCAGATTCACGCTCTGCAAGGCACACTTTTGAATCTCCATGAGCAGATCTCAACGATCAAATCCCGCAATGATTTCTTGATTCGCAAATCGATGGAATACATCAACACGACGATGTCGCAACTTGGCTTGACCGAGCAGAGCGACAAGCGCACTTATTCGGCCGATGTTGTCAAAACCAATCCGACGCAGAAATCCGCGTTGGTGGACCGGAGAGCTTAGCCATGCCGGGACTGTTCTTTGGATTGGAAATGGGCAAGCGCGCTCTCTTAGCGCAGCAGTTGGCATTGACGACCGGCGGCCACAATATCGCGAATGCCGCGACACCCGGATTTACACGCCAACGCGTGAATCTCACGCAAACCGACCCGTTGAATACGACGCAGGGCAACATGGGCACCGGCGTGATGGCGAACAGCGTCACGCAGATTCGCGATGCATTCCTGGGCGGTCAGTTCCGAGCAGACAACGGCAATATGGCGCGCTGGGAGTCGTCACATAAGACGCTTTCGCAAATCGAGCTGTTTTTCAACGAGCCGGGCGACAAGGGTCTGAACCAATTGATGACCGACTTCTTCAATAGCTGGGAGAATCTTGCTACCAATCCGAATGCGCGTACGACCGTCGTTGAAAAGGCGAAGGTGCTGATTAATGCATTCCACGAACATGCAAGCCAGCTTGAGGAACTTCACGACAGCGTTGACGCCGACTACAAGTCGCGCGTCGAGCAAATCAACCAGTACGCCTCGCAGATAGCGACGCTCAACCGTCAGATCGCCACCGCCGAACTCGGCGGCGACCACGCCAATGACTTGCGCGACAAGCGCGATGTTCTCGTCGATGCACTTTCAACCTACGCGAACGTACGTACGATTGAACGCAACAACGGTACGACTGCAGTGATGATCGGGTCGATGAGTCTGGTCGACGGCGTCGACTATTTGAAAATTGAAACCAAAGCCGTCCCGCGCGACGGCAGCACCGCGACGATCGCAGTCTGGGAAAACACCAATTTCGAAATCGACTTCTCCGGCGGCGAGTTACAGGCGCTTGAGCAGACGCGCGATAAGACAATCCCGGAAATGCAGAAGAATCTGGATCTGCTGGCATCGACGATTGTCACGCAGCTTAACGCCATACATGCCGCGGGCGTCGGTGCAACTGGAACTACCGGAGTGAACTTCTTCGACCCGTTCCAAACCACGGCCGGCACAATGGCACTTAACATTGAAATTGAAAATGACGTGAACTTGATCGCTTCCTCGCTTTCCGGCGAGCCGGGCGATACGCGTAATGCACAAGCGATTTCGGAACTGCGCTACCAGCGGGTGCTGCAGTCGGGGACATCGACGATCAACGAATTCTATGGTTCGATGGTCGGAACTCTCGGAATTAGAACGCAAGAAGCAGAAACACTGAAAGACAACTACAGTTTACTGGTGACCCAATTGGAAAATGCCCGTCAAGCGGTACAGGGAGTATCGATTGACGAGGAGGTCACGAACATGATCAAGTACCAGCGCGCCTACGAAGCGGCGGCGCGGGTGATTACGTTCATGGACACGGCGCTGGAGACCGTTATCAGCGGTATGGGCGTTACCAGATAACCAACCACGGAGGGTGGATTGTTAATTCTAACAAGGAAGTTAGGCGAGTCCATCACTATAGGAGACAACATCAAGGTTACCGTGCTCGGCATTTACGGCCGGCAGGTGCGCCTTGGCATTGATGCTCCCTTGAAGGTCGTCGTTCACCGCGAAGAGGTCTATGTCAAGATCCAGAACGAAAACCGCAAGGCGGCGCAAGCCGGCAAGAAAGACCTGATGTCCGTAGTGACCATGCTCAAGAACAAGTTCAAGGGTGACATCAAGCCGGACGAAGTTCAGAAGTCAGAGCTGGAGTATCGCGAATCAAACAAGAAGAACAGGGACGATAACATACGGCCGGAAGGCAAACATTAGGCAGGGAACAATGCGGGAAGGCAAAGATTCGCAGAACGACAAAGACACACTCGGCGCCAAGGACCCCAAGAACAAAGACACGGGGAAAGGCACCGAGCCGCGAACACCGAATCCAATGGACGAAGGTTTTGTCTATTACGAGGATTAACAACAAGCTATGCGCGTAACACATGAGATGATCTCCAAGCAGGTTGTATTCAACCTGCAAAACAACATCTCGCGGTTCTTCAAACTGCAGAATCAGATGTCGACGAATCGCCGCATCAACAAGGTGTCGGACGATCCGATCGGCACGGTGCGCGATCTTTCTTATCGCGAGCGTTTGACGGAACTGACACAATTCAAAGCCAATATTTCCATCGGCAGCACCTGGCTGGCTTCGACCGACCGCTCGATGAGCGACATGAACAATGCGATCAAAGATGCGCAATCGATTGCCGTGGAAATGTCAAACGACACCAACGATGCCAACGCGCGCGAAGCTGCCGCCAACGAAGTGCAATCGCTTTTCGAGCAGGTGCTCGGCGCCGGCAATTCGCAGTTGCAGAACAGCTATTTGTTCGGCGGATACCGCACCCGCACCAAGCCGTTTGAGACCAATGTCAACGGCGTTGTCTATCGCGGCGACTCCGGCACAGTGGCTTATTCAATTGATTCGCGGTCTAAGGTACAGATCAACACCGTTGGATCCAACATTCTGACCAAGCCATTCCAGGCTATCGGTGCCAACTCTGATATTGGTCTTGGCATAACCGGCGCGACCTCGCTTACGAATTTGCATCTCAATCAGGGTGTCGACCAGGTGCCCGGCACTTTCGTCATTCGCGACGAAAACCAGAATATCAACGCAACGATAAACATTTCCGCGGCCACCGATATCCAATCGGCGATAACCGCGATCAACACGCAATTGACGGCAGCCGGAATCACTAATGTAACGGCGTCGATCGGCCTTGAGGGCAACAATCTCCGTCTTGTCGCCGTCGACGACCCGACAATCTCCGCAACAACACCTTTGCTGAATCTCAACGGCGGTACCGGTGTTGATACTGTTCCCGGCAAATTTACAATTCGCAACAGCGCGGGCACGACAAGTGTTGCTATCGACATCACAGGCGCGGTCACTGTTGGCGACGTGTTGACCGCGATTAATACGCAACTTGCGACAGCCGGAATCAATAACGTCACGGCGGCCATCAACGGCGGCGGCACGGGAATTACGATTACCGACACCAATGGAGTTCCGCTCGACCTGCACATCGAAGAGTTTACCGCTTCGGACACGACAGCGTCGAACTTGGGGATTATTGGCAATATCAATCCGGTGCTTAACGGCATCAACCTGAATCCGCGGCCGTCATTCACGGTCAGCGAATCGGCGGTCGGCGAAACGACTGCTGCCGATCTCGGCCTGGCAGGGCAGTTCAACTACACGAAGGTTGGTGACGGGCTGCGTCCACAGTTGACCGCAACGGCTCTTGTCTCGCAGATTAACAACAATAACGGTTTGCCGCAGGGCACATTCCGGATCTTTCAGGGGGACTCGAGTGCAGTTATTGACACCTCCGATCCGGCAATTGTCACGGTTCAAGACCTCATAGACCGCATCAATACTTCCGGGCTGACCGTCACGGCATCGATCAATGCCGCCGGCACGGGCATTCAAATCGCCAACAACGATCCGACGCGCACGCTGATGATTAATAATGACGGCGTCGAGCGGGTAGCATCAAAGCTGGGAATTACCGGTGCTGCGGATGTGCTTGGCTCGATGATGCTGCTCACGCAGGCATTGCGCGACGACGACAGCGAGATCGTGCAGAGCCTTGTCGGAACAATGGGCGATGCCTTGACCGTCGTGCTGAACGAACGCGCTGCAGCGGGCGCGAAAGTCATCCACATGGAGACGACGCTCAATCGACTCGAAGAATACGAAGTCTACTATACAAAACTGCTTTCGGACGTAGAAGATGCCGACTTGACCAAGTTGATTACCGACCTGGCCATGCAGGAAAATGCCTATAACGCGGCGCTCAATTCCGCCGCAAAGATCCTTCAACCATCGCTTTTGGATTTCATCAGATAACGAGGGGATAATGGAATTACAGACCCGACAATTTGGAACAATTGAAGTCAATGAGCAGGATATCCTGCAAATTCCCAAGGGATTATTGGGGTTTGAGGGATACGAGCATTTCGTGCTCATCGAGACGCAGGACTGCCTGCCATTTCGCTGGCTGCAGTGCACTGAAGCACCGGAACTGGCGTTTGTCGTAGTCAGTCCGGTCGTGTTTTTCCCCGACTATCGCGTTGCCGTCCATGCGAAGGAAGTCGCCGACATCGAAGTTGCCGACCCGCACGACGTGGAGATCTACGTGGTGGTGACAATTCCGGAGCGGCTGGAAGAGATGACCGCCAATCTCCAGGGACCGATCCTGATTAACACGCGCAACAAGAAAGTCAAGCAGCTCGTGTTGACCGACAGCGCCTATTCGGTGGCGCATTCAATTGTGCGCCAGCTCGAACGCACGCACAGCGTAGCGACGCACAAGGTGACAACAGTCCAGATATCATAATCAGATTCCCGAATGGATAATGGGAGCGACAATGTGTCGTCATAGAAAAGCAAATAGGAGATGCCATGGCCAACCAACGGGACGCCGTTCCGCAGGAATCAACTGCGGCAATTGCCACCGCCGCTGACAAAGCCGCAGCCTTAGTCCAACAAGCCTCACAAAAAATCGCCAAGAATGACTTTCGCGGCGCCGGCGCGATTCTCGAACAAGCCTGTCTCCTACAGCCGCGTTCAATCGACCTACTGAACTCGACCGCCATGACCTGGCTGCAAGCCGGCGATCCGGCGCATGCCGAGGAATTTCTCGGGCGCGCGCTACGATTTGCTCCCAACAATCTCGATGTGCTGCACAATCTCGCTTTGGTGCGAACCTCGCAGGGAAAATTTGAAGCAGCCGCCGAATGTCTGCACAGAATAATCATGCTCGCTCCGCTCGAAGCGGCGGCCTACAACGACTTAGCAATTATCGAGGAGCAGGGTGGGAATCTGACCGGCGCGCTTAATAGCTTTGGGCGCGGAGCCCGGCTGAAATCGGCGGGAAAAAAACTGTACACGAACTACATGGAATTCGCCTTGCGCAACCCGAGCTTGGCAAACTTCGAAGCCATTCGCGAAGAATATCGAGACCGCTGGGGGGAAGACTTGGTCCTGTCCGACTGGGAAAAGCACTTCAAACAAGAGAAGCAGGGTGTCACGAACGCGCCTGTAGAGACGAAAGTCCAGCGCGCGAAGATCGCGGTGTTCGCCTCGTTTCGCACCTTTATCGATCCGGTGATCGACCGGCTCAAGTCGCAGCATGAGTTGCGCATCTTTGAGAAGGGTACCGAAGCCGAAATGAAGTCGCTGCTGGAGTGGTGCGATCTGGCGTGGTTCGAATGGTGCGATCAATTGGTGATTGCTGCGACCAAACTGCCGAAGACGTGCAAAATCGTTTGCCGTCTGCACAGCTACGAAGTGTTCTCCGACATGCCGCGTCACGTGGACTGGAACAAGATCGATCATCTGGTGCTGGTCAGTGATGCGGTAAAAGATCTGTTGTCCTATAACTTCTCGGTACCAACACCAACTACGGTGATTCATAACGGCGTTGATCTCGAGAAATTCACCATGCCGGCGCAGAAGCCGGCGGGCAAGAAGATCTGCTCGATTGGCTATATAAACTACAAGAAGAACCCGGCGTTGTTGCTATACAGCTTCAAGGCAATACACGACTACGACCCGAACTACACTTTCCATCTCGCCGGCGAGCATCAGGATGCGCGCTATCAAGTCTACTTTGCGCACCTACTGCCGAAATTGAACATCCCGGTTTCGTTCGACGGCTGGGTCGATGACATCTCCGGTTATCTGCGCGACAAGGATTTCGTGATCTCGACTTCATTGTTCGAATCATTCCATTACTCCATTGCTGAAGGTATGGCCAGCGGCGTGTTGCCGCTGATTCATGACTGGCTCGGTGCGGAGCAGATTTATCCGAAGCGCTATGTATTCACGACTCCGGACGACAGTGTGCGCCTACTGCGCGAGTTGGAACGCGGTGATCGGCCTGCCTTGCAGAAGGAATGCCGCCAATTCATCGCCGAGCGTTACGATAATCGCCGGCAACTACGGAAAATCGAAAATCTCATTTCGCAAGTACTGAAGGGGAACTCGGACGAGGTTCAACATGGCTAAGAAGCAAGAAAAGAAACAGCAACGGACGAAGAGTGCGAACACGCCGGTTACCGGCAACATGACGGATCTGCTCGAGCAGTCGCGAATACATTTTGCCGACGGTGATTATGCCGGCGCATTTGGCATTGCCCACGCTGCGCATGCGCGCAACTCGAAGACGCTGAATGAACAGTCGCGCGAATTGGCGCAAATCGGAGCCTGGAGCGCATTTCAGGTCGGAAAGTACGTTGAAGCTGACGAGTTCCTAACTTCGATCGGCAACTCGGTCGGTCTTGGCGAAGCGGACACGATTCTGCGCAGTCTGTTGCACTATGAATTTCGCGAGTTTACCGAGTGTATTCGTACAGCAGAGCCGGTATTGATGCCTCTTGCCGATACTGCGCGCGGCAGCGGGCATGAGTTAACCGGTAAGGCGCAGCTTGACCTCATCGGCTGTTTGGCCATGTCGTACTACAACATCGGCGAGTTTGACTCGGCGGCAAATGTCCTCGAAGAAGCCATTCGCGCCCGCGAGGACCATCCTGACTTCTACATCAATCTGGCGACTATCAAGGGCCGCATGGGCGACAAGGCAGGTCAGAGCCGCGCAATCAGCGACGGTCTCGTGCGTTGTGGCGACAAGAGCAATCTCGATAAGCTGGCGACACAGATTGTTGGCGAAGAGCGGATCTCGCTGTGCATGATGGTGAAGAACGAAGAGAAGATGCTGGCACAGTGTCTCAACAGCGTCAAAGATTTTGTCAGCGAAATTATCGTAGTTGATACCGGTTCCACTGACGAGACGGTCGCCATTGCCGAACAGTTTGGTGCGCGGGTGTATCACCACCCATGGGAAAATGATTTCTCGTCGCACCGCAACCAATCACTCGGCTACGCCACCGGCGATTGGATCTTAATTCTCGACGCCGACGAAGAACTGGTCCGGGACGACATCGAGAAATTGAAGCAAGCCTCGCGTATTCCCGACATCAATGTGATTTCCCTGTCGGTACACAACAAGCATGTCGCGTCCGGCGAAATCACCTCGTTCTTGCCGTCGGTGAGAATGTGGCGGCGCCGCCTCAATGCGCGCTATGAGGGCATTGTTCACAATGAACTACGTCTGCCCGTCGAAGAACCGATTTTGCGCGTGGATGCCAAGATCATCCATTACGGCTATGGTCTCGACTGGGAGCAGATGAAGAAGAAGATCGCCCGCAGCAAGGCGCTTCTGCATAAACAGCTTGAAGAGAACCCGAACAATTACTTTGCCAATTTCAATCTCGCCCAGATTCTCCGCGGCGAGCATAAGATGCCGCCACCTGAAGTTTGCCGCGAGATCATCGAGCATGCCGGACGGGCGGTGCAGAACTCGAGCCCGGATGTTCCCGGGCAGCGGCACATTCACTTAATGGCGCTCGATCAAATCGTCTCGGCATATTTCTATTTGAATGATTATAGGCGCGCCGAAGAAACGGCGCTGCGGGCGTTGGAGATCGATCCGAACTATCTCGATCCGATGTTCCAACTTGGGCATGTCTACGCCGCCGCCCGCGATTTCGGCCGCGCGATCAAGGCCTACGAGCGTTACATCGCAGCTGCGGACAGCTACAATCCCGGCGCGGAAACGACTAGCTACATTCTCATTCATTCGCATGATCAGGCGGCAGCCTATTTCAGTCTCGGATTGATCCATGAAGAACTCCACCTGGAAGACAATGCGGAGAAGTACTTCCAACGCGTCCTCGACTTCAAGAAAGAGCATCAGGATGTGCTGACGCATTTGGCGATGCTGCGCTACCGAAAGGGTGACCACGAAGGCGCAGAGGAATACGCCAACCGGCGTCTGGCCGGCGAACGCAGCGATATCACGGCACACTACTTGTTGGCGGACATTTGCCACAAGCGTGGACAAAACGCGTTGAGTCGGAAGCACTGTCAGGACATCCTCGGACTGGACGCCAACAATGTCAAAGCACTGGAACTGCTGATCAATATTGAGCGCGAGGCAAACAACGCCCGCGAAGCGATGCATCGAATCGATCAACTTCTTGCGCTGGATCCAACGAATTACACTGCATTGAACCAGAAGGCAGAAGTGCTGATCGGGCAGGGGCAATTTGAGAAGGCGCTGGAAATCTACTCTTGCATGCTCGCTCGCCACTCCGCCGATGCGGAACTGCGAAACAACACCGGCAATTGCTACTTCCGCATGGGCGACTTCGCGCAAGCGATTCGCTTTTATGCCGAGGCGCTGACGCTTGAGCCGCAATTGGTACCGGCCCTACGAAATATCGGTTTGGCTTATTTCAAAGCAGGCGATAACGCTGCAGCAGTGGTGAAGCTTGCGAACTACCTCGATTATGCTGCGAGCGATTGTGATGTGACCTACTTGGTCGCGCGATTGCATTTCGAATTGAACAACTACAGCGAAGCATTGCGATATGTCGAACGCTGCGTGACAACTTATCCGGACTCGGCGGAACTGATCGGTCTGTTGGCGGACTGCTATCTCAACCTCGGACACATCGACAGCGCACGGATGGGATACCGGCGGGCACTGGAGATTAATCCCGAGTTTGCTGCAGCACGGCAGATGCTGAATGATCTGGAGCGGGCGCAAAAGGAAGAGACCAAAGTACGAGCGTGAGTGAAATGGCGAATTGGACGATCAAAGCTCTCGACCGCGAAATGGCGGAGTCAATTCTTGCCGCCCGGCCGCATCATGTTCAAAGTGCGCTGGCGTGGTTTGATTTCCTTCGCGGTTTCACGAAGGAATGCGACCGTTCGGTGAGCATCGAGTATTGCGGCGAGACTGTCGGCTTCCTTTGCGCTATGCAGCACCGGAATTTGATTCAGTCTTTGCCCTATCCTGCCAGTTACGGTGGCGTGCAGACGACGCGATCGTTGAATGGTAACGAGGTGCGGGAGCTACATCAGTCACTGTTTGCGCATTATTCGCGGCTTTGTGATGTGGTTTCAATCTGCACGAGTCCGTTTTATAGCGGTTCGGCGGAGGAATCGAAGCAATTCGATTTTCAGTCGAGCAAAGATGTCCATTACCTCGACCTGACCCGCGAGCCGCTGGCAAATACGACCTCCAAGTTTCGCAATAATCTGCGGCGTAATCTTCAAAAGGCAGACAACGCCCAAGTAAAGATAGCCGTCTCAAGCGATCGCAGGGACTTAGCGGCGTGGTATCGCTGCTACGAGCGGAGAATAAACGAGCTTGGCGGCGTCCTGTTGACGCAACAGTACTTCGAGCAGATGTTCGAGCGATTGGAGGGCAGCGGTAACTGTGCACTGATCACTGCAAAGTCGGGCAATCAGTTCCTCGGCGGCATTGTCACGGTCCAGAACCGTCACTGTGTCGACTACTACCTTAGCATGTTTGACCGCGATTACGACGAGATGCAAGCCTCGACGGCGGCATTTTATTTTCTGATCAGCTACGCCCGCTCGCTCGATGCACAGATTCTCAATCTGCAGTCCTCGCCTCCAAGCCAAATCGAACTGATTCGATTCAAGGAATCCTGGGGAGCCTTGCGCGCAGAGCACAGCTATTTGACCAAGATCGTAAACAATCGCGAAAAAGTGCTGCGCATGACGGAGCAGCAGATCACGCAGGACTATCGATATCACTATTTGCTGCCGTTTGCAGCCCTGAAGCCGGAGTTGTCGCTGGTCTGAAGCAGCGCCATCAGGATGGACTTAGAGAATTATTAACCGCTATGGAGTGTTGATATGATAAAAGGTAAAACGATTTTTATTACTGGTGGAGCAGGATTCATTGGTTCCGCTCTGGCTGAACGGCTTGTTGAAGACAACCATATTATCATCTTCGATAACTTCCGCAGAAATTCTCTGCAGGACAAACCGAATCTGGCGAGCCATCCCAATGTCGAGTTGATTCGCGGCGATATTCGCGACCGCGACGCGCTTGCGGCATCGATCGACAGCGCAAACATCGTGATTCACGCAGCGGCAGTCGCTGGCGTCGACTCCGTGTTGCGCGATCCGGTCATGACAATGGAGGTCAATGTCATCGGCACATACAATGTCTATACGACCTGCCTCGAAGCATCGGGCTCGCTTGAGCGCGTGATTGATTTCTCCACCAGCGAAGTATTTGGCGCCTATGCCTACAAGGTAACGGAAGATCATCTGCGGCCGGCATTGACGGTCGGCGAAGCGCGCTGGTCGTATGCGATCAGCAAATTGACCGGCGAATTCTTTGCAAATAGCTTTTACATCAAATATGGCATGCCGATCTGCTGCGTGCGGCCGTTCAACATCTACGGCCCCGGTCAAGTCGGCGAAGGCGCCATTCACCATTTCGTCGTGAATGCGATTCAGGACAAGGATCTGACGATCTATTCCGATGGCAGCCAGATTCGGGCCTGGTGCTATATTGACGACATCCTCGACTCGTTGCTGGAAATCCTGCAGAACAACCGTGCCAGCGGGCACGCGTTCAATATCGGCAACCCGAAGAGCACAATGACCATCTACCATTTGGCGCGCGAGATCATCCGTCTGTCCGGTTCGAAATCGCAGATCGTCTTCAAAGAAGCCAGTTCACCCGACGTCGAAGTACGCATTCCGGATATTAAGAAAGCGCGCGAAATACTGAACTTTGAGCCGAAGATTGAGCTTGAAGACGGGTTGCTGCGCACAATCGCCTGGTACCGCGAAAAAATGAGAAATGCCGGGCAAGTACGTATGAACGAACTCACATTCAAGGAGAGCCGCGTCCATGCATGAGACAACCACTCCCGTCGGAACCCCGTGGCGCGAGTTCTATGGATTTGCCAACGAGCAGGACCGCGTCTTTCCCAACATGGTGCATCTGGATTTGATCAATATTTGCAATTTCCGGTGCATCCATTGTCCGCAGAACGACATCAAGAAATTCGTTCCGGACTATGTGCCGAACCAACTCGACTATGACATTTTCACGCGGATTATTGACGAGGTCGCCGAACATGGCTCAACGCTGCGCATTACCTGCGACGGCGAGCCGTTTTTGTACAAGCACATTGGACCGGCAATCAACTACATCAAGGACAAGGGTGTTAAGATTGCGACGATCGTCACCAACGGCAGCTCTTTGACGCGGCCGATTGCCGAGGCGATTTTGCGGCCGTCCGATACGAAATTGGTGATCGATTTTAGCCTCGACAGTCTGTACAAACCGACTTACGAGAAAATTCGTTTGCAGGGCAATTTTGTTGAGGTCTACAGCAATGTGCTGTTCATGCTCAAAAACAAGAAAAGCAACCCGAACTTGCGCATAGTCGTCAACATGATTGACCAGGACACACTCTTGCCCGGTGAATTGGACTCATTCAAGCAGTTCTGGGGTCCGATTGCGGACGACGTTGTCATTCGCACCTACTTGACGGTCAAGGGAATGGTGAACTCGTCAACATTGAGAATGCAACAGGATCAATACCGTTGGCCTTGCTCGCTGCTATGGAACCGCATCGCGATCAGTTCGCACGGTCGGCCGCGTTTTTGCGTTGCGGATTGGCGCGAGCAGTCGGTGATGAAGGACTTCGACCTCGGAAAAATGAGTATCAAAGATATCTGGCAGTCGGAGTATTACGATGAACTGCGCCGCATTCATCTGGACAAGGAATTCAGCAAGATCGCCATCTGCAAGAATTGCACCGATTGGTTTGGTCTAAAATGGGACTACGATTACCGGACTGTAATCGACAATCTTTTTGCCGAGAAGCCCGAGTCGGCGAAACTGCCGACAATAAACCAGCAAACTGCGGTGGAAGTTTAGCATGCGCGATGTAGTGGTGTTCTGCGGCCGCGAGGGCTACTATGGGTTCCTCAAGCCATACATTGATGCGTTTGCGGGCGACAAGCGATACAAGTTCATAATCGAGAGAGAACGCAATCAGGACAGACTTACCGAATACATGGGTAAGGATTGCACTATCTGGATTGACGGATTCGACCAGTTCGCAATCTGGGCGTCGAAGCTCGAATCCGAAGGCAAGACCAAGCTCGTTTGTCGATTGACAGGTACCGAGATACTCGATGTCGACTGGCAGAAATGCCGCTGGGAAGGCTTCGACGGGATCGTAACCAGCAATGAGGCGACCGACGCAGTCACATTCGATTGTGTGGACCGGCTCGAATCGATGGCAAAGTGCGCGCTTCTGCCGCCGGCAGTTGCGGTGGTTCCATCCAATGTGGCAAAGAAACGGGCTACCAAGAATGTCGCGTACGTCGGACCGATCAGTTACGAATGCAACGCGCTAGTGTTGCTCGACATCTTGTCCGAACTAGTTGCCCACGACCGCGCTTACAAACTCTATGTTATAGGTGAGTTTGCCTCTACGTCGCTGCGGGTATACTTCGAGCATGCCTTGGTGTCGCGTGAATTAACGGAGAATATCGAATTTCACGAACGGCCCGACGATCTCGCCGGATGGTTTCAGGACAAGTCGTATATCATCGCAACTTCGCTAACAGCTGGCAACGAGGCAGAGATATTGCTGGCAATGTCGCTTGGTGTCCAGCCTGTGGTGATGAACCACTTTGGCGCCGAATACGCAACCGGCGCAGACTGTGTTGCGAGTTCTTTGAGCGAGTGCGTCGCAAAATTAGCCAGTCCACCGACGCCGGCTGAACAACTGCGGCAACACGCAATCGAGCGCCACAATGCATTGATGCATCGGAGCCGTTTTGAAGAGATCATCAGCGGTGTCGATTTGAACTACCAACCCAGAGTGAGCATCCTGCTGCCGACATTCAATCGCGCTGCATTGCTCAAGAACACGCTTGAGCGCTTATCGAAGCAAACCTATCAGAACCGCGAAATCGTCGTGGTCAATGACTGCTCGACCGACGACACTGATGCGGTCGTTCATGAAGCACAGAAGGCCCGCAAGGACATAGTCTACTTCCGTAATGAAGTGAATCAGGGCAACGCGAACTCGATGGCGTTGGCGGCCGCGAAGGCGACAGGCGAATTCGTTATCCCCTTCAGCGACGACGATGACTTGGAAGATACCGCCCTGGAAGAATTTGTCCGCTTCTGGCAGCGCAAGCAATCAGACGTGATTTATTGCGACTTGGTTGTGACCGACGGCAAGGGCCAGGAACAGTCGCGCTGGAACTACCGCAATTACTACCAGACTTACGAGTTACTGAACACACTGGTATTCGCGGATGGCAACAAGATTCCCGAGACGTTTTTCTGCCGCCGTGAATTGTACGATCAGGTGTACACGCAAACGTACTCGCGTCGGTTCTTGAATACTTACTACCTGCCGCATCTGCGCAAGCTGAAGATGATCCACTTGCCGAAAGCGCTGTATCGATACGCCGTACACACCGGCAGTACCTTCAGCAGCGCCGCCGGGCTGTTTGACCGGAGCAAGTCGACACAGAATTACATCAATGCGGCAATGTTCATGTATTCGCCGCCGCGTGTCATGCAAATCAGCAGCGACAAGCCGCCGGCACAACAGATTGCTGAAGCTTATATGACGCTGGCGCAGCTTCTGACCGAGCACGGTGCCAAGCGAATTGCCGGATCGATGTATACGGGCGCCTCATTTGAGGCGAAGGACAATCTCCACCAGGTGTATTATCACAACGCATTTCACTGGGTCAAGATGGCAGAGCGCTATGGCTATCCAGCTGCCGATTGCGACAGGCTCATATCGCAGATTCGCAAGATCATCGAGCCGGAGCAGTTCAACCCGCGCGCTCACGCGAATCTGCCCGACGCATATTTGCGCTTGCCGTGGTTCGCGCACAAGGCATTCAATAATCTGTCGCGCTTCGTCGCGATGGATATTGCCACCCTTGGTGCGCCGAACTGGCTGAATCGACCGAGCTATTCGGTTTACCATGAAGGCAAGGCGCACATCGAGGTCTGCAACCACATCTGCGCTAACACGCAGGAATTCGCAGCTTTGATGAGCCGCACTCCGGTGACTGTCGTGAACATATTCGATGCCGCCGCGCTCGAACCGACAATCCGGTACTTGATTGAAAATCAACTAGCGAGTGTCCACGTGTTCAATTTCAGCCGTATTCGTGTGCCGGAGATCGATTTGTTGAAGACAGTCTTCCATGTCGGGCCGAAACCACTGCGTGACTTTGAAGAGTATTTGGCCCTGATAACCGAACTAACCACCGCGAGGAATTATGAACATAGCGCTGTCGAAGCCACTGTTTGACGAGCAGGAGTTAGCCGAACTGAAGCAAGTGCTGGAGTCCGGCTGGGTCATGCAAGGTCCCAAGGTTGCCGAGTTTGAAAAGCAATTTGCCGCTTATCTCGGTTGCGAGTGGGCTGTGGCTGTATCGTCCTGTTCCACCGCGCTGCATTTGGCTATGAAGGCTATCGGCATCGGCAAGGGGGACGAGGTCATTGTGCCTTCGCTCACTTGGATTGCCACGGCAGCAGCAGTGGAAGAATGCGGCGCCAAGGCCGTACTGTGTGATATCGATCGCGCGACGTTTAACGCCGACCCGGAATCCATCGAGCGGCTGATCAATCAGCGCACCAAGGCAATTCTTGCCGTGAACTTGTTTGGATTAGCAGCCGACTTACCCAGACTGCAGGAGATCGCGAAAAGAAACGAAATAGAGTTGATTGAAGATGCAGCCTGCTCACTCGGAGGGACTATCGCCGGACGGCAGAGCGGTACATTCGGAAGACTCGGGTGTTTCTCTTTCCATCCGCGCAAGTCAATCACGACCGGCGAAGGCGGGATGATTGTCGGCAATTCGCGATCCGATGAAACGCTGCTGCGTTCACTTCGCTCGCACGGCGTAAAAGCGAATTCAACCGCTCCCGGTGGAAAGCCATACGATCTCGGAGATTTCGACAAGCTCGGTTACAATTATCGCCTGACCGACTTGCAAGCCGCAATCGGCTTGGCGCAAATGCGCAAGCTGGATGGCATCATTGAGCGCCGACGGGCGATTGCAGCGGCTTACGATAAGGGATTGGCCGGGCTTGAGAATATTACACTGCCGGTTGAGCCGAAAGGATATCGCCATACTTACCAGTCGTATGTCTTACGAGTCGGAGAGAATCTGCCCGACCCGCGCCACTCCGACGCAGCGTTTGAATTGCGCAATCAGATGATAATACAACTCCAGCAAGCGGGCATCGCGACGCGGCCCGGCACGCATGCGGTCCACTCGCTCCAGTATTTTCGCGAATCGACCGGACTGCAGAACTGGTCGCTGCCCAATTCCTGGAAAGCAATGAATCAGTCGATTGCGTTGCCGCTGTATCCGTCGCTGACCGACAGGGAAGTTGCTTATGTGATCGAAGCGGTAAGAACAGCGCACAACACGCTCCGCGGCGCGATTAGAAGATCCGACGGCGAAAGTCATCAAGAGACGGCGCCGCTGGGGATTGCGATCGGGAGATAACATTCTTCTGTTCAAATGTTGAACAGTTTGAGATGGTTGAAATCAGAATGGAAGCAGGATTGCGGAATCTTTCAACGATTCGCTCGGCACTTCTAAAGAGGATTCGTAACGAAGGTAACGACAGCGACTTGAGCAGCCGGCGGCTTGGCGTCGGCACTAATTATATTCGACCTTTAAGTTAAGTTAGTATCGCTGCAAGTCGAAAATGAGAATAACGGAATAACGGATTTCGAGCGCGGGGAATAAGCGTTTGGAATCAATGATGTTACAAAACACGATTGATATAGCCATTACCGGCAAAGAATTCGGAAGAAGGAGGACCGGCAAACTTCATTTCGTTTACCCCTGCTGACCGGGGGCGTTAACTGGTTAGAAGGTCATAGTTGCTCAGACCTTGGCGGACATGGGACGTGGCTAAACAATGCGAGCAGTAGAAAGAATGTCGGTAAAGGAATAAGCCGACAAGGACATTCACGGAGGATTTAGTAATGTCACTACGCATCAACCACAACATTGCTGCACTGGATGCTCAACGCAACCTTGCAATGACGACAAGTTCCGTCAGTCAAGTGATGGAGAAGCTTTCGTCCGGCTATCGTATTAACAGAGCGTCCGACGATCCGGCAGGCCTGGTAATTTCGGAACAGTTCCGTGCCCAGATTGCTGGTTTGAACCGCGCGATCCAGAACTCGGAAGGATCAATCAACATGATCCAAACCGCAGAAGGATCGTTGAACGAAATCAATTCGCTGCTGGTATCGATGAGAGAACTCGCGATTCACGCCGCGAACGAAGGTTTCAATGATGCCAACCAGCTTGCTGCTGACCAGGCTGAAATTGAAAACGCTATCCGCACTATCGACCGTATCGCGGCCAATACGCAATTCGGTACCAAGAAACTCCTCGACGGCACCAAGGACAACATCGCGACAATCACGACCGCGAATTCGTCCGGCCTTACCGTTCTGAAGAGCTTGTTGGGTTCAGGCAGCCATTCGATCACGGCCACCAAGACCGCTGATTCAACGGCTACCATCAACACGACCTCGTTGGGCGTTTCGCTTACGAGCACCGGCGCCCCGTCAAATCTTGAAGAGAAGATTCACAATCTCGACGTTCTTCAAGCTTCCGAAGGCGCAGAGAAGGTCTCCAACTCGATGGCGATCACAGACGCATTCGGTAAGGGCTTCACCATAGCCGCTACCGCTTCGTACGCGACCGTCATGAGCTCGGCTTCCGTGCTTGCGACCGCGACCTCCTCACAGGCCGGTACCTACACAGTCGTCCTGAACTATCAGGAAAACAACGAAGCCGTGACCGGCGACCAGACCCTTCAGATTTCGATCGCGTCCGGCGACACCCGCGCGAACGTAATTTCGAAGTGGAATACCGCGATCGCCAATAATGCCGCGTTGGCCGGCAAGATGACTGCCGCTACCACGACCTCGGGTACGGGTAATGGTATTCAGTTCCGTGCCGTCAACAAAGGTACCCAGTACAGTGTGAAGTTGACCTCACAGTCGACAACCGCTACTGCGAACTACATGAACATGGGTTCGAGCCGTTCCAGCCGCGGCGTCAGCTTGAACGTTCTTAATTTCAGCGTAACCACGGCGAAGAACAACAACACGACCGCCGACGTGACGGTAGGTGCTGCCACCTATACTTCGATGTCCACCCTGGCCACCGCAGTCAAGTCCGCTCTGCAGACCGCATTCGGTACCGTGTCCACTGGAGCCGGCGTCACCTCGACGACCAACGACGTTGATGTCGCGGTCGAAGGCACTAGCCAGTTCAAGTTCTTCACGTACGATGAAGGTTCCGACTACAAGATCAAGCACAACTCAAGCGGCAGCGAATCCGAGAGATTGTACAACGCGCTCGGCCTGACGGCGGACACTTTGTCCATTTCCGGTTCGGATGCATTGATCTCGTTTGACGGCTATACCACCGCGGTTTCCTCGGTGAAGTATGGATCAACCTCCAGCACGACTCTTTACAACAAGGCTTCCGGCTCCGCCGGTCGCGGCAGCATCAACCTGACCGTCGACAAAGCTTCCAACGGTATCAACGTTGGCAACTTGCTGCTCGATGTGAAGGCTGCGAAGTTCGACGTTCGTCTTGACGGCGGACCCGCGACTTCAGTTACTGCCGGTAAGGAAGCGACTGTCTATACGTCAGATCGTTCCCAGTCCTTGAAGATCAAGTACTCCTTGACTTCAACGGGCGGTTCCGAGAGCATCACCAATACCGATCAATCCCTGGTCTTCCAGATCGGCGCCAACGTCGGTCAGACGGCCTCGATCGGTCTGAGAAGCATGACCACGTCGTCGTTGGGCAAGAATCTGGCCGGCAACAGCTTCAGCAGCCTGGCTGGAATCAACGTAGAGACGGTACAGGGCGCCCAGGATGCCCAGGCTGTCATCGACGCCGCCATCGACGAGGTTTCAAACGCAAGAGGCACGCTCGGATCGTTCCAGAAGAATACTCTGGAATCGAACATGCGTAACTTGCGCGTTGCTGCCCAGAACCTGACCGCTTCCGAGTCCGGAATCCGCGACACCGATATGGCGTCGACGATGTCGGAATTCGTGAAGTATCAGATCCTGATGCAGGCCGGTACTGCGATGCTTGCCCAGGGCAACCAGCTGCCCCAGGTAGTGCTGTCGCTGTTCCAGTAGTCTCTTAGTTCAAGCGGTAGCGGGGTCTAATCGCCCCGCTGCCGCCGACATGTGAGGTGAAATATGAATCCAAGCGCAGGTCTGACAGATGTTCGGGTCGGTGACTATCGCACGACGGTCACGCCGACACAGCCGGAAACCACGCCACCGAACATGGAAAGTCGGGTGACAAATCCAGTTATGACGAATGATGGCAAGCAAGCGGAGCAAGCTGCAGTACAGAGCAGCACTTCGGAACATCAGAGAGACATGCTGGAGAAAATGGTTGAGGAGATCAATCGAGAATACGCGTCGAGAAACATCTCGCTCAAATTCTCGGTCGATTCCGATACCGGATCTTTGATAATTAGAGTTATGGACACGACGAATGACAAGGTCATCAGGCAAATTCCGCCGGATGTGGTGTTGTCGATTCGTCAGCGTATGCGCTCGCTGCTCGGAGATATCTTCGACGCCGAGGCGTAAGATTTTTCGGGACCGGACGGCCAATCCCGTCCGGTCCATCAATTAAGCGAAGGAGTAACATATGGCGGGACTTTCCGGGGCAATATCAGGGTTGAATTCTAATCTGGACACAACTGCCATCATCGATGCCTTGCTGACTTTTGATAAGCAAAATGTTACGCTCCTTCAGTACGACCAGACCGTTAAGACAAATCAAATAACTACTTACCAGGCGATCAACACCAAGCTGCTGGCGTTCCAGACGCAGGCTGCCGTGTTGGCGCGTGCCGCGACCTTTGCGGCAACTTCGACGAGCGTCGAAGGTGAAGAATACCTCACTGCGATTGCCGGCGACGATGCGGCACTCGGAAATTACTCGTTGCGCGTTGCGGCGCTGGCGCAGAATCACCAGATCGCTTCGCAGGGCTTCAGCGAGGCCGAAGCAGCCAGTCTCGGCACCGGAACAATCTCCATAGCGTTGGGGAACGGCTCGACAAAGACGATAACTATCGATTCCGCCAATTCGAGCCTGGAAGGCATCAAGCGCGCGATCAACAACGCCAAGGTCGGCGTGACCGCCACAGTCATCAATGACGGCAGCAGCTCGAACAGTTACCGGCTAATGTTATCCGCCGACAAGACCGGCGAAAAGAACAAAATCGTATTCAGCGCCGATTTGAGCGGCAGCAAAGATCTGGATTTCACGGGGTCGTCATTTGACCAGGTGGAAAAATCATCGTTCTCAACCGGTGCCACCTCGAATCCGACTATCGGCACGACAGCGGCATATTCCGGCAACAAGAACAAAGTTTACACATTCACCGTCGGTGGCAACGGCGCGCAGACGGTTGGATCGGGCGATATCACTGTCAACTGGTCCGACGGCACAAACTCGGGTTCGATCGTGGTCAGTTCGGCTGACACCGAAGTCGAACTTTCGGGCGCCGGCAGCGACGGACTCAAGATCGCTTTTGCGGCGGGACAATTGGTCGCGGGCGACACATTCCGCGTGCAGACCTTTGCGCCTCTCCTGCAAAAGGCGCAGGACGCGGAAATCACCGTCGGCTCGACTGACGGCGGCGGATCTCCGATCACCATCAACAGCGAAAGCAATGTCGTGAAGAACGTCATCGGCGGTGTGACACTCAATCTCAAGAAGAAGTCCGACGATGTGCCGGTAACTATCACAATTGCACGCGATACCACTAAGATTGAAGACAGCGTTAACACATTCATCGATAAGTTCAATGACGTGCTCGGATCAATCGACGACCAGTTCAAGCACGACCCAGAGGCATCCGAAGATACGGGCATACTCTTCGGTGATCGTACATTGCTGATGCTGCAAGATTCGATGCGCAGCCGGATTACCTCGCGGGTCACCGGGCTCGACTCCAAATTCAATATGCTGGCAGCCATTGGCATCCGCATCGGCACCACCGGCAAACTGGCCGTGGTCGACCGCAACAAACTGCAGGATGCGATTACGAATAACATCGAGGACGTTCAGAAGCTCTTTGCGGCCTCCGGCGATTCCTCGAGCGCAAAGATTTCCTTTGTCGCGATGGGCGACAAGACCAAGACTTCCGAAGACGGATATGCCGTCAACATCACGCAGGCGGCGGCGAAGGGTTACTTGCGCGGCGGCAGCGTAGCGGATCCCGATACCACTCCGATCGTCATCAATTCGACGAATAAGAATATCGCCCTGCGAGTTGATGGTGTTCTTTCTGATACGATCACGCTCTCGGAGAAGACCTATTCCTCGTGGAGCGAAGTTGTAACCGAGATTCAGCAGAAGATCAACGCCGATTCAAAGATTGGCAAGCTGGGTGTTGAAGTTGATTACTTCGACAACGGCGATGACGGTTACTTGATCTTGAACTCCGGCAGCTATGGAAAGAACTCCAAAATCGAGCTGCAGACCTCGGTGAGTTCATCGGCGTCGACAGCGCTGGGGTTGTTAACAGCCCAGTCGTTTGAAGGCCGCGACGTCTCCGGCACGATTAATGGCGAAAAAGCGACCGGTTCCGGACGCGTATTGACCGGCAACGAAGGGAACACCACGACGGCCGGATTGAAGTTGCTTGTGGAACTTACCGAAAGAGACGTCAGCTCCGAAATTGACGCCGTTGTCAAAGTATCGCGCGGAATTGCCTCGTTGGCGCAGGATTTCAGCGACTCGATTACCAAGAGCGTTGATGGCACATTGGCGCGACGCACCAAGGCGCTGGAGAGCCAGATTAAGGACATCGAAAGCCGCGTCACCGACATGAATCAGAGAATGGAAATCAAGCGGCAGCGCTTGCTCGAAAAATTCCAGGATATGGAGAGTTTGATTGGCCAGCTCAATCAGGAATCAACGTACCTGGCGGCGCAGCTAAATCAGATATCGCAAAACTTCTCACAAATTGCAGCCAATGGCAGGAACTAAGGGAATGAACAAACAACTAGCGACATATCAGCGAGCCCAGGTCAGCGGCGCCAGCCAGCGGGATTTGATTGTGATGTGTTATAAGGGCGGCATCAAGTACATGCTAGATTCGCGGCAGAAATTGGAAGCCGGTGATATCAGCGGATTCAGTGAATCGATTGAAAAGGCGCACCGCGTCATTGTCCATTTGTACACAACATTGGATATGGAAAAAGGCGGAGAGATCGCGCAAAAGCTCGCCGAGCTCTATGCGTACATGATCAACCAGATTTATTTGCTTAATGCGACGAAGAACATCGAACTCTTCGACGGGATCATCAAAGTAATGACAACTTTGAAGGAGGGCTGGGAGAATCTCGACTCCCGAGCATTACAAGGGGCAAGTGCAGGCAGCGTAGCGCAGGAAACACCGGCGCAACAGGCAGTTTCGGTTCAGATATGAGGGTGTCATGGAATACAGCGATGTCACGAAACTAGAGACTCGTTTGGTTGCGGGGCTCAAGGAAGAATATTCGTTTTATCAGTCGCTTTTCATCATCATTGACAAGCAGCGCGACTATATCAAGTATGACAAAGAGCAGAAGATTGTCGATTTGTACGGCGAAATCGAGCGCATCGTCGTGCGTATCAACGAGTCGGAAGCGGCGATCAATCAACTGAAGAATGAGAACAAGAATCTCTTCAGTCTGGCGGCATCGGCGCCGGAAGTCCGTCGTCTGGTCAACTCGATTACGACCCTGATTTCGAAGACGCTCAAGCTGGTGCAGGAGAACGAAGAAATTGCGACCGCGAAATACGACAGTATCAAGGAGCAACTTCTTCAATTGCAGCAGGGTAGGAAAGTGACTGATTATTTAACAGTTCCGCAAAATTCCGCGCAGTATGTCGATAAAAAGAATTAGAGAGTCCAGATGAAGATTTACGGCATCCAGGCTGGACAGATTGTCCAGCGCGGGGAACAGATGACGAATAAGAAAGCCAAGCAGGCGCAACAACAAGGCGGCGCCAACAAAGCGGCGCTTGAGCCGAAACAGAAGCAGGAACTGAATACGGTCGCCAAGACCAACGCAGGCAAGGACGCGACAATTGTGAAAAAGGGCGGTCAGCCGGCAAATCAATATGCCGACTCGTACCAGCCTGGTAGAGCTTCAACGGAAGTTCCGGTGCGTTCCGAGAAGGTCGAGCACGCCCGGGCGATGATCAAAAAACATGGATACGATAATCCCCAGGTACTGGAAGCGATTATCGACAGGCTGGTATTTGCGCTTAAGGAATAGCCAATAAACATGATTACAGAACAACAAGCAGTCACCCCGGAAGAAAAGCTCCGCCGGAAGCTCGGCGGTATTACCAATTTGCCCTCGCCGCCGTTGGTGTTCAATCAGATCACCAAGATTATCAACAACCCGCGCACGTCGGTCAAGGACGTGGCGGCGATCATGTCGGAAGATGCCGCCATGAGCGCCAAGGTGCTCCGCCTCTCGAATTCGGCGTTCTACGGCGCACGCAGCGAGATTACCGGCATTCGCCAGGCGGTACTGGTATTGGGGCTCGAGGCGATCAAGTCGCTGGTGCTGTCGTCATCGGTGTTCGACATGTTCAAGTCGCACAAGCTCGACCCGGAATTTCAAGAATCGTATTGGCGGCACTCACTGGCTACGGCAATCGGCGCGCGCATCGTCTCGCAATATCATCGCGTGGCGCGCGGCCTTGATCCCGAAGTCGCCTTCTCGGCGGGTTTGCTTCACGATATCGGCAAGCTTATCACTTGCTGCTTCCTGCCGGACGAGCACAAGCTCATCATTGAATATCGCGATCTCCATTCCGTCTCGGATTTCCAAGCTGAAGTAGCAACCGTGAGCCACCCGCACACGCTGGTGGGGCGGATGCTGACCGCCAATTGGAAGTTGCCGGTGTCGATCCAACGCGCGATTGAATTCCATCATTTCCCGCTGGACGATGACGAAGAAAGCCGCAGTTATTCGCTGATCATTCACTTCGCCAATTATCTTGCCAAGCGCACCTTGGGCGGAAAGGTGACCGAGTACGACAACTGGGCGCAACTCTCGCCGCTGGTGCATGCGGAGCTCGATCTGACCGAAGAAGTAATCGACGCCTTCTGCAGCAAGCTGCGCGAAGAGTATGCTGCCAGCAGCACGTTCATGCAATTGGCAATGGCGTAACGACAGCGAATCCGCGTCCGACTATCATCCCCGATTTTTAACTTTACTTCACGAGAGTGCAGTCGTATCCTGTGCGTCGCAAAATTGGCGGCGCCGGAATTGGAAGTTCGGCGCTGGTTTGTTCATAAGGAAGACTCGCTCGTGAAAGTAACATCCGTTCCATTTTATCGACTCACCATCTCGGCTGCGGAAATCGCAAAAGTCAACGAAACCTTGCGCAGCGGTTGGCTCACTACAGGTAAGGTCACCCAGCAATTTGAGGCGGAGTTCGCGGACTATGTCGGCGCCAAACACGCAATCGCCGTCAATTCCTGTACGGCGGCGCTGCATTTATCGCTGATTGCAGCGGGTGTCGGACCAGGTGATGAGGTGATCACTACGCCTTACACGTTTGTTGCGACAACCGAGACGATTATCCAGTGCGGCGCCCGGGTCAAATTCGTCGACACGGAAAAAGATTCATTCAACATCGATCTCGACAAGTTGGAGAAGGCGATATCTGCGCGGACTAAGGCAATTGTGCCGGTATATATCGCAGGCTATCCGTCCGACCTGCGCCGGATCGAAGCGATTCGCAAGAAGCACAAAGTCGCTGTGATTCACGACGCAGCCCACGCATTAGGAACTTCATCAGGCAAGACGATCGTCGGTTCGACTCCGGACATGACTTGTTTTTCGTTCTACTCGACGAAGAATCTGACAACCGGAGAGGGCGGAATGATCACGACCGACAACGTAAAGCGCATGGAGCAATTGCGCGTCATAGCGCTTCACGGAATGTCGAAAGGCGCCTGGAATCGTTATTCAGGAGCCGGGTCATGGAAGTACCAAATCCTTGCGCTCGGTTACAAATACAATCTCCCGGATATGGCAAGCTCGCTGGGTCTAATTCAACTACGCAATTTCGATAAGATGCAAGCGGCACGTCGTCGCGCTGCGTCGCTTTACGAGAAGTATCTTGGCGATGTGGAAGAATTGGACCTGCCGCATGAACCGGCCGCCGGGAAACATGCCTGGCATCTGTACATTATCAAGCTGCGGCATGGTGGCGAAAAATTGCGCGACCGCGTGATTGAGGATCTCAAGGCGGCTGGAGTCGGCACTTCGGTGCATTTCATTCCGCTCTATCTGCATCCCTACTACAAGAAGCACTATGGCCAGAGCCGTCGCGACTTTCCGAACAGCTACGCGCATTATCAAGGCGCAATCACGCTGCCGCTGTTTGTCGATATCAAGGAAGAAGAGATCAAGTACGTTGCCGACTCGCTAAAGAAAATCCTTCATCGCACTCGCAAGAAGTAGCGCAGTTGCGCCGTTAAGGCTCATGCAAAGGCTCTGCGACATAATTCTGGCTTCCGGAATCTTAATAGTTTCATCGCCGCTGTGGTTGCTGGCAGTCTTAGCGCTGGTCATCTTTGATTTTGGCAATCCATTTTTCTTGCACGAACGAATAGGGAAGGGCGGCGAATCTTTCAAACTAATCAAATTTCGCACGATGCGTCGGAAATCTGCCGACAACTCGAATCTGACAGTGTCCGGGGATGCTCGCATCACCGGCATAGGCAGAATTTTGCGGCGATTGAAGATCGATGAACTGCCGCAGCTGTTAAATGTCCTTTCTGGCTCGATGAGCGTTGTCGGTCCGAGACCGGAGACACCCGAATTCGTTGCGCTTTATTCGCCTGATCAACGCGAGATCTTGAAATACCGGCCCGGTCTGACCGATCCGGCTTCGATCAAATACCGGCATGAAGAGCGAGTACTGGCAGCGCATGCCGACCCGGTGGCGGCTTACAAGTCGATTGTGCTTCCCGACAAGATTTCGTTGTCGCTGCAGTATCAACGAAACCGGAGTATTTGGACGGACCTGGGAATAATCGGCAGTACGATTGGGGCGATCTTTCACCCCCCGCCGGAAGAGCAGGGCGGTATCCGTAATTGAACTTAGAGTTGATATTGAAACCGCTTGACAAACCTCGTGTTAGGGCATAAGATAGAAGCCCAAGAATCGTGGGCGATTAGCTCAGCTGGTTAGAGCGCCTGCTCGACACGCAGGAGGTCATTGGTTCGATCCCGATATCGCCCACCATGAATGCCTCAATTTTGGGGCTATTTTTGTTGTAAGGAATGTTGAAGTAATGGCATTGGAACTCAAATTTCCGGACGGAAATGTCAAGTCGTTTCCGGACGGCACCACCGGCTACGAAGTAGCGAATTCAATCTCGCCGCGACTGGCGCAAGAAGCGCTCGCGGTGACGATTGATAATGAAATATTCGATCTCGCGCGTCCGTTGCCGAAGGGCGGCGAATTCAAAGTTCACACTTTTGATACGCCGCAAGGGAAGTGGGTATTCTGGCATTCGTCCGCGCACGTGATGGCGGAGGCAGTGCAGGATCTTTTCCCGGGTACCAAGCTCGCGATTGGCCCGCCGATTGACGAGGGCTTCTACTACGACTTCGATGTCGAAAAGCCGTTTACTGACGAAGACCTCGCGCGCATCGAAAAACGCATGGCGGAAATTGTCGCCGGCAGCTACAAGTTCGAGCGCGAAGATGTTTCGCGCGAAGAGGCAATTCGACGTGCCCAGGCTGGAAACGAACCGTTCAAGATTGAATTGATTGAAGGACTCCAGGACGGAACTATCTCGTACTACAAGCACGATCATTTCATCGATCTGTGCCGCGGGCCGCACTTGCCTTCGACCGACAAGATCAAGGCCTTTAAGTTGCTTTCCGTTGCGGGCGCCTACTGGCGCGGCGACGAGAAGAACAAGATGCTGCAGCGCATTTACGGCGTTTCGTATCCGAAGAAGGCGATGCTCGATGACTACATCAAGCGTCTCGAGGAAGCCAAGAAGCGCGATCATCGCAAGCTTGGCAAAGAGCTTGGATTGTTCACGATCGCCGAGGAAACCGGCGGCGGCTTGCCGCTCTGGATGCCCAAGGGCGCGCTGATGCGCCACTTGATCGAGAACTTCTGGAAAGAAACGCATCTGGCGCACGGCTACGATTTGGTTATTTCGCCGCACATCGCGCGGCTGCACTTGTGGGAAACCTCGGGTCACACCGGATTCTATCGCGAGAACATGTATTCGCCAATGGATGTCGACAACGAGAAGTACCAGATCAAGCCGATGAATTGCCCGTTCCATATCATGATGTACAAGCAGAATCTGCATTCTTATCGCGAGTTGCCGCTTCGTTGGGCGGAACTGGGCACCGTTTATCGCTATGAACGCGGCGGCGTCTTACATGGACTTTTCCGTGTTCGTGGATTTACGCAAGATGACGCGCATATCTTCTGCACGCCGGAGCAGCTCGAAGATGAAGTCCTGGGCGTGCTCGACTTGACCACGTATATTCTCGGGTCGTTCGGGTTCAACGATTATCATATTTATCTGTCTACTCGTCCAGAGAAGGCAATTGGCGAACCGGCTCTGTGGGAGACTGCAGAAGCCTCGCTGCGCAAGGCGATGGACAAGCGGAACATGAAATATGACGTTGATGAGGGTGGCGGCGCTTTTTATGGGCCGAAGATCGACATCAAGATTCGTGATGCCATGCAGCGCGAGTGGCAATGTACTACGGTACAATTTGACTTCAACCTGCCGCAGCGGTTTGAGATGACCTATATCGATTCCGACGGACAGGCGAAGCAGCCATATATGGTACATCGCGCGATTCTCGGTTCGCTCGAACGGTTCTTCGGCGTCTTGATTGAACATTATGGCGGGTTCTTCCCGATGTGGCTTGCGCCGGTTCAGGCCAAGGTAATTCCGATTACCGACAAGCAAATGGACTATGCGGTCGCAGTGCAAAAGAGCCTGATCGCAGCTGGAATCCGGGCGGAATTGGATGATCGCTCGGAAAAGATCGGTTATAAGATTCGTGAGGCAGAAACCGCGAAGATTCCGTATATGCTGGTAGTTGGCGCCAAGGAAGCCGAAAGCGGCCAAGTGGCGCTGCGTCAGCACGGGCAGGGCGATATTGGCGTATTTGCGTTGCCGGCAGTAATCGAGCGGTTTAGAGCCGAAATCGACAGTCGGGAACTACCAAAGCAAATTGCCGATTAGAATTTATCCAGGTCATTGACAGCCAATAGTTTGAATTTTTTGCTTGGCAGTTTCGACGACTTCATGTATAATTACAGACTTTCTGCTAAGGCAGTAGTGTGTTTAATTTCGCAACGGAGGTAAGGCAATAAGCAAGAGAAAGCCAGAAATCAGAGTGAACGCGATGATTCGCATCCCCGAAGTAAGGGTGATCGACCATGATGGCCAGCAAGTCGGAGTGATGCAGACCAGAGATGCTCTGGAACTGGCGCAAAGTCGCGGACTTGATTTAGTTGAAATTTCACCGACCGCCAGACCCCCGGTCTGCAAGGTTCTTGATTTCGGCAAATATAAGTACGAACTGCAAAAGAAATCGCGCGTGACTAAGAAAAAACAGCACGCGATCACGATGAAAGAAATGCAGTTCCGTCCCAAGATTGATGAGCACGATTATCAGTTCAAGACGCGGCACGTAATCGACTTCCTCAAGGAAGGTCACAAGGTTAAGGTGCTGGTGCAGTTCCGCGGACGCGAAATGGCGCATAAAGAGTTTGGTGAAAGAGTAATGGAACGGCTGGCCGCCGATTTGGCTGAATATGCCGTTGTTGAAATTGCCGCGAGAATGGAAGGGTCCACACTCTCGATGGTGGTAAACCCGAAGAATGAGATTTTGAAGAATAAAGGAACAGAAGATGCCGAAGGTGAAAACGAATAGAGCAGCGGCCAAACGTTTCAAGAAGACGGCCAGCGGCAAAGTAAAGCATAAACAGGGATTTGCCCGGCATATCCTTAGTAAGAAGTCGGCCAAGAGAAAAAGACAATTGCGCAAATCCGCTTATGTCTCAAGCGCCGATCAGAAGAAGCTGAAGTATTTGCTTCCCTACGATTGATGGTGTTGGAATTTATTTAAGGAGTTGAGATATGCCACGCGCAACAAATAATGTAGCCTCCCGCGCCCGCCGCAAGAAAGTACTGAAACGGGCCAGAGGCGGATTTCATGGCCGCAGTAAGCTGCTAAGAACAGCCAAAGAGACAGTTCAAAAAGGTCTAACCTACGCCTATCGCGACCGGAGAAATCGCAAACGCGAATTCCGCCGTCTTTGGATTACCCGTATCTCGGCAGGTTGCCGCATGGCAGGTGTCAGCTATTCGGTGTTTATGAATGGACTCAAGAAGGCCGGTGTGAATCTTGACCGCAAGGTTCTTGCCGATATGGCCGTTCGCGACAACGCCACCTTTGTCAAATTGACCGAACTAGCCAAAAGCGCATAATTATGTCCGAATCCTCGGCCGCGGACATATTGGCTCAAGCCAAGAATGACCTTGCTGCCAGCCAGGCTCCGGAACAGGTCGAAGCATTCCGCGTCAAGTACCTTGGAAAAAAGGGTATTGTTACCGGTATGCTTAAGTCATTGGCCGACCTTGCCCCGGAACAACGCCGTGTTGTGGGCCAGCAGGCGAACGAACTGCGCCAGCAAATCGAACAATTGCTGGGCGAGAAGCAGGCTGCTGTCGGCGGACAGCGCTCGCAATCAGCCTCAACCATCGATTACACACTTCCCGGTAAGCGCTACCCCAACGGTAAGCTTCATCCGATCACCCAGACCCTGAACGACATCACCGATATTTTCCATGGCATGGGTTTCGAAGTTGCCTTGGGTCCCGAAGTCGAGTCTGAATACTACAATTTCGGCGCTCTCAACTTCCCGCCCGATCATCCGGCGCGCGACATGCAGGATACCTTTTACATTGGCAAAGATCTGCTCTTGCGGACGCATACTTCGCCGATTCAAGTGCGCGAATTTGAGAAACGCAAACCGCCGGTTCGCATCATTGCGCCGGGACGGACTTATCGCCAGGAAGCAATCAGCGCACGCTCGTATTGCGTCTTCCATCAGGTGGAAGGGTTCTATGTCGACCATGACGTGACCTTCGCCGATCTCAAGGGCGTCTTGACCGCGTTCGCGCAAACGTATTTCGGCAGTGATGTCAAGATGCGCTGGCGCCCGAGCTACTTTCCGTTTACCGAGCCGTCGGCGGAAGTCGATATTTCCTGCTTCCTGTGCGGAGGCAAAGGCTGCCGCATTTGCAAGCACGAAGGCTGGCTCGAAATTCTCGGCTGCGGGATGATTGATCCCAATGTATTCAAGGCAGTCAACTACGATCCGGAAGAAGTTACCGGATACGCCTTTGGCATGGGCATCGAGCGCATTGCCATGTTGCGCCATCAAATTGACGACATTCGTCTCTTCTTCGAAAACGACCTTCGTTTCCTCAACCAGTTTTAACGGGCAGGAAAATGCAGATATCCTACAATTGGCTCAAAGAACTTGTCGATTTTGATCTCGATCCGCATCAACTCGCAACAAAATTAACATCGATCGGCACTGCTGTCGAGAGCGTGGAATCGATTGCCGCCGGGCTTGACAATGTCATCGTCGCCAAGATAGTGGCCTGCGATCCGCACCCGGCGAAAGATAATCTCAAGGTTTGCAAGGTTGAACTCGGCCGCGATATTCAGATGACTGTCGTCTGCGGCGCTCCAAACGTGAAGATCGGCATGAAGGCGGCTCTGGCAATGCCGGGAGCAACGTTGGCCGGAAATGTCACCGTTCAGACTGTCGAAAAATTCGGCGTCATGTCGGAAGGCGTTCTTTGCAGTCAGGCGGAACTGGGGCTCTCCGATGATCACAGCGGGATAATGGAAATTGACCCGGCGATCAAGGCCGGATCGGATTTGAAGACCGCCCTTAATCTTGAAGATCACATTCTTAGTTTCGATTTGACTCCCAATCGCGCTGAGTGTCTTTCGGCGATCGGAATTGCCCGCGAGATTTCGGCAATTGTCGGCTCGCCAATCAAGCGACCCGTCGCGGAGATAAAGGAATCGAGCGAGACGGCCAGCGGACAAATTGAAATCGCCATCGAAGATCTGGAAGGTTGTCCGCGCTATGCGGCGCGGGTCATTCGCGGTGTCAAAATCGGACGCTCGCCCTGGTGGATCCAACAGCGTTTGTTGGCTTCAGGTATCCGCTGCATCAACAACATCGTCGATATCGGCAACTATGTCATGCTCGAATACGGTCAGCCGCTGCATGCGTTTGATTTTGATAATTTTTCACAGCCGAAAGTCGTTGTCAAACGCGCTCAAGCGGGCGAAAAGTTTACAACCCTTGACGGCGTCGAGCGCAATTTGAACGAAGACGTTTTGTTGATCACCGACGGCAACGGCCCGGTCGCGATCGGCGGAATCATGGGCGGCCAATTCTCGGAAGTTACCGACAAGACAACGAATCTGCTTTTGGAAGGCGCCTATTTCAATTCGTCGATGATCCGACGCGGCCGCAAGTTTCTGGGACTGACCTCGGAAGCGCAAACGCGCTATGAGCGTGGCGCTGATCCGAACATCATTCCGGCTGCGCTCGACCGGGCGGCAGCGTTGATTGAAAAATATGCCGGCGGCAAAGTTGCAACCGGTATTGTCGATTGTTATCCAAATCGCATCGAACCTCTGAAGCTCGAACTCCGGCCAACGCGTGTGAATCAAATATTGAAAACGGAAATGAGTTCGCCGACCATGATTGATATTCTGCAGGGTCTCGAATTCAAGGTTTCCCCCGGCAAGAACGTGACCGTCGAAGTTCCGACCTTCCGTCCCGACATCACGCGCGAGATTGATGTGATAGAAGAGATTGCCCGTGTCTACGGCTACGAGAAGATTCCGGTAGTCATGCGCGCCGGCGGGGATTTGGTTGTGGCGCGCAATCCGGTGGCGATATTTCGCGACAAGCTCAAACAGACGCTTGTGGCGCAGGGGTATTTCGAAGCCATTACAAACAGCATCGGCGACCCGAAGTTGATCAATCAGGTCGTGCCTGAAGTGAAGGGCGTGGAAATACTCAACCCGATTTCGGAAGACTTGAAGTGGCTACGCCCGAACATCCTGACCGGACTGATGAACGTTGTCTACCAAAACGTGAGCCACCAGGTTCGTACAGTCAAAGTTTTCGAGATCGGAACAGTAATTACTCCAGTTACAGGACAGGTTCCGCACGAATCGGAACGTCTTTCTCTTGTTCTTTCAGGGACTGATATCGGCGAGAATTGGGCGTTTCATCCCTCCGAGTTTGGACTGCACGACCTACAGGGTGCAATCGAATGCATCGGCGGTTTGGTAGGCGGTAAGCTCGAAATCGCGGTCTCTCCCGACCCGGCATTTGATCCGGGATGCTCTTTTGGCATTCAGCTCGATGGCAAAGTCATAGGGAAGTGCGGCAAATTCAAAGCCGGTGTTTTGAAGGCTTTTAGCATCAAGTATGATGTATTCGGCCTTGAGATCGAGTTTGCGCCTTTAGCAGAGAATCGACGTGGATATTCGAATTATGTGCCGTTGCCGCGCTATCCAGGCATCGATCGCGACATTGCCATAGTCGTCGACGAGTCAACGCAGAGCGGCACCATTGTTAATGCCATCACTCAAGCCGGCTATGAAAACCTAAGGGAGATAATGGTTTGGGACATCTACCGGGGCAAGCAAATTGGCAGCGGCAAGAAGTCGATTGCCTACCGGTTAGTTTTCAGAAATGAAAGTAAAACTTTAACTGATGATGAGATTGATAACGTATTTAATAAGATAGTTGACTCGCTAAAACACGAGTTTGGGGCAGAACTACGGTCATAGGAAGTACGTAATGAACCCATTGGAAAAGCTGCAGTCGAAGGTAACCGAGTTGGTTGCCAAATTTGAATTGATTGAAGCGGAAAAGACGCAAGTCGAAGTCGAGTGCCAAGGATTGCGCAAACGTATTAGCGCCCTCGAACAGGAAATTCGGACGCTCAACAGTGAGAATTTGAAGCTCTCCAAGTCGCTCCAAGCGACCAACGAAGGGGCTTTGAAAAGGATTTCGAAGATTGTTGACAAGATTGATCAGTTTCAGTCGGAACTGAAAATTTCTTGACACTTGTTGTTAAACATCTTAACATTATTGTAACATGAACATAGATTTTGGGTTAGCAGTAAAGCGTAGCTAAGTTTGGAAATCTTGATTCACTCTTATGGAAGATAAAAAACAGACCGTCACGGTTAACATTTACGGTGAGGACTATCCGATCCGGGGGGATGCTGATTCCGAGTATATACTACAGGTTGCATCCTATCTCGATGCGAAGATGCGCGAAGTGGCGCTGCGCAGCGGCAATAAGTCACCGTCGAAGGTTGCCATTTTGGCAGCGATGAACATTACCGACGAATTGTTTCGGGCGCGTAACGCCTCTTCCGCGGAAGTGAAAACTATTGAAGAAAAGACGCAGACTATATTAGAGTGGTTAGAGGCAAAGTTGCCTTCAGAACCTGCGCGCTGATTCTTCTTCCAACTCCCACCCTACGCATGCTTCTCCCAAAATCGTTCTTTTAATATATAACGAGTCCGGGCCATTCGCTGGATTCCGGACGGGAGAGTCAAATGTCGGAATACTACCTTCTCATCATTGGGATCGTGGGCGCGGCCATTGTTGCGGCTGTCGTCACACATCTGTTGGCGAGCAAGGCATCCTTCGGCAAAATCAAGCGCGCCGAAAACGACGCGAAGAAGATTGTCGAGGACGCTCTCAAGGATGCGGAGATCCGTAAGAAAGAAGCTTTGCTGGAGGCCAAAGACGAATGGTACAAGGCCAAGGTCGCTTTCGAACGGGAACTGCAAAACAAAAAGACCGAATTTCAAAAGCAGGAGAAGAAACTGTCCGAACGGGAGATCAATCTCGACCGGAAAGTGGACATTCTCGATAAGAAAGAAAAAGAGTACGTCAACAAGGAAAAGGTGCTTCAGCACCGCGAAACGGGCATCACAAAGCGCGAAAAAGAGCTTGAGCAACTGGTATCCGATCAGAACAAGCAACTTGAGCGCATCGCCCAGATGTCAGCTGAAGAAGCCAAGCGCATGTTGATGGACAACCTGATTGGACAGGCAAAGATGGAATCGGCCGCTTTGGTCAAGGAGATCAAAGAAAAGGCCGAAATGCAGGCGGAGAAGGAAGCCAAGGAATTCATTATCCAGGCGATTTACCGCTGCGCCGCCGAGCACACAGTCGAGTCGACTGTTTCGGTGGTCCCGCTTCCCACTGACGAAATGAAGGGGCGCATCATTGGCCGCGAGGGCCGTAATATTCGCTCATTTGAGACGCTCACCGGCGTCGACGTTATCGTTGACGATACTCCGGAAGCGGTTATTCTTTCGGCATACGATCCGGTCCGGCGCGAAATCGCGCGCATGGCGCTTGAGAAACTCGTCACCGACGGCCGTATTCACCCGACGCGTATCGAAGAAGTCGTTGAGAAGGCGCAAAAGGAAATGGCGATCATGGTGCGCGAAGCCGGCGAACAGGCGTGCTTCGAACTGGGACTTCACGGTCTCCACGATGACGTCATCAACCTGATGGGCAAGCTCAACTACCGTACCAGCTATGGCCAGAATGTCCTTGGGCATGTCAAGGAAGTGGCGATGCTTTGCGCCCTGATGGCTGCCGAACTTGGTCTCGATCCGGAATTGGCGAAGCGCGCCGGATTCCTGCATGACATCGGCAAAGCCATTGACCGCGAGACTGAAGGAACCCACACTCAAATTGGTATGGCGTTCCTGCGCAAGTACAATGAGCATGAATACGTGATCAACGCCGTGGGATCACATCACAACGATATTCCGCATATTTCGCCCTATGACATTTTGGTTCAGGCGGCTGACGCAATTTCGGGCGCTCGTCCGGGCGCAAGACGCGAACCGCTCGAAGGCTATATCAAGCGGCTCGAAAAACTCGAAGAGTTGGCGGACGGATTCAAGGGCGTGGCGAAAGCTTACGCTATCCAGGCAGGCCGCGAAGTGCGCGTCATTGTCGAGAACAATGAAATCGACGATATCGGCGCTTCAGTGCTCGCGAGCGACATCGCCCGCAAAATCGAGTCGGAAATGGAATATCCGGGGCAAATCAAGGTCACAGTTATTCGTGAATCACGCGCCATCGAATACGCAAAGTAGAGGCGCTGATTGCGGATATTATTCATAAGCGATGTTGTCGGCAAACCTGGGAGATGGATAATCTCCCAGATGCTGCGCGACTTCCGCGCAGAAAAGCGAATCGACTACACAATCTGTAATGTTGAAAATGCGGCGGGCGGATTTGGCGTTACGCGCGAAATGTCGCGGAAAATGTTTTCCTACGGCATTGATATGCAGACTTCCGGGAATCACATTTGGGATCGCGAAGAAATTCGCGACTACCTGAATAGCGGCCCGAAGCTGCTGCGACCCGCGAATTTTCCCTCCGGTGCGCCCGGCAACGGCATGTATATCGACAAGCTCCCTGACGGCCGGATGATCGCGACCATGAATCTTATGGGCCGTGTCTATATGAAAGACATCGACTGCCCGTTCAAGACTGCTGACGGCGAACTAGCAATGCTGAACAAGCAGACCAATATTGTGTTCGTGGATTTTCACGCTGAAACGACCTCCGAGAAACAGGCACTGGCGTATTATCTCGACGGCCGCGTTTCGGTCGTGGTCGGCACGCATACGCATATCCAGACGGCGGATGAGAAGATCCTGCCGAAAGGTACGGCATACATCACGGACGGCGGCATGACGGGTCCGCACGATTCGATTATCGGTATGAAGCACGATGCGGCAGTCAAACGTTTCCTGACTGGCATGCCGTACAAATTCTCCGTTGCTGTCGACGATGTGAAGATGCAGGGAGTGATCGTCGAAGTGGACGACCAGACCGGAAAGGCGATCAGCATCGAGCGCTATTCGATAAATGCGCCCGACGGCACCAACGCCGCACTTTCGGACGACAAGGAGCCATGAGCGCGCAACTAATTGACGGCGTCGAGACAGCGAAGGCGATCAAGGAAGAACTACGGCACGAGGTGGAAGCCTTGGCGCAAAAGGGAATCGTGCCGGGACTCGCGGCCGTGCTGGTAGGAAATGATCCGGCTTCCGAGATCTACGTCGCTTCAAAGGCGAAAGCCTGCAAGAAGGCGGGAATTTATTCCGAAGTCATCAAACGCCCTGTCGAGACCACACAGGATGAGCTATATAAACTTCTCGATTCACTCAATGCGAACCCGCTCATTTCCGGAATACTACTTCAATCGCCGATTCCAAAACATCTGGACGAATTTGCCGCATGTTTGCGCATCGATCCGATCAAGGACGTTGACGGTTTTCATCCCGACAACGTTGGTAGATTGCTGATTGGCGAGCCGCGCTATCAGTCCTGCACACCATATGGAGTGCTGGAGTTATTGAAACGATACGCAATCGACATGAAGGGCAGGGAAGTGGTAATCATCGGGCGTTCGAACATCGTCGGAAAACCGCTGGCCGCAATGATGATGCAAAAATGGCCGCAGACGAACGCGACCGTTACGATCTGCCATTCGGCGACACGCGACATTTTCGAGCATACACGGCGCGCTGATGTCGTAATCACGGCGCTCGGCAAGCCGGAGTTCTTGCACGGCGAGAACATCCGCAGTGGCGCGGTAGTAATCGATGTCGGAATCAACCGCGTTGATGATGCATCGACAGAAAAAGGTTACCGCGTTGTCGGTGATTGCCATTTCGAGTCTTGTGCAGCCAAAGCATCCTGGATCACTCCGGTGCCGGGCGGCGTCGGCCCGATGACAATTGCGATGCTCCTTACCAATACCGTGCAGGCAGCCAAATTGCAAAACAAGCTGGCATAGTCGGCGGCAGTGTTGTTGCTACGATAACAAATCAGATAATTAACGATTACAATATTCAAACACTGTTTTCAGAATCAGAAAGGACTGAATCGATGGCCTCTCATTCTCTATCGAAATCAAAGACTGCGCGGACCCTTATAGTTCTCGGTGCGTGTCTCGCCGTCGCGGCACTTATCGCCCAAGGCAGCCTGGCGCAACCGCGTCCGGAGCCGAAGGCAACAAACCTGCAGGTGCTGGACAGCACCATGTCGCACGATGAGTTGATCGACCAAATGGGCAAGTTCACCCTGGCGCTCGGCGTCGGCTGTGACTATTGTCATTCGCCGTCGAAGGACCCGAATAGCCGTGAGATGGATTTTGCTTCCGACGCAAAGAAAGAAAAGCATATCGCTCGCGCGATGTTGCGCATGACTCACGACATCAATGCGAACTACGTCGGGAAAATTAGCGAGTTGGAGACGCCGCGCGTTGCAGTCGAGTGCATGACTTGTCATCGCGGCCAGACCGAACCGATCCAGCTCGAGGATCTTCTGGCGCAGGTATTGGCAGAGAAGGGAATGGCCGGCGTCGATTCGACCTATCGCGAACTTCACGAAAAGTACTACGGCAGCGCGACCTTTGATTTCGGCGAGCGCACGTTGGTGCATATGGCCTATGATCTGTCGGAAGAAAACAGCAAAGATGCGATGAGCCTGCTCAAGCTGAATCAGGAGTTCAATCCGAAGTCTTCATTCAACCAGTGGGCAATGGGGCAGCTTTATCTGTCCGAGGGCGACACGACCCAAGCCATACAGGAATACAAGCGTGCGATTGAACTTGACCCGAAGAATCGCCGCGCCAAGCGTTCGCTTGATGCGCTCGGCGTCAAGGTCGAGTAAGCAGTATCACCACGTCGGGCCATGCGCGGCGAGCGCATGACCCGGCTGTGGGGAGTGGGGTTCTCTTTGCTATTTGGCGATCTGCATTGAGTGCAAGTGCGCCGGTTGCGCTGCCTGCGGATTGACCGACAAGATCGCAATTCGATTCAGCATTCTGTCGGCAGCTTTTTTTTCGCCAAGTGCCTTCGACAAGATATCCGATACTTCACCTTCACAAATCAACTGGGCGCAAGCGACGGCAGTGCCATACGCGGCGATTTCGTAGTGCACGATGCGTTGCGCGATCGCGATAATGCCGGCATCGATGGCAGCGCGGTTGCCGTCCGATTCGACGATTTCCATCTCTGATGTGATCAGGGTCGCCATGGCGCCACAGGGATTGTCTGCCAGCGGCGTGCCAATCAGGTTGCTCACCTGCTCAAGCCGGCGGATTTGTTCGTCAGTCTCGTGGACATAGATGTGAAAGGCACCCTTGAGAAGTAGGCTCTGCGCTGACTCAAGCATTTGGGGCAGTGAGCGGGCGAGTTGTTTTTCCGCGCTGTATATGTCTGCAATTTGCATCCAAAGCACATCAAAGAGATGATTCAACTTCATATTCATTTCTCCATCGCATTTGCGCATTTCGAATAGGGTTGTTCAGAACCGGTATGTACATCATAGCCGGTTCACGAAACTGCCAGGCGCAGGTATTGCCGATTAATTGTCATGACGGCTACCTTGCAGAGTAACTGGTCTGTTGCCTTTTCCTCGTTGAGAGTTTTGGTCAGTAGTTCAGCGATATCGTTTGCGCCGATCAAACGGGCAAAGGCGCGTGTCGTGCCGTAGGAGCCGATTTCGTAGTGTTCCATTTTCTGCAGGGAAGCAATAATGCCGGCATCGATGATATCGCTGTCACGGGTGGAAAAGAGCAGCGCTTTGCAGTCGTCGATCAAGCCTTCCATGGCTCGGCAATTACTTCCGGCTAATTCAACACCAAGCGCCGTGCCGATTTTTTCAGGCGGTCGATGTGTTCTTGAGTTTCATTGCGATGCAGCCGCAGCACTTTCTTCAGTTGTGGGCTGCTCGCATCCTTTTCCATCGCCACAACTGCTTCGGTGATTTGAAGTTCTGAACTGAATAGGTCCCGCAACAACACCACCAGCACATCGGATAGGTTTCGGAGCGTCATAATGCTCTCCTTCCTGGATGGTTTCACGCCGCCGCCGAGTCAGGGCATCTCGAATCAGAAATTAGCGATGAAAGTCAGCGCACCTCAAATCGTCCAAGCCAGTGTTCGCAGTTCGGCCATCGCATGGCTATTCCGTCTGTAAATCGGGACGAGAGTCGGCACGGTTGGAAGTTTACCGGACCAGCCGTGCCAACATCTCGTGTCGGCTTTCAAGTCGGCGAGTGCTCGGAACACCGACGAGAAAGCCATGAAGTGATCTATGTACAGATCTCATTTTCGCAGCGCTAGGTGACATTTATCAGAGCCGGGCTGACCTGCTGATCAGGCTCGCCAGTGATTTAATTGACGGAAAGAGTTCTCGCTCTCTTGCCGTCGCAAAATTTCTGGCGAGTTGATCAACAGTTCTTGGCCATATCAGCCGATGTGTCGATAGTGGTGATTGAGGATAACGGGAGTTCACGGGCACAAGAGAGCCCAGACGAATCCGTTCATCTCAATCTCTTTCTACACGCTCTGTATCTATTGGGATCGTGATACCGACCGACCTTTAGTCGATATCAGCATGCAATTAATACGATTATAGTCCGAAATTCGACGAAAGTTTTTTCATTGTTTCGAAAGTTTTTTGTCGAACAAGTCCACCCTCCCTGACTCATTAATGATTCAGCCCTTGGTTTCATTGGCCCATTGCGTTTCCCAAGCGAGATCGAGGCCGTCTAAATCCTGACCACAAACATGTCGTCGACCGTTGCGGAGGTGTCCCCCCTCGATGGGGGCGGAATGCTTTCGGCAAGGATTATAGACGACCCGATCAAGCCGATTCAATCCATGAATCTGGGAAGCCATGTGTCATCGAGTAGTGCGCCCGCGGCTTCCGCGGTCAAAAATCTCACTACATTTCAAAAAAACGTGACGAGAGTTGGCACAGTACCGTTCGTGGTAGACAGTCTGTGCCAGACTCTCGTGTGGTGCTCTTTAAAGCTCGTGCTATACGAGCACTAGAGAACACCATGGCTTGGTTGGTTGAAATATTCTACGGAAACGTGCGGCTCTTGGCTGCCATCACTGGAATTCTTAAGAAGATATCGATTGAGCTCGCCCGTGATCGCAGTCACCTTCGAGAGTGTTGGTTCCCGTTGATTCTGCAATCAGGGGACGGGCCAATCGATTGTCAATTGAGGCGTGGCCTCAAATTTGCGAGATTGAAGATATTTGATTTAGTGGCTGACCGTCCGCAGATGATCAGTCGCCTTCAAGACATCTTCAATCTCTTCTGACTTGTAGTCACGACTGAACTGTTTTTAGTTCGAACAACTTCTGTTGTGAACTACTTGTTATACCGTATGCCCACAGATGAGATCCAAAATAGACCCATTTTTCTTCACGAAAAATTCTGGCAGGATTAATGCGAAGTCGGACAGGGTCTTGGCGAATCAGCTTTTGTGTTGAATTACAAACTCGGATGAAGTAATTGCAATTCCGTCAATTGTTGCGACACGCAAACTATTCTTGCTCAATAAACTATCGCGAGTATTTTCCAATACATGAAGACAAATAGCTTGTCTCGGTTGGAGTCGTGTGCTGCGGTCATTATCGCGGCGTTAGTCTTGCGAGTTGTCGCCGTCGTGTTTTCGCAGGGTTACATGGCACACGACGACCATTTCGAAACAGTCGAGATCGCGTGGAGCTGGCACCAGCAGGGGATATTCCTTGATGACGGCTCGTTGCGCTGGGAAGGCAAACCCGACATAGGCGTGATGCGCAGCGCAATCTACAACTTGTTTCTTCTCGGTCTAATGAAGGTAACAGCCGCTTTTGGCGCTACGACTCTTAACATGCACATGTACTTCGACCGCTTCGTGCATGCGCTTTTGTCGTTGCTGCCGATTTTCTTTGGATATCGTTACTTGCGGGAAGAGACCAATGAACAGATGGCTGTTTGGGGCGCATTCGCGTTGGCTTGCCATTTTGCTGTGCCGTATTTGGGGGTGCGGAATCTCGTCGAGATGGTTGCGGCAGATCTGCTGATGCCATGCCTGTATTATGCGCACCGTGCAGTGAAAACGAGTTCTGCACGTGCCGCGATTCTGGCTGCGGTTATCGGCGGAATCGCGTTTGCCGTACGTCCGCAGGTTGCGCTGGCGTTGGTCATTGTGCCGGTAGCGATGGTCATTCAGAGCCGACGCTGGAAGATCGCAGCGATATTCAGTATTGCCTCGCTATGTGCACTTGCCCTGCAAGGGATGTTTGATATCTACACGCACGGCAAGTTCATGGGCAGCGTTATCAACTACATCGTCGGGAATCTCGGTGCGCCTCCGACGATCCCGGGACCGTGGTACCGCTATCTGATACTGTTGTTCGCGTTATTTATCCCGCCGTTTGCCTTGGTGTTTCTGGGATCAGTGTTCCAAAAACGCCTGATTGGAAGGCATTTGATTTTGTGGTCAGCAACGATTCTGTTTATTGTCGGTCACAGCATGATCGTCAATAAGCAAGAGCGCTTCATGATTCCGATTCTGCCGGAATTGATAGTGCTTGGTTGTGTGGGATTATTCTATCTGTACACTTCCGTATACGCTTCGCGGCGCCGTCGGACAGCGATTCGCTGGCTGATTGGAAGCGCCGTCGTTATCAACTTAATCTTGCTGGTTCCCTTCACCGTAAACTTCGGCAAGCGCGGCGCAGTTGAGCCGATGGTATATTTGTCCCAGCAACCTGATGCGAAGCACATTCTGCTCGATGCAACCGAACGCCGCCTATTTATCCCATACAGCTATTGGAATTATGATCGCAGCGGCGCCGTGGCGTTGTTCGCGCCAGGCGATTTGGATTCAGCGATCGCACAGGGGCGGCTATCGCGTCTTGATCCGCCGCAATTTGCTGTCATCTTCACAGACAATGGTCTTAAAGAACATCTGGCAAACTTACGCGCAAAGTTGGGTGAATACGAGCCGGTCTTTCATGCCAAACCGTCGCTCATCGATGACTTCGCCAACCGACTGAATCCGAGATACAATCGCCGCAATGAATCCTGGGTTGTGCGTTTAGTTGATCGGGAAGAATAGAAGAAAGAAATTACCCCCATCAGGGATCGAACCTGAATTTCCGGCTTCGGAGGCCGACGCGTTATCCATTACACCATGGGGGCAGCAAGCGCAAATCTACCTCTGCGGCAATCTCTTGTCAAACTTAATATTGAAAGCTCCGGAGGCGTGTCGGCGGTAGCTTGCGGCGAGAGTCTTACTTCGAACCTGCCGTCTGCAAGTGGGCAATTAAAGGCACGGTCACCCGATCCGTCTCGACGCCGACGAATTCGAACGTTGCCGATGTCATCACATCATTTTCATCGGTCACCGATTGAAGCTGCTCGATTGTGAAGGTCGCTTTCTCGCCTTTGCGAATCTTTGCGCTCTTCTTGTCGATTTTGAAATGTTGCGCCGGCAACTCAATCAAGCTGACTTCAATATCGTGGTCGTAGCCGTTGGTGATATCGACGGTCTTGATCATCTTGCCATCCTTCGCGCCGAATTTGGAGAAGCGCAAGGTATTCGGAACGGCTTTGACGAAGTCGTGCTCTTTGTTGACGACCGCGAAGAATTTGATCGCTGTCGCTGAATTGTTTGGATCATTAGAAAAGATCTCAACTTCCTTGACCATTTTGCCGATCATGTTTTTCGAATCGAATATCACTTTCAGTTCGGCAGAGTCGCCGGGTGCAATTTGCTCGTTGGAGATTGGCGCCGCTGTACAGCCGCAGCCGGGTTTGACTTTAACAATTTGCAGCGTGTCAGCGCCGGTGTTGCGAATCCAATAATGGTGCTGCACAATGGCGTTGAAGGGCATATAGCCAAAGTAGAAATAATCGTGGTTGACTTCGAGATGCGGTTGCGGACCCTTGCCCATTTGCGCCAGCGCTGCGGCATTGATGGCGATTACGGTCAAAACTAAGGCGGCAATTCTATTTCTCAAGCTGCTGAATCTATGCATTTACGATTCGCTCCTCATCGATGTCAAAATGATTCTTCTTCATCCATTCGTCGCAGAAGACCTTGGTCATATAGCGAATACCGCCGTCGCAGACGAAAAACACGACCACGGCATCCTTGTCCAGGTTAGCGGCATATTGCCGTACGGCCGAGAAAATGGCCCCCGTTGATCCGCCGACGGAGAGTCCCAGCGCACGGCTAAGCAAACGTGTCTCCGCGAAAGCCTGCATGTCGTCGATCTGAATGACTTCATCAACGCACTTGGGATGAAACGACCCCACGAAACGGTCGGTGCCGATGCCTTCTACTTTGTGCGGCAAGGCATTCACGAGCGGCCGGCTTTGATGAATATTACTGAACAATGACCCGCGCGGTTCGACACCATAAACTTTGATCGCGGGATTTTGTTCTTTCAGAAATCTACCTGTGCCGGACGCTGTCCCGCCTGTACCGAGACCCGCAAATACGTGAGTGACGGTTCCCTTGGTCTGCCGCCAAATCTCCGGACCGGTGCCGTAGTAGTGGGCTTCCGGATTGAGTTGATTGTCGAACTGATTGAGCCAGAAGTAACCGCGTTCTTGCGACAACTTCTTCGCGACATTGTAGTGGTTGCCGGGGTCATCCGAACTTAGCTCGCACGGAGTGACGATTACTTTGGCGCCAAACGATTTTATCAAATTGATCTTCTCGTCGGATGTCGAATTCGGTACCGCAAAGATCGCGTGGTAGCCCTTGACCGCGGCAACCATCGCTGCCGAAACGCCGGTGTTGCCCGATGTGGCGTCAACAATTGTGTCGCCCTTTTTAATATTGCCGCGTTTCTCTTCCTCGGAAATGACATACGCCGCCATGCGGTCCTTGACCGAGCCGGACGGATTTGCGCATTCCAATTTGGCGAGAATAGTGGCTTTGCTTCCGGTCAGGGCATTGGGAAGCCGAAATAGGGGAGTATTCCCGATGAGATCGAGCAGCGAATTAGCGTAATTGGTCATAGGTATTTCGGAAGTTTTCCATGTTCCTTTTCTAATATACAAAAAAAGAGGAATCTCAATTCATCTAAAAATGAGATTCCTCCGGTAAATTCTAACTAATCTAGCGCAGAAGTTTACTGATCGGCCTGTTCAAGGTACGCCTCAATTTGGGCAATGATCGACTTGGCATTTGTGACCATCGTCTTCATTGAAGCTTTGCCTTCCGCCAGACGGACGAAATCCTTATACGATGCCAGTGCGGCATCATAATTCTGGTTTTCCTGATAGGCGCCAGCCAGGGCATAATAGGCAAGCGTCATGTTCCGGTCGGCGGCAATTGCTGCCTTATAGGACGAAATCGCAGCCCCGGTCTTCTTTTGGGCCATCTGCAGGTTGCCCAGATTGACGTGGGCGTCGGCGAGTTTCGGATCAATCTTGATCGCCTGCTGGTATTCAGCCTCGGCTGACGGCAAGTCACCTTTCTCCTTGTAAGCTTTTGCCAGGAAGAAATGGCTCTTGGCGTCGCTGGAATTGGCAGAATTGTACTTCTTATAAAATTCAATCGCCTTATCCCAGTTGTCTTGCTGGAAATAGAGTTGTCCCAGACCCTTCTGGGTTTCCGGATCGGCGTTCTTGAGTGCCAGCGACTTATTTAAGGAGGCTTCAGCGAGTTGGTACTTCTTGGCAGCCAACTGGACCATGCCAAGATTATAGAAGGCGGACTGATTACTGGCGTCAAGCGTCGTGGCCTTTTTGAAAGACTCTTCTGCTTGCGGCAGTTTTTTCAGATTGAACTGCACGGTGCCTAGCTCCAACCAAGCCGCAGAGTATGTCGGCTCTAGCTTGACGGCTTCTGCCAAGTCTTTTTCGGCGGCAGCCATGTTGTTCGCTTGTTTGGCAGTCAGTCCGGCATTGTACTTGGCTTTTGCGTCGTTGCTTTGGGCAAGCGCAAGATTTGCGAAAATCAGTGTCAGTACAATTGCGATGATTGCTTTTGCTTTCATCAATTCCCATCTCCTCGGATAATTTACTTTCATTTTCATCATCTCACCGGCTAAAGTGGGGGAGTTCCGTCCACATTGCCGTATCTAATACAGTCAAAATTGGCGATTGTTCCACTAATAGGAGAACTTAAACTTTTTCGCCCCGGCTTTGTAGGCGATGTCTGTCCGATAATGACGCCCGTCAAACCGAATCCGTTCAACGGTTTCGTAGGCTTTAGCAACGGCGTTGTCGATGTGTTCGTCGACCGCCGTAACGCCCAAAACTCGCCCGCCATTGGTAAAGAAGCGGCGGTTTTCGAACTTGGTACCGGCATGGAAAACCAAAGCGTCCTGGTCGCGCACATCGCGCAGTCCATGGATCTCCTTGCCCTTTTCATAGTCGCCGGGGTAGCCGCCGGAAGTCATCACAACGCACACGGCGTAAGCATCTTCCCATTCCAGCGTCTCGGAGTCGAGCGTGCCGTCAACCGCCGAACTGACTAATTGGGCAAAATCGTTTTTCATTAAGGGTAAAATTACTTGCGTTTCGGGGTCGCCGAGACGGCAATTGAATTCGATTACTTTTGGACCGCGTTCGGTCATCATCAGGCCGGCGTAGAGCACGCCCTTGAAGGGACGACCCTCATCGGCAAGCCCGCGTACCGCGGGTTCAAGCACGAGATCGTGAATATCGCGCAATATCTTGTCGGACACGAAGGGAACAGGAGCGTAGGCACCCATGCCGCCGGTGTTCGGACCGGTGTCGCCATTGCCGGCGCGTTTGTGGTCCTGTGAAGCGACCGTCGTCAGGATGTTCTTGCCGTCAGTAAAGGCAAAGACCGAAGCTTCCTCTCCGGTCATGAAATGTTCGACAACCACGCGGGCACCGGCTTCGCCGAACTGGCGTTTTTGCATCATGTCGCGAATCGTGCGTTCGGCTTCGTCGGCCGAGCGCGCAATGGTGACACCCTTACCGGCAGCTAGTCCGTCGGCTTTGATTACGATCGGCATCCCGGCGCCATGCACGAACTTGATGGCTTCCTTCATATCTTCGAATACCATGAAACTCGCGGTCGGGATATGATGCTTGCGCATGAACTGCTTGGCGTAGGCTTTGGAATATTCGATTTCAGCGGCTGCTTTGGTGGGGCCAAAGATTCGCATTTTTTCTGATTCGAAGCGATCGACGATACCGAGGGATAGGGGCAACTCCGGTCCAACGATGGTTAAATCGACCTGCTTTTCACAGGCGAAGCGGATCAAGCCGTCGATGTCCTCGGCTTTGATATCGACTAGTTCGGCGACGCGAAAGATTCCGGCATTGCCAGGAGCGCAGTAGAGTTTTTCCACCAGCGGGCTCTTGGAGAGCTTCCAGCACATGGCGTGTTCACGGCCGCCGGAGCCGACGACTAAGATTCGCACCTATTTCTCGCCTTTCGTTTCCATTGAAGTCTAAAATATTAAGCTTCGCGGCGGCCTAACGCAACGGATTTTTCTGCCGATATTTGGTTGAAAGCGCGAACTTTCTCGATTTGTTTTTGTTGACATAGTTAGATACTTTGGTATCATGCCTCACGAATGCTTTTGAGATCCGGCTTCTGGATCAGATGAAATTTCGGGCAATACATTAGAAAGCCCTACGACAGGGAAAACAATAATCGCATCGGTATAGTTTTTTTATGAGCCCCACTACAACTATTATTTGTTGGTCGTGCAAGACCGAGAATCGTCTTGAATCACGTCCCAACCGCAATGATCATTGCCACAAATGTGACCAGCCTTTGAAGTGCTGTTACAATTGCCGGTTCTATGATCGCGACGCGCACCACCAGTGCCTGGAAAATCAGGCCGAATGGGTGCGCTACAAGGAAAAAGCGAATTTCTGCGAGTTCTTCACGCCCCGCGGAGCGGAAGTCCCGGTAAGCAAGAAGGCGCCGGAAGTGAAAGAAGCAGAAGCGTTCTCGCTGTCACGCCAGGCCAAAGCCCGCACTTTCACTAACAAGAAAGACCGGGACAAGGCAGCGTGGGACAGTTTGTTCAAGGACTGATTCGTCTTTCCGATACTAATCTTACATGAAAAGAATCATTTACTTCTTTGAGGACGAGCAGGTAGACGATTTCTACCCGTTGAGTCTTTCTCACACTCCCGCCGAATTGCTATGCGGAATACTTTCTTTGGGCGACAAATGGACCGCGCGAATCGAGCATGATGAGTTCCGCTTGCTCACGCGCAAGTATCTTGCTGCCGCGTTGTCTGTTTCGCTATCGCGCAAGATTAACGACACCAATGCCGCCGGATTCGATGAAGCAATCTTTATCAATCCGCGCTTCCTGCCGGAAGACGAGTTAATAGAGAATATTCTTGAACTTCGCAGCGACTGCGCCGTGATGATCTCCGGTACCTTGGCGCTGTTGCGCCTGTCGACGCACAGCGATACCTACCGGCAGCTTGAACGCGAGCTGATCGAGTGTCGGCGCGAGACACTGTACAGCGCAATTGTTGCGTCAGCTTCCGCTGTCGAGCAAATCGACGGCAAACTGCGCAGCGTGCGCTATCTCTGGGATTTGGTGCATCACAATGCCGAAGAGATCGAACGCGATTTTGAATTGTTGATTCCGGAGCTGAATCTTAGCGACATCTTCAGCGATTCAGAAATCGACGACGACTGTCTGGTCTACAACGTCGATGATGTCTACATCGGAAAGGGCTGCCGCATCGACGGCCAAGTTGTCATCGATGCTCGTGGTGGACCGGTCTATATCGGCGAGAAAGTCGTCGTTTCGCCGCACACACGCATCGAAGGGCCGTGCTATGTCGGCGACAATTGCCAACTCGTGGGCGGGAAAATTCGGGCGGGTTGTTCGTTCGGACAGTTCTGCCGTGTCGGCGGCGAGGTAGAAGAGGCGATTTTCCACGGCTATTCCAACAAATATCATGACGGCTTCATCGGCCACGCTTATGTCGGCGAGTGGGTCAATTTCGGCGCGATGACGACGAATTCGGATTTGAAAAATAACTACGGCGAAATCAAAGTCGAACTTCCGCAGGGGTTAATCAGCACCGGTCTGAACAAGGTTGGCAGTTTCATCGGCGACCACACCAAGACAGGAATCGGTACACTGCTAACGACTGGAATGGTGATGGGACACTCGGTCAATTTGTTCGGCGGCGGACTTGCCGGCGGGCGCTTCATTCCTTCGTTCCAGTGGGGCGGCAAAGACGGATTTGTGGAATACGACGTCAACAAAGCAATATCCACTGCTAAGATTGTGATGAGCCGCCGCGGCCGCGAGATCAGTAATGCCGACGAGGAATTATTCCGATATATCTCAAAGGCGACAGCGGCGCACCGTTCTGGATGGAAAGCGCGCGAATAGCGCGGCATCTTTCGTTTTCTCCCACACACAGCCGTGCAAAGAAAACAAAGGCGTTGACCGGCATCGGCAGTCGCCTTATGTTGCAACTTGTGAACCGACATCGGAGCGAGGACACGATTCATGCCTGAATTGAGAAAAGACCCCATCGTTGGACGCTGGGTCATCATATCTACCGAGCGCGGCAAACGTCCAAGCGATTTCCCGCCGGCAATAAAGAACAAAGAGCCCAAGAGCTGCCCGTTTTGCCCGGGTAACGAAGGCATGACCCCGCCGGAGATCTTTTCACTTCGAAACAACAACAGCCAGCCCAACACTCCCGGCTGGGACTTGCGCGTCATTTCCAACAAATATCCGGCTCTCAAAATAGAAGGGGACCTGAACCGCGAGGGTGAGGGCATATATGACCGGATGAACGGAATCGGCGCGCATGAGGTCGTTATCGAGACACCCGACCACCAACAAGATCTTGTCGACATGCCGATAAGCCAGGCCAAGCATGTGTTTTTGGCATACCAGTCGCGTATGCTCGATCTCAAGAAAGATATTCGCTTCAAGTATCTCATGGCATTCAAGAATCAGGGTGAAGCGGCCGGTGCGTCGCTTGAGCACGCTCACTCGCAATTGATTGCGACTCCGGTCGTGCCGATTCGGGTGCAGACCGAGCTTGAAGGCGGGCAGCGCTATTTCGAATACAAGGAACGCTGCATCTTTTGCGACATTATTCGACAGGATGTGAGCAGCGGCAAGCGCGTTGTCTATGAAACTAACGGATTCATCGCTATCGAGCCGTTTGCGCCGCGCTTTCCGTTTGAAACCTGGATATTACCGAAGACGCACGAATCGGATTACAGTAAGCTGACTGACAGCTTAGCAGCGGATCTGGCGGGTATCGTCAAGGCGACGCTGTCGAAGCTGCGCGTCGCACTGGCCGATCCGCCGTATAATTTTGTAGTTCACACCGACGCATTTAACAACGCCGGTAAAGAATACTATCATTGGCACCTGGAAGTAATTCCCAAGCTCACGAAAATCGCGGGCTTCGAGTGGGGAACCGGGTTCTATATTAATCCGGTTGCACCGGAAGATGCAGCGCTGTATCTGCGCGATATCGCTGTGCCGTAGCCAAACCGACTCAAGGATTGAGGGGTGGTAAACATGGGAAAGTTAAACATCGCCTACGTCGCCAGCGAAGCGACTCCATATTCAAAGACTGGGGGACTAGCGGATGTCGCCGGTGCTCTGCCGCAACAATTGGCAAATCTCAAACATCGCGTTGCGCTCTTCACGCCGTGCTATCGCAGCGTGAGTATCGATCGCTGGGATATTTTCCGCGTCGGCCGGCTGACGGACTTGAGCGTCTGGGTGGGTGGCCGCGAGTGGAAATTCAATCTGCTTCAGCGCGACGAATCCCCGAAAAACAAACTCGAAACCTACTTCATCCAATGCGACGAAATGTTCGACCGCGAGTCGCTCTATGTCGATCCGAAAACAGGGAAGGACTATGTCGACAATCATATTCGCTTCGCGTTTTTCGCTCGTGCAGTATTGGCGGTGATGGAGCGGCTGGAATTCAATCCGGACATCATCAACTGCAATGACTGGCAAAGCGCGCTGATTCCAGCGTATCTCAAGACCGCCGAGCGCGACCATCCGTTTTATCAGAACACGCGCACCGTGCTGACGATCCACAACGTTGCTTACCAGGGTCTGTTTCCGGCAGAGGCTTTCGCTGATCTTGGTATCAATCAGTCCTACTACTATCCGACATCACCGTTTGAATTTTGGGGTGAAGTCAACTTCCTGAAAGCTGGAATCGTGTATGCCGACACTGTCACAACTGTCAGCGAAACTTACGCGAAGGAAATCCAGTCAGCCAATGAGTATGGCTATGGTCTCGAGGGCGTACTTCACGACCGGCGCAGCTCACTGTTTGGAATCGTAAACGGCGTGGACTACGACATCTGGTCGCCGGAGCACGACAAGCTAATTGCCAAGGCCTACGACGTCGAAAGTATTGCAGGCAAGGAGACCAATAAGAGGGAACTGCTGAAGCTTGCCGGCCTGGATGCAAAGCGCATTGACAAACCGCTGATCGGTGTAATCAGCCGACTTGCCGACCAAAAGGGATTCGATCTCATCGAAGAAATTGCCGACGAGTTGTTTGCGCTCGACATCTCTTTCGTGATTCTCGGAACTGGACAGGAGAAGTACCACGAACTCTTCACCAAGCTTGCGAAGACGTATCCGGATCGAATCAGCGTCAATCTGAAGTTTGATGACCGGCTGGCGCACATGATCGAAGCCGGCTCGGATATGTTCTTGATGCCGTCGCGCTTCGAGCCTTGCGGGCTTAACCAAATGTATAGTTTGCGATACGGAACCGTGCCGATTGCGCGTAAAACCGGCGGGCTGGCGGACACCATTGCCGATTATGACGAAGCCAAGGCGAAATCCACCGGGTTCTTGTTTGAAGATTACAGCGGCGCGGAGCTGTTAGCGGCGATTGATCGCGCATTAAAGCTATTCGAAAAGAAGAAGACCTGGCAGGCGCTCGTCAAACGCGGCATGAAAAAAGACTTTTCCTGGAAACGCTCGGCCAAGCGCTACATCGAGATCTATCAGGAAACGCTTGAGCAGTAGACCGCTGTCTCAGTTGGAACTTCAGTCCGCTCTGATCGAGCATTGCTTTTTGCCCTTCACTCTTTATATTCCTAATCAATGACAAAGAAGCGCGAACGACATTCAACTCCGCAAAGAGCGCCGCGGACTCCCGACTTTGGATCATTCTGGGTCTACGTAGTCATGGCTGCGGCTGTGGCCGTATTTATCTACAGTTGCTCTTACTTCGAATTGACCCAAGACGACGCCTACATCTCGTTTCGTTATGCTGAAAACCTGATTAACGGAAACGGATTGGTGTTCAATATCGGCGAACGCGTCGAGGGCTACACGAATTTCCTCTGGGTGATTTTGCTGGCATTGGCGAAAGGGCTGTTGGGAATCGACTATCTCGCGACTTCGCGGGTACTCGGCGTCGCTGCCGGCGCTTCGCTCTTTGTTTTGGTGTATATGCTCATCCGGCGCCATTATGAAGGCAAACACACACTCATTTACCTCGGTCTGGCGGTAGCAATGTTGAGCAACCTTGCCATTGCCTACTGGTCGATCGCGAGTCTGGAAACTGCAGCATTCACTTGCATTGTTCTTGCTGCCTTAGTCGCAGAATACCACCAACGCCGGCTGACACCGGCCCTGCTCATCATCGCGACCTTGCTGCGTCCCGAAGGCGCTGTCGTTTTTGGGATCGTTTTGGTCCACCGCATTATTTCCGAACGACGATTTCCGGTTGAGTACTTCCTCGTGTATGCAGTCCCGCTGCTGCCATTCGCTGTCTTCAAGCTCACTTATTACGGTTCGCTGTTTCCGAATCCCTACTATGCCAAGAGCGGCGTCGGGCTGGAGTATATTCAGAGCGGACTTGAGTATCTCTGGTATTTCACCCAGACCGTCGGGCTGTACGGGCTTGTATTTCTGTTGCCGATTTTTGCAATCAAGAAACTGTGGCAGCACTTTTCGCTACTGTATCTTTTTGTCGCTGTCTATATCGCATACATCGTTTGGGTCGGCGGCGACGTGCTCAAAGTCTATCGCTTCTTCGTGCCGATTATTCCGGCGCTGTATTTCCTCTTTGTCGCATCGCTTTACGTGCTGGCAGAGTCGTTCATCAAAGATACCAAGCGCGTTGCTGCAATTGCGATGCTGGCCTGTTTTGGATTTTCCTTCGGGTCGTGGTCGCTCTCGAAGGACCATGTCGAGACGTACTGGTTTTTCGAACAGAATATCGTCCGCAAGATGCATTTCATCGGGACAATGTTGAAGAAGTACATGGGCACTGAATTCTCTGTCGCGGCGAGCACAATTGGCATGATCAGCTATCAGTTGATGGGACACCGCGTCATTGATATGCTGGGCTTGACGGATTCTTACATCGCCCGCAATCCGGAAAAAATCGAAGGGATCACTTCGACTTGGAAAGAACGCCGCTTCAATAACAGTTATCTCTTGAGCCAGCAGCCGGATTTCATTTTGTTCTCGACCGGCTACAAGCCATCCGCGCCGGCCGAGCGCGCGTTGATGCTACACTCGGAATTTCGCCACAAGTACGCCCCGACGGGATTCCTTCGGGAACGACAATACAAAGTAATCTGGCGGCGAACCGGAGCGATCGACATGGCACAGGATGTTGTCCACCCGAATGTGGAATTCGTCCAAAAGTTGAGCGACTCGTTCTATCACTCGAATCGCTCTTCGCCCGAAGTTGCGCTGCAGTATTTTCGCGAGACCAAGGCGCTGCTTGGCGAGGAGTACCCGTTGCTCGACTACTCGATTGGCGACTGTTTCAGTCGAATGAAACAGGCGGATAGCGCCATGTACTATTTCAAAAAATCTGCGGATGCCGACACGAACGCTTACGAGCCGCGGATCCGGCTGATTCGGGATGCTTCCGCGCGCGGGGACACAACGACGGTGCAGATCATGGCAGGCAAGCTTAGCGCGAAGTTCCCATGGCTGTTCGACGATACGTACCGGCCGCCGTTTCCGCCGCTTAAGCGCGGGCTGCCGGAGTCGGATTAGCGCGGAATTCGCGGCGATTCCGGAATCGGATGCAGATTTCGAAAATTCTGTTGACACAGAAGCATTTGCCGATATATTTGTCGTCGCAGATGTAAGCTACGCGGGAGTAGCTCAGTTGGTAGAGCTCCACCTTGCCAAGGTGGTTGTCGCGGGTTCGAGTCCCGTCTCCCGCTTTTTTTCTTATCCAGCCTTAGCGAATTAATCCGATGACTATTAAAGCGGGCTGGTGTCTGCGCAGAAAATTCCGGCGGCTTAGCCAAGTGGTAAGGCAGAGGTCTGCAAAACCTCCATTCTCCGGTTCGAATCCGGAAGCCGCCTCCAAGAAAATGCCCGCGCAATCGCTCGATTTCGCGGGCTTGTTTTTTTACAACTCAATCAGCCTCGGCAAATTCCACGGCGCCAAAAATTCCGTTGACATTTCGCAGATTTCCTATAGAATGAGCGTCTCTTAGTCGGGGTGTAGCTCAGCCTGGTAGAGCACTTGGTTCGGGACTAAGGGGCCGTAGGTTCAAATCCTATCACCCCGACCATACTTTTTGCGGCTTACTGTTCAGCCGTATTTACGAATCTGTTTTGAGCACGAATATGTATCCAATCCTCAAGTTAAAACCCGGAAAAGAAAATAACGTCATTTATCGGCACCCATGGGTGTTTTCGGGCGCGCTGGCGGCTTCTGATGTTGAGCTCGAAAACGGCGAACTTGTCCATATCGCAGATGCCAACGGGCAAGTCATCGGGACCGGTACCTACTCGAATCACTCACAGATTTCAGTGCGGGTCTTTGATTTCTCCAATTGTCTGATTGATGCGGCCTGGATCGGTGCGCGCATCGCATCCGCGCAAAAGCAGCGCGAAATCCTCGGTTACGGGCCAAGCACGGAAACGACCGGCTACCGGCTGATCTTCGGCGAGGCTGACGGTTTTCCCGGGTTGATCATCGACCGCTACGAGAACGTGTTTGTCTTGCAGTCGTCGACTGCCGGAATCGATCGCCTTAAGCCGATGATCGTAGAGGCGCTCAAGGAGCAGTTCAGCCCGAGGGCAATTGTCGAACGCAGCGATATACCTGTCCGTAAAGAAGAGGGAATTGAAGAAACCGACGGACTGTTGTTTGGCGACGATGTCGAGGAGGTCAATTTCGTTGAGAATGGACTGCGCTTTGTCGCCGACGTTCTCGCTGGTCAAAAAACGGGCTTCTTTCTCGATCAGAAGGACCTGCGGAAACTCACCGGTCAGGTCGCGTCCGGGCGCAAGGTACTGAATCTGTTTTCCAATTCCGGCAGCTTCTCTATTGCGGCTCTGCGCGGCGGCGCCGAGAGCGTGCTCAACATCGACAGCTCCGGACCGGCGCTGGATTTGTGTCCGCATCTTGCCGAGCTGAACGATTTGCCAATCGACAAGATCACTTGGGAGACCGACGATGTGTTCCAGTGGATGACAGACATCTCCGACCAGTCCTTTGATATGGTCATTCTCGACCCGCCGGCGCTAATCAAGTCGCAGGGCGATCTTGAGTCGGGGCGCAAGGCGTATCATTTCCTGAATCGTGCTGCGATGCGTCTGGTCAAGCCGGACGGAATACTGGTCACATCGAGTTGCTCGCTCTATTTCCGCGAAGAGGACTTTCTGTTTCTTCTGCGCCGCGCATCCGTTCAGACCGGCCGCCATCTCGAAATTCTCCACTATGTCACGCAATCGACCGACCATCCCTGGTCGGCATATTTTCCTGAGTCCCGCTATCTCAAATCATTCGTCTGCCGGTTGCGCGGTTAATCGATTCTTGCGCCGATATTAAACATTCGTTATCGTGTTGACCGATGTCGATGCGCAAATCGCCTTATGTGGCAGTTGTGGGCGGTTACGAATGTACTGCTGCCGATGCCAAGCGCGCCGAAGAAGTCGGCAAATTGCTGGCGACTCGCGGCGCTATTCTCGTGACCGGCGGACGTCTCGGTATCAGCGAGGCCGCTTCGCGGGGCGCGAAAATGGCCGGCGGAATGACGATTGGAATTTTGCCGTCGAGCGACTATCATGAGGCGAACGAGTACATTGATCACGCAATCTGCACCGGCATCGGCGAAGCGCGCAACACCTGCATTGTGATGACAGCCGACGGCGTAATCGCCTTTCCGGGAAAGTACGGAACAC
>CAZIBI010000001.1:52622-78474 GCA_964537215.1 uncultured Ignavibacteria bacterium | reverse complement strand
TGCATTGTGATGACAGCCGACGGCGTAATCGCCTTTCCGGGAAAGTACGGAACACTTTCGGAGATGGCGTTTGCTTTGCTGAACAAGAAACCGGTAGTATCATTAGGTTCGTGGGATTTCGCGAGCGACGTCATTAAGGTTGACAGTCCGCAGGATGCGGTAACCAGAATTCTTCAGGAGATAAGCCGATGACCGAAATGGCTTGCGCAAGAGCGCTGATTACAGGGCGAGTCCAGGGAGTTGGATATCGCTTTTTTGTAACCACCAAGGCCGAGACCTATCCGGTGTTCGGATTTGTACGCAATTTGGAAACAGGGGCTCTCGAAATAGAAGTTGAAGGCGAGAAGCAAGTCGTGATGGACTTCCTAAGCGACATCCGCAAAGGCCCAAGACACTCGGAAGTATTCGATTTCAAGATGGAGTGGAAGCCTTATAAGATGACATATGACCGATTTTTTGTGAAATATTAGGTATGGATTTAAAAACTAAGATTCGCAGCATTCCCGACTTCCCCAAGAAGGGAATCGTTTTTCGTGACATCACGACGCTACTGCAAGACCCCGCAGCTTACGAGACTGCCATCGATCAGTTCTGCATGCATTTCGCCAAACACAAAGTCACCAAGGTCGGCGTGATTGAGTCGCGCGGATTCATCTTCGGTGGACCGATTGCGATGGCGCTCGGCGTCGGACTCGTGCCGATCCGCAAGAAGGGTAAGTTGCCCTGGGACACGGTACGTCAAAGCTACAAGCTCGAGTACGGCACTGACAGTCTCGAGGTTCACCGCGATGCCGTCAACAAGCGCGACCGCGTGCTCATTATCGACGATCTGCTGGCAACGGGCGGTACAGCGCGGGCATCGACCAAGCTGATCGAGAAGCTCGGAGCGAAAGTCGTGGGTTTGGGTTTCCTGATAGAACTTTCGTTTCTCGGCGGCCGTAAGAAGCTTAGTGAATACGACGTTCTGACGCTGATCAATTACGACTCGGAATAGCGCTCGAACGCTAAGTTGAACGAACTCCCGCCGCAGACTGGCGGGATTCTCGATATCCCCAAGTTCGCCCTCGTAGCTCAGATGGACAGAGCAGGAGTTTCCTAAACTCTTGGCCGCGTGTTCGAGTCACGCCGAGGGCATTTTATTGTGTTGAAGATACAAAGCTAAGAATAGGGGGAACGGCTACTCGCCGGCGGCATGCGGAGTCGTGTCGGACGGTGTCGCGCTCATGAACTCAATCGGAGCCGCAACGCCGGTCGATGCGGATGCGCTGTCACTGATTTCGACGTTTTTGTCGAGGAAGTTCATTCCGGAAAATTCGTTGGCAACGATGATTGCTATGCGGCGATTGCGCGGGTCGCCGGGGTTGTCCGCAATCTTGGGCTCGGTGTCGGCATAACCGCGTACCTCTGCGACCTGATTTTGCTGCAGGCCGTTTTCTTTCATCCAGCGGCGAGACGAATTGCAGCGGTCGACCGAGAGTTCCCAGTTCGTGTACGCTGCGCCATCGGCGTATTGAAATGCATCAGTGTGGCCTTCGATAATGACTTTGTTGGGTAAACGGCTGATTTCCTGGGCGACCATGGCGAGCAGCTGCTTGGTGAAGGGCTTGAGTTCCGCTGATCCGCGCTCGAAAAACGACTCGCCTGACGTCTCCAGCAACTGAATCCGCAGTCCTTCGGCAGTCATCTTGACTTCGATCTGATTCTTCAGCCGTTCAAAACTCGGATTTGCCCGCAGCTTTTTCATGATTTCAGCGCCGGCTTCCTGCAGTTTCTTGCGAGCTTCGCGTTCGCGCAGCTTGCGAAATTGCTCTTCCGTCATCATCGCCTTGCTCTTCATCTCGATGACCGTTTGACCCTTGTTTGGCAGTACCGAAACATCGCCGCCTTTCTTGAAGCCGGTCGGATTCTGGAAATAGCCGGCGACATTTTCTTTGACCGATTCCGATTGGGCGACGAGCCACAGCACCAGGAAGAACGCCATCATGGAGGTTACAAAATCGGCATAAGCGACTTTCCACGAGCCGCCGTGATGACCGCCGCCGTGTCCGCCCTTTTTCTTGATGATGATAGTAGGTTCTTGGAGATTGTCGTCGTTCATGCGCCGTTGCCTCTACTTCTGTTTCGTTTGGCGGCACGCATTTTCGACTTCTTCAAACGACGGCCGGCTTGATGCGAAGATCGCCCGGCGGGCGAATTCGACCGCAATCGAAGCAGCAAAGCCTTTTTGAAATCCCAACATGCCTTGCTTGAGGCACATGTAGTACTTGCCCGATTCGGCGTTCAAAGTCTGAATGTTCTTGGCAATTGGCTGAAACATGCCGTAGCAGAGCAAAATGCCGAGGAAAGTTCCGACCAACGCTGCTGCGACTTTGTGGCCGATTTCCTCCGGTGGTCCACCAACGGCGCCCATCGTGATGATGATACCAAGCACGGCAGCGACAATACCGAAGCCGGGCAGGGAATCGCCGGCGGTTTGAATCGACTCGGCGGGCTTTTCGGTTTCCTCGTGATGTGTTTCCAGATCGAGGTCCATGAGCGCTTCCAGGTCTTGAGCGGAAATCGCGCCGGTGATGATCACGCGCATCGTGTCGGAGAAGAAATGCACTGCGTGATGGTCTTTTAAGAATAACGGGTATTTCTTGAGAATCGTCGATTCGTGCGGTTTCTCGATGTGACTTTCTAATCCGACAAGACCGTCTTTGCGGGCCACGTTGAAGATTTCGTACATCATGACCAAAAGATCGGTGAACTGCTTCTTGCTCGGGCCGGAACCAAACACTTTGGTAATCTGCGGCACCATCTGTTTGATGGTTTTGAGCGGAGTCATGACCAGCAGCGATCCAATCGCCGCACCGCCGATGACGACAAATTCGGCGGGTTGGAACAGCACCATCACGGCGCCGCCTTCCATGACAAATCCTCCGATTACGCCGCCGAAAACTACGATTAGCCCGATGATTGCAAACATTGTCTCAATTAGTCCTTAATTTGCGAACTGTTGAATAACCAAGCACATCTGATCACACTTTGAATTATTCGACACATTTTGCAAAAAGTCGAATTGCTTTCTGCACATTTCGCGCTATATCGGCAACAAATATGCGGTTAGAGCCAGTCTGGAGTTGCGGTGTGGCACCTGCGTTTCGAATTGAATCATAGTTTGATGGCGGCGCGGCGGATGTCCGCTGTCTTGCTCGTTCCAAATCGAATTAGCAAAATTATCGACTGCTCATCGAAAGTACAGCTTCAGGGAATTCGTTGGCGAGCCGATACTTTCAGGGAATCGGACTTAAGGCGTTGGCTTTATCGCTGTGCTAATGAGAAACGATAAAGCCGCCGCGCGAAGTCCGTACGCAGGAGATTATGGATTTAGCAACAATTGCCGGAATGATCCTAGGAGTCGGAGCGATACTCGTCGCGTATTTGATGGAAGGTGGATCGCTGGCATCGATATTTCAATTGCCGGCCGTGCTGCTCGTGCTGCTCGGAACTTTCGGCGCCGGCATGATCACAACTTCGATCACGACTGTGCGCCTGATTCCCGAATACTTGCGCATCGCATTTCGCGGCCAGCCAATTGATGTGCGCGATACGATCGAACGCATGGTACATTTGGCCGAGCGCGCCCGCCGCGAAGGTATTCTCGGTCTCGAAGGGTACTTGCCCGAAGCCCCGAATTCGTTCTTCCGAAAGTCACTGCAACTCCTGATCGACGGCACCGATGCCGTTGTATTGCGGGGAATTCTTGAAACCGAACTTTCTTATATGGAAGAGCGGCACCGCCGCGGCATCGAATTATTCCGCAAAATGGGCGGGTTTGCGCCAACTTTGGGAATCATCGGTACAGTTCTCGGGCTGATTCATACATTGGCAAACACGATGGACACAACCCGCATGGCGTCGGGGATTGCTTCGGCATTCATTGCGACACTTTGGGGAGTGTGCTCCGCTAATCTTTTTTTCCTGCCGGTCAGCGACAAGCTGCGCCATCGTCATCTGGAAGAAATGGCCAATCACGAATTGGTGTTGGAAGGCGTCATTGCCATCCAGTCCGGCGACAACCCGCGCGTAATCCGCACGAAACTCCTGTCATTCTTGAACCCGCACGAGCGTTATGAGGACCAGTATGCGTCGACGCGGTGAGTTCGAGGGGGAAAACTCTGATCGCTGGTTGATGACATACGCCGACCTGATAACGCTCTTGCTGGCGTTTTTTGTCATTATGTACGCCATGTCCAAAGTGGACGCCAAGAAGTTCGAGCAGATGTCGCAAAACTTGCAAGGGGAGTTCAATGCCAGCGATGCCGAACGGGCCGACGCCAAAACTGATCTTGGGGCCGGTGTCCTAAAGGTCGGCCGATTGAAACTTGTTGCCCAGCGTTTGGAAAGCCCGTCCTTTGGTCAGCTCAAACACCGCGTGTCTATGGGACCTGCGACGAACATTCCTGTTTCGAGCGGCTTTGACAATACCGGCACGGCAGACTCCGCACAGAACCAATTTTCGGTGGAACTGAATGAACGCGGGCTCGTCATTCATGTCGTCGAATCGGCACTTTTCAATTCCGGGCAGGCCGATATCCAACCGCGAGCCTTGGAAGTTCTCGATCGCATTGCCGCCGAGATCGGCACTCTGCCGAATCAGATTCGCATCGAAGGGCACACAGATAGCCTTCCCATTAATAGTTTCAAATATCCGTCAAACTGGGAATTGTCGGCAGCACGAGCCACTGCGATTGTGCGCTATTTTGTCGACCGCCACGATTTCTCGCCGGAACGCGTATCGGCACTGGGATTCGGCGAATTCCGGCCGCTGGTTCCAAATGATTCTCCCGAAAATCGCGCGCGTAATCGCAGGGTAGATATTGTGATTCTTACAGACGCGCTTTCGCGTTATGAACCGAGCGCGAAACTTGCCAATGTCGACAGTCTCGCGGCATCGGGGAATAATCTTCAGAGTGCGACGGAAGAACTTTCCCCGTACTAAGATCCGCTTCATTTCGCAACAATTCCGAATCCAAAGTCTCATAAGCACTTGAGCGACGCGCCAGAGTTTGGCACGGCATTTGAGTATACATCCGTCGGAGAAAGGTCTTTGATGGATAACGTTGTACAAAAATCGCTGTTTGGGAAGGGACTGATTCCCATTTACTCGCGTCTGGCTGACTTGGCCTCAACGCGGCAGAAGGTCGTTGCATCCAACATCGCCAACGTCAATACCGAAGGCTATGAAAAGCGCCAGATTGACTTTGACAAGGAATTGCGCAAGGCGATCGATAAACCCTCTACGCCCGGCGTGACGACGCATCCCAATCACATTCCGCTTGGCAATTCTCCCGACGGCGCGCCGAAAATCGAGCGCGTCAAGAAGTCGGATAATGATACCGGCATGAACTCCGTCGACATCGATGAGGAAATGGCGAATCTCGCACAGACGCAAATCATCTTCGAATTTGGCGCTGATATGTTGGCGCGCAAGTTCAAGTCGCTGAAGTCGGCGATAAGAGGAGGTCAATAGTTAGGCTATGAGTGATCTGTTCTCATCACTAAAGATCTCGGGCTCCGGGCTGTCGGTGTTTCGGCGCAAGATGAATGTCTCCGCCGAAAATCTCGCTAACGCCGAAACGACCAAAACCCCTGAAGGCGGACCGTACAAAAAGAAGATTCTCAACATCGGTGCCAAGAAGGTCAAAGACGTGTTCTCGCGTCAGCTAAACGCGGCAGCCGTCGAATTGCAGCAAACTGACTCCAAGCACGTGCCCGGCAAACCGGTGGCGCTGCTGAACACGAATAATATTCTCCACGCGCAGGGTCGCGAATATATCGACCCGGCTCAAGAACCGCGCATGGTTTACGATCCGGAGCATCCGGACGCCAACGAAGAAGGCTTTGTTGCGATGCCGAATATTGATCCGCTCACCGAGATGGTTGAGATGATGACGGCGGCGCGCGCTTACGAAGCGAACTTGTCGGCGATTAAGACGGTCAAAGAGATCACCAAGAAAGCACTCGAGATTTAGCAAGGATTAGCGATGAAAGTCAATAATGCGAATTTGCAGGTTTATAGCCAAACGGTGACGCCGCGTCAGCAAACGCCTCCGCCCGCTGAGAGCAAAGCCGCCGAGCCGAATCAATTTGTTCAGTCGAAGTTTGCCGATTTGCTGTCGCTGCAGGAGAAGAAGTTCATCGTCCAAAATTTCAAGCCGGAGTCGACTCCGCATAAGTCGGACTCGCATCTGGGCAAGGTAGTTGATATTCGCGCATGAACCCGATCACGATAAACACTCTGCCGCAGGAGCTTTCATTTCCGAAAGCTCAAATCGCTCCGAAAGCGGACGCATCGCTGGGCTCGTTCAAAGAGACCCTGTCGCAGTTTGTTAATTCGGTAAATGATCTCCAGGGACGCGCCGCCGATACGGAAACGGCGTTCCTGAAGGGCGATATCACCGACGTTCACCAGGTTATGATTGCCGTAGAAGAGGCCTCGGTAGCATTTGAGCTGCTGATGGAAATTCGTAATAAATTGCTGGAAGCCTATCAGACTATTCAGCGGATGCCGATCTAATTTGGCATAAACCTCGGAGCATGGATGCATGAAGAGGATCTTTGATCACTTTTATCAATTAATCGGCCGCATGACGCCCAGCCAGGTCGTCATGGCTGCCTTGGTTGTGGTCGGCATCATTGTCGGCACAGTCGTTATCTTCAATCTCGCCAAGAGCCAATATTATGTCCCGCTTTACTCGAACCTATCGAGCGAAGACGCGGGCAAGATTATTGAAAAACTCAAGGAAATGCACATCCTGTATGAGATCGGCGACGGCGGCACCGCTATCAGCGTGCCCTCCGACGATGTCTACGAGACGCGCATGAAGCTGGCGAGCAACGGGCTCCCCAGTCCGCAAAACATCGGCTATGCGCTCTTCGACCAAACCAATCTCGGCATGACCGACTTTGTGCAAAAGCTGAACTATCGCCGCGCTCTCGAAGGCGAATTGGCGCGCACGATCGGCAGTCTTAGCGAAGTTTCGGCCGCCCGGGTCCACATGACGATTCCCGAAGACAAACTATTCAAGGAAGACCAGAATGCCCCGAGCGCTTCAGTGGTTCTGAAACTCAATGGCGGAACTTCATTAGCGAAGCGCCAGTTACAGGGCATTGCCTACATTGTCGCCTCGTCGGTTGAAGGGATGCGTCCAGAAAATGTGACGATCATCGATTATGACGGCAACTTGTTGACCGGTCCGCAATCGAACGATCCTTCGGCGATGATGTCGGCAACGCAATTCGAAATGCGCAAAAACGTTGAAAGCTATCTCGAACAGAAGGCGCAGTCAATGCTGCAAGGCGTCATTGGCGGCGGCCGCGCTGTTGTCCGCGTCAGCGCCGAATTGAACTTCGAACAAAACAGCACGCAAATTGAAGAATACAACCCGGACATGGTGGCAATCCGCAGCGAGCAGAGAACGGCCTCGAAAGGCAACGAGCAAGAATCGGTCCCGGGAGTGCCGCCAGTTACGACATCGTCCAATAGCAACGATGCCAACGACGTCATCACGAATTACGAAATTTCCAAAACGATCAAGAGCATCATTGGCGAGGTCGGCAGCATTAAGCGGCTCACGGTCGCGGTGATGGTCGACGGTAATTACGAAGAAGTCGAGAACCCCGAAGGCGTCGTCGAGCAGAAGTTCATCAATCGCACGCCGGAAGAATTGGAACGCTTCGGCTCGATCATCAAGAACGCCGTCGGCTACAGCGAAGCGCGCGCCGACCTGTTCACGATTGTCGATCTACCGTTTGATAACAGCATCCTCGAAGTCTCGCGCAAACAGCTTGACTCAACCGGGCAATGGGAAAACTACACCTTCTATGGCAAGAAGGTTGTCTACCTGTTGCTTGCTGTCGTCGGTTTCTTGTATGTCAAGCGATTGGTCAAGAAAGTATTTAAAGCGATAGCCAAATACGCGCCGCCGATGCCGGCCGCCGCGCCGATGCCTGAAGAGACGATTCAGCAAAAGCCGCAGAAGCCCAAGTTGATCGATACCATGAAAGCCCAGACCAAGGGCAAGCCGGATGAAATTGCCAAGGTAATCAGAACGATCATGGCGGAACCGCAGTAGTATGTCGATTTCGTACGCAGAACTTAGCAACACGCAGAAAGCGGCCATTGCGCTGATTGCATTCGGCACCGAAGTATCCTCTGAAGTTCTGAAAGCACTGTCCGACCAGGAGCTCGAACGCATCACGATCGAGATTGCGAACATGCGCGATGTTCCGGGCGAAGTCGAAGAACGCGTCATCCAGGATTGCTATGATGTCTTTCTGGCACGCGAATATATATCCACCGGCGGTATCGACTATGCGCGCTCGTTGCTCGAAAAAGCAGTCGGCGCCAACCGCGCCGTCGATATCATCAAACGGCTGGAGTCGTCGCTGGTGACTTCGGGTTTCAATCTCCTCAAGGGAATTGATCCGAAGCAGCTTGTCAACTACATCCAAAATGAACACCCGCAAACGATCGCGTTGATTCTCACCCAGCTTACGCCGCAGCAGGCGGCAGGCGTGATGACCGAACTCGCGCCGGAACTTCAGGCGGAAGTGGCCATGCGCGTCGCGACGATGGAGAAGATTTCTCCGGAGATTCTCAAAGACATCGAACAGACGCTCGACACGCATTTTTCGGGATCGGTCTTCCGCGAAAGCAAGCAGTCGGGCGGCGCCAAGGCGCTTGCCGACATTCTCAATCTGGTGGAGAGTTCGGCGGAGAAGCACATTCTTCAGACACTCGAAGCCGACAATCCCGATTTGGCAGCCGAAATCAAGAACATGATGTTCGTGTTCGAAGATCTCATCCTGCTCGACGACCGCTCAATCCAGCGGATGCTCAAGGAAGTCGAAACGAAGGACATTGCGATTGCGCTCAAGGCGGCATCCGAAGACGTCAAGAACAAGATTTACACCAACGTCTCCGAGCGCGTTTCGATGATGATCAAAGAAGAGATCGAATTCATGGGGCCGATGCGGCTCTCGGACGTCGAGGCCGCCCAGCAGCGAATCGTCGAGACTATTCGCAGGTTGGAAGAAGAAGGCCAGATCGTCATTTCGGGACGCGGAGGCAAGGAAGATGTCGTCGTCTAAGGTCCTCTCGTCGGTGGCGATGGCAACACAGCGCGTACCAATCGGCACCAGCGAATTCATCGAGCGCTATCAGCGCGAACTTGAAGAGAATTCGACCATCGGCCAGCGTCTCAAGATGCTGGAAGAGCGGCATCAGATCGAAATCAAGCGCGCCTATCAGCGCGGATTCGCCGACGGCGAGAATGCCGGTCTGCAGCGCGGGTTGGAAGCTTCACGCAAGCTCGAATCGGAACTTCGCCAAACTATCACAACCCTCGCCAACTATCATCAGACTGTCTACCAAAATGCATCTTCCGAATTGCTCGAAATGTCATTTGCCTTAGCGAACAAGATTGTTTCGGCCAGGGGAGAGGCGGAAAAGCACGTCGTGATTGAAACGATAAATGCCTGTTTGCGCGAAGTGCTGGACAAAACCAGACTCACCGTGCGCGTCAATCCCGCACAGGCAGAATTTGTCAAAAATCAGGTCCAATCACTTGGCGGAATGAATGAAGCGACCGCTCATATCACAGTCGAGTCCGATTCGCGAATTCAATCCGGCGGCTGCATTATCGAAACAGATTCCGGCAACGCCGACGGTAGACTGGAAAACCAGCTTCAAGTCCTGCACCAAAAACTGCTCGATCTGTAACAGCTATGTCAAAGCCAATCGACTTTTCCACCCAGCGCGAGATTGTCAGCCGCACTCCAACGGTAAAACTCGACGGCAAGGTCCGACGCGTCATCGGTCTGATCATCGAATCGCTCGGCCCGCAGGCATCACTGGGCGAATTGTGCAAAATCTACCGCCGCGAAGACAGCGAAGCCGTCTTGGCCGAGGTCGTTGGTTTCCGCGACAATTTTGTACTCTTAATGCCATACGGCGACATGGAAGGGATCAATCCCGGTTCGGTCGTTGAAGCTACAGGTTCAGTTCTGAAAATTAGTGTCGGCGACCAACTCAAAGGTCGAATTCTCAACGGTCTGGGTCAACCGATCGACGATCGCGGCCCGCTCACTGCCCTTAACGAACGGCCGATTACTTCGCGCGCGCCCCATCCACTGAAAAGACAACGTATCACGACACAAATGTTGACGGGGATCCGCGCAATCGATGTCTTCACGAGTTGCGGCAAAGGCCAGCGCCTCGGAATATTCGCGGGGTCCGGCGTCGGAAAGTCAGTGCTGCTCGGAATGATCGCGCGGCAGTCGCAAGCAACAATCAACGTCATTGGCTTGATCGGCGAGCGTGGCCGCGAGGTCCGCGAGTTCATCGAACAGGATTTGGGTCCCGAGGGCCTCTCGCGCTCGGTTGTCGTAGCGGTAACATCGGATGAACCGGCATTGATGAAAGTCAAAGGCGTCATGACCGCAACGGCAATTGCCGAGCATTTTCGCGACCAGGGTCATGATGTTATCTTAATGGTAGATTCCGTCACTCGAGTCGCCATGGCGCAGCGCGAAATCGGCCTGGCTGTCGGTGAACCGCCGGCAACGAAAGGCTACACGCCATCGGTATTCGCAATGTTGCCGAAACTGCTCGAACGCGCCGGCGCAGGTGAGAAAGGTTCGATTACGGGACTGTATACGATTCTTGTCGAAGGCGACGATTTCAACGAGCCGGTTTCCGACCAGGTGCGGTCAATTCTCGACGGACACGTAACTTTGTCGCGCAAACTTGCGCACCGCAAACATTATCCGGCCGTGGATGTCCTACAATCAGTTTCGCGTGTGATGGTCAATATTGTCACGCCGCAGCACCGCGATCTTGCCGGTGAAGCGCGCAAACTGCTTGCAGTGTATTCAGAAAACGAAGATTTGATCAATATCGGCGCCTACGTCAAGGGCTCGTCGAGCGAAATCGATACTGCCATCAACAAGGTGCCGCAGATCAACGAGTTTTTGCAGCAAGATATCGCCTCAGCGAATGCACAGTTTGGCGTCGATATCATGCGGTTACAGGGAATAGTCGGAAATGAAAAAGTTCCAGTTTCGTCTGCAGAAGTTGCTGCAGATCAAAACGCATAAGAAAATGGAAAAACAGAAAGAGCTGGCGAAAGCCGAGCGCGTCCGCCGCATGGAAGAGGCGCACTTGCAGCTTTTGCAGAGCCGCATGACCGACGAGATTTCCGATCTGCAGTCGCACAAGTTGGAACGAGTTGATTGCCGGCGGCTGACCCAATCCACTTTGTACCAGCAAAGGCTAATCAGCAACATGTCGACGCAAGTTCAGGTCATAGCAAATGCGCAGAAGATCGAAGATAAGTCGCGCGACAAGTTGATTGAATCGGCGCGCGAAGAGAAAGTATTCGAGAAACTCAAGGAGCGCCAGACCGAAAGGTACTGGCAGGAATTGGAAGTGCTTCAACAAAAGGAAACTGACGAAATAGCACGAAACTCCTTTCTCCAAGGGGAACGCAAAGGGTCGACAAGGGGTCCTCGCTAAGACGAGGGCCTTTTGTCCCTGGGTAAAGCAATAAAAACGGAGCGAAAAAAAGAAGCCCCGGTCACTGACCGGGGCTTTCTGTGGAGCGATGCAACGGTTCGGTTATTTAAGCATCATCATCTTACGAGTCATCGAGAATTCATCAGCGGAAATCTTGTAGAAGTAGACACCACTTTCAACAGTGCGGCCGTTTTCGTCCGTACCATTCCATTCGATGCTCTTATTACCTGCCGACAAGGTGCTATTGATCAAGTCGGTGACTCTCTGACCAAGAATATTATAGATGGTCAGGGTAACATGACTTGCCTTCGGCAGATTGAATTCAATCGCAGTCGTTGGATTGAAGGGATTCGGGTAGTTCTGTTCAAGACTAAATGCTGTCGGCAAGGTGCCGCCGAGATCATCAACACCGGTCTGTGAGTCGAGAATCAGGGTTACGTCGATCGTGTCCTGGTCGTCTTCGACCGTGGTCGCAAATCCGGAGGCTTGCTTGATTACGATCTTCGCGTGGTACTCGCCTGCCAACAAGCTGGAGACATCAACATTGATATCCGCGGTCGACGGAGCAGTGCCGCTGCCGGGGGTGACGCTAAGCCACGGAGTCGTTTCAACCGCACCCCAGTCAAATGCGATACCCGACGGGCTGGCGTTCGAGATGCCAACCTGCTGCATCGGCGGATTGTTGCCGACGATCGCGTTGAAGGTCAGATTATCCGGAGCCAGCAGAATGTCGACGTCATCGACGATGTCGAATACGATGGTAATCGTCTGCGGCGAGTTGTTCGCTTCCGGTGAGCTAATCGTTATCGGAGCAGTATGACGGCCAATCGTGAGTGCACCGATGGCGACGTTGGCGGTGAATCCGCCCGGAGCTGTACCGGCTGACGAAGTCAAAGTCAACCAATCGGTCGATTCGGAGGCAGTCCAGTTAAGCGGTCCGTTGCCGCCATTGGTAATGATGACTGCCTGTCCGGCCGGATTCGGGCCACCCTGATAAGTGTTATAGAAAAGACTGTCGTCATTGAGAACGATGGTCGCTACCGGCGACTGAACGGTAAACGTCGCGGCATCCTCGCTAAACAAGGTGCCCGGATCGGTGGCGCGGAAAGTGATGCTTTCGCTGCCGGACCAATCCGCTGACGGCTTGGTGATTGTGGCAATGCGGCTGGCGTCTATCGAAACTGTCAGCTGCGTATTGCCCGAGTACGACCAGGTCATCTGATTGTCGGCATGATCCGCGTCGCTGACAAAGTTGTCGAGCGATATTGTCGCAAAGCTCGCGCCGTAAGCAACGGTCTGGTTCGGAATGTCGGTCACAATCGGCGGGTCATTGACCGGAGTCACGGTAAAGGTTGCATTATTGCTGGCAAACAATCCACCCGGGTCAGTTGCCGTAAAAGTGAAGGTCGCGCTGCCGGAGAATTCTCCACCAGCATACGTGATCGTGGCCACGCGGCTGGCACTGATCGCGACATTGAAGCCATTGGGCGTGCCCGAAGCAGCTGTCCAAATGATCGTGTTGTCAGCGTCTTCGGCGTCGTTAACAAAGTTATCAAGGATGATAGTGGAGAAGCTGCCGCCTTCGTCAATTGTCTGATCGGGAATATCAGAAACAACAGGCGCTGTGTTGGCCGGGCCGTTACAGCCGCCCATGATGTTAAGTTCGGATGTGCCGCAGTCGGAATATTCGACATTGAGATTGCCGCCCGCTTGCGGGGAAAACAGGAAGAATCCACCGGGGCTCACAAAGGCCGAATCAAAGTTCACGCACTGGGCCGGAGTTCCAATCGGAATCTTCACCCAAAGCGTGAATAAGAGCACTTCGGTAGCATGTACCGGCATCGGTGAGGCGGGTGTGAAGTTCAGCCAACCGGTCAATAACTTGTTTTCGGCCGGCTTGAACTGGGTAAGGAAATTTCCGAAGCCGCCGGTGACCAAGCCCGGTCCCTGCTGCACGGAAGTTACTTCGACGTCGTTGGAATTGTAGGAGAACCCAAGAGAGAATCCACCCAACGTTACGTCATTGGTAATGTAAACGGGGATTGCCACGGAATCGCCGTCAACTACTGGCTTATCTACCGGGCAGCCGAGACGAACGGTGTTTGCGGCGAAAAGTGCATTAGGTGCAATGATCGATGAGAGACTCATCACCATGACAATTAGCACCATCAACTTGAACATTCGTTGCATAGACATGCACCTCCAAAAGATTTCTGTATTCATTCGAGGGTTGAATACGCAAAAGGCGTGCGAGAATTGAAATTCGTTTGGCCAGACGCCAGGTACGGAATCGGCCCCGGTAAAGTATTGATTCGGTTGTGCTTAGTTGTTGGCTGTTAAGGTTTTGAACAACTCGAGATCCATCCAGTGCCTGGTAAAAGGAGTGAATGAACTTGCACCTTCGCTGCATTAGCCAACGAAGTCCGCTTTTCGCTTGCCAAGCAGAGCCGCATCGACAATAATCACATAGATGTAATCTAATTGAAGTTAACAGTCTGTATTTGTGAGGAATTTGCGATGAAATTCGATCGCTTGATGATATCCGTAATCTGGATCATGGTGCTGATGCCGCTGATGGTCTCGTGTGGCCAGAAAGCCGAAACGCCTGCGCCATCCACTTCGACAATTGCCGTACCCGACAATTTCACCGGCACCGAAAAGCAACTAGTCGGGAAGCTATTCGAAATGTGGTCCCGCAAAGGCCACGTTGCGACCATTGACCAGGCTGCTGATGCACTGGGAATTACTGTGACCGATAGTGTCCGCGCCGACATGTTGGCAAAGTTCAAACAAAATATCAATATTCACGAACGAATAAGCCGCTATCGGCCTTACATCTTTGTGTTGACGAACGAAGAGAAGATGATCGCCGAGCACATCATGGTGACGGAAAAGAAGAATCAGGAATTTCCTTCGCTCGAACAGGTGGCAGCGGAGTTGAAAATGTCGCCGGAGCATGTTAAAGAGCGGCTCAAATTCTTATCGTCGCTGGAAATGTTCTTCGACTTGGGTGCGCCAGATGAATACAACAAGCTGGGATTCAGCTACGGACACAAACTCGCCGATTTCACATTCGATTTGGGAGTAAGGCAGCACATTTTCAAGGTTGACGGTGGTAAGCCGTTTAACGTCGGCTGCTCGAAGGAAGCATTTTTCGTCGTAGCGACCGAATATCCGAAAAACAAAGTCGAATACCTAACTTACGATCCGGTCAGTCTTGAACCGATCGACGTCGTGTTTGAGAATGACGAAATCACTTCCATCAAGCCGGAAGGCGCCATGTTGCTGGAAGGCGGCACTTGCGGGACAAACAACTTGTTTGTCAGCGCTGCCAATGCCAAGGCTTTCGCCGCGACGATGCCGAAATTCCAAAACAAGGAAGCGCCGGTCTTCGATGTAAAGACTCGATTCGCAGATTCGAAGAAGCAAGCCGCCGAATCGAAGTAGCGTCCGCAAACCGAACCTAATCGCCGCCGAGTTAAATCAGCTCGGCGGCGTTTTTCTTGTCATTTTACTCTTGTTCCAATTTTCACAATCGCGTCCATATTTCGATTGCCTCATATCAAGACTTTTCTTACCTTAGCTCACGATTTTGGCCGAGTGCCGTATAACCTTATTTAGATGGAATTTGTTTTCTTTTAGATAATTGGGAGAAGTGACAGAATGAGCAATCAACCGGATGTCGTAATATTGTCCGCCTGTCGTACGGCGATTGGCAAGTTTCAAGGTTCATTGGCAGGATTCTCTGCGCCACAAATCGGATCATTTGCCGTCAGGGAAGCGGTCAAGCGTGCTGGAGTCGACCCCAAGGAGGTGCAGGAATGCATTATGGGTCACGTTGTGCAGGCCGGTGCCGGACAAGCTCCTGCGCGGCAGGCTGCGATTCACGGCGGACTTGCGCCGGAGACTGCTTGCATCACGATTAATAAGGTCTGCGGTTCGGGTCTTAAGGCCGTCATGCTCGCCGCACAAGCGATCAAGGCCGGGGATTCGGATTTGATCCTTGCTGGCGGCATGGAGTCAATGTCCAACGCGCCTTACGCCTTGCCGAACGCCCGGACCGGTTTTCGTCTCGGCAACCAGCAGGCTGAAGATCTGATGATCAAAGACGGACTGTGGGATTCCTTCAACAATTACCATATGGGCAGCGCTGCCGAATACACCCAGCAGAAGAGCGGCGTGTCCCGTGACGAGCAGGATGAATACGCCTACAATTCACATCGCAAAGCTTGCGCCGCGATGGATGCCGGAAAGTTCAAGAACGAAATCTTCGATGTCCTGTTGCCGCAACGCAAGGGCGACCCAATAGCCTTCAATGTTGACGAATCGCCGCGCAAAGATATTTCCGTCGATCAGCTCGCGAAGCTGAAGCCGGCCTTCCAGAAGGACGGAACAGTTACCGCCGGTAATGCGCCCGGTCTCAATGACGGCGGCGCCGCGTTGGTGGTCAGTTCGTCGGGCTATGCCGAAGCGAACGGTCTGAAACCGATTGCCCGAGTTACCGGATACACTGTTGCCGGTACTCCCCCGCAGGATTTGTTCTTCGCACCGATTTATGCTGTCCAAAAGCTGATGAAGAAAATGAATGTTGATATCAATCATTTTGACCTGATCGAAGCCAACGAAGCTTTCAGCGTTCAGGCATTGGCCGACGGCAAAGCTCTCGGCTGGGACTGGAATCGCGTCAATGTCAACGGCGGCGCGGTCGCACTTGGTCATCCGATTGGTGCGTCGGGCGCCAGAATTTTGACGACCTTAATCTACGCATTAAAGGATAGGGGCAAAAAGACCGGAATGGCGACCTTGTGTCTCGGCGGCGGAAATGCCGTCGCGCTCGCTATCGAAATCATTTAGCGGCAGGAAGAGGAATAGAATGGACATCAGGACTGTCGCAGTTGCCGGAGCCGGTACAATGGGAAATGGTATCGCGCACGTCTTCGCCCAAAAGGGCTTCGACGTGATCCTCATCGATCCGATTCAGGAGTCGTTGCAGCGCGGAACCGAGATGATCAAGCTCAATCTGGCGCGTCAGGTCAAACGGGAGTTGATTTCGAAGGCTGATGCCGATGGCACATTGGCGCGGGTCAGACCGACCGGCAATCTCAAAGATGCCGCGAATGCCCAATTGGTCGTAGAGGCTATTTTCGAGGACTTTCCCGTCAAGAGCAAATTCTGGACGGAGATGGATTCTATCTGCCCGCCGGATACACTGTTTGCCTCGAATACATCATCCCTGCCAATAACCCAAGTTGCCGCCACCACCAACCGGCCGGAAAAATTTATCGGCATGCACTTCATGAATCCGGTCCCCGTCATGAAGCTTGTGGAGATTATTCGCGGCTATTCGACTAGTGATGAGACCTGCAAGATCATCAAAGAACTTGCTATTAAGCTGGATAAGACGCCGGTCGAAGTTAACGACTATCCCGGCTTCATCGCCAACCGAATCTTACTGCCGATGATCAACGAATCGATCTTTGCGCTGATGGAAGGCGTTTCCGGCAAAGAAGAAATCGACACCGTCATGAAACTGGGCATGAACCACCCGATGGGTCCGCTGACGCTGGCCGACTTTATCGGTTTGGACGTTTGTCTGGCAATTTTGGAAACTATGCACAGCGGTCTGGGCGACCCGAAATACCGCCCGTGTCCGCTGCTCAAGAAAATGGTGCAAGCAGGATGGCTTGGCCGCAAGAGCGGACGCGGATTCTATGTCTACGGCAGTCCGGCGAACTAGAAGATTATTATTGCGCTGATATTGTGTCGCGTGCCGATAATTAAAGAGTTAACGGCCGAATGAGGAGATTTCGATAATATGGATTTTAATCTAAGCGACGACCACATCATGATGCGCGACACGGCGCGCGACTTCGCCGAAAAACGGCTGAAGCCGATTGCGGAAGAGCTTGATGCCAAAGCAGAAATGCCCAAGGACTTGCTGCAGGAAACTGCCGAGTTGGGATACTTCGGCCTGCTGGCTCCCGAGGAATACGGCGGCCTGGCCGTCGACACCTTGAGCTATGCTCTTACCATCGAGGAAATCTCCAAGGCTTGTGCAGCTCACGCGATTACGTTGTCGGTTCACAATTCGCTGGTCATCAAAGCGATCAAGATGTTCGGCACGGAAGCCCAAAAGTCCAAGTATTTGCCGAAACTGGCGTCCGGCGAATACATCGGCGCTTACTCGCTTTCGGAACCGGGATCTGGTACCGATGCCGGCTCGCTGCAATGCCGCGCAATTCGCAGCGGTGACAACTATGTACTCAACGGCACCAAGAGCTGGGTCAGCTCGGCTGGTTACGCTTCAGTATTTGTTGTTTTTGCACTGACGAATCCCGATCAAGGAAAGCACGGCATATCTTGTCTGCTGATTGAAAAAGGCGCTCCGGGCATGTCGCTCGGTCAATCGGAGAAGAAGATGGGATTGCGCGCCTCGGATACCCGCGAAGTGTCGTTTTTGGATTGCAAAGTGCCGGTCGGGCAGTTATTGGGTGAAGAGAACAAGGGACTGCGTGTGGCATTTTCGCTGCTCGACGCCGGTCGTATCGGCGTTGCGGCGCAAGCGCTGGGAATTGCCCAGGCAGCCTATGACGAAGCTCTGTCATACTCGCGCGAACGCAAGCAATTCAGCCAGCCGCTCATAAACTTCCAGGCGACACAGTTCAAAATTGCCGATATGGCGATGCGCATTGATGCCGCACGGCTTTTGACTTATCGCGCCGCGGTGTTATTCGACGCCGGTGTATCCTGCTTAAAAGAGATTTCGATGGCAAAATTGTATGCTTCGCAGACCGCAAATTTCGTAGCAAATGAGGCGGTTCAAATTCACGGCGGTTACGGCTATGTCAAGGAGTATGCCGTCGAGCGTTATTTCCGCGACGCCCGCGTTACAGAAATCTATGAAGGCACCACGGAAGCACAAAAGATGGTAATCTCGCGAGCCATCATCAACGAAGGAAAGTAATGTTCGCTGATAGTGACTATGTTGAATTTCGGGCGCAAGTTCGCGACTTCTGCGAGCGCGAGATAGCGCCGCTGGCGCTGGCCGCTGACGAAGACCAGGTCTTCCCGAAGATCGCCATCGAGAAAATCCACCAGCAGGGTTGGTGGGCGATCCAGATTTCCAAAGAGTATGGCGGCATGGCTGCCAATACCGTCCAATATTCAATTATCATCGAAGAACTCTGTCGCGTTTGCGGCTCGACCGGGTTGACTGTCGCCGCGCACAATTCGCTGGGCGCCGGTCCGATTTTCAATTTCGGCAATGCCGACCAGCGCAAACGCTATCTCCACTTTGGGGATTCCGAGCCGTACTTGATAGCTTTCGGCTTAACCGAGCCCCAGGCAGGCTCGGATGCCGGTGCCACCAAATCATTTGCCGAACCGGCCGGCGACCATTATATTCTCAACGGAACGAAATGCTGGATCACCTCGGCGAACCTTTGCAAGTACGCCATTGTTACAGCCCGGACTGACCGCAGCGGCGGCGTCAAGGGCATTTCTTCTTTTGTCCTCGAGAAGGGCCTGGAAGGCTTTTCCGTCGGCAAGAAGGAAAACAAGATGGGTTGCAGGGGTTCCGACACCGCCTTCCTGCACTTTGATGATGTTAAAGTGCCGAAGAACTGCCGAATCGGCGGCGAGGGCGAGGGATTCAAGCAGTTCATGAAGACGCTTGACGGCGGCCGGATTTCCATCGCTGCAATGGCGCTGGGACTCTCAGTCGGCGCCTTTGAATCGGCGGCGCGTTTTGCGGCGACACACGGATTCAACGACGAGCCGCTGGCAGACCAGCAGTGGGCGCAATTCAAGCTTGCTGATATGGCTTGCCGGATTGAGGCCGCCCGCGGCCTGATCTACGGCGCCAGCGTCATGAAGGACAAGGGACTGGTTTATTCGCAACAATCTGCGATGGCAAAATTATATGCTTCCGAAGTTTGCAACTTCTGTACGTATGAAGCCATAAGCATCATTGGGGCTGATTCGACAACTTCGCGCTATCCCGTCGAAAGAATGTGGCGCGACATGAAATTGACTGAAATTGGCGAGGGTACTTCCGAGATCCAACGCATCGTGATCTCCCGCGCCATTTTAAAATCGATAATATCTGATTAATAGTATTTGGAGGAGGACACATGGCGTTTGACGAAAATGGCAAGATTTGGATGAATGGTGAGTTCGTCGATTGGAACGATGCCAAAGTCCATGTGCTCTCCCATGTGATCCATTATGGCAGCAGCGTCTTCGAGGGGTTGCGTTGCTACAAGACCAAGAAGGGCTCGGCGATTTTCCGGCTCGAAGACCACACCAAGCGCCTGTTCAATTCCGCAAAAATCTACCGCATGAAGATTCCGTATACCGAAGCGCAACTTAACGAAGCGCAAATCGAGCTAATCCGCCTGAACAAGAAAGAATCCTGCTATATTCGCCCGGTAGCCTATCGCGGCTACAAGCAGCTCGGTGTCGATCCGACTGGATGCCCGATTGAAGTTGCGATTGCCGTTTGGGATTGGGGCAGCTATCTGGGTGGCGGCGCGCTGGAAGACGGAGTCGATGTTTGCGTATCATCCTGGCGGAGAATGGCGCCCGACACCTTCCCGGCATTTGCCAAGAGTGGCGCCAATTACATGAACAGCCAATTGATCAAGCTTGAAGCACTCGAGCATGGCTACGTTGAAGGTATCGCTCTCGACATTAACGGTCATGTCAGCGAAGGCTCCGGCGAGAATATTTTTGTCTATCACGAAGGCAACTTGATTACTCCGCCGTACAGCGCTTCAATCCTCCCCGGCATCACCCGACACACTGCGATTCAACTGGCAAAAGAAATGGGCATCAAAGTTCTCGAACGGAATCTTCCGCGCGAATTACTATATGTCGCTGACGAAGTATTCTTCACCGGCTCGGCGGCCGAAATTACGCCGATTCGTTCGGTCGACCGCATTGTTGTCGGTTCAGGCAAAGCCGGTCCGATTGCCAAGAAATTGCAGGCGGCGTTCGCGGACATTATCGAAAATGGTAATGACAAGCGCGGCTGGTTGCGACGCGTCTATTCGCACGAGACCGTCGGCGTCTAAAGCGTATTATTGAACTAGATTGAATGAGGCAGCCCCAAGCGGGCTGCCTTTTTTTGTGCGCAGTAATCCGTGAATCTTGCGCTTGCGGTAAGTTCAAACTCATCGTATTATTTCCGCCATGAAAATTGCCATCGGAGCCGACCACAAAGGATTCCAACTCAAGGAACACCTTAAGAGATTTCTCCAATCACAGGGCCATACGGTCAGCGATTTCGGAACTGATTCCGAGCAGTCGACCGACTACCCGGATTACGGGATGCGCGTCGCGCATTCTGTTGCCAATCGCGAGACCGAGCGCGGCATCACCATCTGCTGGACCGGTAATGGCATGAACATGGTGGTTAACAAGCTTCCGGAAATTCGCGGCGCCTACGCGCTGACGGAAGAAATGGCGCAATTGTCGCGGCAGCACAATGATGCGAACATCCTCACCCTTGGCTCCAAGTGGGTGTCGCCGGAACTCGCGGAAAAGATCGTCAAGGTTTGGCTTGAGACCGAGTTTGAAGGCGGCCGCCACGAAAAGCGCCTGAAGAAGTTCTCGCTTCGCAGAGTCTGATCAAACTCAACAATTGCCTTCATTGCTGTGATTGTCTATTATTAATCCATGACAATTGATAAGAAAACCCTGCCCGGTTGGATCGCGACGATTCTGCTGACCATCGTGACTTCGTTCTGGGTGATGTGGAGCTTCGGCGAATTGTACTACGAAGCGTGGGGGCTGCCGTTTCATTTGGTCATCCGGTATTTGATTCCTGCCGCGATTTGTATGGCTTTGACCGTGACCTGCCTTTTTTGGCCACGCATCGGCGGATCAATCCTGGTTGTTGTCGGAACGTGGTTCGGCATCTGGTGGACGCAGCTGCAGGTTTCGCGCGGCCAGACCGACCCAATCCAACTTGCGATAACATTATTTTTGAGCGGGGGACTCGCAGTCATTGGATTACTTTTTTGGTATGATTGGCGCTCGCGGAGAAATATCGATCCGAGTCTACAACCGGAGACGAACTGGTTTCGCCGGAACCTCCGTTGGCTGATTGCCACCGGCATTCCGATAGGCGTTGCGGTCGGTACGACGATTGGCAATGCGCCAATCCTGATTCTTCGCCAGGACGACGGCATTCGCACGGCGCGACTAATTGAAGGCAACGGGGTACGCTTAATCTGGGCGCCCGAGGGTCCCGGTTGGGCAAAAGGCGGCGAAGGCGTCGGCTCCAATCTCGCCTGGAATCAAATTGCGCTTTACGGATTGCCGCCGGTTGGAACCGATCTCAAAGCCAAAGATGCCTTTCGCCATGCAACCCAGGCCGAGATGGACACATTTTGCCTTTGCCGATATCTGTCGGAAGATGGAACGACCTTGATGGACTCGGCGCAGAATATTTGGCGCATGCCGACGACGCAGGAGGTCGTGCGCTCGCTGATTCACCACGGCGAACATGCCGGGTGCACTTGGGACACAACGATGCGCAGCGCCAAGTGTGACAAGCTGCCGGACAAAGAATCGCCGCTCTGGGCTAGCGACTATATGCCAATTTACATGTGGACTCATGATGAGCATGACTCGGCGGAAGCATACTTCGTCGGTTACAACGGTCGAGCCGTAAGTTATCAGAACAAGTGGTGGGGCAACCCGCGCCATGGCTTCCGCTGCGTGCGCGATCCGATTGACAGCACGAAGTTGCCGGGCGATTCAGTTTCGACTGTGCTCTAAAAAGGACACATGGCAAATCATCTCTATGCTCAAATAGTTCAAACTGCTGTACTAATCAACGCCGCAAATGAGGCCTTGATCTTGCGCACACACGAAGGCAAGTGGCAGCTCCCGGGTGGTCGCTTAAACGACGGCGAACACTGGGATGCGGGTTTGCGTCGTGAAATACTAGAGGAAACCGGTATCACCGACGTCGAAATCCTGTCGATTCTTTTGACCGACAACTGGGAATTCCGCGGCGTGAAGATGTATGGCGTCTATTTTCTCTGCCGCACAAAAACGAGCGATGTCCGCATCAGCAACGAGCACACCGAGTTTCGTTGGGTCCGCAAGAGCGACGACCTTAAAGCAATTGAATTCTGGCACGAAAACTTGCGCTTGATGGTCGACCGCGGTTTATCCATGGCGCGCGGGCCAGAAATCTAGCTCTTTGCCGTCAGAGTTCTTTGCGATTGACTCTCGCCCGAAAATCCCGTATATCTCCCCACGTTATGGAAGACAAACTCGGCCTGACTGATCAGGAAATCAAAGTTCTCGACCACGGCTTTGTCCGGCTCGTTGATTTCATGGGTTCGGATGATTCTATTGTCGAAGCCGCCCGCGTTTCGTACGGGCGCGGTACGAAGAAGCGCCGCGAGGACCGCGGGTTGATTCGCTATCTCATGCGCCATCAGCATACGACGCCGTTTGAGATGGTCGAATTCAAGTTCCATGTCAAGTTGCCGATTTTTATCGCCCGCCAATGGATCAGACACCGCACTGCAAATGTGAATGAGTATTCCGGCCGCTATTCGGTGATGGAAGATGAATTCTATGTCCCGCAGCCGGAGGACGTCAAGCAGCAGTCAACGACAAACCGCCAGGGCAGGGAAGAGGCTGAAGTTGATCCAGCGGTGCGCGAGGCTTTTCTCGCATTCCTCAATACGAGCAATCGTCATCTTTACGACGAGTATCTCAAAGCAATCGACGCCGGTGTCGCGCGTGAGTTGGCGCGAATCAACTTACCGTTGTCGCTGTACACGCAGTGGTATTGGAAAGTAAATCTCCACAATCTCTTTCATTTCCTGAAATTGCGTTTGGATGAACATGCGCAGTCGGAGATTCGCGTCTACGCGCAGGCGATGGCGCAGTTCGTCAAACAAGTAGTGCCGGTGGCATGGGAAGCTTTCGAAGACTATCAACTGAATGCGCACAACTTCTCGTCATTGGAACTGAAGCTGCTTTTCAGCAATCTGCGCGATTTCGATATGAGTGAGGATGCGTTGGTTGACGCGGGACTTTCAAAAGGCGAAGCGCGCGAGTTTCAGGCGAAAATGCAGCAAATCCGGGCGAAACTGTAGCCCCGAACTATATCCCTTTTCTTCCCTTGTGAATCGGACAGTAGTCCTCAAGTCGATAGTTCTGCAAGAAAACCTCATCAGCTATATGCGGGCAGCCGGAAGTCGCTTTCTTCCCCGAGTCGAGACAAATCGTCTCATGCACAACGCCCGCCGGTTCGACGAAGTTTTCGACCGGCAAATTCTCGTCTGCCGCAATCATGAAATCAATCCAAATCGGCAGCGCGTTGGTGGAGCCGGCTTGATTGTAGCCAATTGAAGTCTTGTCGTCGTAGCCGATCCAAACTCCGGCCGTAATCTGCGGCGTGAATCCGACAAACCAGTTGTCGCAGAAATTGTCGGAGGTACCGGTCTTGCCGCCGGCAGGGCGCTGAAATCCGCGCGAACGCGAGGACGCCGCTGTGCCGTCGCGGTCGTCCATTACCGACTGCATCATGCTGACAGCGACGTATGTCTCCGCCGGATCAGCAACCGACTTGCGCAATGCCGCGTTGTTCTGTTCCAAAATATTACCGTAACGGTCAACCACTTTGAGAATGTAGCGCGGCTCGACATGGATACCGAGGTTGGCGAAGCTGGTGTACGCGCCGACAAGTTCGAGCAGCGAGACTTCTGAAGTACCAATCGCCAGCGAAGCGTTGGGTGTCAGCGGGCTCGTAATTCCCATTTTCTTGGCATAGTCGATGACCTTCTCGGGACCAACTTGCTGAAGCAGCTTGATTGCGATCATATTGCGCGACATTGCCAGCCCTTTGCGCATGGTCATCGCACCCAGGAATTCGCCGTCGTAATTTTGCGGGCTCCAAACATCCGAGCCGGGAATCGTCAGCGCAATCGGGGTATCGTAGAGGATATCACTGGTGTGCATCCCCTCGGCGATTGCGGCAACATACACGAATGGTTTGAAGGTAGAACCCGGCTGCCTTTGCGCCTGTACTGCGCGGTTGAACTTCCATTTGCGAAAATCCTTGCCGCCGACCAAGGCGATGATATCACCCGTCCGATTGTCAATGGCGACAAATGCGCCCTGCACATCCTTGTATTTGTATCCAAGGAAAGTCCCGGCTGAATCATATTCGGGTACGCTGTACTCGGGGTTGCCGAGACGCTTGCGCCGTTCCATGCGTTGCTGCAGTGAGTCAACTTGCGCCACGAGCGAAGCCTCGACGATTTTCTGCAATCCGGCGTCCAGCGTTGTGTAGACCGACAGACCGCCGCCATAGAATTCGTCTTCGCCGTACTTGTCGACGAGATACTGGCGGACCATTTCTGTGAAATAGGGCGCATCACCGGCGTTGTCCATCGAGTAATCGAGCACAATTGGCAACTTTTGAAGACTGTCGCGGATCGCCTCGCCGATGTAGCCTTCTTCTTCCATGCGCTCCAGCACATAGTTTCTACGCCCAAGAGCGCGATCGGCGTGATTGACCGGCGAGTAGCGTGCCGGCGCATTGACGATTGCAACTAAAAGCGCGGATTCTTCGATCTTCAATCCTTCGGCGCTCTTGTTAAAGTAAGTCCGCGAGGCCGTCTCTATTCCGTAGGCGCCGTGTCCGTAGTAGTAAGTATTTAGATACATCTCAATGATTTCGTTCTTCGAGTAGGTGCGTTCGATCTTGATCGCGGTCAATGCTTCCTTGATTTTGCGCTCAAGCGAGATTTCGCGATTGTAGAACAGCATTCGCGACAATTGCTGGGTAATCGTCGAGCCGCCGCCGCCTGAACCAAAACCGGAAAACAGATTGCGGAAAATGGCGCGCGCAATGCCGCGCCAATCGACGCCCCAATGTTGGAAGAAGCGGGCATCCTCGGTAGCGACCAGCGCCTGAACCAGATGCGGGGGAATCTTGCTGTATGGGATCAATGTTCTATTTTCGTAGTGGAATTTCTGCAGCAGGTCGCCATGGATATCGAATATGCGTGTGACGACGGCCGGTTCGATGTTGTAGATCTCTTCGATGGAAGGCAGTTCATCCTGATAGGCATACGCCAACGTCAGTCCGACGCCGCCGCACAGGACCAAAAGCACCACCAAAAGGATGTAGTATTTGTAGAGTCTTTTCTGGTTCATGCCACTTTCTTTTCTGCTGGTTATACCTTCCTGATACCGACCGGAGCCTAATAAATCTATTCCAAGTGAATTGGCAACTGTTGATCTTTCAACGTC
>CAZIBI010000001.1:0-52522 GCA_964537215.1 uncultured Ignavibacteria bacterium | reverse complement strand
CGGAGCCTAATAAATCTATTCCAAGTGAATTGGCAACTGTTGATCTTTCAACGTCCTTGTTTCAATGACGATTAGTGGTGGCCACAATTCTGCACCAGAATCGTGCCGCTCTGTCGACTGGGGCTGCTCCGGCGACGCCAAGAATTCGCGCTGAAGTTCAAGAAACTGCAAAGTGTTGCCTAGGTGATGTGGCGGTCTAGTCGGATCTCAAGAACTGTCTACGCCCGTAGAAGAACGGCCCGCTCATGGGGCCGGTAACCTATTGTTAAATAATCGCTTGACATCAGCCGCCTAAATTGATAGTTGATATGCCCTGCGCGAAACTGCAACAGCCAATTCCATGGTTACGGCATGTTACTTGCGAAGATAGGCTCGGAATAGAACTTAGGAGGGTCGGTGAAATACCGCAGTATTGTCATCGGAATATTAGCAGCGATTCTCGGAATTGGCTCGATCGAATTGTTCGCAAGCGAAGCGAGTCTCTTCGAGCAGCGTATGGATCGTTGGCGTGAACAGTCGGTGCCTCGCGCAGTCGAGAACGCGTCAGACCAGTCGCCCGACGACATTGTGCTAAGCAAATTTACTGAATCGCAATTCGGCGATTTCAAGTTAAACACCGACAATCTAAGCTCGACATTTAACCAACGCTCCAGCGACATAGCTCACTTCTCCGACGGCCGAGGAGTAATCGTCTGGGAAGATGAACGCAACGGCGTGTGGCGCATTGCCGCGCAGTCGCTGACAATCAGCGGAACCGCATCCGGCGCCAATAAGTTTCTCGACAACGACAATCCCCCGGCAGCCATGCGCCAGCCGCGAGTTGCCGCAAACACGGCAGGAACGGTCGTCATCGTATACGTAAAAGAGTCCGACAACGGACTATATGCGCGCACTTACGATTTCGGCATTTCGTCTGGCGGCGCGGAGATTCGCATCGACGACGCAACTCCGGGCAATTTCATCAATCAGCCGGATATCACGCTTCTATCAGCCAATCGCTTTGTCGTCGTTTGGGAGGATTCCCGCAACGGCGCAAACATTTATGCGCAAATTCTCAATTCGGACGGCAGCCGCTCGGGCGATAATTTCCCGATTAATCAGTCTTCGGCTTCGCCGTATCGCATTGCGCCTTCAGTCGTCTCATCCCTCGCCGGCGATTTTGCCGTCGTTTGGGAGGATGGTCGCAGCGGCAACGGCGATGTCTATTTCCGCATCTTTACCGAAGTCGGCACCGCGCTGTTTCCCGAGTTACTGCTCGACGCAGCGTCGGCTTCCGATTTTCAGTTCATGCCCAAAATCGAATTCCTCAAAGGAAACTCCTACATGGCGACTTGGATCGCCAATCGCAACGGCGGCCAGTCGATCTATGGCCAGTTGGTTTCGACTTCCTCGGCACCCGTTGGCTCGACGTTTCGCGTCAACGATTCCGATCTCGATATTTGCTGGGACCTCAATATAGCCAACACCGCTGATTCCGGCGCAGTCTGCATTTGGGCGGAGTACTCGACTTCGGCTTCGATCGAAGTTCAGAAGTTCACTAAGGCTGGCGCAGCGTCCGGATCAAATCTCAAGCTCGAAGATGCTGGCCTCCTGCGGGAGCGTTCATTCCCATCCATCGCGCGCAACTCCAGCGGATTTACCGCAGCGTGGGTCGATCTGCGAAATGGAAATCAAGACATCTACGCCCAGCGCACTTCAACGACGCTGGTCAAGGTGAATGCGAATTACAAGATTAATGGCGACGCCAATGGTGCCCAACAGACCGACCCGGATATCGCCGGCATCAGTTCCGGAGCCGTCGCTGCCGTTTGGAGCGACCGTAAAACTGATCAGGGCGATGTCACCCTGCAACTGGTGAGCTCAGCCGGAACTCTCACCGGCAGCAGCATCCGCGTTAACGACGACATCGGCAGCGCAATCCAGAAAAACCCGCGCGTGGCAACTTCCACGAGCAGCTTGATCTGGACCGTTTGGGAAGATGCACGCACCAGCGGGGGATTACTCGGCCAGAATATTTTCACGCAGCGCTTCGATGGATCCGGAAACCGCCAGGGCGTGAACGTCCTCGTCAACAACGACGGAACTGCGAAAGCCAAAAGCGATCCGGATATCGACGCTGCCGGCAATGGCAGGGCCGCTGTCGTCTGGGTCGATGAACGTGACAACAGCAAACAAATCTATGTTCAGGGATATGCCGCTAATGGAGCCTCAATCGGAACCAATACGAAAGTTTCGGCGTTGCCAACAGCGAGCGAAAATCTCGAACCGCATGTCGGTGTCCGCAACGATGAAAGCTACGTCGTCGCCTGGCTCGCGATTATTGGCGACAAGCAGGTAGCCTACTTCCAGCAATATGCTGGTTCGAATACACCGCTCGGATCAGCACAGATGCTGCAGGTCGATACCTCTATCGTGCAGGTGCTCGATGTTGACGTCTGTGTTCATCGCACCAATGGCCGATTTGTCCTTGCGACAATTGAGCGCGAAAATGGCGTGACAAATGTGAAGATGTATGTTTTCGATCAATCCGGAAATGCGCTGACTTCCGGCGCCGTCGTCAGCGACAATCCCGGCTCATTCTCTGACGTGCGAATCTCCCGTGATGCCAGCGACGCCGTCGGAATCGTCTGGACCGCGACAAACGGTGCTTCCAAGCGCGGGCGAATTCAGGTCATGCGCGACGACGGATTTGCGCTGGGCAGTAATCAACTGATTAGTTCAAGTACGGCGAACCGTGTGGAAATGTCGCCGTCGGTCGTTCTCATTGGTGGTTATGCTTACGCCGCTTGGTCCGATAGCAGGAACGCCAATGCCGGATTCGATATCTACCTCAATTCGTCGCAGTACACGTCCACAGATGTTGCCGATGACTTCGATCCGCTACTTCCGGCCTCGTTTACGATGGAACAGAATTTCCCCAATCCCTTCAATCCGGAAACGACAATCCGTTACTCGCTCGAACACCCCGCCGAGGTCCACTTGACGATCTTCAATATCCTGGGTCAGCAGGTCGCCGAGCTAACGGCCGGATATCAGACCGCAGGCGACCACGAGGTCAGCTGGAATGCTTCCGCGAACGGCGGTGCCGTTGCGTCGGGCGTCTATTTCTACCGCTTGACCGTAGGGGAGAGTTCGGTCACTAAGAAGATGACCTTGCTAAAGTAGCCCCCGGTGGTAAGGGCGAAAATAGGGGATTAAGTCAATTTTAGCCCTATTTTGACTATTGCTGCAATGAAACCCAATCGCCTCCGCAAGCGCATCACAGATTCAACGAAATTCGCTTTACACAGCAACTTTCTCCGCTATATTAATCGTCCTTTGTCTTTTTTTACGAGGAGTTTGCTGTGATTGGCATTGGCATAATTGGCGTAGGGTACTGGGGACCAAATCTTGTTCGCAATTTTTCCTCCTTGGGCAATTCCTGCAAAGTCGTTGGCGTCTGCGACCAGCGGCCTGAACGAATCAAGTTTATCCAGAACAACTATCCCGGTGTGAAGGGCTATGCGTCCGACGAGCAGCTCATCGCCGATCCTGACGTTCAGGCGGTAGTGATTGCAACGCCGGTATTTACGCATCACCGCCTGGCTTCGGCTGCGCTCAAGGCAGGCAAGCACGTCATGCTTGAAAAACCGCTGACGCACACGGTTGCCGAGGCGGAAGACTTGCTCAATCTCGCATCCAAAGCCGGTTTGACGCTCATGGTCGATCACACTTTCCTTTATACCGGCGCCGTGCGCAAGATCAAGGAACTGAAAGTCTCGGGCGAAATTGGGCAGATGCTGTATTTCGATTCCGTCCGCGTCAACCTCGGCCTGTTCCAGCACGACATCAACGTCATTTGGGATTTGGCACCGCATGACATTTCGATTTGCGATTACATCTCCGGCAAGAAAGCCAAAGCTGTCAACGCAGTCGGTTTTGCCCATTACGGCCAGACCATTGAAAACATCGGTTATCTGACGGTGCAATACGAAGACGAAATGCTGGCTCATTTCCATGTCAATTGGGTCGCACCGGTAAAAATTCGCACGACGCTTATCGGCGGCACCAAGCAGATGATCGTCTATGATGACATGGACCCGTCAGAGAAAGTTAAGATCTACGACAAGAAAGTCGTGTTCACTGATGCCGCCGGCAAGGAAGACAAAGAGCAAGTCTACAAGGCTCTGGTCGAATACCGCACCGGCGATATGCGCGCTCCCAAGGTCGAAAGCACTGAGGCGCTGAAGCTCGTCGCGCAGGAATTCTTGGCATCAATCAATGAAAAGCGTAAGCCGCTCACCTCGGGTGAAGATGGCCTTCACGTCGTCCGCATTCTTGAAGCGGCCGACAAATCACTCAAACAGAATGGGGCTCGGGTTACATTATGAGCAAGAGACAGATTCGCGTATTGATTACCGGCTCGGGTACAGTTACCTGTCAGTCGTTTATTAAAGGCTTGCGCCAACAAAACGAAATCGACGCCTATGTCGTCACCACCGACATGAATCCGGATTCCGCCGGCCGCTACTTCTCCAATGCGTTCTATACCACTCCGGCAGCAAAGGACGAAAAGTTCATCTCGACGATTGCCGACATTATCAAGAAAGAAAAAATCCAACTCCTGGTCCCGATTGTTGATTACGAATTTGACAAAGTCGGCGCCAACATTGACGAATTCAAGAAGCTGGGATGTATCACGGCGATTTCCTCACCGCAGACCATCGCTATTGCCAATGAAAAAGAGAAGACGTTCAAGTTCTTCAAGGAAATCGGCATCGATACGCCGACGACCTGGATGCCGAATGAACTGCCGAATCCGAAAGACATCAAGTATCCGATCTTCATCAAGCCGCGTACCGGCCGGGCCTCGCTGGATGTCTACAAGATCAACAATGCGGATGATTTGCAGCGTCACCTGAAAGATGTCGACGATCCGGTCTTGCAGGAATATGTTACCGGCAAGGAATACACTATCGACGTGCTTTCGGATTTCAGTAGCCGCGTTATCGGCATTGTGCCGCGCCAACGCGTCGAAACCAAGGTCGGTATCTCCTACAAGGGCAAGACCGTTGACGATCCGATCATGATTGAGAAAGCCAAACTGATTGCCGAGAAGATGAAAAACGTCGGCCACTGCAATATCCAGCTCTTTGTGACTGCCGAAGGCCGTTACTGCTTCTTTGAGATCAACCCGCGTTATGCCGGAACACTCACCTTGACTGTTGCGGCCGGAATGAATTCGCCGTATCTACTCTGTAAGATGGCATTGGGCGACAAAGTCGAGCCGATCATCGGCCAGTACGAAAAGAATCTCCTGATGCTGCGTTACTGGGAAGAAGTATACGTGCGGGAGAATGGACAAACACTGAACATCCCCAAATTGCAGAATGTCTGATCAACGCGAGAAATATCAGGACCTGGATAAGATTGCCCATTGGTATGACACAACGGTCGATTTTGATCGGTATCTGATTGTGTTCAAACACCGGGCCATTAAAGAGAATCTTTGCGGCAATCGCCTGCTCGAATTGGGCTCGGCATCCGGCGTGATGACCCGGCTTTTCCTCGAGCACCTGCAGCACATCGATGTCTTGGAAGGCGCCAAAGAGTACATCGATCTCCTGCGGCCAGAACTGGGCAATCGTGTGGATTTCTTTCATTCGTTATGGGAGGAATTTGAAACCGATCGACGCTACACCGATATGGTGATGGCCGGCGCGCTGGAGCACTTGGATGATCCGATCGGAGTACTGAATAAGATTAAGACATGGCTTGACCGAAAGGGGCCGTCCGCAATTCATCTGACCGTTCCAAACGCTAACAGTCTCCACCGCAAGATTGGGGTCGCCATGGGTTCGATACCAAGCGTAACCAGCTTGTCCGAGCGCGATCACAAGATTGGCCATAAGCGGGTATACACATCTGACTTGCTTCGTCAGCACATCGAAGCCGCTGGACTGAAGGTCGACTTATTGCAGGGTATATATCTGAAGCCGCTGACCCATGCGGACATGGAGAAATGGTCTCTGGACAGAATCAATGCATTCTACGAAGTCGGTAAGGAGTTCCCGGAGATTTGCGCCGAGTTGTATGTCAAGTGTAGCGTGAGATAGGATGCCGAGCCAAATCTTCTTCGATCTTGATGGTCCACTCATCGATATTTCCGAGAAATTCTACAAACTCTATACAGACATATTTGTTAAACATCATCAGCCTACCCTTTCTTCAAGAGAATATTGGGAACTGAAGCGAAACAAAGTACCGGAACCGGATATCGTTTCACGCACAACTGATCGCGATTTTGCATCGAAGTATGTTCCGGAACGTTTGGCCGTAATCGAAGATTTGGAGTACCTCAAGTTCGACCGGTTACACCCGGGAGTTGTCGATCTGCTTGCGGAATTGAAAAGAAAAGGCGACTTAACTCTCGTCACGCTGCGAAATAATCGCAGGAATCTTCTTTGGGAGTTGGAGCACCTCGGTTTGAACCGCTACTTTGCGAACATCCTCACGAAGGACGACAATCACGGAGACTTTCGGATTAAGGTAGAACTGATTTCCGAATTCTGCTCAAATAATTCGTGTCAGGGAATCTTGATTGGAGATACGGAAGCTGACATTCTTGCAGCCAAGGCACTCAAGATTACGTCATGTGGAGTGACATTCGGCATTCGGACGAAAGAAATCATCACCAAGTTGGAGCCGGATTTCATTGCCGATTCCGTGATTGAAATGGGTCAAATCATCAATCGAGTGGTTGGCGAATGAAATCTCTGGTCGTAGTATTTTGCTACAATGAAGGTACCAAGCTGCGCAAGGTGCTGGAAAAGTTTGATGCCAAACGCAACTACGATGTGGTCATCATTGATGACGGTTCCAACGATGAGTCTCCGGAAATCATGAAGGAATTCGGTTTTCCAGTCGTTCGGCATCAATCAAACAGTGGTGTCGGTACCTCGATGCGATCCGCGTTTAGCTATGCCCGGTCTCATAACTACGAGGTAATTGTGATGATTGCCGGGAACGGCAAGATGAGCGTCGAGCACATTCCACGCTTGCTGAATCCGATCTTGAACGACGGGGTTGACTATGTACAGGGCTCGCGTTACCTCAAGGGCGGCAGCTCCTCAAACATGCCAACCTATCGAACGATCATGATTCGTGTTTTCACCTGGGTAGTCAATTTGTTCATGGGAATTAAGGGAACCGATGTGACATGCGGATTCCGCGCATACCGAATGGATATATTCGAACGAGCGGAAATCAATATCGATCAGGATTGGCTGGGCAAGTATGAAATGGAATACTACATCCATTACAAGGTAATCCGGCGAAAGCTGAAGTTTGCCGAAGTACCGGTCACGATGACTTATCCGGCAGACAAAAAGAACTACTCAAAGATAAAAGCGGGTTCCGGTTGGTGGTCTATGGTGCGGCCCTGGATATTTCTGGTACTAAAAATCAAGAAATAACGGTTCACGCGTCTACCGCAATCGACTCGGAGTTCGCAGGTCGGTGAGACTATTTGTCCAACTCGCTTCAGAAGGGGGCAAATCAAGGATCCAAATTTGGAAATAAGTCTACTATTGTAGCGATTTTGCCTTGTTTAAGCTTGACAAGAGGGTGCCGCCAGGCTATCTTTCTAAAGGAAACTCCTAAGTGGTGATATCATCACCAGAAAGTGTTTTCTTCCAAACTTCGAATAACGATCATAAACCAATATTGCTTAAGCGGGAGGAGTCAGTATGATGCGCACCGTTTTGATCATTCAGGTACTGTTGCTATTGATTTGCGGCTCGGCCATAGCGAACGTAATAAACGTTCCTGGAAACGCCGCCACAATTCAAGCGGCTATTGACCAAGCGCAGACTTTTGATACGGTAGTGGTGGCGGCCGGAACGTACACCGGAACCGGCAACCGTGATATGAGTTTCCTAGGAAAGCAGATTCTTGTGATGTCGGCCGACGGCGCCGAAGCAACCATAATTGATTGTCAAGGAACTGCGCAGGCACCGCATCGGGCGTTTTCTTTCGTCAGCGGCGAAACGGCAAACAGCGTTCTTGACGGCTTCACGATCACTAACGGATTTGCGCCCAGTCATCCCGATTACCCGATATGGCCAATGGGTGGAGGCATCCGGATTGCGTCAAGCTCCCCCAGCATCCGCAATTGCAGATTTATAGCTAACTTCGCAACTAATGGTGGCGCCGGCTTAGCCTGCGTAAACGGATCAAATCCGTCAATTCAGAATTGTCTTTTTGAGAATAACCAGGCGACCTACGGTGCGGGACTCTATTGCTATCAAGCATCTTCTCCGAGCGTAAACGGGTGCACATTTGTCAACAACAGCGCCGAAATTGACGGCGGAGGTACAAATTGTGCCTACAGTTCATCGCCTACTATCACGTCATGCGTCTATATCGACAACAGCGCGGCTATCGGCGGGGCAATTCAGTGTTACGGAAGTTCAAATGCAGTTCTCACCAACTGTACAATGGTTCGGAATTCTGCAGATTATGGTTCAGCTGTTAGCAACAATGGATCCACGTCGAGTGTCATCAACTCAATTATCGCATTCGGAAGCGGCAACACTGTAGTTAATTGCGTAATGGGCGGTGCCTGCGAGATTTCATGTTCCGACGCCTTTGGCAATGCCAACGGAGACTGGGTAGGTTGCATGGAATCACAGGCCGACGTTAATGGAAATCTTTCCAGCAACCCGCAGTTTTGTGATGCGTCGAATAATGATCTTCGCATCGCAGAATCATCGCCGTGCGCTCCCGCAAATAATTCCTGCGGCATACTTATTGGAGCAATGCCAACCAACCCAGATTGCGTTTTTCAAATCCATGTGTGGCGGGTTAGAGCCGACGGCACTGGAGATGCCCCTACCATTCAGGCGGCAATCGACTCTGCCGGCGTTAGCGACACAGTGTTGGTTGAAGCAGGCACCTATACCGGAAATGGTAATCGCGATATCAGCCTCCGGGGAAAGCTTGTGGTAGTGATATCCGAGAGCGGGCCCGCTCTTACCATCTTGAATTGCGAAGGAACCGTTGCAGTTCCACACAGAGCTTTTGACGTAACACTTGGAGAAGGGCCAAACTCGGTAATTAGTGGCTTTACAATAACCGGGGGTGTGGCACTGTCTCAACCGCCTTATCCGGATTGGCCAATGGGCGGCGGAATTCGCTGTCTGTCCTCCTCACCAGTAGTTCAAAACTGCATTTTCTTGAACAATTCTGCCCAAAACGGTGGCGGCGGGTTAGCAGCTGTCAATATGTCGGCTCCAAGTGTCATTGACTGCCGCTTTGAGGCAAATCAGGCGACGTATGGCGGAGGACTCTATTTCTATGAGCAATCATCAGGAACTGCTACCAACTGCGTGTTCTTTGGAAATTCCGCATCGATCGATGGTGGCGGCGTAGAAGCGTCCTACTCAAGTTTGCCCCACATAACGGGCTGCAGTTTTATCGAGAATTCTGCGCTGATCGGTGGAGGGGTGCAGTGCTATGGTGGTTCTGATGCGGTAATTGAAAACTGCACTTTTGTGGACAATGCGGCGACGCACGGCTCTGCTGCGAGTTCCAATTGGTCTGACGTGACGATAAATAAGTCAATAATTGCCTTTGGCCACAATGGCCCGGTCTCCAATTGTGTCAACTTTGGTTCGATCAGTTTGTCTTGCTGTGACGTCTTCGGTAACGATGGTGGCGACTGGGTCGAGTGTTTCGAGGGTCAAGACGGTATCAGCGGCAATTTTTCTCTGAACCCGGTGTTCTGCGATCGACAGAATGGAGACGTGAGCATTAACTTCATTTCTCCGTGTGCACCCGACAATAATAGCTGCAATGTGCTGGTCGGCGCCTTATCAGTCGGATGCAGTTTTGCTTGCGGCGACGAAAACGGCGACGGGACGTCGAGTATTTCTGACTGTGTTTACCTTGTTAATTACATCTTTTCTGGCGGTCCGCAGCCCCTTGATAACCGCGGCGGCGACCTAAATTGCGACGGTCGGACCAATATTTCCGATGTAGTATACTTGGTTAACTACATATTCGGTAGCGGACCAGCACCCTGTCAGAGTTGTTAGACTCCGCGCAGGTGCGTTTGAACAAAGTCGCAAGATGCTGCTTCTGAAATAGCCTGCGATTAGTCAGAGTTTGTAATTCGGGCGGCAGCGAGTAATCTCGTTGCCGCCCTTTCGGATTTGGAGCGCCAATCTCGATTTTCCTTGACAGTTTGTCCCTAAATGATTTCATTAATAATGGTGGTTGGGTACAGCAATTTTCTTTTCTGACGTGAACTAAATACTTATTTCAAAACGCCTGTCTTCGACTCGCCGAGTTGCGGGCAATGGCACATGTAAATCGGCTTGGAATGACACTTCGATACACAACCTTATTGGATGAGGGAGGATCGTTATGAGACGACCAAGAGCAGTATCCTTGATTCTACTGGCTCTCGTTTTGATGACAGGAGTCGCGTTGGGGCAAGATGTCGGCACGCCCGACACTATCCGCGTTGGCAAAGTTAACACCAACGCCGGTCTCAAAACCGGTGTTCCCGTTTTCGCCATTAATGACGCGAATATCGGCGGTTACAGTCTCGGCCTTAAATGGAATTCGGCTGACGTCACATTTGACTCCGTCTCGTATGTCGGAAGTCGCCTGCCCAGCGGCACGCAGCGCTTTCTAAATCAAGATCTCGCCAACAAGCGCATCTTGGTTGGATTTGCCGATTTCTCGGCGTCGAATCCGCTTACCTCCGGAAACGGTACGATCTTTACAGTCTGGTACACCGTGGCAGGTGGCGCTCCCGACCAATTCGTAGCAATTGACTCGACGTTTTACCCTCCGGCGGGCAATTTCGAATTGTCTCCCCAGATAGGACTGGGATTCAAGCCTCGTTTTGTCGCGGGTGAAATCAAAATCGGTAACCCCCAACCGCCGGCAATCATTCAATTGAGCCAGACCGCGTTTACATTCAATGGCTTGGTCGGACAGGGCAACCCGGCTTCGCAATTACAGAATATTACAAATGGTGGTGGACAGGTTCTAAATTGGACTTCAGCTAAGCAATCTACTTGGTTGGTGCTAAACCCAGCAACCGGTACCGCACCCACGCCTGTAGTCGTGTCAGCAAACACCGTTTCGCTGACTGCAGGTACCTACACTGATACCGTCAGCATCTCGGCTCCAAACGCCAGCAACAGTCCGCAAAAGTTTGTCGTCACACTCAATATGACTGTGCCTCCGCCGACCATCAAGGTCTTGCCCGATAGCCTCTATTTCCAAGGCTTGGAAAACGGAACTAACCCGGCAAGTCAGAATTTTGCCATTACGAATATTGGCCAAGGTACATTGAACTGGACCGCTACAGAGAATGCCGGCTGGTTGTCGCTTTCGAGCTACAACGGCACAGCGCCTTCCAATGTGACTGCGAGTATTGATAATACCGGCCTCACCGCTGGCGTCTATGTTGACTCTGTGTTAGTAGCCGATCCAACAGCCACAAATTCACCGCGTCGGGTGAAGGTTGTACTCGCCCTGTTCTCGGCGTTCCCGGTAATCGGCCACTCTCCGGACACCGTGTTTGTGGTTGGTTCCGACGTCCAGGATCCTTACAATCGGACGCTTCTCGTAATCAACAACGGCGGCGGCACGATGAATTGGTCGCTGACGAAAACTAAGCCTTGGCTGACATTGGGATCGACCTCGGGAACAGCCGTTCAAGGTTCGCCTGCGGCGGTGACTTTGTCATTCAATGGCGCTCTGGTGGATTTCGGCCAGCATCGCGACACAATCACCATAACTTCCTCAAACGCCGGCAATTCGCCGCAGCGTGTACCGGTAACTTTCTGGAAGATGGAAGTCCCGCAAAACTTGACTGTTAACAAGACGGTACTTAATTTCTCCGGCGTTGAATGCGGCAACTATCCGGGAATTCCGACCCAGACGTTTACCGTCAATCAAACCCAGATCGTACCGCCGATTAACTGGTCGCTGACATACACCGCGCCTTGGCTCGTCGTGACGCCGACATCGGCGCTCAATCCGGCCAACGTGACTGTTCGCGTCAACGTCGGCAGTCTGACACCCGGTGTCTACAAAGACACGATTGTTGTAAAGTCGGATGTGTCTATTGATCCGCCGCGAAAAATTGCAATCAATTTCACGGTGCTTCCGACGCCGGCACTGATCGATCTGGCACTCGCTCCCGATTCACTGCTGTATCTGTACAAGTACACACAGCTTGGCAGTGCCGTACAAAGCGTAGTAATCTTCAATATCTTTGGCGGTTGCGTGGATTGGACTGCTACCTCGACAGTGCCGTGGCTTACGCCGGTGCCGGCATCCGGTACAACAATTGACAGCATTGAGATTCGCAGTGATGCCGTCGGTCTGGACCTCGGGCCGCATTACGGTAGCATTGTCATCAATTCCACGATGGATCCGAATACGCCGTTCAGTATGCCGGTTGTCCTTTGGATTTACACCTTTGGCGATGCCGATGGTAACGGAATGCTCAATATTTCGGACGTAGTCTATATCATAAATTATATCTTTAACGGCGGACCGAGCCCGATTCCGCTTCCGATTACCGGCGATGTCAATTGTGATCGTGAAACCAACATTTCTGATGCCGTTTTCATGATTAATTACATCTTCAACAACGGACCGGAACCTTGCTTGTTCTAGGTCCGGAAGCATAACGAGTTTAAATCAGGGTCATGACGGAATCGTCATGACCCTGTCTTTTTGCGCTCTGGTGCTACCCGAGACGTTTCTTAGCGACTGTTTTCCCGCCAAAAATACCTTGCAACGCGGCATAAAATCCATTTTATCAATGACAGATTGATCAGCACCCGGAAGAGGGCGATGTTTTTTGGATTAGTCATACTCGCGCTAGGAGTGTTGTTCTTACTCCAGAACCTCGGAGTACTTTACGGCGACATCTGGAAGTACCTTTGGCCGGTCGCCATTATCGCCTTAGGCATCTCGATCCTGATCAAGAAACGCAAATAGCGCGTTTCACAATTTACTTCTGTGAACTTGATTTCCGCGGTGTCGTTCATCCGGTGACTACATGGCGGGAGGATTACTTATGAAATTCGATCTTTACGGCTTGTTCATCGCCGTTGCTGCAATTGTCCTCTTGTTCTTTGTTCCGCGATTTCGACTTCGCCTAAAAGGAGTCGCGGATAACGGCTGGCAAAAAATAAACTCCGGCCTGCTCGTGTTTTTCGCCGCGGGACTGATTCAACTGCTGCTCGGCTTGCCCGCGTTCGTCAATCTTTTCGTTCCCTCTGTCAGCTATTGGCTGATTGCGATTTCACAGCTTGCCATCGCCGCCGGCATCGTCCTCACAATCTGGGGCGTCGGTAATATCGCCTCCTCGATGCACCAAAGCGAAATGCAGAAAAGCGATGATGAAGAATGGCGCTCGCTCTACCTGAATATTCAAGACTTGTCCCAACAGCCGTTTTCCTTTGTGGAAATTCTCAACTTGAGCATCAACCAAATTCTCAAGCGTGCTGAAGCCGACGGTGCTGCCGTTGTGCTTTTCAAAGAGAATACCGGCGAGTTGATTCTCGCCGCGTTTTCCAATATTTCGCCCGAGATCACCAAGCGTCTCGAGCGGCTCGGTGTCGGCGGGGATATCTTCGGCAGGGTGCAGAAACTGGGCCGGGTGCAAAATGTGGTCAATCTTTCCGATGCCGACCAGGCCACTTCTGCGCTGTTCGCCGGCTCGGAGTTCTTGTCGGTTTCGGTGTTTCCCCTTCGCGGGCGCGACCGGGTTCTTGGCTCGATTGCTTTGCTGTCGACTAAGCCATTCCATTTCAATCAACGCCGGGTTACCGCGGTAAATGTTGCAAGCAACCATCTGGCGGCGCTGCTTGAATCGGTTCGCAACGAGAAAGAAATCCTGCGTCTGAAAGACCGGCTCAAGCCTTCTGAAGAAGCAAAGCGCATCACTGAAGAACTCTTCTTCCGCCGCGGCATTGGCGGCAATCTCGAACTGCGCGAAGCCGTTGAATTCGAACGTGTGCGCAAATTCTTTGATGCCGATTGCATCAAACTCGTTTTTCGCGATCAGGACGGCGAATTTCGAATCAAGGCATCATCCGGCGGCGCCGAAACTGGGTTGATGCTCGACCGCCGCAAGTTGGGTGGAATCAATCGCTCGGTGGGCGAACGCAAACTGTTGCTACTGACTTCGCCCGAGTCGACGCCCGCGGGGAAGGGGTATGATTCAGTACCGCGTCAGACACTATTCATCCCAATACCGTATCCCGATCGCGATGATCTCGTGCTGCTGTTGGAAAGCGAGAGCGCCTCGCTGGAGTTCTCCGAGGAGAAACTTTCGGCAGTCCGTGTCGCATCAGTATATTTGGCCGATCTGCATTTTCTCTTCCTGGCGAAGCGCGACGGCGACAGCCACAAGAATTCGATTCAGCAGCTCGATTCATGCCTCAAGAAGGTTCTCGAAGCCGGCAGTGTCGATCAGGTCGTCGATGCGTTATCGGAGTCCGCCAGCAAACTGCTGTCAAACCAGAAAGCCCGCTTTATCTCAATCGAAGCGCCGGCAGGCGGCAGCCTATCAGGTCGCGCCGAAAGTTCGGGAATCAAGTTTTCCTCCGACTTTGCCCGGACAAAACAGCAGCAGTTGCTTTCGACGTTAGTTGCCAAAGCCCCGAATGGGGAAGAGGTCGAACGCAACATCACCAAGACCATGCTGCTTGAGAAACTGTCGGAAGAACACCAGATGATCATGTCCAAAGCCATGTCTGCGTTGCCGGATACGCTTGTTCAATGCCGGATTCCGGTCCGCAGCGGCGAAACTTACTATGGCGCCGCCCTGATTTTGTTCGGTGACGATGATCGTGCTCCACGTGAAAATATTGATCTCCTGCGCCGCGTCGCCGATCTGGCAGCTCTCCGCCTTGAGACGATCTTGAAACCGGATCTGCCGGTCCCGCCCCCACCCGAGCCAAAGACGGTTAACCATTCCGAGTCCGCAAACGTGATCGTGCCCAGCAATGGCGCCGCAGTCGCTGACTTCATGACCTGGCACCGCATCGACAGCAATGTTGACACCACCCGCCTCGGCGTCGAGACACCGGAGACGATTCGCGCTATCGAGTCATTGGTAGAACACTTGTTTGGGCGATCCTCGGACAGTGGACTTTACCTGTCCTCCTACGAAGATGATCAATTCCGTTATTTCCAGGTCACAACGAGCGAGCTCGAGATGCAGCGGTTCCGCGCCAAGCATATGGAAATCGCGCAGTGGCAGTCATCCGTTCTTGCTCTGGACTTTCCGGAAAGTTTCCGAAACTTGAATGGCGAGTACTCGGTGTCGAATCCGCAGGGGAGACTGGAATCGATTATCTGGCGCGTAGCCCGCGAACATCGCAAAAAGGAGAAGCAGCGCCGGTTGAGCATTCTCGGAATTGACGACCAGGAAGTCATTCGCGAACTTCTTTCGAATATCATCACGCGCATGGGTCATAAGATCACGACGGTCGAAAGCGGCAGCGAAGCGCTGCGACTATTCCGTCAGGAGCAATTTGACCTGGTAATTGCCGAAGCAGGATTGCCCGATATTAGCGGTTGGTCGATTTCCGAGCAGGTTAAGAAACATGCTCCGCAGACGCCTGTGATTATTCTCTCCGGCTGGGATAATATCGCTGATTTGGAGAAAGCCCACGCCGGACATGCCGATTTTGTGCTCACCAAGCCGTTCAAGATGGAACAATTGGGGAAAGTCATCGGCGCCGCCTGCCAGATGATTACTGCTTGAGAATTGCGCTACAGTTCAGTCCGACTCCGCCGATAACTTAAGAAACGCAAGCTTTAGTTACTGCAGATGTGGTGGAGTTATGGAAAAAATACGTCTTCTCGATAACATTGACGCTTCGAAGGACTTACTCTCAATCCCCGACACATTGATTCGTGTTCTAGAGGCCGTTTCCTCGGAAGACACTTCGCCCGATCAAATCGCAAATATCATACTTAAAGATCCGTCCCTGACCGCCAAAGTTCTCAAGATGGCGAACTCCAGTTATTACTGCCGCAATACTCCGATCAAGACCGTTCATCAGGGAATTCGCGTGATGGGCGCAAACGCGATCAAGTGCATCGCGCTTTCGGTTTCGGTGTTTACCGGACCGAAAAAGGACGCCAAGCTCAGCGAAGACACCTTGCGACATTTCTATTTCCACTGCATCGGTGTTGGTTTGCTGGCGCGCAAGATGGCAGAGCAACTGGGGCACCGCAATCCGGAAGAAGCTTTTGTCGCCGGACTGCTGCACGATCTGGGCAAGTTGTACATTCTCAATGCGCATCCTGAACAATACACGAAAGTCGCTGCTCTCGAAGACGCCGGTGACGATATTCTGGTCGCAGAGCGGAAGGTCTTTGATGTTGACCACGCCGAATTGGGCAGCGTTATTGCCAATCGCTGGCGGCTACCCGAGGACCTACAGCGTGTCATCCGCTCGCACCATCAATTGCAGCAGGATAGCCGCGAGGACATTCTGCTTAGCGTCGTGAAGCTCGCCAATATCCTTACCCGCAACATCCAGGCGCCGAATCTGAAAATTATTGAACGCAATGCCGTTTATGTTTCAGAGCTGGCAACCCGTCTGGGACTTACGCGCGAGTTTCTCGATGGGCTGGCGTTTGAACTTCTCGATGAAACGATCACCGCTGCCGTCAATATCGGCATCGACATCGGTAACCAAACCGAGTTATTGAGCCGCGCCAATCGCGAGTTGTGCCGCTCCTACCTCATGATTGAAGGCCTCTTCAAAGAGCGCCAGGAATTGTCTGGAAAATTGCTCGCCGAAGAACGCCTTGCCGGCATGATCCGCTCCAAGAACATCGCAATTGCGACCCTGTCGCATTACTTGAACAACGTTGCCACCGCCATTAGCGGGCGCGTCCAGTTGTTGCAAATGGGGCTCCAGAAAGGCGACATTTCCGACAAAAGCGGCAGAGTGCCTGCGTCTCTTGGGGTCATCGAGAACTCGATCCTGAAAATACTCGCCGTACTTGCCGAATTGAAAGCCGTGTCACGCTTTGACGACCAGGAATTCTACAACGATTCCGATGCCATCAATATCGACGAGCGCATCAAAGAGCGTATGGACGCTTTCGACAGCACAATGGTCGGCAGCTAAATCGTACTACAGCGACAGAATCCGAGGCCGCCGGGACGCGATTCCGGCGGCTTTTTTGTGCCTTTCCGGCGAATTTATTGTTGCATATGTATCGCAAGTCAGATAACATGCGTCTATGTTAAGAACAACCACTGTCGGCAATTACCCCAAGCTCCCATCGGAGAAGGGGCAAGTAAACATTCGCAAGACTCTGCATCGCTTCGATAAGAACGAAATCACGCGCAACGAGCTTGATAAAGCCTTCGACGAAGTGACGGCTCGCGTCGTCACTGAACAAATCGATGCCGGAATCGAACTTGTGACTGATGGCCAGATTCGCTGGGATGACATTGTCACACCGTTTGCTTCGAAGTTCACCGGATTCAAGACCGGCGGCCTTCTGCGCTGGTTTGATAACAATGTCTATTATCGCAAGCCCCGGATTGTCGAGGCAATTGCGTGGAAAGAACCGGCATCAGCGCGGGCATTCCAATTTGCCCAGGAGAAATCGCCGCGACCAATCAAAGCAGTCTTGCCTGCGCCCTACAGTTTTGCCAAGCTCGCCGATGATCAATACTATAACAACGAGGCTCGGCTTCTGTCGGATCTAGTCGCCGCCTTACGGAAGGAAGTTGAGGCCTTGATTGCAGCCGGCGCACGGCATATTCAATTTGATGACCCCTGCCTGCCGTATGATGCCCAAGACACTGATGTAGCGTTCGCCGCTCTTAACCAAGTCATTGATGGCCTTGATGCCGAATTCTGGAGTTGTTATTACTTCAGCAATATCGGCAAGCTCGCGGGCAGTTTCGGAAAACTGCGCGTGAATATCATTGCAGCCGATTGCGTGTCGCATCCGGCAAACTTGGAAACACTCATGGCGCTGGGTAACAAATTCGTCCCTTGTTTTGGAATTGTCGATGCAAGAAATATCAAGATGGAAAGCGAAGAGTCTCTGCAAAAGACACTCAAACAGATCGCCGCGAAGTCGCCGAATGCATATATCAGCCCCAGCTGCGGACTGGAATTCCTACCGCACCGCGATGCGTTGGCGAAAATTCGGCTTCTCGCCAAAGCAGTAACGAGTTTCAACGGAGGAGCCAAAAATGCTTGAAACCACTAGCGTCGGCAGCTTCCCGAAACCGGATTACTTGCAAAAAGCCCGGACTGCGTTTGCGTCCGGCAAGATGTCCCACGAACAGCTTGTTGATCTAGAGCTACAGGCTACCCGCGAAATCATCAAGATCCAGGAAGACCTTGGCATCGACATCCTCGTTCACGGCGAGATGGAACGCGGCGACATGACGACCTACTTCGCCGAAAAACTAGAAGGCATGGGCATCAGCGATCTGGTGCGCTCTTACGGAAACCGCTATTATCGCAAGCCCATCGTCGAAGGCGCACTGCGCCGTCCCAAGGCAATGACGGTCGAAATGTATAAGTACGCACAATCACTAACGAAGAAGCCGGTGAAGGGTATGCTGACCGGACCTTACACTATGTGTGACTGGTCGTTCAACACGCATTATGATACACGTCGCGATGTCGTCCTCGCGTTTGCGCGACTATTACATGACGAAGTCAAGGACCTCGAATCCGCCGGCGCGAAATACATTCAAATCGACGAGCCGGCAATCTCTACGCGTCCGGATGAACTCGAAATTGCCATCGAAGCGATGGGAATCGTCACGGCCGGTATCAAGTCGATGACGATCTCGCATATTTGCTACGGCGACTTCAAGACGATTTATCCTCGCATTCTCGATTTGCCGGTGGATCAGCTCGATCTCGAATTTGCCAATTCCGGCTATTCCAATCTTGACGTATTCAAGACACCGAAATTCACCAAGAAGATCGCGTACGGCGTTCTCGATATCCACAGTCATCGCGTTGAAACTGTCGAAGAGATCGTCGCAGGAATCAAGAAGGGATTGCAAGTCTTCGACGCCGAATTGATGATGATCGACCCTGATTGCGGCTTGAAGACGCGTCTGATGGAAGAGACCGTCGAGAAGCTGCGCAATATGGTGGCAGCGACCAAGATCGTCAAAGCTGAACTCGGTTTATAGATTCCGCACATGTCAAACCCGCTTTTGAGTCGTCTCAAGCAGGGGGCTATTCTTGGCGACGGCGCCATGGGAACTTATCTTTACACCCGCGGCGTTTCTTTCAACCACTGTTTTGATCACCTCAATATCACCGACCCGCAGTTAGTCGGCTCGATCCACGACGAATACATCAGCGCCGGCAGCGATTTAATCGAAACAAATACATATGGCGCCAATCGCCTGAAACTGGCGCAGCACGGCCTTGAGGGCTCCGTCCGTGACATCAACTATCGCGGCGTCAAAATCGCACGCGATCGCCGTGAGGTTTCCGGTCGCGACATTCTGGTTGCCGGATCGATCGGACCTTTGGGCAAATTGATTGGCAGGTTTGGCGGACTTACTATCGCAGAGGCGCGTGCGCTTTTCGCCGAACAGGCCGAAGCGCTACTCGAAGGCGGCGTCGACTTGTTCATGGTCGAAACTATTCCCGATGTCGAGGAGTTACGCATCGCAGTCGAAGAAATCAAGCGCGTTTGCGAATTACCGATAGTTGGGCAGGTCAGCATCAACGACGATCTAACAACCATTCGCGGCAATTCGATAATTGAAGTGCTTGAGGCAGCCAAGGAGCTAAGGCTCGACGTCGTTGGCGCCAATTGTTCGGTCGGACCGCAGCGTATCTATGATTTCCTTGCCTTGTTGCGCAACATGACCGAGCTGCCGATATCCGCCCAGCCGAACGCCGGCTTGCCGAAATACAACGAAGGCCGCTTCTTTTATGTCTCTTCGCCGGAATACTTCGCCGATTACTGCGGCCAGTTTCTAAGCCTCGGTGTCGCGATTGTCGGCGGATGCTGCGGTACCACGCCTGCGCATATCCGCGCCATGAAGAAGGTCTTCGACTCATTTAAACGTGCCGACAGCAGCGCGGTTGCGATAACTGTCGGTGAGGAACCGGTTGCCCGGCCCGAGCTGACCACCGATGCCCGCGTCTCTGACTTTGCCGCCAAACTCGGCAAGAAGTTTGTCGTATCGGTCGAAATTGATCCGCCGCGCGGCGCCAATTCGGAGAAAGTCCTGAAAGCAGCCGCCAAACTGAAAGAAGCCGGTGTCGATGCTGTAAATGTTGCCGATTCGCCGATGGCGCGTACGCGCATGAGCTGTCTGGCAGTTTCGGGACTAATTTGTGCGCAGGTCAATATGCAGGTCATTCTGCATTTCACGTGCCGCGACCGCAATTTGATGGGACTTCAATCGGATCTGATCGGCGCACATGCGCTCGGGGTTCGCAATATTCTCGCAATAACCGGCGATCCGCCGTCGCTTGGCGACTACCCGAATGCCACGGCGGTTTATGATGTCGATGCCATTGGACTGGTTGATATTATCGCCCGCCTGAACAACGGCACCGATTTGGCGGGCAATCCGATTGGCTCCAATACCGAATTCTCCATCGGTGTCGCCATCAATCCGACAACCGAAACCCTGCCGCGCGAACTCGAACGGCTGGAGAAGAAAGTTGCGGCGGGAGCGCAATTCGCCATGACGCAGCCGCTTTATGATCTGGAAGTGCTGGAGATATTTATCGAGAAAACGCGGCACATCAAGATTCCGATTCTTCTCGGCCTATTGCCGCTGCAATCGTATCGCCACGCTGAATTCTTGCACAACGAAGTTCCGGGCATTGAGATTCCGCAAGATTTGCGCCGCCGCATGAACGAAGCCGGCAAAGATGCCGCGGCTGTCGGGATCGCATCCTGTCGCGAATTGCTGGCACGGGCGCGCAACGTCGTGCAAGGCGCTTATTTGATGCCGTCCTTCGGCCGCTATGACACCATCCTAAAAGTCTTGGAATAATCGTCTCGTTCGATTATCAACAATCCGGAAATTCGATTTGTCTTTGAGGAGAACTATGCGCTTAACCTTTACAGAATTCAATCCCGGAAAACTCAAGTGCGATGTGCTGGCGCTTTGTATCAGCAATGATGACTTTGGTTCAACGGCGGTGCGGGCAATTGATAAGCTGCTCAAGAATCAGATTACCGCGTTGAAGATTTCCGGCAATTTCGCGGGCAATGCTCTGGAACAGCACGAATTGATACCGCATCCGGCGCAACCGTTCAAGCGCTTATTGCTGATTGGGCTCGGTAGGCGCGACAAGATGCATCTCGACCTGATCCGCAAGGCAGCTGGAATCGCTGGACTCAACGCCACCCGCAAGGGCACGCAAAACGCCGTGCTCGTATTGCCGAATGTTTCGTCTGAAAAGCTCAAATCGGCAGCTGCCGCTCAAGCCGCTGTCGAGGGATTCAATCTTGGGGCATATTTCAACGACAGCCTCAAGAGCGGAGAAGCGAAACGCAGCCATCCGGCGCAACTGACGTTGCTTTCACAGAATTTGACCAGCGCAGATGAAAAGAAATCAGCCGGGCGCGGGCTGCTCATCTCGAATCTTCAGAACCACTGCCGCGACTTGTCCGGCTGTCCTTCAAATATCCTTACCCCCGGATTCCTTGCAACCGAGGCGCGTCGCATCGGCAGAAAGCACGGCTTGAAAATTCAGGTTCTGCAAAAAGCACAGATTGCAAAGTTGAAAATGGGAGCGTTCCTATCAGTCGCCAAAGGATCGACGGAGCCGCCATACTTGCTGCGAATTGATTATAACCCCAAGGGCACCGTGCGCAAAAAAGTCGTGCTTGTCGGCAAAGGAGTCACCTTCGATACCGGCGGAATCTCTATCAAGCCAGCCGACAATATGGGCGAAATGAAGCAAGACATGACCGGAGCCGCAGTTGTGCTTTGCACCATGGCGGCGATTGCGGAACTGAAACCGAGGATACAAGTCACGGCGTATATCCCGACTTGCGAGAATATGCTAAGCGGATCGGCCTACAAGCCCGGCGATGTCGTGACCACTTCGATCGGCAAGACCATCGAAATCGTCAACACCGATGCCGAAGGACGGCTGCTCTTGGCAGATGTGCTCGGATATGCAGCGAAGCAGAAGCCGGATTACCTGTTCGACGTCGCAACGCTTACCGGTGCAGCCACAGTTGCACTTGGACACGGTGGCGCCGCGATTCTTTCAACCTCGGAGGAGCTGGTGGCAAGATTCTTTGCAGCGTCGAATCACACCGGCGAAAAGGTCTGGCAACTTCCACTCTGGGATGAATACGAACACCACTTCAAGTCCGGCGTCGCCGACATGACGAATTCGGGCGGCCGCCCAGCCGGAACAATTACTGCGGCATTGATTCTAAAGAAATTCACCGGCGGAATCCCTTGGCTGCACATGGACATCGCCGGCGTCGATTTCGAGTATCGGGGAAGCGAATATACTCCGCGGGGTGCATCGGGTTTTGGCGTGCGCGTTTTGACGGAAGCTCTCTGCAAATTGTAGCTGCAAAAAAAAGAGGGTAGCCTTACGGCTACCCTCGACGAAAATCTAAGAACTAGATTAGCCTAATTTGACCAGGCCGGATTGTAGTCCGCGCCGGGACCGGAGAGACGTACCGGTTCGCCGCCCGCGATTGCCAGCTTGTAAATAGAACCGTTCTGCGTGGCGAAGAGTACATACTTGGAATCAGGCGACCACGACACCGGACCACCGGCAAAACCCAAACCCGGAGCAGGCTTCCACAGCACTTTCTTTTGGGTCTGATCAGGCGCCGCGATTGACAGCGCCTGATTCGCCATGTCGCTTGACATGTAGGCGATCCACTTGCCGTCCGGCGACCACGAAGGCGCAGTTGCGCCCTTCCACTTGTTCGCGCGCTCGAGCATCACTTCATCCTTGAGCGGGAATTCGGTGATATTAGCAGTGGCGATACCAGCCGGCGTGAACTGCTCGCCTTGTATCTTCATCACAACAAAAGCTACTTGCTTGGCATCAGGCGACAGAGTCGGCGAGCCAACAATCAATTCGGTGCTTGGAGTGAGATCGAGGTTTCTCAATAGGAATGTCTTTGTGTCATAGAAGCAGATCCGATAATTCGGTTTGACGACGTTGGCCATGTTGGCGTTCAGGTCGTGCAAGAACATAACCCGGCTGCCGTCGCGGGTAAATTCCGGATACTGCGCACCCATCGTGTTGGTGATGTTTTCCCAGAAATTATTGCTGGAGTCGGTGTAGGCATAGAACAAATCATAAACAGCATGCTGGTGTCCACCAAGATCGGGGTACTGAAGCTGCAGCGCTCCGCGCCGGGCGAAGGCGATCTTCTTGTTATCCGGTGACCAGCTCAAACGGCCGCTGGCATTGGTCAGTCCTGTCACAAACGGACGCTGGTTGGTGCCGTCGGCATCCATCAGCCAAATATCGTTGTTGCGCAAGAATGCGATGGTGTTGCCCTTTTTGATCGTTGCTCCTGCCGCAACAGCAACAGCGATCAAGAGCACGATGCACATAGTTGTCAGTGTGAGGATTCTGTTCATGATTCTCCTTTATAGTCGACGTATTAACTTCATCAATAGCTATTTTACTCAAATACTTCCGATTGTTTCAGATTATCGGTAAGTTATTGATTTGTCTTGAGATGTCAAGAGTCGAGCGGGGGCGATTTCCTACTCGAGCAAGCCCCGCAAATCGGCAACCGAGTCTATCGTCAAGTCGGGTCTTACCGTTTCCAGTGCCGCCGCGTCCTGCCGGTACTTGCCGGTGCGGACTAAAATTCCCATTATTCCCGTAGTCTGCGCGCCTCGAACATCATTGATCAGGTCATCGCCGATCATGCAGACTGCGGATGCCGGAAGCTTCAAACTCAAGAGCGCCTGCCGGAAAAATTCCGGCGCCGGTTTGCCGATCAAAATGGCCTCCTTGCCTGTCGCAAACTCAAGTCCCGTGATGAATGCCCCGATATCCAGACGCAATTTCCCTCCGGCGAGCCAGTATCGCCCCTTGTGCAGAGCGACAACTTGTGCACCGTTCATCATCCATTCGAATAGTTGCGACATCAGCTCATAGTTCCACGCATTGCCGATATCGCCAATAACGATGAACTTGGGGTCAACAATCTCGTCGGCAAATTCGGCAAAGTCGATCTTCACATTTTCAGACAAAAGCTTGCAACAAGATTTAATCTGCTGCTGCCGCAGATACTCGACCGCTGCGGCAGGAGAACTGAAAATTTCATTTGGTTCGATGGGTAGGCCTGCTTCGTGAAGTCTTCGGCTCATACCTGCGCGCGATAGTGTTGTCGAGTTTGTGCAAATCCTGATCGCATATCCGTGCGCCTTTAGCCAATCCAATGCCGTGGCAACACCGGACAGCGGCTCGCCGTCCACGGTTAGCGTACCGTCAAGGTCAAAGAGAAATGCCTTTATGTTTTTCAGCGAGCGATCCACACAACTATCCTTCAGAATGTTCATCAATTCCAGGAAATTATGATCGGTATTATATTTGATTTCAACTGCTGAAAAAGCTTAATTGTCACAGTTTTCGGGCAAGAACTTTGGCTTGAGCGTGGAGAAGGACGGAGCATGAAATTTACGACAATCCGCTGGGTAGACAATCAAGTCGAAATCCTCGATCAGACGCTTCTGCCGAACAAGGAAGAATATGTCCGTCTCTCCAATTATCACGAAATCGTTACTGCGATCAAAACTCTCCAGGTCCGCGGCGCGCCGCTGATCGGCGTTGCTGCGGCGTACGCCATTGCGATGGCGGCCATGCAATGCCGCAACAAGGTCGAATTCGCCGTCGCTATCAATGAAATCAAGTCAGCGCGCCCGACAGCAGTAAATCTAAGCTGGGCCGTCGAGCGCATGCTGATTTCATACCACGCCTACGGCGAATCGCCCGATCGCAATCGCCGGCTGCTCGATCTGGCGATGCAAATTCACGATGAGGATGCACGCATGTGTGAACGCATCGGCGCCAACGGCATGGAGTTTATGCCGGCCGTGGGAACTGTCATGACCTATTGCAATGCCGGTGCGCTGGCGACCGGAGGAAGCGGAACTGCACTAGGAGTCATCTATCAAGCTTATCGTTCCGGCAAGAAACTCGGGGTATATGCCTGCGAGACGCGGCCAATCCTACAGGGTGCCAGATTGACAGCTTGGGAATTGTCCCGCGAAGGGTTGGATGTCACATTGATCACCGACAATATGGCGGGCTATTTGATGTCGCAGGGCATTATTCAATGCGTCATTGTCGGCGCCGATCGCATCGCGATCAACTATGACGTCGCCAACAAAATCGGTACCTATTCACTCGCAGTCCTCGCAAAAGAACACCAAATCCCGTTCTATGTTGCAGCGCCAACCTCAACGTTCGACAACCGGGTGGCCTCCGGAGTCGATATCGAGATCGAACAGCGCGGCCCCGAAGAGGTCCGCCAGTGGGGTGGCCACAAAACGGCACCCGAAGGCGTCCGTATCTACAACCCCGCGTTTGATATTACACCAAATCATCTGATTAGCGCGATTATCACCGACAGGGAAGTCATCCGGGGTAAACGCTGGGCCGATTGAGCAGCTGCCAATCGCCGCGATCGGCGCTTGACAGTTCGCTTTAAAACATTGATATTCAACAGCTATAGAGGAAAACACGAATATGATTCATGTAGCAATAATAGCCGGCGGTAAGGGAGAACGATTCTGGCCGTTCTCAACGCGGGAGAACCCGAAACAACTCCTGAAGATCGCATCCGACAAGACCATGCTGGAGGAAACGCTGGACCGCGTCGCGGACTTTGTTCCGCTCGAGCAAACCGTGATTGTCACCGGGGAAAACATCCGAAAGCAAATTTTGGAACGGCACCCGTCCCTGAAAGAGTCGAACATTCTCGCTGAACCATTCGGCAAGAACACCTGTTTAGCCGTCGGTTGTGCTGCGATTCATTTGCACAAAAAAGACCCGAACGGGGTCATGATCGTCTTGTCCGCGGACCACTACATCAAGCCCAAAGAACGCCTTATTGACATTCTGCGTTTTGGCGCTGCAATTGCCGAACGCGACGATGTCTTGATTACGCTCGGCATTAACCCAACCCGTCCCGAAACCGGCTACGGCTATATCGAGTTGGGCGAACAATACGATTCGTTCGACGGATTGATTAGTTTCCGTGTCAAGCAATTCAAGGAAAAACCGAACCGGACGTTGGCGCAGCAATATTACATCGGCCGCATGCACATGTGGAATTCCGGAATGTTTATCTGGTCAGCCAAGTCGATTCTCAATGCGATCTCCCGCTGCAAGCCGGAGATGTACAAACTGCTGACCGATTACGCCGAGAAGATCGGCACGCCCGGCGAGGCCAACGCTCGTCTCGAGTTATTCGAGAAGGCCGAGGGTGTCTCAATCGATGTCGGCGTTCTTGAAGAGGCAAACAATGTCGTGGTTATCAAGGCCGACCTGATCTGGGACGACATCGGCAGTTGGCTGGCGCTGGAACGAATCAGCCCCAAGGACAAAGACAACAACGTCTCCATAGGCGATACGATCTTGCACGAGTCATTCGAAATCTCAACCGTCAATTCCGGCGACGGCATTTTGGCGACGCTTGGTGTTTCCGATCTCGTAATCGTCAAGACCAATTCCGTCGTTCTTGTCGCACACAAGACGCGGGTTAACGACATCAAATCGCTGCTGGCGCGCATGAAAGATGATCCGCGTTACGACCAGTACCTGTAAGAGTTCGGGCCGCTTTCGCGATGTCAATTGTTTCAACTCAATCCTCAAGCGACGAAAAAAACGCCATGGCCGGTAGAGAACGCATTTCAAGTCAAATTCTAAGCTGGAATCAAGGCGAAGCTGAATCTGTCGCGTCCGCCGCTATCACCGGCGGCCAGGCGGTGATCATTCCTACCGAGACGATTTATGGACTGACCTGCAATGCGCAGAATTCGGACGCCGTTCGCGAAGTCTATTCCATCAAGGGCCGCGAACTTTCCAAACCGTCGGCAGTGTTCGTTGCGAATGCACAGGAGATCGCAAAGCTGGCAGATGTCAGCAGTGCTTTTGCGCAGAGAATAATCGCGGCTTTTCTGCCGGGACCATTGACCATTATCGCGAAAGCTAAGGGCGAACCCCTTGTTGGCGTGGTTGGCGAGGACGGCAAGATCGGAATTAGAGTCAGTTCGCATCCGTTCGTTCAAAAGCTGTGCGCGAGTACCAAAGCGCCGCTGATTGCGACCTCGGCAAATTTCTCCGGACAGCCCGATTGCCGCAACGACAGCGAAGTGCTTGCGACCTTTGACGGCATCGTGCCGGTCATAATTCTCGGGCGCTCGACGATGGTCGGCAGGGCATCGACAGTCGTTGATTTGAGCGGTTCCAGCCCAGTACTGGTCCGCGAGGGAACCATCCCCTTTTCCCAATTGTTAAACTGCGCAGAAGAGAGGATGTAGAATTGTATCGAATCGTATATGTTTGCACCGGAAACACTTGCCGTTCGCCCATGGCCGAGGGGATACTGCGTAAACTTCTCGAGGATAAAGGTGTCGAAAACGTCGATGTGTCGTCCGCGGGAATTGGTACGCTCGACGGATATCCGGCCACGCACCACGCGGTTGAAATTTCACTGCGGAATCAGATCGACATTTCCGGACATCATTCGACCCGCATGACCGAACGGATCTTTCGCGAATCCGATCTTGTCTTTGCTTTGGCGCACAACCACTTTGAATATCTCGAAGGTTTGCCGGCAGCTGAAGAGAAGCTCTTCATGGTCAAAGCATTTCCCAAAAGCAATCACGCCGATGACCGGCATTCGGTTGATGATCCGGTCGGTGGCTCATTGGAAGAGTACAAAACCACTTTCCAGGAGATCTACAACGAAATCGAGCGGGCACTCCCGGAGATAATTCGGAGGGTGAACAATCATAGCTAAGCATAAAAAGAAAGCTCTGGGAATCGCCATCGTGTTCCCGGTTCTCGCAATCCTGTTCTTCGTGAACATCCAGGGTCGCACCGGCGCTGCTGATGTTGCCGCCACTCCGGCGGTACCTGCCGAGAGTCTCTATCGCCAAATCCAAAACGACTCGTTTGGCCCCGGTGAATACTTGAAGTTCGACGTTGGTTACGGATTTGTCACCGCCGGAACAGCAACGCTTGAAGTCCGTGATACCAGTCGCGTCAACGGTGCGCTTTGCTTCCAAATCTATTCCGAGACGAATTCGAACAAGTTCTTCGACGGATTCTACAAAGTCCGTGATACGATTGTCTGCCAGATCGATGCCGAGGGCATCTTCTCGCAGTACTTTTTCCGCGCCCTGCACGAGGGCTCCTATCATTCTTCTCGCGAAATTCACTTTGATTACAACTTGCGTCGGGCCGTCAGCCGCCGCCAAGATGACATCGATACTATCGCCATCAGCGCGTTCTCGCAGGACGTGCTAACAGCCTTTTACTACATTCGAACGGTCGCATTGGAACCGGGCCAGACAATTAAGCTGAATTATGTCGACCACGATTCCGCCAAGGTCATGGATGTGCGCGTACTCAAACGCGAAACCGTCGATGTGCCGGCCGGGCAATTCAAGTGCATCGTCGTCGAACCGATGTTGCAAGCTGCCGGTGTATTCAAGCAGGAAGGAGAGGTCAAGGTCTGGCTCACCGACGACCGGCTCAAAATGCCTGTGTTGATGAAAAGCAAGGTGCTAGTCGGTTCGATTTACGCCGAGTTGACTGAATTCAAACTCGGAAATTTGGACTGGTGACCTTGAAGCAAATTGATCTATCGAAAATCAAAGTGCGCTCGATTGCGGGGCGGAAATCGAAAGTCCATCGCTCGCAATTCGATGTCAAACTCAAGAGCCGCGGCGTAAGCGAATTCGTCAACTCGCTTCCGGAAATCCTCAAGGGCGCCGATCTCAAAAAACTCGTTAGTGCAATCATATCCGCGCAACAAAAGAATAAGCCAATCCTCTGGATGTTTGGCGCGCATGTGATCAAAGTCGGACTGGCGCCAATTCTATGCGAAATGATGCAATCTGGCTTTGTCCAGATGATCTCAACCAACAACGCCGGATTGATTCACGATCTTGAGCTCGCCTTTTTCGGGCAGACCTCTGAAGATGTCGAAGCCGCGCTCACCGAGGGGGAATTCGGCATGACCAAAGAGACGATTGCCCACTATGCCGGAATAATTGCTGTCGCCAAAGCCGAACAGACTGGTCTTGGCGAAGCCGCAGGGATCTACATAAATCGCAAAAAGGCCAAGAACCGCGCACGCTCGATCTTTGCCGTGGCCCAATCGCTGGGAATTCCGGCAACTGTCCATGTCGCAGTCGGTACCGATATTGTCAACGCGCACGATTCTTACGACGGCGCCGTTATCGGTGCTGCCTCGCAGATCGATTTCAAGATTCACTGTCACAATGTGACGCGGCTGAAAAACGGCGGCGTTGCGTTGAACTGGGGCTCGGCGGTAATCATGCCGGAGATATTTCTCAAAGCCATCGCTATCGCGCGCAACCTCGATAAGTCATTTACCAAGTTTACTGTCGCCAATTTCGATATGATCGGGCTCTATCGCCCGCGCAATAATTTCGTCACGCGCCCGCGTTTGCTCGGCGCGCAGACCTTTGACTTCGCCGGCCACCACGAAATCATGATGCCGCTGATCTGGGCGGCCGTGCGCGACCGGTCTTAGTCTGTCAGGATAATGGAGTAGTTCAAATGCCAAAGATCGTAGAGTGCGTCCCGAATTTTTCGGAAGGGCGCCGTCCGGAAGTTCTCAAAGCAATTACTGATGCCATCACTGCTGTTCCCGGCGTGGTCTTGCTCGACGCCGAGATGGACAAGGACCACAATCGTGCCGTCGTCACTGTGGCGGGAGAGCCGCTGGCTGTCAAGAAGGGCGTCTTTCAGGGTATCAAAAGAGCGTCCGAGCTCATCGATCTGCGCACGCATCAGGGCGAGCATCCGCGTATGGGTGCTACGGATGTCTGTCCGTTCGTGCCGATCAGCGAGATTACTGTGGAAGAATGCATCGAACTGGCAAAGTCCCTTGGTGAACAAGTCGGCAAGGAACTCGGTATTCCGGTCTATCTTTACGAACAAGCTGCCACTCGTCCCGACCGTGTCAGCTTGCCCGACATTCGCAACAAGCATGGACAATATGAAGGCATCAAAGCTACAATCGATACCGATGAGACGCTGATTCCCGACTTCGGTCCGCGCAAGATACACGATCAAGCCGGCGCAATCGCCATCGGCGTTCGTCTTCCGCTGATTGCTTTCAATGCCTATCTTGCAACCAACGATCTTAAAATCGCCCAGCGCATCGCCAAATCGATTCGCGCGAATTCGGGCGGATTTACTCACTGTCGCGCCTTGGGCTTCGAAATCAAGGATCGCAATTGCGTGCAGGTCTCGATGAACCTCGTGAACTATCTGCAAACCCCGATTTACCGCGTCCTCGAAACGATTAAGTCCGAAGCGGCACGCTGGGGAACACTTGTTACTTCGACCGAGATCGTCGGCCTCGTGCCCAACGAAGCGATTGCGAATACGTCCCGCTGGTACCTGATGCTCGAGAATTTCAGCAAGGAACAGATTCTCGAGGTCAAACTTCAGAAGGCTCTTGAAGAGCAGGGAAGTCGTTCCGGCTTGAGCTCCTTTGTCGAATCCGTTGCCTCCAATTCTCCTGCTCCCGGCGGCGGCTCGGTTTCCGCGGCAGGCGGATCGCTCGGCGCGGCGCTTGCCTCGATGGTCTGCCGCCTGACAATCGGAAAGAAGAAATATGCCGAGGTTCAGGATCAGGTCGCAGCAATTCTGGAGAAAAGCGACCGCTTGAAAGATGATCTCTATGAATTGGTCGCGCGTGATGCCGCCTCGTTCGACAGCCTGATGGCCGCGATGAAACTGCCGAAAGAATCCCCGGAGCAACAAGCTGCGCGCAAACAGGCAGTCCAGGAAGCCACAGTCAAGGCGACGCGTACTCCGCTTGAGACAATGTCCAAGGCGCTGCAGGCTATCGACCTAGCGATTGAGGTCGCCCAAGTCGGCAATGTCAACTCCGTCAGTGACGCCGGTGTCGGCGCTTTGATGGCATTTGCCGCGGTCCAGGGCGCATTCTATAACGTGCAAATTAACCTACCCGGTATTGAGGACGCCAAAGTGAAAGCGGAAATCGACCGGGAAGCCCGCAATATTCTCGCACAGGCGGAAACTAAATCGCAGCTCGCGCGTGAAACTGTTATCGGGAAAATTGGATGTCCGACAAACTAATCGATCTGCACATGCATACGATCTACTCCGACGGCCGCTATACGCCGACCGCGACGGTGGACTATGCCCACGAGAAGAAGTTGTCGGCGATTGCCATCACCGACCACGATTCTTTTGAGGGCATCCCCGAAGCCTCCAGGCGCGCTGCCGAATTGGGCATCGAACTGATCAGCGGTATCGAGTTGTCCTGCACACACGAGGAGTCCGACATCCACATGCTCGCTTATTTTGTCGACCCTGACTTTCATCCGCTTGCTGATAAGGTTAAGTATTATCAGGAAGAGCGGCTTAAGCGCGGTATGTTGATCGTGCAGAAACTAAATGAGATCGGTATCGACCTGCGCATGGATACCGTTAAGGCGATGGCCGGCACCGGTGTCGTTGGTCGCGTTCACGTTGCCGACGCTTTGCTCAAGGAAGAGTTTGTTCACACGTTCGACGAGGCTTTCAACCGCTACCTCGGTTACCATGCACCGGCGTATGTACCCAAGACCTACTTCGACCCGGTCGAAGCCGTGTCATTGGTTCACGCCGCCGGAGGAATTTTGGTCATGGCGCACCCCGGTACGGTTCGGCGCGATGAAGCGATTCCGTTCCTTGTCGAGATTGGCATGGACGGCATCGAGGTGTACCACTCCAAACACACGCCTACCCAGGTGCGTCACTACAAGAGCATTGCCGAGAAACACAAACTGTTGATGTCGGGCGGATCTGACTGGCATGGCCGCAATGATCCCCGCGCCGACATGGGCAATCAAAAAGTTCCGTATGTAATACTTTCTCGAATGAAAGACTATCTTGCCAGCCGCAAATCTTCATGACAAAGGAGTCCGCGTGATCGCGCGAATTACATTTACCATTTCTCTCCTGACGATACTTTTTGCAGTCATTCCATCGCACGCTGCTTCACTTGCGGAGATGAGCCACTACGATCAGATGCTCGCACTGCGCGCAGCGTATCAACAGAATTTTGGCGCCGAAAAATCGGTCTTCGGCGGTGACAACGCACTCACCGGTGACGGCATGAGAAAATGCGGGCTCCCGCTGGCTTTGGAAATCCGCGCCCTCGAGGCCGAACACGGCACGATTGCCGGTTTTTCAAAAGTCATGGATCGGCCGACAAACCTGCCACTTGAATTCGATTCGCCCGGCGGCCATTTCAAAGTTCACTACACGACAACTCCGGGCAGTCGAGACACGATCGACACACGTTACGGCGATCAAAACAGCAACAGCGTTCCCGATTATGTCGAAATCGTTGCCCGCATTGCCGACTCGTGTTGGGTGCATCACATCGACGAGCTCGGCTATGTCGAGCCGTTCAACGACGCCCCACATGGCGGTGGCGACGCGCGTTATGATATCTTCGTCAAGGATGTAGGTGCCCAGGTCTACGGCAGCACCGTTCCTGATGTGGGTGTCAATGACGATGGCACGTTCCGATTCACAACCTGGATGGAAGTTGATACACGTTATCAGGACTATTTCAACTATTCCAATCGGCCGATTGAAGCATTGCAGGTTACCATAGCACACGAGTTCTTTCATGCTATCCACCTGACCTATGACGGGCTGGAAACCTGTACAACTCCGGCATGTCCACTTTCGGCTCAGAATCCGTATTGGCTGGAAATGTCGGCTGTGTGGATGGAAGAAGAAACCTACGACGATGTAAATGACTATTACTCTTACCTGCAGTTCTATCTGCCTACGATTCACAACGCCCCGTACTACATCAGCAATGACGGACTGAACATTTATGGCGCCGGCGTTTTTCCAATCTTCCTGGCCGAAAAGTATGGACGCGACATCATTCGCCGTGCCTGGGAATATTGCGGTGCGACACCGCGTGAGAATTTCTTTGTGAACGCAATTCAGGATGCGCTGTTCGACCAGACAGGCGGCGAGGTCAATTTGGAAGAAGCATGGACGGAGTTTACGCGTTGGCTATTCTTTACGGGCGGTCGGGCACGCACGGGAAGATACTTCTCCGAAGCTGCCAACTACGACATGGTTCCTGATGTCATTGGAAATCCGCCCCGCAATTACATCCGCTACTATTCCGAATATCCAATAACAAGCCAGCAAAGCGCCGATAATCAGTTCCAGCCTTCCGAGCTTGGGATTAATTACACGGTCTTTCGCACCGGTTCGCTCGATTCCGGTTTTGTCATGGATTTCGTCGGAGTAGCGAGCACCAATCCGACTACCGAATGGCGCAAATCGGTGATCGCCTACGACCGTTTCAATGCCAACGGACTGTTCCGCGTGCACGAGAATTTGTATCCCTTAAACACACAGGTCAGGGAAGATGATCTTGACGGCGTTACGGATGTCGTAGTTATTCCTACGATCATCAATCCCGATCTGAAGCGCCTTGGCAACAGCTATCGTTTCAGCGTGGCCGATTCGTCGGTTGTCATCGCCGAAGACCTCGTGTCATTCGCGAATACAAAGTTCAATGTCGCGAACGCGCGGGAATTGCCGTTCAAAGTGATCTTTGATGTACACGCGCCGGCAAATGTTGACATCAGCATCTTTACAGTGGCCGGCGAACGCGTGTACCGGTCCGAAGTCAAAGCTATCACTCCCGGCGATCCCTATTCGTTCATATGGGAAGGGCAAAATGACGATGACGAAGACGTCGCGTCCGGCGTTTACATCGTCCAGGCACGCATCGGCGCTGACGTGCGTCATCAGAAAATATTAGTAGTTCGGTGAAAGCGCGAACCGTCGCAGCCATCGGGCTCTACTCGGCGGTCGCCTATGTCGGCTCGTTCATCATGATGGCGATCCCGAACGCCACACTCGGAATCCTGCTCGTATTTTTCGGCGGCTATTCAACCGGAATCGCCGCCGGTTGTATTATCGGGGTCATCAGCGCAGCACTGATGTCGCTCTTCAACCCCTATGGTATGGCGATGCTGCCAATTCTGGCGGCGCAAGTCGGCGGTTATGCCGCTATCGGATTGCTAGGGGGCATGCTAGCGCAGCGGCTTGAGAAGTTCGAGTCTGTCTACTACATCTTCATCCTCGCCGTACTCGGCATTGTCACGGCGCTATTGTATCAAATCCCCGTTTCGCTCGTCGACGCCTGGCTGTTCGGTCCGTTTCGCGAGCGGTTGCTGATGTCGGCGTCATTTGCGCTTATCACGATCGGTTCTAACATTTTGTTCTTCGCAGTGCTTTTTCCAATCCTTGCAAAACTGCAAAAAGTCGCTACATTTCGAAGCTAGGATGAGCAAGGCACCGAAATACGCGCTGTCACAACTGTCCGTTTTCAGGGCAGTGATTTTGAATCTAATCTTCGCAATACTCATGATCTTGACAAGTGCGGGCAGCAAGCAAGCCTTCGCGCAGTCGCCGGTTGCAGATACTGCGAAATCCCAGGCAGTTGCCGACACCCTTCCCGCGCCAGTGCCAGTCGCGGCGAAAGACACAATCCAAGTTCCGGCCCGTCCGCGCTTCACCACCGTCGCCGATTCGCTAATCTTCCTGCTATATCGCGACCGCAGCAACAACCGCGAAAAGTTTCCCGATCGCCCGCAGTGGAACGCAGACTGGCAGGCGAATCCGGCCCTCTATCGCTATTCCACAATGATGTGGGGCGACTTCGAGTCATTCTATGCCTACGGACTGGCCCCGGGCTATTTATCGCGCTCCGACAATTTCGTCGGCGAGCTGTCATTTGCAAATCCAGTGCCGCTGGCTCTGTCGGAGGAGTTTATTCGCAGCGAGCCGTCGGACAGGTTCTTCGTCCTGTCGCCCGCGATAAGCGGTCTTTACGTTCCGTTTGGCCGCGTCGCCGATATCCACCAACAATCCGACCTTGCCGAATTTGATACCGCCGCCAGCACGATCTATGTCAACCGCGCCCGCGGCGGATTTGCCAATACGACCTTTGAATTCAAGAGTAACTTCGGCAATCTCGGCAGCCTCCGTACCGATGGGACTTTTCAGAAGTCCGACGGTCTCGTGATCGGCTCAAACACGAATCTCCGGCGGATGCGCGTCCTGCTAGAGCCTCGTCTTGGCGGCAAATGGCGGGGAAATGTCCTGTACTCATTCAATCGACTGCAGGGAAGTAAGATCTTCTTTCCTGACAATTACAGCTATGACGGCAACGTTTCTGACTACTTCGCTAATCTCGCGACTTCACTTTGTTATCTGCGTTCCGAGCGGACGCAGCTTGATTGGCGCTCAAGCTACCGCAATGACGCCCAATACTTCAATAAGGGCGTGCTCGCAACTTCGCAGCGTTTTCGAATCGTTGAATCATCGACGGAGTATCAGATTCGTTCCGAGCGCAGTACGGTGGGAGTGAACACCTCATTGCGCTTTTTGCGCTTTATCAGTCAGCACGTCGCTTCGGATGCCTTCTATTTTGACTTCGGTGCGCGCGAGCTATTCACGCTTTCGCCTCGCACGAAGCTCTTCGGGTCAGCAGCCATCATCGGCTCGACCGATTTGGCGCCGCGGCCTTCTGTGGTTGGCGCCGTGGTCTATGACCTCGATTCAAGCTCAACTGTATCAGTCACCGGCGCCTGGCGGACGATCTTGCCGCAACCGGAAATGCTCTATCTTGCACCAATCTCCGCGGCACTCTTCGACAGCGTAGCCGACTATTCAATTTCCGGCGATCCCGATCTTGGCGCCGGCACTGCACGTAGCATAGAATTCGCATATCAATATTCGCATGAACGCGCCCAATTCAGAATTTCGGCCGGCGCCGCGAATCTCGCAAACGTCGCCGAGTGGCGCGTAAATAGCGACTCGCTGCTTTATGGCGAGACACTTCCCATAGAAACCGATCACAGCATCCTCTATGCCGGTGCGCAAGGACGCTTCCAGCCGACCAATCGTGTCGCAATGAACTTGAGCTATGGTATTCGCAAGGCAAACTCGGATGGTTCCGATGTCACACTTGGTCCGAAACACACCGCTGCCGGTTCCGCGTGGTATGGATTTCCGGTCAAGCGCTTCAAGCTCTGGATCAACTTCGGCGCCGGCGCGACATTTCGCTCGGCTGTGAATCGGCAGGTTTATGGCGGCGTCGAAGATGGCGTCGTCATTGCCGAATCCTATTTCAGTTTTGACTTGAAACGCTTTCATTTCTACTTCAACTATCACAATGTTTTCGATGTCGCCTACACTATGGCCGGCATCGAGCAGCCGGGACGCTCAATCTGGTGGGGATTCCGGTGGAAGTTTATCGATTGAGGTTTGATCCATGAACCGCAGTGACGCTTATCTATTGGTCGAAGAAAAAATCGGTGCCGGCAATAATCTGATCAAACACATTATCAGCGTCGAGGCGGTTATGCGGCGTTTGGCGGAACACTTCGGCGAGGATCCTGATCGTTGGGGCATGGTTGGGCTCTTGCACGATCTCGATTATGTCGTTACTGCCGATGCGCCTGAAAAGCACACCTTTGTGACGAGCGAGTGGTTAAATGCTTATCCAGAAATTGATGCCGAAATGCTCTACGCGATTCATTGCCACGCCGATCACAAGCCGTGCTTGTCGCGTATGGACTGGGCGCTCTACGCCACCGATCCGACGACAGGATTGATTACGGCCGCAGCGTTGATGAATCCGGCGCGCAAGTTGTCTGAAGTCCAAATATCTTCGCTGATGAAGCGCTTCAAGGATAAACGCTTCGCTGCCGGCGCCCGGCGTGAAGGCATCGCCAAGTGCACCGAGCTTGGATTGACACTGGAAGAATTCCTGCAATTGGCGTTGGATGGCATGCGGCGAATTTCTGATGAATTGGGATTGTGATGACAATCTGCGGTGACATTTGATCGGCAGCAAAAGCTACTCGCGCCTGCGGGCGCAGATCGGTTGGGTTCTCTACGACTTCGCCAACACGATCTTCTCGATGAACATCGTCACCTACTACTTTTCTCCCTGGATCATCGAAGACCTTCACACGAAAGACATATTCTTTTCGATCAGCTATTCCGCTTCGATGCTGTTGGTCGCAGTTACCTTGCCCGCGTTGGGTCGTAAGGCCGATCTCGGCGGCACCCGCTTGCGCGACCTGAAGACATTCACCTATCTTTGTGTTGCCTGCACGGTCTTGCTGTCGCTCTTTGCGCTGCTAGATCTCTCGCCGCTCGCTACAGTCGTAATCGCGCTGATCTGCTTTGCCGGCGCAAACTATTTCTACGAAGGCGGACTCACTTTCTACAATGCGCTGCTCTCCGATGTCTCCACGCCGGCGACAGTGGGGAAGATTTCCGGCATCGGCACCGGCATCGGCTATGCCGGCTCGATCACCGGCTTACTGCTAGTCTCACCGCTGCTTGGTCTAAACCTTGTCGAAGGGTTATCTGGTCGCGTCTATACATTCTTACCGACAGCCTTGCTGTTCTTGGTCTTCGCCTTGCCGTGCTTCATATGGGTACGTGAGCGCAATCATGCCGTTGTCGTCACAGCATCAAAAGAATCGTTCACGCAAGGTCTCAAGAGCGCGCTGCGCGATACGCGCAAGTATCCCGGTCTGCTGCGCTACATGATCGGCAACTTCCTCGTAATTGACGCGGTTAACACAGTCATCATCTTCATGGGTGTCTATTCCAGTACCGTTGTCGGCTTCGAAGAAGGCGACAAGCTCATTCTCTTTATCGCTTCGACGTCGTTTGCTTTGGTTGGTTCTATTCTCTATGGCTATCTGACGGACAGAATCAAATCCAAACCCGCGATGCTCTTGTCGGTTGTCGGCTGGATCATCGCGCTTGCGTGGGCATCGGTTGAATCGAGCAAAACGAACTTCTATGTTATTGGCGCATTCTTTGGCGTGTTTCTCGGCGCTGTCTGGACTGCCAGCCGACCGCTTCTTAACAGCCTGGTTCCGGAGGAAAAACTGGGGCAATTCTACGGCGTTTATTCGCTCTGCAGCAAAGCAGCCGCTACCTTGGGTCCGCTAATCTGGGGTGTAGTCGCCTTGATCGGCGAACGCGACATGCCTCTCGGCAGAGCAACGCTTTCAACCCTCGAATTTCTTGGTGTTACGGTTACCGAGCAATTGGCTGCCTCAATACACTATCGCTTGGCGCTGGCGGCCCAAATCATCGCGCTGGTTGCTGGATTCGTAGTGTTGCTCAAAGTCCCCAATAAACGCGAATACCTGCCCGAAGAGCGCAGTTAGGCGCCGTTCCGGCCAACTTCCCGATTGCCTAATTCCCGAAATCGCGTATATTGAACCAACAACCCAGTCTACTTGCCGGAGGATACCTGCATAGATTTCTCCTGATTCCAGTCACCATCATTTGCCTCTGCGCTGAAGCGTGGGCAGTCATACCTTGGCCCATGGAGCCGTTTGACTCCTCCCATGCCCTTGGCAATTCCTACGGCGAGTATCAGGATTACGGCGGCACGCCGTACATGCATCCCGGCATCGATATCCTCCATCCGGCCGGAACCCCGGTTTATGCCGTCAAGGCGGGCTGGGTAAAGGCCGTCTTGACGACTGCTGCCGAGCTTCACTGGCGCGTCGCCATCGGAGATACCGACGGTCCTGACAGCTGCAACGCCTGGCTCTATGCGCATCTTGCCCAAGAAACTATCACTGTAAATGTCGGGGACTATGTCGATAGCGGACAATTGCTTGGCAATTTGGTGGCGTGGCCGACTTCAAACTTCCATCACTTGCATTTCGTCAAGATTCGTGACGCCGGCACTGTCTGGTCGGCGAACTGGTTGTTCGTGGGAAATCCTCTAGATGAGCTTAACAACATCGATGACTTCGTCGCGCCGTACTTTCTCGATATTAACGTCGGTGCGCCGTTTCGTTTCTGCCGCGACAATAGCGATATCTACTTCAATGTCGGCATGCCTGTCGACGGTGATGTCGATATCATCGCGAAAGGACACGACCGGATTGGCCATCCCACCTGGGTGGTCGCCCCGCACGAAATGGGTTATGAAATCTACAACGATTCTGTCTCGCTGGGACCGTATGTGACCTTCAACTTCAGCAGTCCGTTGCTCTGGGATCAGTCCTACCATACGCTTTACAAGAACTCCGGACCCTGCAATTCTGCCGGCGACTATCAGTCGCGCCAGTTCTACGAGATCCTCACCAACCACGACAACGACAGTCTCGTGGAACCAAGTGATGTAGCGGGCAAATGGGCAACCGGCTCAATTCCTAACGGTACCTACATGGTGAAAGCCTGGGCGAAGGATCGATTCGGCAACATGGCACGAGACAGTATGACTGTCACCACGGCAAATTTCTACACGATCAACGGCAAATTGCGGACAACCGACGGCAACCCGATTGCCGAAGATTTCCATATCACCATTCCATATACCTCATCAGGGTTTTTCCCGCCGGACTCGACTTTCAGCTTCATCGGGCAACCTGCCGGGCGTTATGCCATCAATGTCTCGCGTCCCGGGTATCAAGACTACTCACAAATCACTGACGTGTTTTCGGACCTAGACCTCGATATCGCGCTCTCACCGGCAACCTACATAAATGGTGATGTCGACGCGAATGGCTTTGTGAGTATCTCCGATGCGGTATACCTGATTTCCTTCATCTTTGTCGGTGGACCTGCGCCTACCCCTTGGGCAGCAGCGGTTTACATCGATTCCAGCCCGACCGTTTCAATCTCCGACGTCGTTTTCCTGATCAATTACATCTTTGCCGGCGGACCTCCACCCGGTACATAACTAGCTAATTTTTCTTCCCAATTTTCCAAAATTGTAAACCGGCCGCTGACAGTAGCTGTCAGTGACGGCTATTATATTCCCCCGGGGAAAAGGAGGCGAAGATTGCCAATTTATTGGTGGTCTTTGTTCTCGGGGAGTCCGGGGTCCAAGCTGGGCTCCCCACATATTTCAGCCGTTCCGATGCACTTGACCCGCAACCCCAAAAATCACTGAAACTTGCGAAACAATTCCAAATCACATCCGTAACTACAACCTGTTACTATTTGTTCAGGTACAGTTACGGAGGATTAATGCCACGGCTAATTTCATTCGCTGCGTTTAGCCTGCTGATGTTCGTGGGGGCTGCGCAGTTACAAGCAGAATCTGGTCGGATTTATGGGAAGCTGTACACGGTTGACAACGACGTCTTCGAGGGCTGGATTCGATGGGATAAGAATGAAGCCTACTGGGACGACATAATCGACGGCACTATCGAAAAAGATCGCCGCGAATCCGACCGCAAGCAGGGTAAGCGCAAGTACAAAGAATCCAAAGACTCTTACGTAAACGTGTTCGGCCTCAAAATCGGCGAAGGCAACTCCGTATTCGGCTTCGACCTCTCGTCAGAATCGCAACTTCAATTCGGACATATCCGCACACTCGCCCGCGACCGCGATGACGGCGCTACCCTCACATTGAAAAGCGGGGAAGTGATCGTCTTCAGCTCCGGCTCCGATCTTGGCCCCGGACTGCGCGAAATCCTGATCAATGACGCCAAGGAAGGCGAAATCTCTTTCGACTGGGATGATATCGACCATATCGATTTCATGCAGGAACCGGCCGAACCGGCTGACGGCGTTGAGCGCCTCTACGGTCGCGTCAGCACCCGCCGGGCCGGCGAATTCACCGGTTGGATCGAATGGGATGTCGATGAAGTTTTCAGCACCGATGACCTCGACGGCGACGAAGACGGCGGGCGCACACGCAAGATAAAGATGGGTCGCATCGCAGCGATCGAACGCCGCTCTTCATCTTCAGCATCGTTGACACTAAAAGACGGCAAAGAACTCGTACTGCGCAATTCCAACGACGTCAACTCCGAAAATCGCGGCATCGTCGTCAAGTCGGCTGAATTTGGCCGCGTCAAGATTAACTGGAGCGACTTCGAGAAAGCCGAATTTCTTCCGGTCCCCAACGCCGAGCTCCCGCATTACAAAGATTTCGATGGCGGCGCGCAGATTCGCGGCACCGCGACCACAGAAGACGGCGAGGAATTCAGCGGGCACATCGCCTGGGACAATGACGAAGAGTACACTTGGGAACATCTCAACGGCGAGTACAAAGGCGTCGAGATTGTGATTCCTTTTGCCATTATTGCACAGATCGAAAAAAGCTCGCAACGTAGCGCGTCTGTCACGCTCAAGAATGGAAACACTTACATCTTGAGCGGCTCCAATGATGTCAACGAAGAGAACAAGGGTATTTTCGTGATCAAGGAAAAAGGCAGCACCGAGCAAATCGACTGGTACGACTTTGCAAAGTTAGTGGTTAAATAAATACAAGTAACAAAGCTCCCCTCACTAGGATTCACCGTCAGCCCCGTTCTGCATATGCAGAACGGGGTTTGTGTTTGGGTTAGGGCTGCAATCTGGCGAGAGACACTCGCTACGGGCAATGCGGTGCTGGCCCTCCCGCAAAGATGTAATTTATCATATAGACTGCGTCCGATATTGTAATGATGCTATTGCCGTCGGCATCTCCCAGACACGATTGTGCCGGAGCGGGCCCACCCCCGAAGATGTAACTTAACAAATATACGACATCAGAAATCGTCAAAATCCCGTTGTGGTCCGAGTCACCACATTTACATGTTGGTGCGGTGCACGCACCGGGTGCGGCTATATATTGGCACATGAAATTCTTGCCCTTCGTAAGATTTACGGCGAGGTTTGCCTCCTGCGAACCGGCGAGGATAATGCTGAATGAGAAGGTATCAGCTGCAGCGCCGTTTATCGCAACGTCCCGGGCAACAACAACGATTGAACTAAGATCTTTGCCTGCGGTTACTGTTGCTCCAGACCCGTTATCTATCAGGGTCCAAAATTGGTCGTTTTCAAAATTGTCTTCAGGATAGACATACAGGTCGTTATCAAGAGCGAAGCCTTGTACACCGGACGAGTACCCGTCTTTATAAGCCACCATTCCGCCTTGGTAAGCCGTCCATGGGGCGACTGGCAATCCAGATTGCGAGATGGCGTTGGGTGACAACCGCGTGTTGGAATTCGCGTAATTGAATCTTGAGGGAATATCCCAATCACAGACGAAAGCAACGTCGAGGTTACTCACTACTCCAGTCGGATTCTTCGTTCCCTTGTAAATGTCGTAGTGGATCACGAAGAATTCCGCGGAATCGACAAATTGAGGAGCGTAATGAGTTATCGTTATGCCCAGAGTGGAGTCGCGATTAGTTGCGCGTGAAGTCGCAGTAATGTAGTCGACCTGACTTGAGTCAAAAGCCAACGCCGTGAGAGAGATGAATCTCCCGAACGGATTTGTAGGGCTGGGTTCTCCGGGTCCGTCTCCGAAAATCGACCACGTGAGATTGTTAGCGCTATTGCCGAGAACGAGTGAACCGTCGTAGAGGAACTGCGAGCCGTCGGCGTATTCAAAGCCATGGTCACCCGCCTGTGCCCCAACTCGGCCTTCAGGAGTAATCGCGAGCGAGATTTCGGGAGTGCTGATCACCGAGTAGGTGCTGGAGTAGTACGCCTTGTTCACCGTAGTTACTTTCACTTGCACCGTGTCCTGATCGCCGGGGGGGTCATCGTAAAGTAACCGGACTATCGCATTTAGAGAAAAGGTGCTATTGGGCGGGCCATAGATCCGAACACGAACAGTATCCGTGTTCGCGCAGCCAATTCCGATTGTGCCGCTTCCGCCCGGATTGTCGGGAAATGTGACCCAACCAGCGACTGATTCATACTGGACTTCCAAACTGTAATTCTGCGTCAAATTGCCGTCGTTTCGCATGATCACGAGATTGGTGTCAACGAATGGCATCGTGCCGTCAACGACAACACTAGCCGAATCTTGGATGAATACTGGTGAAAGTCCATAGTGAGGCGTGGCTGCGAAACACGGAACCGACATGCTTATCAGCGGATTGTCGGTTAATTGAACATCATACCACCATTTCTCAAATGGTCCTGGCACCTTGTCTACTTGGAAAAACAACCGGAGGGTATCGGTTGCATAAGGAATGATAGACACACCTAATTCAGAAGAGCAATTTCCAATCGAGCAGCCAGGCGATGGTGTATTGGTGAGATTTAGGGGTGCGCCCCAACTCACACCCTGATCCGTCGAGACTTGAGCATAAATCTCACTGTTTGGGTACGGAGGAACGCCTGGATAGGGAATGCCGCAGTCGTTGTCTCCGGTGAAGTGCTTGTAAACCACGTAGAGTCGACTGGAACCACCAACAGTGCATTCGCTCAAGCTAACTTGGGAGATATTTAGATCAAATGAGTCAACTCCACACGGGTGCTCGCGTCCGGCGAAGGAAATCTGCGACTTGCATTGGTTGCAGCTATCCCAGTGCAGCAGCCTGGCTTTCTGCTTAGAGTACGATTGAGACAAATCTTCACGCACTCTGGCAGTCCACACAATATGCAGACAGCCGTCTTGAGTGTAAAGCACGTCAGTGACTGTATACGCCTTTTCCGTCAGCGTCGATTGGTATTGTGAAACATTGATCCGAGGCTGCCACGTTTGACCCATGTTAGTCGACTGCACACAAAACACATCGTCGTTGTTCATCCCGGTATAGGTAATCGCGACGCGATCAGAATTAGGGTCCTGTGCTATCGAGGCCGACTCCGTTAGAACCGAGTCAATGAAGTGGGAACAAGTCGATGAAAACCCATTCAGTCCCGCCGAGGTCCGCCGATAGACGAGGGAACGGGATGGCTGAATGGAACCAGGTTCCGTAAGAACCATGTGTCCGACCGGGAGATTGCTTCCATCGTAGTCCAGTATCAAATCCGGATAGTAGTAGCGATACTCTGTAGGGCTTGACGTGACCACGCCTTCGCAATTGCCTGGGCCGTTTTGACCAACCACAAAGGAGAAACTATTGGAGGCAGGTCCGGAATTGCGCGCGAGTACGATGCTTGCTGAATCCTTTAGCTGGAAATTGACAATCGCCCGGCCCGAGCCTGTTGCCACGTCAAAGTCCAAAACCGGAGTTATGCCCCCCGCGTCCGGATGAAGACCGTAGAGTGCTATGGTATCGGCCCAATTATTGAGATTGTAAGAGAAGTAATTAATCTTCCCCTGTGCTTTAGATGCATTGCCAAAGTCATTCCAACAGAAATGTAGGCGTCCGCCACCAATCGCGATTTGCCGCCCTACACTGTTCCATATTTGTAAGTCGTCCTTAGTTGTGCCAATTTGCTTATAGGGATAGCTATACTGCGCGCGGGCTGAACTTGCAGCACTTATCAAAACTGCTGCCAAGAAAATTAGAGTCAGAAAAATTCGACTTCGTCCTGAAAACTGTCGCTTCATGACTACCCAAGCTTTCCGATTTCTCTTCATATCAATGACCGAGTCAAGTGCTAGTTCAGACGGTACACCAATATACAGAAACTCGACCACGAATGCAACGTTTAGATTCGCACATCGGCACCGACTACCGTTCTTCGCATGCGGACCGGGGTTTGGGCTTTCATATTTCGGATTAATGCAGAGTGTAAGCAATCGCCAGTGCGACGTCGAACGACGTGATGGTGTCACTGAACGGTTCAGAACAATCGGCACAGTTGTGTCCACCGGACGCTGTAACTCGCTCACGCACAAATAGACGTAAGCCAATTGGCCGAAGTGGTCTGGGAAAGATCCCGAAGTCAGCTATAAGACTAAGAGACTGCCGCAATCTCGAATCACCGCCCCATTCGAAACCAGTTGATCTGCCAACGGCTTTCTGATGATATTTCGCCATCCCGAGGCTCGGTCCGACTGAAAAGGAGAGTTCGTCGTTTTGAATGACATTCAAGAATAGAGATAGTTCGAAAACTCGCATCGAAGCATCCTGCTCCCAGAAGTCGCGAATGGTGTCTCCCTCCTGCACCAATCCACCATGCTTGTAGATCGTCTTTATGAATGCATCGGAGTCTTTTGCCCAGGAATAACTGACTCTAAATGTTGTAAGTCGCGAGATAACCTTTTGCAGAAATACACCAACTCCCAAAGGGCGGGGAATCGCCTCGTGGTTTGTGGCGCCTTGGACGCCGAACAAACCGATTTGTTCACCCGCATAAGTCGAGTCGAACATGCAGAACAACACAAACGCGACCAAAAGGGAACATCCCTTTATTGTCATTTTACCTCCCTGAAGCTTACGCTAATATAGACGATCATATTCCTCATCTGTTTACCCTCGTGAAATAATTCACATTTTAACGTTGACAAAGCCCTCCCAAAACCCGATAATATTAACCGTAGATTCGGCCCGGTGTGGGAAACATTCCACTTGGTCGAATACCGGTTTGTGGGACAAAGTGCCCCAAATTCGTCCGCGGCAAACGCTTCTCGTTGCCGCGCTTGAGGTATTGAAGATTAGTTAACCTATTTATTAGGCAGGTTACCGATGAGTATCAGCACCCTGGCGAGGGAAATCGCCGAATCGCCGACTCTGAAGCTTAACGAAGAAGCTCAAGACTTGCGCGATCGCGGCGAGGCCGTCATCCATCTGGGCGCAGGGGAGCCAAAGAGCAAGGTTCCATTCGAGGCGCTTCTCAATTGTGCAGCGCAACTGTCGACCGCGGAGGTCCGCTACACGCCGACCGAAGGCATTTCACCGCTGCGCAAGGCGATTATTCGCTACACCGAAGAGAACTACGGCAAGGTCGTCGGCAAAGATAACGTCCTGGTCTCCGGCGGCGCCAAGCAGGCTTTGTCGGTGTTGCTGACAACCCTGATCAACCCGCTTGACGAAGTGATCATTCTGGCGCCGTACTGGGTGAGCTATCCGGAAATGGTCAAGATGGTCTATGGCAAGCCGGTCATCGTGACGCCCGGCGACGGACGTTTCGAGCCGCGACTGAAAGATATCATCGACATGACCAGCTCTTACACCAAGGCGGTCATCATCAATAGCCCGAACAACCCCTCCGGCGTGGTTTACTCCGAACAGTTTATCGCCGAGGTAGTCGAATACTGCGAGAAGAAGGGCATCTACCTGATCGTTGACGACATCTACCACAAGCTTGTATTCTCGGGCAAAAAATGGACGTCGGCTTACAAATACGCCAAGGATCAATCCGACAACTCCCGGCTGATCGTGATCAACGGCGTGTCGAAACTTTACGCTATGACCGGATATCGCATCGGCTGGACAGTCGCCAATTCGCAAATTATCGAAACCATGATCAACGTGCAAGCGCAGACAACTTCGTGTCCGGCAGTATTGTCGCAGATCGCGGCAGTAGGGGCGTTGACGGGAATCCAAACCGGCGTTGAGAGTTTGCGTCTGATGCTGGAAAACAATCGCAAAGTCATGGTGCAGGAATTGAATGCGTTCGAAGGCGTCAAGCTGATTCCTCCGGATGGAACATTTTACGCATTGCCCGATTTCCGCGCATACAGCAACGATTCGGTGGCATTGTCCAAGACGCTACTGAAAAAAGCCATGGTCGTGGCAGTTCCGGGTAAGGAGTTCGGCATGGAAGGTCACCTCCGCTTGAGTTTCTGCGGCACGGTGAAAGACATCATGGAAGGCGTTGCTCGCATCAAGTGGGTACTCGATCCGAATTCTCCCAACGAAATCTACATCGGCGACAGAAAGCTTGTGAGGGATTGGCAATGAACAGCAATTATCTAAATATCAAGTCGCCCGCTCACGATGTTGCCAAAGAGCGCGCCAGCGATTTCGGACTGAAGCATCACGGTCTCTCCAATCTGCACATGGCTTATTGGAACTTGGTCGAACCGGCTCTATACGAAGAAGCAATGTTCCGTCGCGAGGGCAGCATCTCGCACCTCGGACCGCTCGTCGTCAATACCGGCAAACATACTGCTCGCGCCGCGAATGATAAATTCGTCGTTCAAGAGGCTACCACCACCGACAAGATCTGGTGGGGCCAGTACAACCGCCCGTTCAGCGCCGACAAATTCAGCGCCGTTTATGCCCGGCTGCAAGCGTTCTTGCAAGATCGCGATCTCTTCGTGCAGGATTGTTACGTTGGCGCCGATCCGAATTACCAATTGCCGATCCGTGTGATAACCGAATATGCCTGGCACTCGCTGTTCGCGCGCAATATGTTTATTCGCATCGATGCGCTCGATCAACTGAAACGCCACGTGCCGGAATTCACGATTATCTCGGTTCCGTCGTTCCAGGCGATGCCGTCAATTGATGGCACGCTAACGCCGACCTTTATCCTGCTCAACTTCGAACAGAAGCTAGTCATTATCGGCGGCTCGGGTTATGGCGGTGAAATCAAGAAATCAGCATTTACGATTCTGAATTATCTGCTGCCGCTGCAAGGCGTGATGACGATGCACTGCTCGGCAAACGTCGGCAAGTCCGGCGATGTCGCTCTGTTCTTCGGTCTGTCGGGCACCGGCAAGACCACTCTGTCTGCCGATCCACGCCGCCGCCTGATCGGCGACGATGAAGCCGGCTGGAGCGATGAGGGCGTCTTTAATTTCGAAGGCGGATGCTATGCGAAAGTCATCAATCTGTCTGCATCCGCCGAGCCGGAGATCTACGCCTGCACCCGGCGCTTCGGGACGATTCTGGAAAACGTGATATACGACCCGATTACGCGCCACCTTGATCTCGACGATGACGAACGCACCGAAAACACGCGCGCTTCGTATCCGCTCGAGTTCATCGAAAACGCGCTGCCGGAGAAACGCGCCGGACACCCGAAGAATATCATCATGTTGACTTGCGACGCTTCCGGAGTGCTGCCGCCGATCGCGCGGCTCACGCCTGACCAAGCGCTCTATCACTTCATTTCCGGATACACGGCAAAAGTTTCGGGCACCGAGATTGATCTTGGCAAAGAGCCGGAGATTACCTTCTCGGCTTGCTTCGGCGCGCCGTTCATGGTGCACCATCCGTACTTCTATGCCGACTTGCTCAAACGCAAGATTATTCGCCACGACGTCAAGTGCTGGCTGGTCAACACCGGCTGGACCGGCGGACCCTATGGCGTCGGCAAGCGCATCAGCATTCGCTACACGCGCGCGATGCTTGAAGCCGCTCTAACGGGACAGCTCGACAATGTTGAATACCGTGAAGACAAACTTTTCGGATTCCAGGTGCCGCTGACTTGCCCGGATGTACCGGCGGAGGCGCTCTATCCGGAAAGCTCATGGCCGGACAAAGCGGCGTATTCAAACCGGTACAAACAGCTCTCGGCGCTCTACATCGAGAATTTCAAGAAATTTAAAGATGGGTGCCCGGAAGAAATCGTCGCTGCCGGCCCGAGGCGGTAGCGCTGCGGCATTCCCAACGATGTCATTCCGGCGGAAGCCGGAATCCAGCTTGGAAGTAGGTCAGTAACAGTCGGCCGTCAGGAGAAATCTTGACGGCCTTTTCTACGCATATCTACTGGTCCACTTTCCCCTTGACTCCACCATCGCAGTCGGATAGCTTTGTCCAATTCAAACTCAAGGAACAAACTCTCAAAGGACAGGAGATTCTCATGAAATTGGCCCTCATTGCAGGAATTGCCATGCTGCTTTTCGCCGGCTGCTACCACGCTACGATTGAAACCGGCGCCGCGCCCTCGAGCACTGTATACAAACAACCGTGGGCTTCGTGCTGGGTGTATGGATTGGTTCCGCCGAAGACCGTCGAAGCGCAGGCCAAGTGCCCGGGCGGCGTCTCGCGCGTCGAAACCCGGCATTCGTTCCTGAATCAGTTGGTTGGCGCATTGACGTTTGGAATCTATACTCCAATGGAAATCACTGTCACCTGCGCGGGCTCGGGCACCTCGGATGCCTCCGAGCCGGCAATCGACATTGTCTGCAAGACCGGCGCGAATGACGCAATCGAAAAAGCGTTTGCCGAAGCCGCCACCAAGTCGGTCGAACTTGGCCGACCGGTGTATGTGCAGATTCTTGAGGAGACGGAGCAACTCGGAAACTGACACATCGGCTCGGGAGAAAGCGTTACGAACGGCCCGAGACGATAGACACGAATATGCCCCTCTCCCTTCAAGGGAGAGGGGTTGGGGAGAGGGCGCTTCCAACATGAACCCAAGAGCGGGATTGATTAACGACCTCCCAATCGACGATATTGCCCCTGAAGTGCACTACACGAGAGGATTGCCCAATTGAACTTCTCCAACGCATACGAAGACCGCAAAATGGCGGAAGCCTACGCCAAACTCGAATTCCCCGGCACCTATTATCTTGCCTTCCGCGACCTGCCCGAGATCATCGCCAAGCACGCAAGCGGCAAGCGCGCACTCGACTTCGGTTGCGGCGCTGGTCGCTCAACGCGATTTGTTGAGAAGCTCGGCTTTGCAACCACCGGCGTAGACATCGCAGAGAGCATGCTCGCTTTAGCGCAGCAAATCGATCCGGCAGGGGACTACCGCTTGATCGGCGACGATGGATTTCAGTCGTTTGCGAACGGCGTATTCGATTTGATCCTCGCCGCATTCACATTCGACAATATTCCAACGCGCGAGCAGAAGATCGGCATCCTGCGCGAAATCAAGCGCATACTCGCACCGACCGGCCGCTTCGTCAATCTCGTCTCGGCACCGGAAATCTATTGGTATGAGTGGGCATCATTCTCGACCAAGGACTTTCCCGAAAATCGCAGCGCCAAATGCGGTGAAATCGTCAAGATAATCAACACCGACATCGCCGACAGCCGTCCCGTCGACGACATTATCTGGCCCGATGCCGACTATCGCGAACTCTTCGCCGAAGTCGGCCTTGAGGTCGAAGCCAAATACAATCCCTTAGCTCGCCCCGAAGACCCGTTTGAATGGGTCAACGAAACCCAAATCGCGCCCTGGTCGATTTACGTCTTGAAATAGGAGTAGTGCGCCAATATCTGCTAAACCTCACAATCTAATAAAACACGACAAAACATTCGATTATGAATTGGAAAAATGGGCGCAACGGGCGATATTGATGCCATGTCTGCTCGTTTGTTGCCTTTCGGATCGAGGACTGTTCTCACTTACAACCAATTATTCAGTATATTTTTGTTCATAGGGCTCGCTTCAGTCTATTTCGCGACGATGTGCCCAACGATCTATGTCAACGACTCTGCGGACGTCGCCGTCGCCGCCGTTCGGCTCGAAATCGCACATCCTCCCGGATATCCACTCCTGACGATATTGGGACACTGTTGGAGCGGACTATTATGGTTTCTTCGCCCGATTTTCGCATTAAATCTATTCTCCGTACTTCTCACTGCCATTGCAGGTACTGCGCTGTTTCGACTGTTGGATGAGACCTTTGGTGACAAAAGCGTGTCGTCAATGATTGGATCGTTTTCTGTCGCCTTAATGTTCGGTTTTGGACAAACCGTATGGGCAGCAGCGACAGCGTTTGAGGCCTATTCCTTGGCGGTTGTCCTCGACATTCTTGCCTTGTATGCGCTGTTGCGATTTCGGAGATCCGTGCAAGTGCGCTGGCTGCTGCTAGGATGTTATCTGTTGAGTCTGGCAATTGGAAATCACTATTCATCGTTGGCGTTGCTGCCGTTGGCTACTTTGGTGTTTTACGAACACCGGAGGCGGATCAACTTGAAAGTCGGTGCATTCGCAATCTTAGTCGCAATCATAGGTCTCTCCGTATGTATATACTTGCCGATTCGGTCGACGCAAGATCTGGTGCTAGACTGGATGAATCCGGAGTCGTTGAATGGATTCATTGGATTGGTATCCGCAAAGATCTACCGCATGTACATTAGTGTGCCGCATTTATCAGATATGCTTCCTTATGCTCGCGCCATTTGGAGAGTGCTGGTTAGCGAGTACACACTGCCGATTTTCCTGCTCGCGCTCCCGGGGATTGTCGTCCTTTGGCGGAGAGAGCGACGTCTAACGCTTGCGCTGCTATTGGCGCTCTCAATCAATCTATTCCTGAATTCGGCTTATGTAATCAAGGAATTGGAGTGGTTCCATCTGCCCAGCCTCATCGTTATTGCTCTGTTTCTTGTTGTCGGGCTTCGCGAGTTGTTTGTCGGGAGCGTCGTGTGGCGTATGAGTGGAATCGCTATTGGTGTTGCTCTAGTATTGATACCTTTACTGGGCAATTTCGCGACTTCGGATTTGAGCAAGAGAGATGTGGCCGAACGGTACGGCATGGAGCTGCTGCAAGCATTGCCACCGAATGCGACCTTGATTTGCGGAAGCGACTTCTCGCAATTCCCGGCGCTTTATCTTCATTACGTCGAAGGCATTCGACCAGATGGCAAAGTCTATGGGCCGACATCAACTGATAGTCGCCTGCAAAGCGATTTAGGTATCGGCCACCGGGACTCGAACCTGGAATTCCCCGAGCTCTTGTCGCGTCTTCTCAATTCAGCGCGCGTGCCGGTTTGCTTCTCTCATGATCCGATGCAGATTGACTCGGATCTTGGAACGATCTACGCTCAAAGTCCGCTTTCAGGACTATATACATCAAACAATCCGGGAGTTCCAGCTGCACAACGCGCGACCGCTTCCTGGCGTCCGGCGTTTCCTGTCGTCGACCCCGGCGAGATTGCAACTTATTCTACGCTGGGCCTACTCGTTGCCGAGAAGTTCGCAACCACTGATACTGCCCGATCAAACTCTGAATTGGCGGGAGTCATCGATTACGTCGTAGATTCCGATTGCCTGCCATTATTCGGTTCATTGTCGACATATCTTTTGTATACAAACCGCTTCGAGCAGGCTCGGAAATTGCTCATGGCGTCGCTCTCGCATCCCGACCTCCGTTACGCTAAGCGGCTTGAATTGCTAAACGCTCTCGGGCAGAGTTACATTGTGACGAACGAACCGGTTCTAGCGGAGTCAGTATTCACCATGGTGACTTCTGAACAACCAGGGGACTCTGCGGCGCAGTATATGTTGGCCGTTTCGCGCGCAATACAGGCTGAAGCCGCGAACCAACTTGAGACGGCGATCGAGTACTTGCGCGAGTCGCTTCGATATCGCGCTATCGCACCTGAGATTAACTTCCAACTTGGTTTGCTGCACCTGCGTCTGGCCGATACAACCAAGGCCCTCCAAATGTTCGATATCTGCGACAGATACGGTTTTCAGCCGCAAGTATTGAGCCGAATTCGACAGTCGATGGCAGTAGAGCGTAGCGGCAACGGATCTAATACACCGGAAAGTATGCCTAAATAACCGCTAAATATTGACATCTGTGATGGTTGCCTCCCGACCGCCAATTAAGTATACTCTCATCCATATGAACTACCGCTTCAATCCATCCGACAACTACGAGCGCA